>JAEWKZ010000092.1 GCA_023393525.1 Pseudomonadota bacterium | reverse complement strand
CCCGCCCGCCCGTTTGGTTACTTGGCTTTGCGTACCCTTCTTCTGGCGTGCAGGATGGGCTCGGTATAGCCGCTGGGCTGTTCGCGGCCCTTGAAGATCAGGTCGGACGCGGCCTGGAAGGCCACGCTGGCATCGAAATCCGGGGCCATTGGGCGGTAGGCCGGATCATCCTGGTTCTGACGATCGACCACGGCGGCCATGCGTTCCAGGGTGGCGCGGACCTGCTCCAGACTGCACAGTCCGTGATGCAGCCAGTTGGCGATGTACTGGCTTGAGATGCGCAGGGTGGCCCGGTCTTCCATGAGTCCGACATCGGTTATGTCCGGCACCTTGGAGCAGCCGACGCCCTGGTCGATCCAGCGCACCACGTAACCCAGGATGCCCTGGCAGTTGTTGTCCAGTTCGCGCTGGATCTCCTCGGGCGAGAGCTCGCGGTCCAGCAGGGGCAGGGTCAGGAGGGCTTCCAGCCCGGCTCTTTTTTTGCCGAGCAGCTGCTTCTGGCGGGCAAAGACGTCCACTTCATGGTAATGCATGGCGTGCAGGGTCGCGGCCGTTGGCGACGGCACCCATGCGCAGTTGGCCCCGGCCAGGGGGTGGGCCTGCTTGGTCTCGACCATCTGCTTCATGCGGTCCGGCATGGCCCACATGCCCTTGCCGATCTGGGCCTTTCCCGAAAAGCCGCAGGCCAGGCCCGTGTCCACGTTCCAGTCCTCGTAGGACAGAATCCAGCTTGCGTTCTTCATGGCCGCCTTGGGCACCATGGGGCCGGCTTCCATGCTGGTGTGGATCTCGTCGCCCGTGCGGTCCAGGAATCCGGTGTTGATGAAGATGACCCGGTCCTTGGCCGCGCGGATGCATTCCGCCAGGTTGACCGAGGTGCGTCGTTCCTCGTCCATGATCCCGATCTTCATGGTGTGGCGGGGCAGGTTCAGGGCGTCTTCCACGCGGTTGAACAGGTCGCAGGCGAAAGCCACTTCCTCGGGGCCGTGCATCTTCGGCTTGACGATGTAGACGCTGCCCGCGCGGCTGTTGCGCAGGGAGCCAAGGCCTTGCAGATCGTGCAGGGCGACCAGGCCTGTGACCATGGCGTCGAGGATGCCTTCAAAGACCTCGTCGTTGCCCAGCAGCACCGCGTTCGTGGTCATGAGGTGTCCGACGTTCCTGACCAGCAGGAGGCTGCGGCCGGGCAGGGTCAGCGTCGCGCCGTCCGGAGCGGTGAAGAGGCGGTCGGGATTCATGGCGCGACTGACGGTCTTGCCGCCCTTGGGAAAGGAGGCCTGCAGGTCGCCGCGCACGAGCCCGAGCCAGTTGGCGTAGGTCTGGGCCTTGTCCTCGCCGTCCACGGCGGCGATGGAATCCTCGAAGTCGACGATGGTCGTCATGGCCGCTTCCAGCACCACGTCCTTGACGCCTGCGGGATGGGCCTTGCCCACGGGGTGGTTCCGGTCGAAATGCAGTTCGATGTGCAGCCCGTTGTTCCTGAACAACAGGATATCGGGGGCGAACCCGGCGAAGGCCTCCTGATTTCGCAGCGCGGTCACGCCGTCCGGCAAACGGATCTCCACCTCAGCGCCTTTGCCCTTGGGCACCAGCCGGTATTCCTGGACATCCACATGGCTGCCCTGGGCCAGGGGCAGGGCCTTGTCCAGGAAGCGGGCCGCGAATTCCATGACCTTGGCTCCGCGCACGGGGTTGTATGCTCCCGCCCGTGTCGCGCCGTCCTCTTCGGAGAGCACGTCCGTCCCGTACAAGGCATCGTAGAGGCTGCCCCAGCGGGCGTTGGCCGCGTTCAGGGCGTAGCGGGCGTTGGTGGCCGGGACGACCAGTTGCGGGCCTGCGATGGAGGAAATTTCCGGGTCCACGCCGCCGGTGCCTATGGAAAAGGGCAGACCCTCGGGCACGATGTAGCCGATCTCGCGCAAAAACTGCTCGTAGGCTACGGCGTCATGGGGGCCGTCCTTGTGCCGCTTGTGCCACGAATCGATGGTGTCCTGGAGGTACTGGCGCTTGGCCAGCAACTCGCGGTTGCGCGGAGACAGGTCGTGCAGGATTTTTTCCAGGGCGGCCCAGAAGGCTGTGTCCGTCACGCCGGTTCCGGGCGCGGCTTTTTGGCGTATCAGGTCATGAAGTGGTTTGGCGACGTGCAATCCGCCGACAGGAACGTAAGTCATGGGCTGCTCCTTTGTTGACATGGAAATTGGTCCTACCAATATCAGGGAGCGGGCTTTGGGTCAACGTCGATACGCAAGTTTCCTGGTCGAAAGGAGATTGACGCCGTCCTTGAATCACGACGGCGCGAGGGTTAGGAATGGGTGACAACGCGGGAGGAATCCATGAAAAGTTTTCGCAAGGAACTCTGGTTCCAGACGCCTTCGCGCCGGGCCTTCATCAACATCACGGGAGATGTCGAACAGTGCCTGGCCGAGAGCGGAATCCAGGAAGGGCTGGTCCTGGTCAACGCCATGCACATCACCGCCTCGGTCTTCATCAACGACGACGAGTCCGGTCTGCATCACGACTACGAAAAATGGCTGGAAAAGCTGGCTCCCCACGAGCCCGTCTCCCAGTATCGCCACAACGTGGGTGAGGACAACGCCGACGCGCACATGAAGCGGCAGATCATGGGGCGCGAGGTGGTCGTGGCCGTGACCGGCGGGCGGCTCGATTTCGGGACCTGGGAGCGGATATTTTACGGGGAGTTCGACGGGCGCAGAAGAAAACGGGTGCTGGTCAAGATCATCGGGGAGTGAAAGGGGCCGCACGGGCCCCGCCTTTAGCCTCAGGAAAAGCCGCTTCCGGGAGCGCAACCCGATGTCCGGGGTGCCGTTCCGGAGTGCTGGACGCAGGCGGAAAGGAGTTTTTCCACATCCTTGTCCGTTTCGCACTTTGGGCAGGGCGGATTGCGTTCGTGGTCGGAAGGAAGGATTTCCTCGAAACACAGCCCGCATTTGGCGCATTTGAATTCGAATATTGGCATGGCTTCTTCCTCTCGTGTTGGCATCAGAAGAAAATCAGACCCTGGATCAGCCCGATCATGGCGCCGAGCACCGCTCCCACCACCTCGATGAACCGGAATTCCTTGGCCATGATGGACATGAGCAGGACTTCGAGGCGCTCCATGGACAGGTTTTCGATCTTGTCCTGGATGAGCTTCCTGAAATCCAGGGAATTCTCCAGCTCCGTGGTCGCGGTTTCAAGCAGGCCGGGCACGATGCGATCCAGTTCCTTGTCCAGCAGTCCCTTGATCTTGTCCATCATGGGGCCGTCCAGAAACATGGCGATCATGGGATTCAGGGTTCCCAGACGCTTGGACAGGAATTCGGCAAAGCCGTCTTCGATCCTGTCCTTGAGCTTGGCCGCGAATTCGGGGCGGAGCATGGCGCTCTGGATGTCGTCGTGGGACAACAGCTCGCCTTCGATGACCGCGGCCAGGTTCATGGCCAGCGCCTTCTGGCGTTTGGGGAAAATGCCCTGCACGGTCAGGCTGCCTATCCGCACCGGGCGGCGCGGATGGAAGAGCATCTTGATGGCGATGAAATTGGTGATCCAGCCGATAAAGGCGCAGATCAGCGTCGAAAGGCAGAGTTTCAAAAGCATGGAAATCTCCGGAAGGCGAATGCGAGCCCAGCGGGTCGGACCGCGCCCCTACTCTGCGTCGGCCGGGACCTGCTGGTCCATGGTGCGCGGAATGTCGTTTCTGAGCGTGGCCTTGATCTGGGCGGTGAAGGCGGCCAGGCCCTGAATCTGGATGCCGTCGAGCATCTGGGTTTCGGACTCGATCGCGGAGCAGGCCTTGGCGCTGGACCAGATCAGGTGGATGCCCGCAGTCTGCTTCACGCCTTTGGCGTTCGCCAGCTCGATGACGGCCATGGCGTTGGAGCGGCGGACCTGCTGCTTGACCTGGGCGGGCAGGGCCGGGACCTTGAGCAGGTCGTTCTTGGTCAAAAACATGTAGGTCAGGGTCATGCTCGGGCTGGACATGGCCTGGTTGCGAAAGCCCGCGTCCACGTTCACGCCTTGTTCCCGGGCGGACTCGATCATGTGGAACAGGTCGCCGGCGATGCTCTGGGCGTAGTTCTTTTCTGTCATGGATACCTCGCGTTGTGATGCCGGAACTTCACCGTCCCGGCGCCCGGCTCCTTTACACGAGGCCTCCGCGGCAGGCAAGACGTCCGGTCAGGCGAAGGTGCGTCCGTCCCAGGCCCACTTGCCGGGATCCGCATCCATGAACACGATGTAGACGCGCTGGCTCTCGATGCCCAGTTCCGCCTGCATGAGCGCGGTCAATTCCCCGGCCAGCTTCCGGATCAGCTCTTCCTTGAGTCCCAGCGCACGCAGGGTCACGTGCGCCACGGGTTCGTCATTGCCTCCGAAAAACATGGTTTCCGCGTCCCTGACGATGACCATCATGTAGGTTTCCGCCTTGCACAGTCCGGTGCAGACGCAGTCGGAAAGGGACCGCATGAGCCTGTTCTTGTCCTGGATGCGTACGTTGGTCGCCAGTTCGATGCAGGGCATTTTTCCTCCTTGAATTATTGCACAACCCACACGGTGCAGTCCTTGGCCAGATGGGTGACCTTGGTGGTCACGCTGCCGAAAAGAAATTCCTCCGCCCGGGACACGCCCCGGCGGCCGATGACCAGGGTGCCGAAGTCCCCCTGCTGCTGCACCTGCAGGATGTCGCGGGCGATGGACGTGCCGATGCTGCACTGTTGCGCCGCCGGATTCACCGGGGACTGGCAGTGCGGGACGTAGGAGATGGTCACCGCGTCCGGCGGGATTCCGTGCCCGGTCAGGTTTGACTTGGCCTGCTGCAGAAAGGTGCGGATGCGCAGCTCCTGGGCCTGTCCGGCCTCGATCCAGGACGCCTCGTCGGGATACAGGTCCCGGTTGGGCGGACGTTCGATGTAGAGGACCGTGATCTGAAAGTCCGCGCTGCCTCCCAGCAGTTCGGCGACATAGGTCACTGCGCGGGCGGCGTTGTCCGAAGCGTCCACGGCGATGAGGATTTTTTTCGGGTCCATGTTCTCTCCTTACGTAGTGATTCGCCCGCGGCGAATTTCGTCGATGCAGGGAAGAAGGTCTTCAAGCAGCTCCGCCACGGTGAAATAGAACACTTCGGAAGTGCAGGAAAAGTGCATGAGCACGGTGTTCAGCGAAGGCGGGACATAAGGATAGACCTTGCGCAGATTGGCCAGACGGTGCTTGAACAGCAGGGAGAAATCCGCCGCTTCCAGCGAGACATCCGCCTTGCCGTCGAAATCCGGGCGCGGAATATTGAAGGTGGTGCAGAATTTCTTGCCGACCAAGTACAAAAGGAGGTTGCCGAGTCCAAAAATGTCCAGACCGCACGGGTTTTCCTGGAATTCGTAGGTGTAGTCGAAATCGATCCAGACGTAGTTGCCCGTGCCCTGTTCCAGCCAGAGGTGGTCACGCCGGATGTCGCCGTGGTTTTCCCCGTGCCGGTGCAGGAAGTCGATGGCTCGGCAGGATTCGGCGAATTTTTCCAGAATGTCCGGCAGCATTTCGAAGAAGTAGGTTCTGTGGTCGGCCTCCAGGCGGTCGATGTGCAGGGAAAGCAGATCGCCCTTGACCACGTCGAGGACGCGCACGTTGTTTCCGGCCGCATCGTCGTGGGAATAGCCCTGCATGAAGCGCCAATCCCCCCTGACCAGGTCGAGGATGCGCGCCTCCTTGCGCGGGCTGCGGAAACACTCGATCTCCATGCTGCCCATGGACACCGGAAAGCGCTCGTAAAAAACCAGCTTCAGGATTTTCCGTTCCCCGGTGGACAGTTCCCGGCAACGCTTGACCCAGTATTTGGGGTCTTCCACTCCGAAGCTGCGTTCCTTCTCGTCCCGCAGCACCAGATAATATCTGCCGTTCAGATCGATGACATCGCCGTAGGTGATGCTCATGAATTCCGTGGTGTCCGTCAGGAGCTGTCCGGCCCGCTTGCGCGGAAATTCCGGGTCAAAGCGGCTGATGATCTCATAGGCGTTGGGCATGCCGGCCTCCTGGGTTTTGCCTAGGCGTGATTGCGCAGTTTGAGCTCGATGGGGTGCGGTTTCAGGTACGTCTGGTCCTGCAGATAGAATTCCTCGTACTTGAGCACATAGTGGTTGAGCAGGGTCACGGGCACAATGAGCGGCAGCACGCCGTGCGCGTACTGGTTGATGAGGTCGAGCAGTTCCTGCTTCTCGTCCGGGAGCAGATCGTTCTTGAAGTAGCCCATGATATGCTGGAGCACGTTGCGGTGCTTGGGCGGAGTGGCCTTCATGCGCATGGCCGTCATGAGGTGCTCGTGGTAATTCTTGAAAAGCTGCTCCTTGGGCATGGACTTGCCGCCAGCCACCAGGCGGCCCATGGCCCTGTATATCTCCGGGCTGTGGGCCAGGAGCTGGAGCTTGTGCCGCGTATGGAAGGTGATCAGGTTGCCCAGGCTCTGGCCGCCCTTGAGCATGTCGCGGTAGCGGCGCAGCACGAAGATGCGGTCGATGAAATTTTCGCGCAGGTGCACGTCGTGCAGGCGGCCTTCCTCCTCCACCGGCAGGAGCGGAAAATGTTTCATGAACATGCGCGCGAAGATGCCCACCGATTGCCCCGCGAGATTGCCCGATTCCGAATAGACCTTGACCCTCTCCATGCCGCTGGATGGGGACTTGCTCTTGAAGATGAAGCCGCACAGGCCCTCGTTTTCCAGTTCGGCCAGGCGACCGGCGGCCCAATCCTGCATGCGCTTGGTGTGATCGACACGGGTCTTCTGGGTCACCAGGCGCGGGGAATCCGGGTCGCCCACCAGACGCAGGGCTTCACGAGGAATGGGCAGACCGCATTCCACCTCCGGACAGACCGGGACATATTCCACATATTCACCCAGGGTCTTGGTCAGAAAGGGGTCGTGCTTGTGTCCCCCGTCATAGCGGACCTTGTCCCCGAGCAGACAACGGCTGACTCCCAGCCGGATGGGTCGGTTCATGATGTTCTCCTTGTCGAAACGCCGCGTGAAAATTCCTCGGCTGAGCTACGTTTTGAAATATTCACCAATATCGGCCCCCTGTCCAGAATCGGGGGCCAGCGCCGTCATCCCAGGCCGATGCGGGTCAGGCGCTGGAAGTTGTTGACCAGGCAGTAGCTGTCGACTTTGAGTTCCATCACCGCGCTGTCCTCCGAGGCCGCGAAGGCGCTCAAGTTCGGGTGCCTGTCCGAAAAAAGGGTCACCGCCTTGTGTCTGCGTTCCCCGTCGAGTTCGGTGGCGAACGCCGTCACGGTCAGGGCCTGGGCGCTGGCCGGATCGGAAGGTTCGTTGCGGGCCGTGCTGACCAGGAAGGACACGTTGGGGTTGGCGCTCATGTTGTCGTATTTCGCGCTTTGGCGCGGCGTCACGACAATTACGGTGCGCAGGTCATCCGCCGCCGCGAAGGCCATCTGGCTGCACAGGGGGATGTCCATGAACGATGTGGCCAGGACTCCCGAGCGTTGCCCGGTCAGGATGTCTTCCAGGGTTTTGCGGACTGCGGGATCGGCCATGGTGGTCTCTTCGAAATGCGGTTGGGTGGTCAAAGTCGGCATTGCGAGCCCTCCTTGGGCGGGGTAACGGGTCCGAAAAGAATTTTGCCCCCGATTTTGCGGGCCAGGGCCGTGAGCATGCCCCGAAAAAGCGGTCCGTGCACGGGTATGAGCGGGTACCAATACATGATACCCCACAACCCCCGGGGCAGGAAACGGGCGCGCAGGGTCAGCCTGGTGCGGCCTTGGCCCTCTTCGTCGATGTCGAACTGGAGCAGCGCTTCGCCCGGCAGCTTCATTTCGGCCAGCAGGCGCAGGCGGCGATTTTCCTCGACCACCAGCACCCGCCAGAAGTCCAGGGCGTCACCGACGCGCAGGTCCTCGGGATCGCGCCGCCCGCGACGCAGGCCCGGGCCCCCGATGAGCTTGTCGGCCACTCCGCGAATTTTCCACATCCAGTTTCCATACAGCCAGCCCTCGTCGCCGCCGAGGCGGACGATCACGTTCCAGATCTGGGCCGGGGTGGCGGCCAGGGTCAGGGTGTGCGCCGATTCCAGCACTGTCCCTCCGGCGTAGGGTGCGTCGCCGCAGTCGATCCATTCCGGCACGCGCTGCAGGCCCGCGTCGGACCAGCAGGTCTCCACCTCGTGCCGGACCGTGCGGTCCAGAGCCCTCGCGATGGCCTCTTCGCAGCCGAGCAGGCGGGTCGGAACAAGCTCCCGGATGCTGTTTTCGCGGCACACGACCTTGTTGCGCAGTCCTTCGGCCAGGGGGCGCGACAGGCTGGACGGGACCGGAGTGACCATCTGGATCCAGTACGAGGAGAGCTTGGGCGTGAGCACGGGCACCGGGATGATGATGCGCGGCCGCAGTCCGGCCACGCGGGCATAGATGTCGAAAAGATCGCGGTAGCTGAGGACATCCGGGCCGCCGATGTCCAAAGTGCGGCCAGCGGTCTCTGGATGCTCCAGGCAGCCGACCAGGTATTCGAGCACGTTGGTCACGGCGATGGGCTGACACAGGGACTTGACCCAGGCCGGGGTGACCATGATCGGCAGGCGGTCCACCAGGTAGCGCAGGATCTCAAAAGACGCGCTGCCCGAACCGATGATCATGGCCGCCCGCAGCCAGGTCAGCGGAACCGGACCGCTGCCGAGGATCTCGCCGACCTCCATGCGCGATTTGAGATGCTCGCTCAAATCCTTGTCCGTGTCGCCAAGCCCGCCCAGATAGAGAATCCGTTCAAGACCGGCCTCCCGGGCCGCGTCGCGCATGATCATGGCCGCGTGCTTGTCGCGATCCTCGAAATTCTTCACGCCGGGATACATGGAATGGACCAGATAGTATGCCGCGTGACATCCGCGTAGCGCCTCGGTCAGCGCCGGCTGATCCAGTGCGTCGGCCTGGACCAGTTCCACGTTCGGATGGGCGGCGAAAGGGCGGCAGCGCAGCTTTTCCGGATTGCGTCCCACCGCGCGGACATTCCAGCCGCGCTCCAGCAGCGCCGAGACCAGACGGCCTCCTATGTACCCCGTGGCTCCGAGGACGGCGACAGTCCGCCTTTGTTCCATGCTTCAACTCCTGATAATATTTGAAGTTACAGATAGTTCCTTTGCGGCGTCTGGCAACCGTCTTTACTCTCGTTCTCAAGAGACCTATTGCGTTTGGGAAGCATTCAAATATTTCATACTGACGAGGTTGCCGTGAATATACATGTATTTCGGGATGGTGGCGAGTTGAAAGATGCCGTGCTGCTCATGTTTCGTTCCGAAGGGAAGGGATGGGACAGAGCGGATCAGGATCGCGCACGGCTTATCGGGCTTGATCCGGAGATTTCTTTTTCCGGCAAGGCCGGGCGGACCCGGCTGTGCTCGGCAGCGGGCGGAGCCTGCCTGCTGGTGGGCCTGGGCAAGGCCGAGGACCTCGATCTGGACGGGTTCCGCGCCGCCGTGGGTACGGCGGTGCGGGCCGCGGCCAGTCAGGAATTGTCCTGCCTGGCGGTGTCTTCCGAGCATCTGGACCGCTTGGAGCTGGCCGAAGGCCTGACGCTGGAGTGCGTCGTGGCCGCGCGGCTGGCCGGGTATCGCTTTGTGGCCTTCAAGTCCGATCCCGGCGAGGAGGATTGCCCCGCGTGTCTGGCGGTCTGGAGCGACGAGGAGGACATGGAGGCAAAAGTGGCCCGGGCCCTGGCCGTGGCCGACGGGGTCGGTCTGGCCCGTGATCTGGTCAACACCCCGGCCAACGTGGCCACTCCCGAATATCTGGCCGGGGTTGCCCGTGAACTGGCTTCGGAGTTCGGGTTTGGCGTGCAGGTCTTCGGCCCGGAGGAGATCGTGGGCATGGGCATGGGCTCCTTCGCCTCGGTTTTTCGCGGCAGTGACACTCCCGCCCGGTTCATCGTGCTCGATTCGATGCCTGGCAGCGAGGCGAGGCCCCTGGTCTTCGTCGGCAAGGGCGTGACCTTCGACACTGGCGGCATCTCCCTCAAGCCTTCCGCCAAGATGCATGAAATGAAAGGGGACATGGCCGGGGCCGCCGCCATCCTGGGTCTGTTCAAGGCCATGGGCCAGGCCGGAGGAGGGCGGCGCGTCGTCGGGCTCCTGCCGTGCACAGAGAACGTGCCGGGCAGCAGGGCCACCAAGCCCGGCGACGTGGTCACGGCCATGAACGGCAAAACCATCGAGATCCTGAACACCGACGCCGAGGGCCGCCTCATCCTGGCCGACGCCCTGGCCTACAGCGCGCGCTTCGAGCCCGAGATCCTGGTCGATCTGGCCACCCTGACCGGAGCCTGCCTTGTGGCCCTGGGTACCAAGGTCGCCGCCGTCTTCGCCACCACGGCGGAACTGGATCAGCGCATCCGCGAAAGCGGCAGCCGGGTGGGCGAGAGGTTCTGGCCCATGCCGCTCTGGAAGGAGTACGGCGTGCCGCTGAAGGGTGAAGTGGCGGACCTGAAGAACATCGCCACACGCGAGGGCGGGGCCATCTATGCGGCCATGTTCTTGAAGAATTTCGTGCCCGAAAGCGTGGACTGGGCCCATCTGGACATCGCCGGACCGGCCTGGACGGACGAGAATGCGTCGGTTTTCCGGCCCGGCGGGACCGGTTTCGGCGTGCGGACGCTGTGGGAGCTTGTGGAAGCGTATGCCGGGCAGGAGGGGGAGACGGTGCTTTAAGGCGCGAGTGTGAATTGAGTTGGCGCTTGGTCGGAACCGGAGTTGGAGTCAGTTTTGGAGTCGGCACTTGGCCGGTGGGCGCGTGGGCGGGGTTGGGCGGAGACGGAGCGTCGAAACTCCCTCGCCGGCCTCGTAATGCTTCCCCGCTGCGTGCAGAGAACATCGACATGCGCTTTGGGCGGACCAGCAGCGGGGAAACAAACGATGCCTGGCTCGGTCAGACAGTCGCCGCCCCGTCTCCGCCCAACCCCGCCCACGCTTGGCGGCAGCGCGGAAGGAAGTATGGAAAGAGAGCACTCACATCTGGCATTCGTTCATTCCTGGTGAAGCCTCCCCCCCACCACGGTGTCATCCCCGCGCAGGCGGGGATCCATGCCTTTTCGGCGGCGCGATGAAAATCTATCGGAGCGGTATCCATGCGTCTCTTCTTAGGCATCCCCCTTCCCGGCGAGTACGCGCAAATCATTGGCAGGATTCAAGCGGCCTGGAAAAAGCGCCTGATCTCGAAGGTGTCATGGGTGCGGCCGGAACTGGCTCATGTGACGCTCAAGTTTCTGGGCGAAGTGGACGAGGAAAAGGCTCCGGCCATTGTCCAGGCGATGCGGGAGGCGGCTCGGGGAAGTTTCGATGCGCAGGGGGGCGCGGGCGGCTTTTTTCCTCCACAAGGCGCGCCGCGTGTGGTCTGGGTCGGTTTGTGTCAGGGGCGCGAGGAATGCGCGGCGTATTTCGAGGAGCTTGATGGTGGATTGGTGAAGGCCGGTTTTGTGGCCGAGTCGAAACCCTTCTTCCCGCATCTGACCGTGGCGCGGGTCAAGACCGCCATGCGAAGCGACGATTGGCCGGGTCTGCTGGTTGATTTGAAGAGGGATTGGCCCGTGTTCACGGTGAGCCATGTCGTGCTCTGGCAGAGCATCCTCAAATCTTCTGGGCCGGAATATCGAAGGGTGGCGGAAGTGGGACTGGAGAAATGAGCGCAAGGCGCAGGTCGGGGAATATCTTCCCCGGCCTGCGCCTCGCCGTTGAATGCGGGCTATTGTTGGGGCTTGCTCATCTCGATGACGGCCCTGGCATAGGCCAGACGCAGGCTCTCAAGATACTTTGGGTCGGCCTGGCCCTTCCAGGTGCTGACTTCCAGGAAGCGTTTGGGAATCTTGACTCCCATGGGGTCGAAGCCGCCTGCCATCCTGGCCTGCCAGCGCAGTTTTTGGATGGAGGCCGCCGCGCCGTCAAGGTTGTCGGCCAGTTCGCGCCCGCCGAGCACGGTCAGGCACTGGCGCAGCGTGTCCGGCTCATAGACCTTGCGGGCGAAGAGGCAGGCCACCATGGAGGTCAGGACCACCCGCTCGCGCTCGTCCTCCAGCAGAAAGGCCAGGGCCTTGTCCACGTCCTTGGGTGCGCTCGACTGGTCGTAGCTGTAGGCCCCGGTGTCCAGGTGCGAATGCCGAAGACCCAGGGACTGGGCCACGTAGAAGACCTCGCCCGTGGCGTACCCGGCCATCTCCTGGCCCAGGACGCAGGCGAAATCCTCGCCCCCATAATGCTTGGCCGCGACCATGGTTCCGGCGGCCAGGAGTTTCCAGAACTCGCTTGCCGCCCCGGCCAGCAGGTGCACGGCTTTAATATACCCCTGGACCTCGCCGAAGCGAAGCTCGGTCCCGGTCTGCTCCACCGTGACCACGCCCTTTTCCAGCGCCTCCGTGGCCCAGGCCAGGGCCACGCCGCCGCTCATGACGTCGAGCCCGGCCTTCTCCACCTCGTCCATGACCGTAAGTACGTCCGGTGCATGGGTCAGGCCGAGCATGGAGCCGGTGGCGAAGATGGGCTCGTAGTCGTAACCGACCTGCCGGTAGAGGTACTGGTTGTCCTGATGGAATTTCTCGCGCACGAAGCCGATATGGATGCAGCCCACCGGGCATCCGGCGCAGGCGGCATTGCGCAGCAGGGTGTCGTCGGCGAAACGCTGGCCCGTTATGCCCTCGATGCCGGGGTCCGAAGTGGCCTGCAGGTTGCGCCAAGGCAGGGCCTTGAGTTCGTTCAGCGCCTCCAGGTTCGAGGCCGTGCCCAGGTTGTGGTACTTGCGCATCATGTCCGTGTCCGTGACCTTGCGGAAGATCTCGGCGTACAAGGCGCCGTAGTCCTTACCCTCGGGCAGGTCCAGGGAGCCGTTGCCTTCGATGGCGATGGCCTTGACGTTCTTGGCGCCCATGACCGCGCCGCTGCCGAGGCGGCCGAAATGGCGGTAGGTGTCCACGTTGATGCAAGCCATGGCCGATTTGTTCTCGCCGGCTACGCCGATGCGCATGATGGTCCGGTGGCCGGAGCCCTTCAAGATGCGGCGCAGCAGCTTGCCGGTGCTCAGGGCGTCCTTGCCCCACAGGTAGCCCGCGTCCATGAACTCGATGACATTGGCGCCCAGATGCAGAACCGTGGGGCGCTCGGAGCGGCCGATGACGACCAGGGCATCGAGGCCCGCGAAGCGCAGGGCCAGGGCGCTGCGGCCTCCGGCGTGGGACTCGGCGTACTGGCCGTGCAGGGGCGAGGTGAAGGCGCAGACCGTCTTGCTCATGAGCGGAAAGTGTCCGGTCAGAGGGCCGACGCAAAAAATGAGGGGCTGCGAGGGATCGTCCCAGGCCAGCTCGGGCTTGGCGTAATCGAGGTGAAGCTTCGCGGCCAGCCCCGATCCGCCGAGATACGTGGCAACGCCCGGCAGGCTGCGGATGGTGGAGCGGCCCGAGGACAGGTTCACTTCCAGTATCTTGAAGGTGCTTGAGATCATGCTTCCACCTCCTGCATTTCCAGGCAGTCGTGGGGGCAGAACTCCACGCAGCTGCCGCAATGGATGCAGACGTAGGGGCGGCCCTGACGGTCCTGGGCGATGGCGTCCACCGGACAGGCGGCCACGCATTTGCCGCACTGGATGCAGAGTTTCTTCTGCTGGGTGACCCCGCCGCCTTTGCGCTGCTTGAGGCTGCCCGTGGGGCAGGCCGCCGCGCAGGGCGCCGGGTCGCAGGCCAGGCAGACCTTGGCCAGAAAGCCGGTGGACAGGCCGCCGGAGGACAGGATGCGGATGCCGGCATTTTCCCAGGACAGGCATTTGTGGACAGCGCGGGCGCAGGCCAGGGAGCATGAATGGCAGCCGATGCATCGGTCCATGCGGGTCGCGACGAGTTGTTTCATAAGTGCTTTCCCGTGAATGTGGTTCGAAAAAAACAAGGGTATGTGTCTTTTGCGCGATTGTGAAGGGCCGGGCAAATGGTTTACAAGCCCGGATAAACATGAAAGCGGGAGGCTGCACAGGAGGTGAACGTGGCGGAACGTGTTTTTTCCATCGTGACCAGACCCGATACGGGACTGGAACTTTTCGAGATCATTCAGAATCATGTCAGCGAGTTGCATGGGCGCGGCCTGGCCAAGATCGTGGGCTACGAGGTCATGAGCAATGGCCGGGTCATCCTCCTGAAGGTGCGTGGTCCGGAGGAGGACGTCATGCCGACGGATGAAACCCTGGAGTCGATTTTGGACGACGCTTTCGTGGAGCGGCTTGAAGCCCTGGCCCAGGAATTGGTGGACGGGTTTTATGTGCCGTCCTTCGCTCACTGCGCCTCGGAACTGGGCGAGGGGTAAGGGCCGGTGACGGCTGTCCTGGTCTGAAAATGCGGATGTCTGAGACGATTCGGTCGGCCCTGATCAGAGCCGGCCGATTTTTTTGAGCTGAATTTCAAGGCAGGACAAGGCCGCGGGCGTGATGCCCGAAATACGTCCGGCCTGGCCCAGGGTGCGGGGCTGGACGCGGGTCAGTTTTTCCACGACTTCGCGGGACAGGCCGGGGATGCCCGTATAGTTCATGTCTTCGGGCAAGGTGGTCTGCTCCATCTTCTCGAAACGGTCCACCAATTCCTGCTGACGCCGCAGATACCCTTCGTATTTTGTCTTGATTTCCGCCTCTTCCAATGCTTCCCCGTCAAAATTTGCAAGCTCCGGCCACAGCGGTGCGAGCATGTCGATGGTCAGCTCCGGCTGCCGCAAGAGCTCTTTCAGGCTGACGGCCTTTTGCGGGACCGTGCCGCCCATGGCCAGGACCAGATCCCTGGTCGCGGCATCGGGGCGCACGCGCACGGACTCCAATCCGGCCATGATATCGTTCACGGCGGCCTGCTTGCGGGTGAAGCGCTGCCAGCGGCTGTCATCGACCAGGCCCAGGTCGCGGCCAATGGCGGTCAGGCGCTCGTCGGCGTTGTCCTCGCGCAGCAGGAGCCGGTGTTCGGCCCTGGAGGTGAACATGCGGTAGGGTTCGAGCGTGCCCTTGGTGACCAGGTCGTCCACGAGGACCGCGATGTAGGCCTGGCTGCGGGTCAGGATCAGTTCCGACTCGCCGCGCAGGGAAAGGACCGCGTTGATGGCCGCCCACAGGCCCTGTCCGGCCGCTTCCTCGTAGCCCGAGGTGCCGTTGATCTGTCCGGCCATGTATAGCCCGCGCACGAGCTTGCTCTCCAGGGTGGGCCTCAGCTGCGTCGGAGGAACGTAGTCGTATTCGATGGCGTAGCCGGGGCGGATGATCTGGGCCTTTTCCAGGCCGGGAATGGACGCGACCAATGCTTTCTGGATGTCCAGCGGCAGGCTCGTGGGGATGCCGTTGGGATAGACCTCGTGGCTGGTCAGGCCTTCGGGCTCGACAAAGATCTGGTGCCGGTCCTTTTCCGGGAAGCGCGCGATCTTGTCCTCGATGGACGGGCAGTAGCGCGCCCCTGTGCCCTTGATGACGCCGGTGAACATGGGCGAACGGTCGAATCCGGTGCGGATGATCTCGTGGGTGCGCTCCGTGGTGTTGGTCGCGAAGCAGGGCAGCTGCTGAAGCTTTATGCCCGGGCTGTCGAAGCTGAAAGGGCGGGGCGGATTGTCGCCGGGCTGTTCCTCCATGACCGAATAGTCGACGGATGACTTGAGCAGCCGGGGCACGGTGCCGGTCTTGAGGCGACCGAGTTCAAAGCCCAGTTCGCGCAGCCGGGGCGAGAGACCGCTGCTGGCCGGATCACCGTAACGGCCGCCGCTGAAATTCTTGAGTCCGACATGGATGAGCCCCTGCAGAAAGGTGCCCGTGGTCAAAAGCGCCGCCCGGCAGGGAATGGTCTCGCCCAGGGTGGTGACCACGCCCGTGACGCGTCCGTCCTCCACGGTGAGCGACGCGGCGGTCTCCTGGCGCACGAAGAGGTTCGGGCAGGTGAAGATGTCCTGCTGCACGACCTTCACGTATTCGGCCCGGTCGATCTGGGCGCGGCTGGAGCGCACGGCCGGGCCCTTGCGGGTATTCAGTATGCGAAACTGGATTCCGGCCTGATCGGCCCATTTGCCCATCATCCCGCCCAGGGCGTCGATTTCCTTGACCATGTGCCCCTTGGCCAGGCCGCCGATGGCCGGGTTGCAGGACAGGTGCCCGATGCGGTCGGCGTTGATGGTCAAAAGGAGCGTCCGCATGCCCATGTGCGCGGCCGCCATGGCCGCTTCGCAGCCGGCATGGCCGGCTCCGACGACGATGATGTCGAAAATGTCGGGCACGGTCGGGATGTTCATGTTTCTAAGCCTGTTCTTCGAAAAGGAGATGGGCGAATACCTGCGAGTCGGCGAGGGTGGCCTTCACGGACGCGTGTTCGTTGGGCTGGTGGGCCGTGTGCATGAGGGTGGACCAGCACACGGCGGGCAGGCCCCGCTTGCGGAACGCGGCCGCGACCGTGCCGCCGCCGATGCCGATCGCGCGCGCTTCAAGCCCGCGCGTCTTTTCAAGGGCGGCGGTCAGCCGCCTGGCGGCTTCGCAATCCGCCGGAGTCGCCGGAGCGGCCTGTTCCCGGACCACGGGCGCAAAGGTGATACGCACGCCCCGCTCAGCCTCCACATCGTCACAAACCAGGCGTATCTCCTGCTCGATCACTTCCAGCGGATACGAGGGCAGCACGCGGCAATCAAGGTGAAAGACATCCTGGCCGGGGATGGTGTTCACGTTGGGGACGTTGGCTTTCATCTTGGTCGGGGCGAAGGTGGACACGGGCGGGTCGAAAAGCGGATCGCACGCGTCGAAGATCGTGTGCAGCCTGTCCAAGGCCAGAATCAGCGCCGAGGCGCCGACCAGGGAATTGATTCCTGCCTCCGGGGTCGAGGCGTGGCATTGTTTGCCCCGCACCGTGAACCTGAGCCAGAGCACGCTTTTTTCCGCGACCTCGATGGCGTCTCCCTCCGGGGTCCCGAAATCCGGGATGACGATGAGGTCGTCTGGCGCGAAGACCTGCGGGTGATGGGTCATGATGTGCTCGATGCCGTAGGTGTTGCCCGTCTCCTCGTCGGCGGCGAGCAGGATGCCCAAGGAGAGGTCCGTCAGCGCGCCGGCCGTTTCCAGGGCGCGCAGCAGGAGCAGCGCGCTGACCATGCCCTGATGGTTGTCTTCCACGCCCCGTCCATAGATGAGGTCGCCTTCCTGACGCAGCACGAACGGATCGCTTTCCCACAGGGCCAGGTCCCCGGTGGGCACGACGTCGGTGTGGGCGATGAGCCACAGCGTGCGCGGGCTTTTTCCCGGCCGCCTGATGATCAGGCTGGGTCGGTAGCCACACTCGACCCTGTCGTCCGGGGCCTTGATCAATTCCGTCCGCACGCCGGCGAATCGGCCCGCATACTCGGCCAGGTATTCCACCTTGGCCTTTTCGCCCTGTCCCGCGTTGGTCGGCCCGAGGGCGGGGATGGCTACGAGGTCCGTCTGCAGCCGCAGCAATTCGTCGCGGCTGTTTGCCAGGAATTCAAGCACGGTGCTGAGCATGGTGGCGTCCTTTGAGGAAATGGGCGAGGTGAAGCGTCTCTTTTGCCCGGAATTTTGAAGAAAAAAAAGGCAGGAAAGTCCTGCCTTGTACGTAGTCCGTGATGAAAGGCTCTAGCGGCCTTTGGCTGCGCGCTTGGAAGCCTTGAGCGGGTTGACCTTGGCCTTGCCCTTGCCGGGCGCGGTCTTGGTGTGGGTCGAGAAATTGCAGGTTCCCAGTCTCCACTTGGCGGCGGGCTGGGGATAGGTGCCGCAATATTTGGCGCCATCGAATTCCTTGATCCGCTCGCAGCCTTCACACTGTTCCACAATCTGGTGCATTACAACGCCGTTGACCTGAACGCCTTCGTCGGTCTTGACGGCATTACTGAAATCTACTGCCATGAGGCTCCTCCATAATTTTGTCCTGAAATGCTGCCGCGTCTTTGACCGGTGGAATCAGTAGCTTTACGTTGGCCACCGGAAACTCGCTTTATTTTTCGAATCAAACATAAAAGTCAAGCCTTTTTTCTTTGCGCCGGAAAAGCTCCTCCCGCCGCGACCCCGCATGTAGGCCTCCGATCCCGTCGCGTTTCACGCAAGGAAACCAGGGGCTTTAAAAAGCGCCCTGGTTCCCGGGATGAACCGGCCTTGGCCGGTGTGAATCTAGGAAGGCTTTTTGGGATCTTCGAGACTCAGAAAGGACAGATCGTCGTCGGCCTTGCCGGAGGATCTCTCCGCTGGATCGGTTCCGAAATCAAGCAGGATTTCAGCCTCTTCGGAAAATGAGGGTTTCTTGGCCTGGGCAGGCTTTGAACGCGGTTCGTCATCCAGGGGAGCGAGCATTTCCTCCAGTTCCGGGATGAACAGATCCTCCCTTTTCGTCTTGGCCTGGGCTGGCGCTTGGGGAGCGGCGGGCGTTTCGAAGGAGGCGCTGAAATCGAGTTCGACCATGTCCTCGGCGGGGATGGTATCCAGAAAAAGCTCTTCTTCGGGTTTGGTCGCGGGTTCGCTTTTGGCGGGCGTGGCCGTACTCTTGGCAGGCGGTTCCGGAATGCTTTCAGCCATGGAAAAGTCCAACTCCGGAAAATTGGATACGTCGATCTCGGTGCTGGCCGCCGCGGCCGCCATCGGCGGCGCCGGAGCCGCGAGATAATCCTTGGAGGGCTCGTTCGTGCCTCCGGAACGTGCCTGCATGCCGTCCGGTTTTGGGGGGGCCGCGGCGGAGGGCTGAGCGGCTGCTTCCTGCGCCAGCCAGTTGACCCCGGTCGCGGTGATCCAGTTCAGGTAGAGGGCCTTGCGGGAATCTTCCCAGCCCGTTCCGCACTTGGGGCATGCGCTGACGTGGTCGAAGGAATGGAATTTACATTTTTTGCAGTACATGTGGTGTCCTGAATTGCCGATTGTTTGTGCTTTCTTGCGCCTACGTACACCGAAATACGTATCTTATGCAAGTCGCCTGCGCATTGATGAAAAATAAAAAGGGCTTCTGTTGCGCTCGGGGTGGTTTGATTTTCGCCGATCCAGCCCGGAAGGGCGGCTTGGGGGGACGTGAAAAAGAAGGAGGCGGGAAGCTTGTGCTTCCCGCCTCGCGTAAAACCGAGATGACCAGATACGTGATGCGATGTGATTTTTGGTCTTTTCTTCCAGCCGGACGTGAGCCGGCGTGTGGTTTGTCACGATGACATAGTGACCTGGAAAACCTCTACAGTCTGTTTCCTGGGTTTCCTACGGGAGTTTCCTTCCAACGCGCCTTTTTAACCAACGATGTGTTCTTGGTTTATGGCCAACGCGCCTCTTTCTTCAAAACGGAAGATGGTCCCTGGGGATGTTGCCAGCCGACACGCCTGTAATGGAGGTTATGTCCTGATTTCCTTCCAACGCGCCTCTTCGGAACAGATTCGGTTGTCGGTTTTTGTCAAACGTCACCTTGAAACGCTTCAGAGAACCTTGGAATAAACCGCATGCGGAGGTTCTTGACTACGATTAATATTGCAAGACCGGTGAAAGTCAAGGATTATTTCTTGCGCATCCTGTCGGCCATGATTCTGGTGGCGGCGGCGAAAATGCCGCAGACGATGCCCATGAAAAAAGCCTTGACCGGCTCGTAGCCGAACCAACTGGCGATCATGCCGATGGATCCGCCGATGATGACCCCGCGCATGACGGCATGGCTGGGTGAGTTTTCTTGTGATCTGTCGCTCATTTTTCCTCGTGTGCGTGTTTGGCTCGGGCCTTGGGTTTCGCATCCATCATGGCGTGAAGCTGGTTCAGGATGCGTTTTTTGTAGAACAGTACCACCTCTTCCTTGTTCATGATCATGTCCAGTTGCCGCGTATGGATGAGAATGTGCCCCAGAATCTCCAGATGGTTTTCAACGAAGTCCTGGTCGCAGTCGTCCATGCGGGCGAAAAGGGCGTCTTCCCGGACCTTGATCCGGAAATCGAATTCCTCAAGTATTTCTCCGACGAATCTGGCCCTGCGCACCTTGCGGTGGTGATCGGCGGCTCCTCCCTTGAATTGAAAGCGGATGTAGTTTTCCCGTGGCCGCGGCCCGGCCAGGGCTTCAACGGAGGTGAAGTGGTATCCGAACCTGGATTGCAGGTTGCAGAAATGCCTGGAAACCATGAAATAGTTTTTCTCCGAGAATTGCGAGGCCATGGCCGGTTCAAGATTCGTGTTGGTCGCGGACTGGAAAAGGACAGACATGAACCCCCTGCCGTCGAGCCCGGGAGGGCCTTCCCACGGGTAGGCGACGATGCCGCGCCACAAGGCGAGCATGGGGATGGATGTGATTTTGTCCAGCGGGATCATCTTGTCGCCGGTGTCGCCGGCGAAGCCGTCTTCAAGGTTGATGACCCACCATTGCATGGGGACCACGGTTTTGAGCTGCTTGCTCGATCTGGGAGAAAAATTGTGGTCGCGGCCGAAATTGAACATCTCGTGCACGGATTTTTCATGGCAGAAGCGGGTTATGTCGTGCAGCGTCCTGCAGTTGGCCGGAGTGAAGCCCAGGCTGTCGGGATCGAGCAGGCCAAGCGGCGTGATGTGACGGTTCACGTTGAGCAGGGTCTGAAAAACAGGGCTGCCTTGCATCATGTTCGGGCGCTTTGGGCTCCGGTCCAAAAGCGTTTCCCGCAACCCTTCATAAACCGCCCGGTTGTCGGCATCGAGGGTGATTTCCTGGCCGGGACTCAAAATGCTTGTGGCCGCATGGACGCCGAACAGGGCGGGAACATTGAACTCCCGCGCCACGTTGGCCAGATGGCCGGCCGCGCTGCCCTGCTCGGATATGATGCCCTGGCATCTGTCCAGAACGGTCGCCCATTTGGGCGCGGCTTCCACGCAGACCAGGATGGCCTTTTCCGGCAGCACGAGGATGTCCACGTCCTTCTTGACGAGATGCGCCACTCCGTGGGCGGTGCCCGAACTGGCCGTCTGCCCGTCCTGAATCAGCGGCTCCACCCCCGGCAGCAATTTTGGCGCGGGCTGGGTCTGGCGAATTTCCAGCGGGCGCGTTTGCAGCAGGAACAGGCGGCCTTCCGGCGTGTAGGCCCACTCGATGTCCTGGGACGTCCCGTAGTGGGCTTCGATGCGCGACCCCATGGCCGTGAGTTCGAAAATCTGGGAGTCGTCCAGGGTTGGCTGTCCCACCAGATCGGGATCGACGGAGACCCTGCACACCCCCTCGGTCTTGGAACAGGCCAGGGCGGATTCCTTGCGAGGCACGCTCCGTTCGACAATGAGGGGCGGGGGGCCTTTTTCGATCAGGAATCGATCGGAAGTGGCGGTGCCGTCGACCACCCCCTTGGCCATCCCCCAGGCCGAAGTGATCTGGATGCGGCCATCGTCCGCGTTGAGCGGGCTCGATGTGTACATGACCCCGCCGGTCATGGAGGTGACCATGCTCAGGCATCCGACGCACATCAGCACGTCGTCGTCCCGGATGCCGAGCATGTAGCGATAGGTCATGGCGTGCGCCGAATATTTGCTGGCCACGACTTCCCTGTAGCCGTCCAGCAGGCTGTCCCGGTCCAGGTTCAGGAGGGAACGATGCTGCCCGGCAAAGGACGCGCCCGCGCTGTCCTCGCCCAGGGCGCTTGAGCGCAGCGCCACGTGGACCGGCCCGCCTTCGCGCTCGCAGAGGCGGTCGTAGGCGGACAAGATGGCGTCTTCCAGTTCTTTGGGCACCTCGGCGTCGAGGATCATGCCCCGGATCTTGGCGCACATTTCCAGCAGGGCGATGGGCTGGCCGGCGCCGATATTTTCCGTATCATCCTCGTCCTCGGGATCGGCGTTGGGAAGGGTGCAGGCCCCGAATTGGGAGGCCATGGGGTGGCCGAGCACCAGGCAGTTGATCTCGTCCCACAATCCGCTTTGCTGCATGAAGGCCATGTAGGCCTGGGCGGTGATGGCGAATCCGGCTGGGACGGGGATCTGCAACTTGTTGCGAAGCTCACCCAGATTGGCCATCTTGCCCCCGACGTCATCCACGTCGACGGCGGTTATCTGGTCCAGATCGAGAACAAGTTCCTGCCGGCGGCCTTTCTGCCTCAGCGCGAGTTCCTGCTGGATCCGGTCCTGTATGTCGCGCAGGGAATCGCGCAGCCCCAGATATTTCCCCGGCGCGAGAAAGAGCAGGTTTTCCACGATGTTGAAGACTTTGGCCGTGGCTCCCGTGGCCCTGGAGCGGACGAAATGCATGCCGAAATGGCGGTGTCCCTGGGCCGCCTCCTCCAGTTCCGTCATGAAGTCCAGCGCCCCGTTGTTCGCGGACAGAAGCCTGCGAAAGGCCTGGTATCTGGCCTTGAAAAGGTCTTCCTGGCCGTTGTCCTGCTCCATGGTTGGAGCTTTGGGGGAAAAGATGTTTCTAACGCGCTGGATCAGGTTCATTCGTGCTCCACGATATCCGCCCAGTGTCCGGGCCCGGGTGCTTGTGTTTCGTGAACGAATAGTGACACAGACCGGCGGGTCCAGGCAACCGCGGGGGGCGGTCATTTCGGCGGGATGCGCAAGGTTTATCGGCGCTCGAAGGCGTAGTCGCCGTTCATGAACGCGTCCACGCAGTGAGCGATTTCGGCGTCGTCATCGAGCCGCCAATCCAAGGCCCGCACCGCTGCGAGCAGGCGTCCGAGCGTGTCCAGACGTTCCAGGAAGCGGCGCTGGTCGTATTTGCGGATTTCGGCCTTGAGCGAGTCCGCGCTTTGCGCGACCCTGAATCCCTGGCGGCGCAGGATTCCGGCCAGAACCAGCGTCCGCCGTACCCGCTGTTCGTACTGCGCCGCGCCGCCCTTGAAGGAAAAGGTGATGTAGTTGTCGTTGATGACCGGTCCGGAATAGGAGTCGATGGTGGCGAAATGGTTGCCCAGACGGCCACTGAAATTGACATAGGTGTCCGATATGACGGCATAACACGTGGGACGGCCTTGGCTGGGGGCGGTGTTCTGAAATTTTGGGATCAGCGGGTGCCCCATGCCTTGGAGCAGGGCGCAAAGAGGCGTGCAGCGCAGATCGCCCAGATCGATCCGGGATGAATCAGCTCCAACGGCGATGCCTCCGCCCAGATCGACCAGCAGGATGCGAAAGGGCAGTGCGGCCCGCAATTC
>JAEWKZ010000079.1 GCA_023393525.1 Pseudomonadota bacterium | reverse complement strand
GCGGCCGGGCAAACCCTAACCGGGGCCGCCGGGCGGGTGCCGCCCGGGGCGGCGGAGTCTCGTGCGGTGAAGGCTGACCGGATCAGAGGGATTCGGCGGTCTTGACCGGGCGGTTGCGAAGCCATTTCTCGACCTCGATCACGATGAAGGCCAGGATCGAAACGCCGATGATCTTGATCCAGGGCAGGACGCCGATGGGCGCGCTGCCGAACAGGATGTTCATGAACGGCACATAGGTGAAGGCGAGCTGCAGGACGACCATGATGGCGAAGCCGGCGATCACCCAGGGGTTTGTCCACAGCCCCAGCGCGAAGGGAGAGCGGGAGAAGGAGCGGCTGTTGAAGAGGTAGAAGGCTTCGACCATGACGAAGACGTTGACGGCCACGGTACGGGCCTGCTCCTGCACGCCGGTGGTGCGCAGCTCCCATTCGTAGAGGCCGAAGGCGGCGATGAGCAGTATCGAGCCAACCAGCATGATGCGGATGTAGAGTTCCGTGTCCAGGATGGGCATGCCCGGGTCACGAGGGTGGCGGTCCATGATGCCCGGTTCCTTGGGTTCGAAGGCGAGCATGAGGCCGAGGCACCCGGCCGTGGTCATGTTGATCCACAATATCTGGACCGGCAGGATGGGCAGGGCCACGCCCAGCAGGATGGCGGCGAGGATGACCAGGCCTTCGCCCACGTTGGTGGGCAGGGTCCAGACGATGAATTTCAGCAGGTTGTCGTACACGCCTCGGCCTTCTTCCACGGCGGCTTCGATGGTGGCGAAGTTGTCGTCGGTCAGGACCATGTCCGAGGCTTCCTTGGCGGCCTCGGTGCCGCCCTTGCCCATGGCCACGCCGATGTCGGCCTGCTTCAGGGCCGGCGCGTCGTTGACCCCGTCGCCGGTCATGGCCACGATCTCACCCCGGCTTTGCAGCGCCATGACCAGACGCAGCTTCTGGTCCGGGGCGACACGTGCGAAGACGGCTGTTTCGGCGGCTTTGTCCACCAGTTCCTCGTCGGAGATCCGGGTCATGTCCGCGCCGGTCATGACCTGACAGGTCGGCTTGCCGGGGCAGGTTTCAATGCCCAGGCCCAATTGCGTGCCGATGGCCGCCGCCGTGACCGCGTGGTCGCCGGTGATCATCTTGACCTTGACTCCGGCGCGGTGGAAAGCCTGCACGGCCTGGACGGCCTCAGGGCGCGGCGGGTCGATCATGCCCACCAGGCCGATGAAGATCAGTTCGGAATCGACGTCCGCATGCGAAAGCGTCGCGGTTTCTGCGGGCAGTTCCTTGCAGGCCATGGCCAGGACGCGCATGCCGTCCATGCCCAGGCGCTCGACTTCGTCGCGGATGGCGTCCGGATCCAGCGGCTTGAGCGTGCCGTCGGCCTGAAGCTCCGTGCCCGCGCGTTCCAGCACGGTCTCCACCGAGCCCTTGAAGAAAACCAGGCGAGGGCTGGACGCTCCCTGGTCGTGCAGGCTGGCCATGTACTGGTGCTGCGATTCAAAGGGCAGCGTATCGATGCGGGGCAGGTTCTTTGACTGGCCGTCCAGGTGCAGGCCTCCCTTGCCGGCGGCCACGATGAGCGCGGCCTCGGTGGGATCGCCGATGACCTTTTCCCCGCTCTCCCCGTATTCGATGCTGGTGTCGTTGCAGAGCAGGCCTGCCAGAAGCGTGGTGCGCAGGGCCTGGTCGTGCTCGTCGAATCCTTCGATGATTCCCTCTGGCCGGTAGCCCGCGCCGCTGACCGTGTGGCCTTCACCGCCCGCGAAGACGGCGGTGACGGTCATCTGGTTTTCGGTCAGGGTGCCGGTCTTGTCGGAACAGATGACCGAGGCCCCGCCCAGGGTCTCCACTGCGGGCAGCTTGCGGATGATGGCTCCGCGCGCGGCCATGCGCGAAACGCCCATGGCCAGGATCACGGTCACGGCCGCGGGCAGGCCTTCGGGGATGGCGCCCACGGCCAGGGCCACCGCGGCCATGAACATGTCGGCGGCCTTTTCGCCGCGCAAGACGCCGGCCGTGAAGGTCAGGGCGGCCAGGGCCAGGATGGCCCAGAGCAGCAGGTGGCTGAAGCTCGCGATCTTGCGGGTCAGCGGCGTCGCCAGTTCGTCGGCCTCGGAGACCATGGTCGAGATGCGGCCGATCTCGGTGCAGTCGCCGATGCCCACGACAACGCCCGTGGCCTGGCCGTAGGTGACCAGGGTGGAGGCGTAGGCCATGTTGCGGCGGTCGGCCAGGACGGCGTCCTGGGGCAGCGGGTCCGGCATCTTGCCCACCGGCACGGACTCGCCGGTCAGGGCCGATTCATCGACGCGCAGATCCTTGACGGTCAGCAGACGCAGGTCGGCGGGGACTTTGTCGCCGGAGCGCAGGATCACCACGTCGCCCGGCACCAGTTCGGAGGCGGGCACCCGTTTCGTGCCTCCGGAACGGATGACCACCGCCTCGGTGACCATGGAGTTGGCCAGGGCTTCCAGGGCTCCGGCGGCCTTGGCCTCCTGGATGTATCCGACAATGGCGTTGACCAGGACCACGCCCACGATGACGGCGGAATCCACCACTTCGCCCAGCGCCGCGGTGACGATTCCGGCCGCGATGAGGATGTAGACCAGGGGTTGGTGGAACTGAAGCAGGAAGCGCTCCAGCCTGGTTTTTCCCCGGCGTGCGGTCAGCGCGTTGGGTCCGAATTCATCAGCCCTCCATTTGACCTGCAACGTGTCCAGGCCCTTGTCCGGGTCGACCTGGAAAGTGTCGAGAATCTCCCTGGATGGCAGATGATGCCAGAGTTTTCCGCTGAAACAGTCCATATGCGCGCTCCTCGTGTTGGTGGTTTCAGGATGCGTTGTCGTCGTTAGGGGGAATCCAGTGTTTACTAAGTAGAGTACATAATGGCAAACTTCAAGGCGTGAAGAGGGTTTTTTACGTTCTTTGCCGGCGCGGTCCGTCTCCGGAAGAGGGGGCGGCGTCCATCTTGCCCGGTTCGAGACCGCTTCGGCGCATTTTTTCTGATTGCGCCAATCATGCTCGGAAGCATCGCGACGTGATCAAACCAACCCGGAGGTAACCATGCGACTCAGAAATTGTCTGCTGATCATTCTCGCGCTTCTCGTCCTGCAGGGCTGCGTCATCGCGCCCGCCGCGCCGCCCCAGCGCCAGGGGCCGCCGGATCATGCCCCGGCCCACGGCTATCGCAACAAACACTACAGGTATAATTATTATCCCGATGTGGGGGTGTATTTCGATCTGGACCGCAAGATCTATTTCTATCTCGACCGGGGATGGCGCAGCGCAGTGCTGCTGCCGCGCGACTTGAGGGTCCGTCTGGGCGGGCCGGTGGCCCTGGAGCTCGATCTGGCGGAACCGTACTACCGCTACGACGAGCACAGGGCCAAGTATCCGCCGCGTAAAAAGAAGAACAAGCGGTGGTGACGGCTTCGCCGGATTTCGAGGTGGTCGGAGGCGAGCCCGGATTTATCGTCGTGGACAAGCCTCCGGGCCTGGATTTTCACGATTGCGAAGGCCGTCCGGGGCTGTGCAGCCTGGTTCGGGATCGGCTGGGGGAAAAGGTCTTTCCGGTCCACCGTCTGGATAAGGCCACGTCCGGGCTGCTGCTTCTGGCCCGAAACCGGGAATGGGCCGGGATCCTGGCCGGGCTGTTCCGGGAGCGGGCGGTGCGCAAATACTATGTCGCCCTGTCGGATCAGTCCCCGAGCAAGAAGCAGGGGCTGATCCAGGGCGACATGGTCCGTTCGCGGCGGGGGAGCTGGAAGCTCGTTCGGAGCATGGAGCGGCCCGCGCGGACGCGCTTCATGAGTTGGGCGGTGCGGCCGGGTCTGCGGCTTTACGTCCTGAAGCCCCTTACCGGACGCACGCACCAGCTGCGCGTGGCCATGAAGAGTCTGGGCGCTCCCGTCCTGGGCGACGCGCTCTATCATCCCCTCGTGCCGGAGTGGCCCGACCGCATGTATCTGCACGCCCATACCCTGTGTTTCCGCCTGGAGGGGCGGATGTTGTGTTACGCGTGCGCTCCGAGGGTCGGGCGCGTGTTTCGGGACGAGGCGGTCAGACAGGCGCTGACGGGGCTGGGGCCGCTTCAGGAACTGCCCTGGCCGGGAAGATGACGGGGCGTCTTTGGCACGGGCCGGCGCCTTTTGTCAGGTGTCGAGAAGGTTGTTGCCCTTGACGCGCATGCGGGCGTTCAGGGCGTCGATGCGTTCCTGCAAACGCGCGCGGCGGTGTTCGTTCTTCTCGCCGTAGAAGGAGCGCAGCAGGAAATTGCGGCAATGAAACAGGGTGTGGGACTCCTGGTCGATGTCGACCAGTTTTCCGCAGATGGCGCAGGTGCTGAACTTGGCCATGGGTCAGGCTCCCCGCTGGGGCTGAAACGGGGCGGAGGCGTTGTCTTCCCAGGCTACGCCGGTCAGCAGGCGGTACATTTTGAGCGCTTCGAGGTGTTCCGGGGACAGGGACAGGGCCAGGCGGATGCATTCCAGGGCCTTTTCCGGCTGGGCATCGCAAAAATAGGCTTTGGCCATGTTGTAGTGTATGTTCTCGTCCTTGGGGCTCAGCTGGATCGCCTGGAAATACGCCTGGATGGCTTGCTTGTACTGTTTTTCCTGACGCAGCCTGATGCCCAGGGTGTTGTAGGGGTTGGGGGCGTTGATGTCGTACTTCACGATTTCGACGAATATTTTTTTGACCTTGGCGAAGTTGTTGAGCTTTGCGTATTCATCGGCGGCTTTCTGGAGATAGAAGCGGTAACGCTCGGTGTCGTTCTTGCCCCGGTAGGCCTGGGCCAGGCCTTCGTAGGCCTTGATGAAGGTCTGGTTGCGGGCCAGGGACTGGTTGAAGGCCTGGATGGCGTCGGACCATTTCTTGTCCACCAGGAATTGGCATCCCCGATAGAACAGCCTGCTCGCCTGCTCGTCCTCATGGTTGACGACAAGGGTCAGGTCGCCGATGGCGTCTTCGTAGCGGCCCTGGACGATCAGCGTTTCGGCCTGCTCCACGGTTTCGCGGTCGGAGTCCGGGGCGTGCTCGAGTTTTCTGGACTGCGCCATGTGGTTTTCCAGGGCGGTCCGGTTGTAGGGGCGCAACACCAGCCCGGAACATCCGGCGGAGATGATGCCCAGGAGAAATTCCTCGGTCCGGTCCGACGAGATGACCAGGATGTGCAGGTACTCCGCCTGCCTGACTTCGCGCAGGGCGGCGACGAATTCGGCCAGGCTCAGGTCCTCGACCTCGGTGTCGACGATGATGATCCGCGCCGGGTTGTATTTGATGAACTCCACCGCGGCCTTGCCCGATGAAAAGCGCGCGCAGTTGGTGTACCCGAGCGTGCTCAGATGGCTTCTGGTCTCCTGAAAGAGGGAGTCCTGGCTCGTGGCCACGAAAACGAGATCCGTCATTCCCATTGTGTTCGTCGTCCTGTTTTACCTGGATGTCCGGCGCGCTGTTCGGCGTTTATCTTACGCTTTTCATGCGCGGTCCACAAGGTCCGCTCTCGGCTGGAACGGATTGCCCCTTGACACCCCCCCTGTCCGTTACGCTACCCGGAGACAGTTCGCCTGCCTCTTGATCGCTCATTCATGCGCAGCAGCGCCGTCGGCCTTTCGCCGTCGGATTTCAACTTTCGGCCACGGGCCGGTGGTCTTCCCATGGAACGCAACAAAATAGAAATCCTCGCCCCCGCCGGCGATATCGACAGTTTTCTGGCCGCCATCGCCGCCGGGGCCGACGCCGTGTACTGCGGCCTGAAAAATTTTTCCGCGCGCATGGAGGCGGAGAATTTTTCCCTGACCGAACTCGCGGCCCTGACCGAACTGGCCCACGCCAAGGGCGTGCGGGTGCACGTGGCCGTGAACAACCTCTTGAAAACCCCGGAGCTGGATCAGGCGGGTCGCCTCATCCACCGTTTGCAGACCCAGGTCGGGGTGGACGCGCTCATCGTCCAGGACCTGGGCCTGCCCGCCCTGGCCCGGCAGGCGGGATTCACGGGGGAGTTGCATCTTTCCACCCTGGCCAACGGCGGCACCATCGCCGGGCTGCCTCAGGTCCTGGCTCTGGGCGTTGACCGGCTGGTGCTGCCCCGCGAACTGTCCATCGACGAGATCAAGGCCGTGGCCGCCCGCTGCCCGGATGGCCTGGGCCTTGAGGTGTTCGTGCACGGCGCGCTGTGCTACGCGGTTTCGGGCAGATGCTACTGGTCCAGCTATCTGGGCGGCAAGAGCGGCCTGCGCGGCCGCTGCGTGCAGCCCTGCCGCCGCTTGTACCAGCAGAAAAACCAGAAAGGCGCGTTTTTTTCCTGCGACGATCTGTCCCTGGATGTGCTGGTGCGTCCGTTGAGCGGCGTGGAGAAGGTCGGCTCCTGGAAGATCGAGGGGCGCAAGAAGGGGCCGCATTACGTGTATTACACGGTCACAGCCTACCGCATGCTGCGCGACGAGGGCGATGATCCGGCCCGGCGCAAGGCGGCCCTGGGCCTCCTGGACATGGCGCTGGGCCGGCCGTCCTCGCACTACAACTTTCTTGGGCACAGGCCTTCCAATCCCATCGCCGACCGGGAGCAGACCGCCTCGGGGCACATGATCGGCAAGGTCCAGGGCGGGTTCAAGGCCGCCTACGTGTCTCCGCGCGAGCCCCTGAAAAGCGGGGATTTGCTGCGCGTCGGCTACGAGGATCAGGCCGGGCATCAGACCGTGAAGATCCGCCGCGACATCCCCAAGGGCGGTCGTCTGGATCTGCCCAAGGGCCAGGGCCGTCCCGCGCCGCAGGGCGCCCCGGTCTTCCTGGTGGACCGGCGGGAGCGGGAGCTGCAAGCCTTGGTGGCGGACCTGAAAAAAAATCTGGTTTTCGACCGCCCGACACGGGAATCCTCTTTTTCCCCAACCCTGCCGCGCCCTGCGCGACGAAAGGGCAAGCCGCGCGAAATGGATGTCTGGCGCAGCCTGCCGGCACGGCTCGGCAACCAGAGCGAGCAGGCGGTGTGGCTCACGCCCGGAGTGGAGCGCAACATCTCGCGCAGCATCTTCGGGCGCATCTGGTGGTGGCTGCCGCCCGTGATCTGGCCTGCGGAAGAAAAAGCCTGGATCGAATGCCTGGAAAATATGACCCGCCTCGGCGCGCGGCAATTCGTGCTGAATGCGCCCTGGCAGATGGGCCTCTTCGCCAGGCCCGAGCGCCAGACCTTCTGGGCCGGTCCCATGTGCAACACGGCCAACCCCATGGCCCTGGCGGAGCTTGCGCGCATGGGTTTCGCGGGCGCTTTCGCGAGTCCGGAGCTCGACCGTCAGGGATTTCTGGAACTGCCGGCCCTCTCTCCGCTGCCACTGGGCATTCTGGTCAAGGGTCTTTATCCGTTGTGCGTTTCGCGCATCCGCTCCGAAAGCCTGCGTGAACGGGAACCGTTGCAGAGCCCCAAGGGCGAGCAGTTCTGGTCGCGGACATACGGCGGCCTGGTCTGGACCTTTCCCAACTGGGGCATCGACCTGAGCGAAAAATGGACGGAACTGGAAAAATCCGGGTACGCCCTGCTGACGCGCCTGCACGAGCCCGTGCCGGAAAAGGTCGCGATCAAGGAGCGCCAGGGCTTGTGGAACTGGGATCTGAAGATGCTCTAGCGGGCGTTCGCCGTGACGCGTCCTCCGGGAATGTGTTCGCCGGGCAAAGAAAAACGCGGAAGTCCGTTGGGGCTTCCGCGTTTTTTTGCGATCGGATGTGAAAAGTCGGGCTATTTTTTCTTCCAGGGATGCTCTTCACCGGCCATGAGGCGCTTGATGTTCTCCGAGTGCTTCCAGAAAATCAGCGCCATGAGCACCAGGGCCAGGGGGATGGCGCCGAACATGCCCTGAAAGAGCAGGATCACGGGCATGAGCGCGACCATGACCAGAGAGGCCAGGGACACGAAATTATAGAAGTACAGGGCCGCCAGGAAACCCAGGCCGCAGATGATGGTGCCGGAGGTGGAGATGGCCACGAAGGCGCCGACCCAGGTGGCCACGCCCTTGCCGCCCTTGCCGTGCAGGAAGACCGAGAACATGTGTCCGCAGACCGCGGCCAGGGCGACCAGGGTCAGGAAGAAACCGGAGTCCGAAAAGCTGGTGGCCAGGGCGACCGGCACGAAACCTTTGAGCATGTCCAGGGCCAGGGTCAGGGCTCCGTACTTGGTGCCGCAGATCCGGCCGACATTGGTGGCCCCGATGTTGCCGCTGCCCTGTTCGCGCGGGTCGATGCCGCAGCAGGTCTTGGAGATCAGAAGGCCGAAAGGCATGGCCCCCAGAAGGTAGCTGATCGCGAGCCAGAATATTGTCACCATGTGCAGTCTCCTTGATCTTTGGAAATTCGGGTTGGCATGTGCCGAAATCCTCTACGTGAAAATGGTCGTACGTACAAGTTCATTCCTCCTCCCAGGCCTCGACGATCTTGATCTCGTTGTTCAGGGGATCGACCTTGCCGATGCGGATGGAGAACCACTGTCCGAGGCGGACCTTGTCGCCGAAAATCTTGCGCGGGGCCTTCAGGAAAAGTTGCAGGTCCGGAAGGGCGATGGTCACCAGGTTGGAGCCGGGATCGACGATGGTTCCGGACCAGCGCATTTTCTTGCAGTTTTGTCGGAAATATTCGTATTTCCAGTACCTGGGGCGCATGCGCTGGACCTGGCCGACCAGTTCGGCCCTGCTGGACAAGAGGGGAAGCAGGCTCTCCAGTTCCGTCTGGTCGAGGAGGCGTCCCTGTCCGGTCAGTCGGGCCAGGATCTGGGCCATGTTGATGAAGTCCGAATAGCGCCTGAGGGGCGAGGTCACCGGGGCGTAGGCCCTGGCCCCGATGGTGGCGTGACGGCGGGGCTCGCATTCGAGAATGGAGGGGCCCATGTTGTTGATGATGCGGTAGATGTCCGTGGGCTCGGCCCAGACCCCGGCGCTTTCGGCGGGCAGGGTGATGTTCTGGGTCCGGAAGAGCAGGGCCGTGCCTGTTTGCAGCGCCCAGGAACCCATGGCCTTGTTGGCCAGGATCATGAACTCGGACACGATTTTCTGCGCTTCGGGCGTGGACTCGGACTGCACGACCGTGACTTCCGGGTTGGCCGGGTCCCCGCGCAGAACCATGCGCGGGTCGGGCTGGTCCATGATCACGGCGTGCTCGCGGATGCGCGCCTGGCGCAGCAGGGTGGCCAGGTCGCGGGCATGATGCAGCATGCCTGCGGCGTTGGTCTCGATTTCTTCTTCCACTCCGGTGTAGGTCAGGTTCGCCTTCACCCTGATCCAGGCGATGCGCGGCGTGCAGGAACGCATGACCCCTTCCGGGTCCAGGTCGAAAGAGATGACCAGGGCCGGGCGGTCCTGGCCGGCGCAGAGGCTGAAAAAATCCTTGCCCAGCGTTTCGGGCAGCATGTGGCTTGTGCCTTCGGGCAGATAGAGGGAGGTGAAGCGGTGCAGCACCGCCTTGTCCAGGGGCGATCCGAACTCCCAGCCCAGGCAGGGGCAGGCCAGGGCCAGATGCAGGGTGAAACCGTCCTCGTCGCGGGTCAGATCGAAGCCGTCGTCGATGTCCTGGGTGCTGGCGGAATCGATGGTCACGATGTCGATCCCGGGTTCTTCGCGCGTGGCCAGAACCCGTTCCCGCAGCGCCGTGACGGCGTCGGCATGGGCCAGGGCCCAGTCCGGCTCCCAGTCGTACTGCGCGCGGCAGAGATGGAAGTTGAAATGCGGCGGCACGATGCCCCAGGCCTGAGCCAGAAACAGGGGCAGGTGCGGCTCTTCGGGCAGGCCCTGGCTCATGGTTTTCCACAGGGCGTCCGAGTCCCGGTCGTCGGGGTTGCACAGGCGGGTCATGAGCAGGTCCCGGATGCGCCGGCTTTGCTCTTCGTCGGGCAGGGGCAGGGTGCTTTTGCGTTTGCAGAACGTGTCCCACAGACCCTTCAAAAAGACCTGCCCGAAGCCGACCAGGCGTTCGCGCTCTTGGGCCTTGCGCAGTTCCTCCTGGCGGCGCTCCACGGTTTCCTGGGGGTATATCTCGAACTGGGGCGGGGAGAACTTGAAATGGGTCTTGGTCTGCAACAGCTTGCGCCCCAGGGCCGCAAGCTGGTCGGGGCTCGCGTCCTCGAAAACAAGGCTCGCGAACCACTCTATTCCGGCCTCGTCCACTTCTCCCTGGGCCAGATCCCAGATTTCCAGGGCGTCGACGGATTCGGCCAGGCGTTCCCGGCGGCCATTGTGCGTGCGCAGCAGGTCGAGCATCTCCTGGCGGCTGCTGCCCGCCGGACATTGGGGGCCAAGCCAGGGCAGGACCCGGGACAGGGGGAGCTTGAGCTCGCGCTGTCCCGCGGTGAAGACCCGCAGACGCGGGCCCTGGACGTCCAGGACCCAGGCCGTGACCGGCTGGTTGTCCTGAAGGAACTCCATGATGCATCCGGGCTGCAGGGAAAGTGAGATGGACATAAAAGCCTTATGCGCCTTGGGCGCGTGGGCCGGAGTGACCGGCCCGGGTCAACGGCCCCGGGGCCGTATTCTAGTGTTTGAAGGAGCGCTGGCCGGTGAAAACCATGGCCACTTGCGAAGCGGCTTCGTTCACGGCCTGGATGATCTCCCAGTCGCGGATGGAGCCCCCGGGCTGGGCGATGGCGGTCACGCCCTGGGCCACGGCCAGATCCACGCCGTCCCGGAAGGGAAAGAAGCCGTCGGACACGAGCACCGTCCCGGGCAGCCCGCCCCGGTCCGCCTCGGTCTTTTTCTGGATTTCTTCCAGGGAGGCGGCCAGATCGGCATCAACCTTGGCCTTGAGCCCCAGTTCGTACAGGGACAGGCCGTGGCGTTCGAAGGCCAGTCTGTCGGCGTACTTGGTGTAGGCCTTCCGGATGGTCAGCTCGACGCAGCCGACCCGGTCCTGTTCGCCGGTGCCGATGGACACCGTGGCGCCGTCGCGGGCGAAGATGATGGAATTGGATGTCACCCCGGCCTCGACGGCCCAGGCGAAGAGCAGGTCTTCGGCCTCTTTGGGGCTGGGCTTGCGGGCCATGTAGGTCGTTCCGTCCTTGGTCGTTTCGGCGGGCAGAAAATCGTCCTCGGTCAGAATCCTGTTGCGGAACGAGGCCTGGATGATGAGTCCCCCGTCGACGAGCGACTTGATGTCCAGGAACGGCGTGCCCACGATCTTTTCCAGTTCGGCCAGGGCCGGGATGCGGATGATGCGCAGGTTTTTCTTGGCGGTCAGCACGGCCAGGGCCTCGGCCGTGAAATCCGGGGCCGCGATGACTTCGAAGTAGCTGGAATTGATGAATTCGGCGCAGTCCTTGTCCAGAGCGCGGTTGACCACGATGGTCCCGCCGAAGGCCGCGATGCGGTCCGAGGCGAAGGCTCGGGACAGGGCGGTGAACAGGCCGTCGTCGGACCAGGCCGCCCCGCAGGGGTTGTTGTGCTTCAGGATGATGGCGGCGGGCTTGGCTGTCAGGTACTGAAGCATGTTGATGCCGTTGTCCACGTCGGTCAGGTTGATCTTGCCCGGATGTTTGCCGGACTGGACCAGGTTCTCCTCGGTCAGGCTGGACACGAGCTTGTGCTGTCCCTGCTGGAAGGCCACGCCGTCCATGGCGAAGGAGCTTTCGACCACCTCGTAGAGGGCGGCGGGCTGGTCCGGGTTTTCACCGTAGCGCAGGCCTTTTTGCTCGCCGCCGATGTTCCAGGTTTTCTTGGCATAGCGGATGGTCTGGCCTCCGACGCTTATGGTCAGGTCTTCGGGAAAGGAATCCCGATTCAGGGTGTGATACATCTTCTTGAGATCACTCATATATATTCTCCGGAAAAGTGAATTGACGAGGTTTGTGGCGCGCGACGCCGCATGAATCCGTGTGCCTCTAGCACAGGCCCGGGTGGACGGCAAATCCCGGGCCCGGGCGGAGTTCGCCGGAAGCGGGAACTTTGCCGGGTCTTGGGGCAATCGATTGCGCAAATTGACTTCCCCCCGGCCTTCTCATAAAGAAGGGAGCCATTTGCCATTGCGCTGACGGCGAATATACCAAAGACGAGGAGATCGGATTCATGGCGAATATCGTAGTCATGGGCGCCCAGTGGGGCGACGAGGGAAAGGGCAAGATAGTCGATTTGTTGACCACTGACGTGGCCGCCATCGTGCGCTTTCAGGGCGGAAACAATGCCGGGCACACCCTGGTGGTGAACGGAAAACAGACCATTTTGCACCTCATTCCGTCCGGCATCCTGCACAAGGGCAAGAAATGCCTGATCGGCAACGGCGTGGTGCTCGACCCCTTTGTATTTTGCCTTGAGATGGACAAGCTGGCTGCGTCCGGCATCGACGTCGGCCCCGAGCGGCTCATGATCAGCAAGAAGGCCCAGCTCATCATGCCCTATCACCGCGCCATCGACGGCGCGCGCGAGAATTTCAAGAGCGGGTCCGACAAGATCGGGACCACGGGCCGGGGCATCGGCCCCTGCTACGAGGACAAGGCTTCCCGCATCGGCATCCGCGCCGCCGATCTTGCCGACGAGAAGCTGCTCATGCACAAGATCGAAAAGGCTCTGGTGGAGAAAAACGCCCTGCTCACGGGCCTTTATGGGCAGGAGCCCATGTCGGCGCAGCAGATTTTCGACGAATTGCTGCCAGTGGCCCGGCGCTTGACCCTCTATCTGGGCGACGTGTCCTCGGCCATCCAGGAGGCGGCCGCCCAGGGCGTGCTCTTCGAGGGCGCGCAGGGCACCCATCTCGATATCGACCACGGCACCTATCCCTTCGTGACCTCCTCCAACACCGTGGCCGGCAACGCCTCGGCCGGTTCCGGATGCTCGCCGCGCATGTTCGACCGCATCGTGGCCATCGTCAAGGCCTACACCACGCGCGTCGGCGCGGGGCCGTTCCCCACGGAGTTGGCCGACGGCCCCGGCGCGTACATGCAGGACAAGGGCGCGGAGTTCGGCGCGACCACCGGCCGCAAGCGCCGTTGCGGCTGGCTGGACCTGGTGGTTCTGCGCGAATCCAAGCGCCTGAACGGCCCCACGGAAATCGCCCTGACCAAGCTCGACGTGCTCGGCGGCCTGGATGAGCTCAAGCTCTGCACTGCCTACCGGTACCGGGGCGAGGAGGTCGCCTATCCGCCTCAGGAGGAAAACGGCATGGCCCACGTCGAGCCGATTTACGAAAGCATGCCCGGCTGGCGGGAAGACATCTCCGGCTGCCGCTCCTATGCCGAGCTGCCTCAGGCCACGCGCGACTACATCGCCCGCATCGAGGAGATCCTGGGCATCCCTGTGTCCATCGTGTCCGTGGGCCCGGACCGGGACCAGACCATTCTGCGTTAGGCACATGGGAGGTTCGCCTCCCATTTTTGCATCATGACCACTCCCTGGCAGCACACCCTCTCCGCCCAGCCCCGCATCGCGGGGTTTCTGGAACGTCTCGCCCAGGCTCCGCCGAACTCCCTGCTCCTTGAAGGCGGCACCGTTTCCGAACGTCTGGCGCTGGGGCTTTTCTGGGCCGCGCGGCTGATGTGCCGCGAAGAGGGGCCACCCTGCGGCACGTGCCGTATCTGCCGGCAGATCGCCGATGACGCCTGCCGCGACCTTTTTCTTCTGAACGGCGCCGAGGGCTCCATCGGCATCGACACGGTGCGGGAAGTGCGCGCCGTGCTCGGCGATCCGCCCGCGGGGCGCGGGCCGCGCGTGGTCATCCTGGCCGAGGCCCAGGCCCTGGGCGACGGGGCGGCCAACGCCCTGCTCAAGTCCCTGGAGGAGCCCAGTCCCGGCAACGTGTTCGTTCTTTTGGCCCCGAGTCGAGAAGTTTTGCTGCCGACCCTGGTTTCCAGGAGTTTCGTGCTTACCTTGGGCTGGCCCCAGGGCGGGCAGGAGGACCCGGAGCTGAAGGAGCGCCTGGGCCTGCTGTGCGAATTCATCCAGAGCGGCAAGGGCGCGTGGCTCGAATGGACCGGACGCAAGGGAAGCGTCGACGCCCGCATCGCCGGGGACATGCTGCGCGAGGTGCAGCGTTGCCTGGTCCAGGCCGGGTACGGCAACCCCCTGACCGATCTGGCCCGGGTGCTGGCCGCGCGGCTGGACGTGATCGCGGTGCGGCAGGTGGGAGTCATCGTCGAAAACGCCCTGGAAAGTCTGGATGCGGGAGCCAACCCGGCCGTGGTGCTGGAGTGGACCGCCATCCGCATGTGGAACCTCCTGCACAAATAAGAATATGCGCGAAATCATACTCATACAAATCGCCGGCACGGACCGCGACGGCCTGCTGGCCGGAATCATGGGGCAACTGGCCGCGTCGAAGGTGACCATCCTCGACATCAGCCAGTCCGTCATCCACGACGACCTTTCGCTGGGCGTGCTCATCGAGGTGCCTCGCGAAAGCGAATCCTCGCCCATCTTGAAAGATCTGCTCTTCTGGGCCCACAATCAGGGTCTGCATCTCAAGTTCTCGCCCGTGACCGGGGACGACTACGAACGCTGGGTCGGCATGCAGGGGCGCAAGCGCCATATCGTGACCGTGCTCGGCCGGACCATCACCGCCGCCAATCTGGCGGCCATGGCCGAGGTCATCACCTCGCACGGCCTGAGCGTGGACTGCATCACCCGCCTTTCGGGCCGCAGGTCCCTGGCCGACCCACCGGCCATGCCCCGGTCCTGCCTGGAATTTTCCGTGCGCGGCACCCCGGAGGATATTTCCGGAATGCGGGCCGCTTTTCTGGACCTTTCCCGGGAGCAGGGCATCGACATCGGCTTCCAGGAGGACAATGCCTTTCGCCGCATCCGCCGTCTGGTCTGCTTCGACATGGACTCGACCCTGATCCAGGCCGAAGTCATCGACGAACTGGCCAAGCGCGCCGGGGTGGGCGACGAGGTCGCGGCCATCACCGAGGCGGCCATGCGCGGGGAACTGGATTTTTCCCAGAGCCTGCGCAGGCGCGTGGGCCTGCTCAAGGGCCTGCCCGAGACGGTGCTCCAGGACGTCGCGGACACCCTGCCCATGACCGAAGGCGCGGAAAGGCTCATTCGCACCTTGAAGGGCCTGGGATACACCATCGCCATCCTGTCCGGCGGGTTCAATTATTTCGGCCGGCGGCTGCAGGAGAGGCTTGGCATCGACTACGTGCACGCCAACGAGCTTGAAATCCGGGACGGCGTCCTGACCGGCGGGCTGGTCGGCGAGATTGTCGACGGCGCGGGCAAGGCCCGCCTGTTGAAGGAAATCGCGGGCAAGGAGAACATTTCCCTCTCGCAGGTCATCGCCGTGGGCGACGGGGCCAACGATCTGCCCATGCTGGACGTGGCGGGCCTGGGCATCGCCTTTCACGCCAAGCCTGTCGTGCGGCAGGGCGCGGGGCAGGCCATTTCCAACGTTGGTCTGGACGGCGTGCTCTATTTTCTGGGCCTGCGCGACCGCGAAACCGTGGATCAATTGGCCGGACGGGAGGAATGATGTTTGGAAAGCTGTTTTTGCTTTTCGCCCTGGTGCCTGTGGCGGAAATCTACGTGCTGGTGACGGTGGGCGGCGCTATCGGGGTTTTCCCCACCATCGCGCTGGTCATCTTCACCGCTCTGGCCGGGGCGCACCTGGCCCGTTTGCAGGGTTTGTCGATCATGATGCGCATTCGCGAGAACCTGGACCAGGGCTTCATGCCCGCCGAGGAGCTGCTCGACGGATTGCTCGTCTTTCTGGCCGGCATGGTGCTCCTGGCCCCCGGCTTTCTGACGGACATACTCGGTTTGCTCATCCTCCTGCCCGCGACGCGGGGCATCTTCAAGCAGTGGCTGCGCAAGAAATTCGACCAGTGGCGGCAAGACCCCAACGTGCACATCACGTTTCACAGATAGGGAAAAGGCGTGCCTCCGGCGGGCGGGGGGCGCGCCCCCCGCACCCCGAGCAGGCTTGGTCGCGCCCGTCCGCGTGAGTTTATTCCGTCCATAGCGTTCATCAAGCCCATAACACACCCCGAGCCACCCATGATCTACCGCAATCTCAAATCGTGCCTCGACGATCTGGAACGGACCAGGCAGCTGGTGCGCATCGATGAACCCGTCGATCCGCGTCTCGAAGCCGGCGCCATCCAGCGCCGCGTTTTCCAGGCCGGGGGCCCGGCCCTGCTCTTCACCAACGTCAAGGGCACGAAGTTCCCCATGGCCGCCAACATTTTCGGCACATTGGCGCGCACCAAGTTCATCTTCCGCTCCACCCTGCGCCGGGTGGAGGCCATGCTTTCCGCCAAGGCCGACCCGGCTCTCGTTCTGAAAAAACCGTCGCTCTGGCCCGGCCTGGCCCTGGGCGGCTGGCACACCCTGCCCAAGACGGTCAGCGCGGGCCCCATCCTGGCCCGGACCACGAGCGTCTCGCAGCTTCCGCAGCTCGTGTCCTGGCCCATGGACGGCGGGGCATACGTGACCCTGCCCCTGGTCTACACCGAGAGCCCGTCAAAACCCGGATACATGGCCTCGAACCTGGGCATGTACCGCATCCAGCTCTCGGGCAACGCGTTCGAGCAGGACCGTGAAGTGGGGCTGCACTACCAGATCCATCGCGGCATCGGCTACCATCACGCCGAGGCCATCGCCCGTGGAGAGACGCTGCCCGTGAACATCTTCGTGGGCGGGCCGCCGGCCATGACCCTGGCCGCCATCATGCCCCTGCCCGAAGGCATAGCCGAAATGCTTTTCGCCGGAGCCCTGGGCGGGCATCGAGTGCCCATGATCCGGCGGCCCGGCGAGCTCCCGATCCTGGCCGAGGCGGATTTCTGCATCCGTGGGCATATCGATCCCCATGTCCAGAAGCCCGAGGGCCCCTTTGGAGACCATCTCGGCTATTACAGCCTGGCCCACGACTTTCCGGTCATGCGCGTGGCCGAGGTGCTGCACCGCGAGGACGCGGTCTGGCCCTTCACCACTGTCGGGCGTCCTCCCCAGGAGGACACCATGTTCGGGGCCTTCATCCACGAGCTCACCGCCGACCTGGTGCCGCAGGTCTTCGGCGGGGTGCGCGAGGTGCACGCCGTGGACGCGGCCGGAGTGCATCCGCTCCTCTTGGCCGTGGGCAGCGAGCGCTATGTGCCGTACGCGGGTGAACGCCAGCCCCAGGAGCTGATCACCAACGGACTCTCGCTCCTGGGCACGACCCAGACGTCCCTTTCCAAGTACGTCATCATCGCCGCCCGCGAGGATGAACCGAGCCTGACCTGTCACGACGTGCCCGCTTTCTTCCGCCACGTGCTGGAGCGTCTGGATCTGTCGCGGGATCTGCATTTCATCACCCGCACGACCATGGACACTCTCGACTACTCCGGCATCAGCCTCAATCAGGGCTCCAAGGTGCTCTGGACCGCGGCCGGCAGCCCCAAGCGCGTCCTGTCCACGTCCGCGCCCGCCCTGACCCTGCCCGATGGTTTTTCGCGCCCGCGCTTTTTCGCGCCGGGCGTTCTGGTTTTGTCCGGGCCCGCCCACGCCCAGCCGCGCGACACCCACGATCCTGCCATGGAGACGCTCTGCCAAGCCCTGGCGCAGGCTTCCGGACTCGACGGCTTTCCGCTCATCGTGGTCGCGGACGACGCCGACTTCGCGGTCCGCTCCTGGGACAACTTCCTGTGGGTGACCTTCACCCGTTCCGATCCGGCCACGGACACCTACGGCCTGAACGGGTTCACGCACTGCAAGCATTGGGGCTGCACAAGCATGGTCGTCGATGCCCGGCTCAAGACCTATCACGCGCCGGCGCTCCTCGATGTGACGGAAATCGAGAAAAGGGTGGACGAGCTTGCCCTGCCCGGAAGACCCCTGTATGGAATCATCTAATCTTCCAACCATCACGAACGGGGATACGTACATGCGCACAAAGATAGTGGCGACCTTGGGCCCGGCATCCATGGATCAGGACGTCATGAAGGAAATGGTTCTGCTTGGGGTGCGGGTCTTTCGCCTCAATTTTTCCCACGCCGACGCGGAATATTTCGGTCCGGTCATTCAGAAGATCCGGCAGGTCGAAAAGGATACCGGCATTTCCCTGACGGTCATGGGCGACCTCTGCGGCCCCAAGATCCGCATCGGCGAAGTCAAGGGCTCGCCGCTGCAGATCCGCAAGGGAGCCTATGTCTGCCTGGGCGGACCGGACATGGCGGAGAAAAACGAGAGCGACATTTTCATAAGCCTTGACGCGCCCGAACTGCTCGAAGGCCTGGCCGAGGGCATGCCCGTCTCGTTGTCCGACGGGATGCTGCAGTTCACGGTGGTCAAGGTCATCGAGCCGGATCGTCTGGTCATGATGGAGGCGCTGAACGGCGGCATCCTGACTTCCAACAAGGGCATCGCCTTTCCCGGAAAGACACTCAAGGTCGCGGCCATGACCGACAAGGACCGCCGTGACCTGCACCAGGGCATCGATATCGGCATCGACGCCGTGGCCCTGTCCTTTGTGCAGAGCAAGGAGGACATCGAGGACATCAAGGCCGAGATCGCCCGACATGGGACCTGGATTCCGGTCGTGGCCAAGGTCGAGCGCAAGAACGCCGTGGACAAGCTCGATTCCATCCTCGAAGTCGCCGACGCCATCATGGTCGCGCGCGGCGATCTTGGCCTGGAATGCAGCCCGGCCGAGCTGCCCATCATCCAGAAAAAGATCCTGCGCGCCTGCCGCCACGCCCAGAAACCGGCCATCGTCGCGACCCAGATGCTTCTGTCCATGGTCAAGAATCCCATCCCCACCCGGGCCGAATCAACCGACGTGTCCAACGCCATGATCGACGGCGCGGACTGCGTCATGCTCTCCGAGGAAACGGCCATCGGCAGCTATCCCGTCGAGGCCGTGCGCTTCATCAACGAGATCGCGCAGTATTCCGAGCCGTACTACCTGGAACGCCTGGGCGGCCCCTACGTGCCCAAGGCCGAGAAGAACCCCCCCAAATTCATCGCCTATTCCGCCTGCCTCATGGCCGACAACGCCGACAGCGCGGCCCTGGTCTGCCACTCGACCACCGGCGCCACGGCCCGCTACATCAGCTCGCGCCGTCCGGCCCAGCCCATCTACGCCATGACCACAGACGCCCGCATCATGCGCTGGATGAACTTCTTCTGGGCCATCACCCCCGTGGAGAGCCCCCTTGAACCCCGCAGCCATCAGAAGCGGGCCGAAAAATTCGTCCAGGAATACGCGGACTTCCGGCCCGGCGAAAACGTCATCATCGCCAGCGGCCAGGCCACCCCGGGCATGGGGACCGTCATGACCAACGAGATCAAGGTGTATTACAAGTAGGAGAAGATGCCTCCGGCGGGCAGGGGGCGCACCCCCTGCACCCCTTGCATGGGGTTTGGTGAAGAAAAGATCGGTTTTTATGGAGCTTCAAACGCGAGACGGGCGGCCCAATGGGTCGCCCGTCTCGCGTTTACAATCTGTTGAATGGGGTGCAGGGGACGCGCCCCCTGCCCGCCGGAGGCATTCCCCCTAAAAATCCAACGTCTTCTTCCATGCCACGGCCAGTTCCTCGACCGCGGAGCTGGCCAGGGTGGAGCTGCCGGCGCGCAGGGTCAGGCGACCGTCGGCGGTGGTTGTGCCGAGGGCGGCCAGGAAGTCGCCGGCGAAGAGGGTTTCGAAGGCGGCGCGGTTGTTGTCGGCCACGGTGACCACGAAGCGGCTGGCGGATTCGCTGTAGAGGCGCTGTTCCGGCAGCGGGCAGTCCAGGGCCGGGACCTTGTCGACGTCGATGTCCGCGCCGATGCGTCCGGCCAGGGCCATTTCGGCCACGGCCACGGCCAGGCCGCCGTCGGAGATGTCGTGGGCCGCCGTGATGAGACCGCCGGTGATGGCCTGGTGCATGCGCTCGTAGCGGGTGCGGGCCGTGACCGCGTCCACCTGCGGCACCGCGCCGCACACGCCGAGCTGGTCGGCGTATTCGGAGCCGCCGAGCTCGTTTTTGGTCAGGCCCAGAATGTAGACGGCTTCGCCGGGGCGCTTGAAGTCCGAGGTCATGGTCTTGGCGCAGTCGTCGATCACGCCCATGACCGAGAAGAGGACCGTGGGCGGGATGGAGATCTTGGTGCCGCCGCCCGTGTAGTCGTTCTTCATGGAGTCCTTGCCCGAGACGCAGGGCACGCCGTAGGCCAGGCAGTAGTGGGCCAGGGCCTGGTTGGCCCGGACCAGCTGGGCCAGCTTGTATTCGCCGTCCGGGGTCTTTTCGGACTGGACCGGGTCGCACCAGCAGAAGTTGTCCACGCCGGCCATGTGGCGGATGTCGCCGCCCGTGGCCACGGCGTTGCGCACGCCCTCGTCGATGGCGTTGGCCATCATCCAGTAGGTGTCCAGGTCGGAGAGCTTGGGGCAGATGCCGTTCGCGATGACCAGGGCCTTCTCGCTGCCGAGCTGTGGCCGGACCACGGCCGCGTCGGCCGGGCCGTCCTCCTTCGCGCCGACCAGGGGCTTGATGACGCTGCCGCCCTGGACCTCGTGGTCGTACTGGCGGATGACGTACTCGCGGGAGCAGATGTTGAGCCGGCCGAGCATGTCGCGCAGGAACGCGTCGTGGTCGGTCACCTTGGGTTCGGGCCTCTCGCCGCAGCAGCAGGTCTGCGGGCGCTCCCAGACGGCCTTGAGGCGCATCTGCGGCGTGCCGTCATGCAGGAAGGCCATGTCCAGATCGGTCACGATCCTGTCGCCGTAGCGCACGTGCAGGTAGCCCGAGTCCGTGAAGGAGCCGAGGTCCGTGGCCTCGACGTTCATCTCCCGCGCCAGATCCATGAAGGCCTGGAGCTTGGCGGGCGGCACGGCCAGGGTCATGCGCTCCTGGGCCTCGGAGACCAGGATCTCCCAGGGCCGCAGGCCGTCGTACTTGAGGGGGGCCTTGGCCAGGTCCATGTCGCAGCCGCCGCAGTCCTGGGCCATTTCGCCCACCGAGGAGCTTAAGCCCCCTGCGCCGTTGTCGGTGATGGCGTTGTAGAGGCCCAGGTCCCGGGCGCGCATCAGGAAATCGTACATGCGGCGCTGGGTGATGGGGTCGCCGATCTGCACGGCCGTGGCCGGGGAGCCCTCGTGCAGCTCCTCGGAGGAGAAGGTCGCGCCGTGGATGCCGTCCTTGCCGATGCGGCCGCCGGTCATGACGATGCGGTCGCCGGGCAAGGCCTTCTTCTCGTGGCTGGGATGTCCGGCCACGGTGGCCGGCATGGTGCCGACCGTGCCGCAGAAGACCAGCGGCTTGCCCAGGAAGCGTTCGTGGAAGACGATGGCGCCGTTGACCGTGGGGATGCCGGACTTGTTGCCGCCGTGCTCCACGCCTTCGCGCACGCCTTCGAAGACGCGGCGCGGGTGCAGCAGGCGCGGGGGCAGCTCGCCTTCATGGAAGGGCGAGGCGAAGCAGAAGACGTCGGTGTTGCACAAGAGGTTCGCGCCCATGCCCGTGCCCATGGGGTCGCGGTTCACGCCGACGATGCCGGTCAGGGCTCCGCCGTAGGGGTCCAGGGCCGAGGGACTGTTGTGGGTCTCGACCTTGATGCAGACGTTCATGTCGTCGCTGAAGCGGATCACGCCGGCGTTGTCCTTGAACACGGACAGGCAGAAGTCTCCCTCTCCCATGCGTTCGCGAAGCTGTTTCGTGCTGCCCTGGATGAAGGTCTTGTAGAGGCTGTTGATCTCGGCCGTGGTGCCGTTTTCGCGGTTCTCGTAGGAGATGCGGGAACTGAAGATCTTGTGCTTGCAGTGCTCGGACCAGGTCTGGGCCAGGCATTCGAGTTCGGCGTCCGTGGGCGCGGCGGGCAGGCCCTTGGCCTTGCGGTGGGCGACGACCTCGGGTTGGGCGTAATACGCCTTGATGCGGCGCATTTCTTCCAGGCTGAGCGCGAGGGTGTTTTCGCGGCTCAGCCGCATCAGCGCCTCGTCATCCATGACAGAAAGATCCACGATTTCGACGGTGCTGGACGATTCGCCCGTCACGGCCGCGGCGCGGGCCGGAAAACCGGGCTTGGCCGCCCATTCGTCCCTGTCCGCGATCTGGAAGCGCTGGATCAGCTCGTTGGCCAGCAGATCCCGGGCGATGTGCTCCACCTGGGCCCTGGTCAGCCGGCCCGTGATCAGGAACTGGGTGGACGTGTAGACCGCGACGCGTTCGCCCGGGGCCAGACCGAGAACGGTATGTAGGGTTTCCTGGGCAGTGCGGCCCTCGTTGTCGGTCACTCCTGGGCGGAAGCCCACTTCGATGATCCAGTCGAAGTCCGTGGCCGCCGGGGTTGTCTGGGCCGTGTGCAGAACGGGGTCGTGCAGGGCGCCGGCTTCGATGGCCTGTCCGACCTGGGCATCGGTCAGCCCGTCAACGGTGTAGATGCGGACGATGCGGACCTGGTCCACGGTCAGCCCGAGTTCCTGTTTGATCTTGTGGGCGGTCTTGTTGCCTTGTGTATCGGTAACTGCCTTGCGCAGAGCCACTTCGACTCGGATCGGCATGTCGTTCTCCTGGGGTGGTGCTTATGGTTCAGGGGTGCTGGTTGGTTTGCAGGCGCACAATGGCGTTTCCGCCCTGGGCCTTGGCTTGATAATTGGCTTTGTCGCAGCGTTCAAGCAGGGATTGGGACGAGTCCTCGGGTTCGAGCATGCTCAGGCCGATGCTCAACGTGACGTGATTGTGGTGCAGTATGCTGAATTCCTTTTGGATTCTTTCCGCGATGGTCAGCAGGTGGGCGTCCGTCGAATTGCTGGCGATGACGACGAATTCGTCCCCTCCGAAACGACACGGGAAGTCGAGGCCCTTGCGCAGCACCCGACGCAGCAGCTGTCCCAGTTCCTGCAAGGCCTTGTCGCCGCCGTGGTGGCCGTGCGTGTCGTTGAAGAGCTTGAATTTGTCGATATCGAAAAAGATCAGCCCGAGCGGAGCGTCGGTCCGCCTGGAGCGCGAAATCTCCCTGTCCAGCAGGGGCGTCAGGTGATGGCGGTTGTAGACCTGGGTCAGAGCGTCGAAAAGGGCCTGTTCGCGGATTTTGCGTTCCAGCCTGCGGATGGTGGAGATGTTCCGGCCGACAATGATCCCGTAGTCGGATCCGAAGGAAAACCGGGAAAAGACAAGCTCAAGCTGAAGGTGCTCGTCGTCGAGCACGATCTGCACTTCCAGCGCCGTCTGGCTTTGCTCCAAAAATTCCATGTCCCAGCTTTCTTCCTGCATGTCGGTGGGGCGTGTCAGCTTGAAGAGATTGCGGCCGACGAGAAATGGGGCGTGGCGTCCCGAAGCGAAGGTGATGGTTCCGCTTTCATCGGTGGTCAGCACCAGGTCCTGCATGGAGGCCAGCAGGGTGTTCAGGAAGTCGCGCTGATGCAGGGCCTCGAATTCAAGCACCCGGATTTCCGCCAGGTCCTGCACCAGAACCATGATGTTGGTCTGCGAGCCCTGCCGAATCCTGTAGCCGCTCAGGGAAAAGGAGGACGCGGGTCCGTTGGCGCCGGGGCCCAGCGGGCAATGGATGGCGCAGTGGTTGTCCATGGAGGCGTCCTGGAGGAACTTCCGCCATCCCCGTACGGCCTGATCGGCCTGCTTGCGGTCCTTGTTCAGGGCAAGACGCTCTTCGAGGTGACCCGCCCCGTTCAGAAAGCGGGAAAATGTCGGGTTGGCCTTGAGAATCCGGCCTTGCGCATCGAGCAGGGCCACGCCGGCCGGAAGAATGTCGAGCAGTTCCGCCTTGATTTCGAGCTGCCCCACAGTGCTTGTCTGCCTTCGGATGCTGCGGGCCAGGAGACGGGCATAGAGCGTGATCTCGGCCTTGGCGCGGCTTGAATCAGGCATGTCGCGCAGGTGCAGCTCCCCGGACACGCGGCCTTCCACTTCCAGGGGAAAGGTCGCATCCGAGGGTGCGGTGAGTTTTTCGAGGGTGGGAGCGATGTCGGGTCCGTGCACCCCGTGGTCGTTGATGACGAATCTCTCCCAGTGTTTGTTGGCGGATGCGTGCAGGATGACGTCGACCTTGCGGCAGTTCCAGTTCCAGCGCAGATGCCGTCCGATGCAGGCCGCGATGGCCGCGTTGCCGCCGGTCAGCCCTTCGATTTCCTTGGCCTGGTGATGAAAGTCCTGAATGGATTGCAGGGAGTGGGCGTAGAACCTGTCTTCGGGGTCGAGGTCCTTGATGTTCATGGCTCCGGACAGTTCGGCGAACAGGGCCGCGCATTCGCCGCGCAAGGCGTCCATGCCTTCCGGGGGCAGCACGTTGGCTTTGGCCAGCAGGAAACTGAGCTGGTTCAGGCTGTCCGGCGAGGGGTCCGAGCGAAATTCCGCTTCGGCCCATCTGGTGCCGAATATGACTGCCTGCGTCAGGGGCGGGTAGTCGAAAACGTGCTCCAGATCGTGGTGCGCGGTGATGGCCGCGATCATGGGTTCCGGAAAGTTCCACTGCGTGAGCAGGTCGGCGGTCAGGGCGGAATGGTCCTCCGGGATGTGGTCCTGCCAGGACATGAAGTTCGGCCCGGTGTTGACGAAGTCGGGCTGCATCAGGCGCGGGAGAAGGTGTTCGGGAAAGGTCGCGGCGTAGAGGAGCAGCGACAGGTCCTTGACCAGGGCGCAAAGGTAGGCTGTTTCCGCCTCCTCCGGGGCCAGCCGCCGGGCGATGAGTTCCGCGCCAATGGCGGCCCAGATGATGATCCGCCAGTTGGCGAAGGTGTCGAACCCGTTTTTTTCCAGGATCGCGTTCAGGTTTTTCTGCAGGGAGAGGGACAGGGCGATGCGCAGGATCTCGTTGTCGCCGAGGATGATGGCCGCGCGCTGCAGATCGGAAATCTTGCTGGTCTGACCGTAATACGGCGAGTTGACCAGGGAAAGGATGGCCGTGGCCAAAGCGGGATCGAGCTTCAGGATGGAGGCGATGATCCCGAAATTCGGCTCGGGCTTGACCGCCTCCTGGAGCAGTCCGGCCGTGGCCGGCGAAAAGGTCGCTTTCAGGCTTGCGCGCAACGAGGTTGCGAGGTTGCGAGGGGAAAGGCGATCCTGATTGTGCATTATTTGTCTCGTGTCAGGACGAAATCGATCATGGCTCCAAGCAGTTTCTTCTCCAGGCATTCGGGTATCACGGCAAGCGCCTGGCTGGCTAGTGTCAAATAGGATTGCGCCTCTTCCCTGGTCCTGTCCGCGAAACCCTGGCCCACGACGTCGGCAATGATCTGGTCTTGCCTCACGGGGTGGAGGTTGGCGTCCGCGAGCTCACGGGAGACGATCTCGCGCTGGTTGCCGGGCAGTGATTCAAGGTAGAGCAAGAGGGGGAGCGTGAATTTTCCTTCGCGCAGATCGCCGCCCAGCGGCTTGCCCGATGTGTCGGCCCGGGATGTGTAGTCGAGGGCGTCATCCACAAGCTGGAACGCGATGCCGAGGTTCAGGCCGAAAGTGCTGGCCCCCGCGCGCGCACGTTCCGAACCGCCGGCGGCGATGACGCCGAATTCGCAGGCCGATTGGATCAGGTAGGCGGTCTTGCCGGTAATGATCTCAAGGTATTGGGCGCGCGTGACGTCCGCCTTGCGGATGGCCGCGATCTCCATGATTTCGCCTGTTGCGGTCTGCATGATGGCCCGGGAGATGCACGACGTCAGGGCCGGATTGCCAGTCCGGGCCACGATTTCGTTGGCCAGGGCCAGCAGCACGTCTCCCGCCAGCACCGTGGGCGTGATGCCGAATCGGGTGTGGGCGGCCGGCTTGCCTCTGCGCAGGTCTGCGTTGTCCAGGATGTCGTCGTGCATGAGCGTGGCCGAATGCAGAAACTCCAGGGAACTGGCCAGGGTGTGCAGATTGTCTCCCCGGAAATCAAGGGCGCGGGCGAAGAGAAGCGTGAGCATGGGGCGCAGGCGCTTTCCTCCGGCGTCCATGACGTGGGTGGCCACGGGTCTGACCAGGGCGGGCAGGGCCTCTATCTCCTGCCGGATGGCGGCGTTGATGGCCGGCAGTTCCCGGAGGAAGGCCGTTTTGAGTTGGGCGAATGCTTCGTTCATGAAAGATCCCGGAATGTTTGCAGCATGTTGAGCGCGGCCTGACCTTGATGGCCCATATCCAGACTGAATTCGTTGACGTAGGCGGCAATATGTTGTTCCAGCGTGGCCGCGTCAAGCTCTCTGGCCAAGGATGCGATAAAAGGCATGACGGAGTTCCTGTCTTGCCGGGCGTGGAGGATGCTCGCGCGGATGCTGTTCGCGATGGCTCCATGGGTCGCAGAGCCAAGGTCCTGCCGGGCCAGGATGCAGCCGAGCGGCATGGGGAGGCCGTTCGTATGCTCCCGCCACCAGGCTCCGAGGTCCGTGCGTAGCGCCAGCCCGTAGCGATCGTACACCAGCGCGGTCTCATGGATGAGCAGGCCCGCGTCGACCTCCCCCGTCCGTACGGCATCGACGATGGCGTGAAAGATCATGGGCACGGGCGTGAAGCGTCCGCCGAGGGCCGCGTTCAGGACGCACATGGCCGTGGTGTCCAGGCCCGGAACCGCGATGCGTCGCGGCGTGCCGCGAAAATCCGCGCGGGTGACCAGCTTGGGGCCGTGCTCCAGGCCGAAGGCGCCGCCACAGGGCAGGATCGTGAACCTGTCCGCGAGGCGCAGGGCCGTGGCCGCGCTGACCTTGATCACGTCCCAGGCATCGGCGAACGCGCCTCGGTTGAGCTCCTGCACGTCATGCCAGAAAAAGCGGCAGTCGTGCCCCTTTGGCGCGGGAGCAAGGCCAAGCACCCAGGCGCCGAAAATGAAGCTGTCGTTGGGGCAGGGGGAAATGGCGATGCGCAACGGGGTCATGCCGGGCCTCCGGTGAGGGCGGGAAGGACGTTCTGCAGGGCCGAGAGGGCCAGGCGAAAATTCCACTGGCGCTTGTCCCTGGCGCCGGCGGGGTTGGACACCGTCCGAATTTCAAGAAACGCAAGGCCGCGCAGCCGTGCGGCCAGGGCCAGGCTGAAGCCTTCCATGTTCTCCGTGAGTCCGCCCGTGCCGTCTTGAAGCGTTTGCGCCCGCCGCCTGTCGCCGCTCACTCCGGCCACGGTCAGGCTCGGCCCCGCGGGCCATTTCGGGTCGATGACCAGATTCATGGATTTGGCGGCCCGCCGAGGGTCGAACTCAAGCCTGTTCACGGGGTCGAGGCTCAGGGTCGGGAACATCTGGTGGTCGAAAGCGTGATCGGCGTCCGGGGTGCTCGCGTGCACGCCGTATTCCGGCCAGATCTCGGCGCTGGCGACGCAGGCCGCGCCCAGGGGGGCCCGATTCGTGTCGAAGCTGCCGCAGATGCCCAGGTTCAGAATGCCCGTGATTTCGCGGTGGCGTTCAAGCAGGGCCCCCATGCTCAAGGCCGCGGCCACCGGCCCGATGCCCACTTCGCGCGGCAGAAAGGCGCGGCCCCGGAAATGCACGGGACCGGGATCTTCCGGCGCGTGCGACGGCGCCACCCGGGTCAGGGCGCTTCGGCATTCCAGCCTGGTGGCGCAGGCCAAGAGGATCATGGTCCGGCCTCGGGGCTAGAGACGCCAGTACGCGAATTCGCGGGACAGGGCGTCCTTGTCCAGAAATCCTTTGACGTCGATGACGATTCCGCGCGCGGGCTCCTTGAACATGGCCCGGATCCGGTCGGCGTCGAGAGCCGCGAATTCGGCGTGGGACACGGCCAGGACAAGGGCGTCGAGATTCGTCAACTCCGCGAGGGGATGCAACTCCACTCCGTATTCATCCCGCGCTTCCCCGGTGTCGGCCAGAGGGTCGTGGACCAGGACGTCGACACGGTAGTCGGAAAGCTCGTGGATGATATCCTCCACGCGGCTGTTGCGCAGATCGGGCACGTTCTCCTTGAAGGTCAGGCCCAGGAGGCCCACCCGCGCGCCCTTGATCAGGCATCCCGCGTCGATCATGGCCTTGATGGTCTTTTCCGCGATGAATTTGCCCATGCCGTCGTTGATGCGCCGTCCGGCCAGGATGACCTGCGGGTGAAAGCCGATGGATTCGGCCTTGAACGTCAGGTAGTAGGGGTCCACCCCGATGCAGTGCCCGCCGACAAGTCCCGGCCTGAAGGGCAGGAAGTTCCATTTGGTGCCAGCGGCCTGCAACACTTCGTTCGTGTCGATGCCCATGCGGTCGAAAATGAGGGCCAGCTCGTTCATGAGCGCGATGTTCAGGTCGCGCTGCGTGTTCTCGATGACCTTGGCCGCTTCGGCGACCTTGATGCTCGACGCCCGGTGCACCCCGGCCTTGACCACCGCGCCGTAGAAACGGGCCAGCAGGTCGGCCGTGGGCTGGTCCTGCCCGGCGACGACCTTGACGATGCTCTCCAGGGTGTGGACCTTGTCGCCGGGGTTGATGCGTTCCGGGGAATATCCCACGGTGAAGTCCGCGCCGCAGGTCAGGCCGGATTTCTCCTCCAGCAGGGGCACGCAGGTTTCTTCGGTCAGGCCGGGATAGACGGTGGACTCGTATACGACGATGCAGCCGGCGCGCATGTGCGAACCCACGGTGGCGGTGGCTCCGACCACGGGGCGCAGGTCCGGCTTGCGGTTGCCGTCGATGGGCGTGGGCACGGCCACGACGATGACTCCTGCGCGGGCCAGCTGGGCGGGGTCGTCGGTGTATTCGACGTTGGCGCGGGCCAGCCTTTCGGGCTCGACTTCGCGGGTGGAGTCCTGCCCCGAGCGCAGCTCTTCAATGCGGGGACGGGAGATGTCAAAACCAATCACCTTGAAATGATTGCTCAAGGCTACGGCCAGGGGCAGACCGACATAGCCCAGCCCCACCACGGCGACTTCTGATGTGCCGGATGCGATTTCGTCGAAAGTGATCATGGGTTCCTCGTTGGCGTACAGTCCGAAATGGTTGGAAAGCGATGAAAATCCGCGGCCTTGTTTGTCTCAGGAGGGTTTGGTCGCTACGTGGAGATAGACTATCCCTGAACTCAGGGCCTGGCAGCCGACCTGGCCGAACCCGGCGTCGCGCAGTTCCGCGGCCAGGACCCGGGCATTGGGAAAGGCCAGGATGGTGTCCGCAAGATACTGATAGGCTTCGGGATTTTTGGAGAAAAACCGTCCGATGCGGGGCAGGACCGTGCCGAGATAGAAATTGTACGCTCCCTGCCAGATGCGGGCCTGTCCTGTGCCAAATTCAAGGATGCACAGCCGTCCTCCCGGCGTCAGCACCCGCAGGATTTCCCTGTAGGCCTCGGTGCGGGGCAGGATGTTGCGGATGCCGAAGGCGATGGTCACCGTGTCGACGCATCCGTCCGGCAGGGGCAAGGCGCGTCCGTCGGCCTGCACCGGGAAGATGTCGGGTTGGCGGGCCACCTTTTCCTTGCCCCGGCAGAGCATGGCGCGGGAAAAATCCATGCTCAAGACTTTGAGTCCGGGGTTCTGGCGCAGGATTTCCCTGCTCACGTCCAGGGTTCCGGCCGCAAGGTCGAGCACCACGCCCGTGGATCCGGGGCGCATGGTGCGCACAAGGCGGTTGCGCCAGTAGATGTCCTGGCCCAGGCTCAGGAAGTGATTGAGGAAGTCGTACCAGGTCGCGATGTTGTCAAAGAGGCCGGAGACCCGCTTGCCATGCTCATTGGGGTTCAACGGAGCTGTCCTTGTCGATGGCCGGGGCGTGCCCGGACTTGGTCACGGTGCGATAGACGTCATCGTAGATGGGTTCGAAATACTCGGAAAAATTGGAAGGGGAAATGCGTCCGGTTTCGATGAACTTGACGACGATTTCCTTGGCGACCTGCAGGGCCTGCTTCTGGATCTGGTCCATGAATATCTCTCTGGTTTGACATGCAACAAAAAAACCGCCCGGGGGGAATGGTTTCGACCTGCTTTGGGGGAAAACCGGGCGGTTAAAAAAGAAAGAAAAACCCTGAAGCCATCCCTTCGTTTTTTTCTTTCTAGCATACCCCAAAGTGGGAGTCGAGAGCCCAGGAGCCGGGCTCCCGGGCTTTAGCCGCCAAGTTCCTTGAGCAGGGACTGGATCTCCTCGCGAATGACCTTGGCCGCGGCGAGCGGCACCTGCTGCCTTACGTATTCGCGCAGTTCACCTTTGACCTCATCCGCAGCCGGGGCCGCGCCAACCCGGTCGGCCAGGGCCGCGAGTTCCTCGCGCAGGCTTCCGCTTTCGGCGGTCAGGGCTTCGATGGCGGCCTCCTTGTCCGTCAGGGTCTGGCGCAGCCGGGCAAGGGCGTCCTCCTGGTTTCGGACAAGGATTTTCAGCTCCTCGAGTTCCTCCTCCATTTTCTGCACGCCAGAGGCGGACGGCGCTTTGGCCAGCTCGGAGCGGATGTCCGGCAGGGCTTCGACCTGGCTTTGCAGGGCGTTCACCGACTCCTGCAGTCCATCCACGCTGGACGATGAGGCCAGTTCAGAGATCCTGGATTCCACGTGGTCGACGATCTCCTGGCGCAGGGCCTGGGCCACGGGCCATCCTTGCGGGGCCTGGGGCAGGATGGCCATGATCTGTTCGGGCTGAATGTCCGGCCTGTCTTCAACCCGGCCGCGCAGCTCTTCGATGTCTGATTCCAGTTTCCGGATCAGGGATTCCGGCAGCCTCTTGGACAGTTCTTCCTGGATGTCGGGCAGGGCCTCGACCTGGCCTTGCAGGGCGTTCACGGATTTCTGCAACCCGCCGACGCTGGCCGAGGTGGCCAGTTCCGAAATTCTTGATTCGAGGTGGTCGATGATTTCCTGACGCAGGGTCCGCGTCAGCGGCACGTCCTGGGGCGAGAGCGGCAGGAGGGCCAGGATTTCTTCGGCGTCAAGCGTTTGGGCCGGTTCCGGCCGCGTTTCCAGGGCGTCGAGGCGGGCGCTGATGATTTCCAGCGCGGCCCGGGAAAGCGGGGCATCCTGCGGGACGGCCTGTTCCGCAGGGGACAGCGGCTGTTCGGGCAGGACGTCCTCATGGGCGACAGGGGCTTCGGGTTGGTCTTCGTCACGCGGCGATTGCGCGAACTCGGGTTCAACCTCTTCCTCCACCGGCGCATCAAGTTCCAGTATTTCCGGCTCGGGGCCGGTCGCAGGTAAAAGTTTGGCATCGGACGCGGCGCTTTCGTGGTCCGGTTCCTCCGGGGCGGATTCGCGTTGCGGCGCTGCCGCGCCGGTTTCTTCCGGCGAATGCAAGAGGACGGTTTCCGGAATGTCCGCAAGCAATTCTTCGGTCAGGTCGTGGATGGCCTTGCCTCCCTCCTCTCCCTCGGCGGCGGGCAGATCCAGCTCCAGGTCGATGGATTCGGACGGATAAAACGTTTCGGCGTCTTTTTTCTCAGGCAGTTCCGGAATGTCTCCGTCAAGGATGATGTCCAGCGCTGTTTCGCCGTCCTCTTTTTCGCCGATGCCCAGCGAATCGAAGAGGTTGTCGATGTCGGACATGTCCATGCCCGCGTCGGCCTGGGGCGTCTTGGCTTCGGCGGCGGGCGCGGGTTCGTCGAAAAGGATGTCCAGATCGATCTCGTCGTCGGTGACTTCCGTGACTCCGGACCGCGGCTCCGGCTCGCGCAGCAGGTCGTCGAGCTCCTTGTCCAGGCTCTTGGCATCCACGGCCTTGTCCATGGCAAAGTCTTCGAACTTCGTATTCAGAGGAATTCCTTCCTCCACGATCTCCGTCAGTTCAATGATATCGTCGGCGGGGTTGGTGCTTGTAGTCATGGCGTGATCCTTTCTTGACGTTGCGGACATCGGTATTTCCTAGCAAGAAGCCTGAGCAAGAGCAATGCACGGGGCGGGCTATCCGATTTCCGCCTGAAAAAAAAGCCCCCGCCGCAGGTTCTGCGACGGGGGCAACCAAAGGCCGGCCTTTGCTTGTGCTAATGCGAAAGTCCTAGCGCAGGGCGCTATTTGGTGTGACACTTGCCACAGGCCGTGGGGCCAGTGGGCTTCTGCTCTTTTTTCAATGCCTTGTGACAATCGATGCACTGGGTGTGGAAAGCGTTTTCCACCAGCTTGATGTCCTTGGCGTTGGCTTTGTCGCGGAACTCCAGGGAGTCGTGACAGCCGGCGGTGGTGCATTTCTTGACCGCGCCGCCATCGGCTTCCAGGGTGTGGTGACAGTCCACGCACTCAACCGTGGCGTGTTTGGAGTGGGGGAAGGGAACCGCTTTCTGCAGCTTGCCGGGCTTGTCGCCCTTGGGTTTGACCTGCATGCCCTCAGGGGCGCTGATGACATAGTCGTCGCCGGGTGCGTCGGCAGCGCTGACCATAGCGGCGCCCATGCACAGGAAAGCCGCGCAGATCAGGCTGATCAACAATTTCTTTTTCATCCTCTTTCTACCTCCAGAAAGAAACGTTACAAAAAGCACAAGCAGGACGTATATATCGACGGTCTTGGTCTTCAGTCAAGGACACCTGGAAAAAGGGTTCGGATTTTCTAGAAGCGAACCTTCCGGGCGGCCTCCAGCGTGCGTTCCAGATCCTGGTCCGAATGGGCGAAGGAGGTGAAGGCGCACTCGAATCCCGAGGGTGCAAGATAGATGCCCTGCTCCCGCATCTGCTGATAGAAGGATATGAAAATGCCGCTGTCGGCCTTCTGCGCCGTGGGGAAGTCGGTCACGGGCGAGTCGGTGAAAAACAGGGTGAAGATGGAGGCGATGTGGTTGCGCGTGACCGGCGCGCCCTTACTGCGCAAAATGTTCTCGAGTTCCCGCGAGAAGTCGTCGGTGCGGGCCGCGAGGGCGGAGTAGTCCTTTTTCGCCAGGGCCTTGAGGGTGGCCAGCCCCGCCGCCATGGCCAGAGGGTTTCCGGAGAGGGTTCCGGCCTGGTACACGCCGCCGCTGGGCGCGATGTGGCTCATGATCTCGCGTTTGCCGCCGTAGGCGCCCACGGGCAGGCCGCCGCCGATGATCTTGCCCAGGCAGGTCAGGTCGGGATCGATGCCGAAGGCCGTCTGGGCGCCGCCGAAGGCCACGCGGAAACCGGTGATGACCTCGTCGAAGATCAGGAGCGCTCCGTGCTTGCGGGTCAGTTCGCGCAGACCCTCCAGAAAGCCGGGTTTGGGCATGACCAGCCCCATGTTGCCGGCCACCGGTTCGACGATGACCGCGGCGATGTCGTTCCCTTGCTGTTCGAAAAGGGCGCGCACGGCGTCGAGGTCGTTGTAATGGGCCAGCAGGGTGTGCTTGACCACGTCGGCGGGCACGCCGGGGGTGCCGGGGATGGACTGGGTGGCCACGCCCGAGCCGGCGCTGGCCAGAAAGGCGTCGGCATGGCCGTGATAACCGCCGTGAAATTTTATCACACCATTCTTGCCGGTGTAGCCGCGCGCCAGGCGCAGGGCGCTCATGGTCGCCTCGGTCCCGGAGCTGACCATGCGCACCATTTCAATGCCGGGCACCGCGTCCACCACGGCCTGGGCCAGTTCGACCTCAAGCCTGCACGGCGCTCCGAAGCTCGTGCCCTTGGCCGCGGTCTCGGCGATGGCCGCCGCCACTTCGGGGTGGTTGTGCCCGAGCAGCATGGGACCCCAGGACATGACGTAGTCGATGAAGTCCACTCCGTCCTCGGTGGTGAGCGTGCAGCCCTTGGCGGATGAGACGAAGAGCGGGTCGCAGTGCACGCTCCTGCAGGCCCGCACCGGGCTGTTCACGCCGCCGGGGATGAGGGTCTGGGCCTTCTGGAAAAGTTCCTGGGATCTGGTCATGAAGTGTCTCCGTGCGGGCTAGAAATATTCCATGGATGTCTTCTTCAGCTCCTTGATGCTGAAGAGCATTTCGTACTGGGTGACGCCGGTTCGCTCCACGAGTTCCCGCACCACCTGCATGCAGTCGTCGCGGCTTTTGCCGTGGATCATGGTGTACATGTCGTAGGGCCAGTCCATGCAGCTGGGCCGAAGGTAGCAGTGGGAAATCTCGGGGCGCGTGGCCATGATCCCGCCCACTTCGTCCGGGTCGAAACCGTCCTCTATATACCAGGCCACCATGGCGTTGAAGCCGTATCCAGCCTGCTGGTGGCGCAGGGTGGCGCCGAAGCGGCGGATCTGGCCGCCCTGTTTGAGTTTCCTGAGCAGCGAGAGGACCTCCTCTTCGGTGCTGCCGGTCAGGCGGGCGATGTCGGCGTATGGGGTGGCGCTGTCGGGCAGGGTGTCCTGCACGATGCGCAGTATGGCGTTCTCGGTCTGGGTGAATTTCACGTTTTCTCCTCGGGGAGCCCGGAATCCGGGGCTTGGTTCGGGTCGGTCCTTACCCGTTTCGGCATATGCTGGCAATAGCGCCCTTTACAGAACGCGGAGCTTCTCCGATAGTGCCCCGGACGTGAACAGGGTTTTGCAATGGAGGTTTTTTCGTGAAGATTTCAATACTTGGCGCCGGGAGCTGGGGCACGGCCCTGGCCAACGTGCTGGCCGGAAAGGGCGAGGATGCCCGGCTGTGGGCCAGGAGCGAGGATGTCGCCCGCGATGTGAACGAGCGCCGCCTCAACAGCCGCTACCTGCCCGGCCAGGCCCTGAGTCCGGGCCTGCGCGCGGACACGGACCTGCCCCGGGTGCTATCGGGCACATCGTGCGTGGTGCTGGCCGTGCCCTGCCAGCATCTGGCCCTGTTCCTGCGCGAGCATCGCCGCCATTTTCCGGAGGGCATCGGCGTCGTGTGCGCCAGCAAGGGCGTGGAGCTGGGGACGTTCCGCACCATGGGCCAGGTGGTGCGCGATGAGCTGGCTGACCTTCAACCGCGCTACGCGGTCTTGTCGGGGCCGTCCTTCGCCTCGGAGGTGGTCGCGGGCATGCCCACGGCCGTGGCTCTGGGCTGCGCCGATCAGGCGCTGGCGGATCTCGCGCAGGGCCTTTTTGCCACGGAGAACTTCCGGGTCTACGTCAACTCCGATGTGCTGGGCGTGGAGCTGGGCGGGGCGGTCAAGAACATCATGGCCATCGCCTCGGGCATTTCCGACGGGCTGGGGTTCGGGGAGAACGCCCGCGCCGCGCTGATCACCCGTGGCCTGTCCGAGATGTCGCGCCTGGGCGCGGCCATGGGTGCCAGGGCCGCCACGTTCATGGGGCTTTCCGGCATGGGCGATCTGGTCCTGACCTGCACCGGCGATTTGAGCCGCAACCGGCGGGTGGGACTGGGCATCGGCCGGGGGCGGACCCTGGGCGAGGTGCTGGCCGGGATGCACAACGTGGCCGAAGGGGTGAAGACCGCGCAGGCCGTGCATGCGCTGGGGCTGGACAGGGGCATCGAATTGCCCATCACCGCCCAGGTCCATGCCGTTCTCTTCGAGGACAAGAATCCCTCCGACGCGGTGCGCGAGCTCATGACCCGTCCGCTGCGCGGGGAATGAGTCAGGCCAGGATCTTGACCCAGACCGTGCGGGTCCTGGGGCCGTCGAACTCGCCCAGGAAGACGCGCTGCCAGGTGCCGAGCAGAAGCCGTCCGTCATGAATGATGATCTGCGCGGAGGAGCCGAAAATGGTGGCCTTGATGTGCGCGTCGGAATTGCCCTCGGCGTGGCGGAAGCCCGGATTCCGTGGGACCATCGCGCGCAGGTGGGCCAGGATGTCGCGGCGCACGTCCGGGTCGGCGCCCTCGTTGATGGTCAGGCCTGTGGTCGTGTGCGGGGTGTAGACGGTCATGATCCCGGACGCGGTCCCCTGGGCCGCAAGCAGCTCCTCCAGCCGGGGCGTGATGTCGAGCATGGCTTCCCGCGCGTCGGTCCGTATTTGTATGGAATGCATGGCTAACCTCTGTATTCAAGGGTCATGGCGTTGCCTGCGGGATTGTAGCGGACGGTCCGGGCATAGTTGCGAAATATCTCGTGTCCCCTGCCGCTGACGTCCTCGGCCCGGCTGCGGGCCCGCATGCGCTCCCGCCAGTCGAATCCCGGCCCGTCGTCCTTTATCTCCAGGTCAAAGCCGCCTTCGCGCTCCAGCAGCCGGAAGCGCACCTTTTTTTCGGAATGCATGCGGTTGCCGTGGATCATGGCGTTGTTGAGCGCTTCCCGCGCCAGCAGCGAGAGGGAGAACAGGTGGCGCTCCCCGTCTCTTTCCGCCAGAAAGAGGTGGATGCGCTCCACGCACCGGTCCACGTTCTCCAGGCGGGTGTCCATCTCCAGGGCGAAGCCCCGGGCCAGGGGCGTGTGGTTGAACATGTCAGACCTCCAGGGCCAGGAGGATGGTGTCGTCTCCCCGAGGCTGTCCGGGCGCGGCCAGGGCCGCGTGAATTTCCGCCACGGCCTGGGCCAGGGGCAGGCCATGATGCGTCCGGCAGGTCGCGGCCAGCCGGGCCAGTCCTTCCTCCCGCGTCATCTTGTCGTCCCCGAATCCCTCGATGAGTCCGTCGGTGTACATGAAGAGGCGATCGCCGGGTCGCACCGCGATTTCCAGAGTGTCGAACCAGACGGAGTCGAAGACTCCCAAAATGTCGCCGGACGGGCTGGGGGTTTCTGTTTCGCCTGAGGCGCGTACCAATACAGGGGCGGGGTGTCCGGCGTTGATGTAGCGCAGGAGGCCGCGTTCGCGGTCGAGGCGGGCGAATCCGGCCGTGATGTGGGTGCCGCCGGTCAGGATGCGGCAGAGCACGCTGTTGATCATGGTCAGGCTTTCCGCGGGGGAATTGACCGGGTTGCAGTTCTGGCTGAGCAGGGCCTTCAGGGCCGAGGTGATGTAGGACGTGCCCAGGTCGTGTCCGCTGACGTCGGCCACGATGTAGTCGAAGGTCTCCCCGCCGACATGCAGCACGTCGTAGAAATCGCCGCCCGCCTCAAGGATGGGCTCGAAGCGCACCGCGAACCCCGCCTCGGGCAGTTCGCCGGGCTGCACCAGCAGGGCCTGCTGCGCGTCCTGGACCTGGGCCAGGCGCTGGGCCTGGGCCTCGATCAGGGCGCGGTAGGTGAAGCGCAGCTTCAGGTGCACCTTGACCCTGGCCAGGACTTCCGCCTTCTCGAAAGGCTTGGAGATGAAATCAACCCCGCCGACCTCCAGGCCCCTGACCTTGCTGGACGTGTCGGTCAGGGCGGAGATGAAGATGACGGGGATATCGGCTGTCTGCGAGTGCTGCTTCAAGAGTTCGCAGGTCGCGTAACCGTCCTCGCCGGGCATGAGCACGTCGAGGAGGATGAGGTCCGGAAGGTGCTCCACGGCCAGCGCCCTGGCTTCCGGGCCGCTGGTGCAGGGCAGGGTGCGGTACCCGTTTTTTTTGAGGACGATGTCGAGCAGCTTGATGTTCAGGGGCTCGTCGTCGACGAGGAGGATGCGGGGGGTGGAGTCTTTCACTGTGCGCGCCGTGCGGTATGAAGGTGATGGCTGTCGTGGTTTTGATAGCTGAAAACACCCGGAATGCAAAGGTCGCGGATGCGCGGGAGGGGATGCCCGCGCTCCGAGGAGGCGTTGTCGTCGGGAGCTACTTCATATACGTCATGACCGTGTGGAAAGCGGGGCCGTCCTCGCGTCGCGGGCCGGCCGGGCGGAAATTGCGGGAAGTTGCAAAAAAATTGCGCAATATGCAAAAGAGGTGTTGACAGGAGTCAAAAAGCGAAGATATATGCGGCTCTCCATTTAGGTGCGTAGCTCAGTGGGAGAGCACTTGCTTGACGTGCAAGGGGTCAGGAGTTCGACCCTCCTCGCGCCTACCAAAAAAGAACTCATAGGGAGGCACAAGCCTCCCTATCGTGTTTGTGAGGCAGGGCATTATGGTTCAGATACAAGGGCAGGACGTTGAGGTGCAGGCTGGTCAGACATGCGCGGATGTGTTGCGCGCGGTTCTGTCGGGCAAGAAGATGAAGTCGGTGGTGGCCTGCGATTGCGATGGCGCTCTGATCGATCTGTCTCGCCCGGTGCCCGTCGGAACCACCGTCATGGAGCCCGTGTTTCTGGATTCCCCGCAAGGTCTGAAGGTGTTGCGCCACAGCGCGGCCCACGTCATGGCCGAGGCGGTCAAGGAGCTGTTCCCCGGCGCCAGGGTGACCATCGGCCCGGATGTCGAGAACGGCTTTTATTATGATTTCGATTTCGAGCGCCCGTTCACGCCCGACGATCTCGAGAAGATCGAAGGGCGCATGTCCGCGTCCGTGGCCGCGAACCGGCCCTTCTTCCGCGAGGAGATGAGCGCGGATGAGGCCAAGGCCCTGTTCGCCTCCATGGGCGAGACCTACAAGCTCGAGATCATAGACGACTTGGGCGCCGAGCGGGTGTCTGTCTATCGTCATGGAAATTTTGTGGATCTCTGCCGCGGCCCGCACCTGCCCTCCACGGGCTTTCTGCAGGCCGTGAAGCTGACTTCCGTGGCCGGCGCGTACTGGCGCGGAGACTCGAATCGTCCCATGCTGCAGCGCATCTACGGCACCGCCTTTGCTTCGCCCAAGGAGCTCAAGGCCTACCTCCTCATGCTGGAAGAAGCCAAGAAGCGCGACCACCGCAAGCTCGGGCCGCAGCTCGACCTGTTCAGCTTCCACGAGCGCGGCGGCGCGGGCATGGCCTACTGGCATCCCAAGGGCGGCCTGGTGCGGACCATTCTCGAGGATTTCGTGAACAAGGAGATGATCCGCCGCGGCTACGGCATCGTGCGCACCCCCCAAATCTTGAAGCGCGATCTGTGGGAGACCTCCGGTCACTACGCCAACTACCGTGAGAACATGTACTTCACGGAGATCGACGATGTGCCGTACGGGGTCAAGCCCATGAACTGCGTGGCGCACATGCTGATCTACAACACCAGCCAGCGCAGCTACCGCGATCTGCCGGTCCGTCTGTTCGAGTTCGGCGTCGTGCATCGCCACGAGCTGTCCGGCGTCCTGCACGGGCTGATGCGCGTACGTCAGTTCACCCAGGACGACGCGCACATCATCTGCCGTCCGGACCAGCTCCTGGACGAGATCAAGGGCGTCATGAAGTGGATCCAGGATCTCATGGGGGTCTTCGGTTTCGAATATTCCATGGAGATCAGCACCCGGCCCGAGAAATCCATCGGATCCGACGAGGACTGGGATCGCGCCACCCAGGCCCTTATGGACGCCATGGGTCAGATGGAACTGCCCTACGCCATCAACGAGGGCGACGGCGCCTTCTACGGTCCCAAGATCGACGTCAAGTTGCGGGATTGCCTGGGCAGGCAGTGGCAGTGTTCGACCATCCAGGTCGATTTCACCTTGCCGGACCGTTTTGACTTGTTATACGTGGGCGAGGATGGCGAACGGCACCGCCCGGTCATGGTGCATCGCGCCATCATGGGCTCGGTGGAGCGTTTCATCGGCATTCTGACCGAACATTTCGCCGGAGCTTTTCCGGCATGGCTTGCTCCTGTCCAGGCGCGTATCCTGACAGTGACCGACAGCCACGACGAATTCGCCCGCACCTGTCAGGATGCGTTGCAGCGGGCGGGAGTTCGCGTGGAGCTCGATCTGCGCAACGAAAAGCTTGGATACAAGGTGCGCGAGGCGCAGATGGAAAAAGTTCCGTACGCGCTGGTGATCGGGGATCAGGAAGTGGAGCAGGCCTGCGTCAACGTGCGCATGCTGGGCGGCAACAATCTGGGCGCGATGCCCATCGACGCGTTTGTCGACCTACTGCGGCAGGAATGCGAAAAACCGTTTAAACATGGAGGAATGAGATATTCTTTCAGCTGCTAAGGCCCGCCGGAACAAGCAAATCAGGGCCAAGGAAATCCGGGTTGTAGGAGATGATGGGAATCAGCTGGGTATCATGACCGTGCCCGAGGCCTTGGAACAGGCCGAGGAAAAGGGTCTTGACCTGGTTGAGGTGGCGCCCAACGCCAAGCCGCCGGTCTGCAAGATCATGGACTACGGCAAGTACCTCTATGAGGAAAAGAAAAAGTCACAGGAAGCCAAGAAGCGCCAGACCCAGATCCAGGTCAAGGAAATCAAGTTCCGCCCGCACACCGACGATCATGACTTGATGACCAAGATCAAGCATATCAGGCGGTTCATCGAGGATGGAGATCGCTGCAAGGTGACCGTGTTTTTCCGTGGCCGCGAAATGGCGCACAAGGATCGTGGGCAGGTCATTCTGGACCGGATCGTGGAGATGGTCTCCGATGTGGCCAAGGTCGAACAGACTTCCAGGGTCGAGGGCCGGACCATGTTTCTCCTGCTGGCAGGGCTTCCCAAGAAATAAGCTCCCTCTGCCGCCTATCTAGAAAAATTTCCCGCCACTTTGGCGGGAGGGAGCAGTATTGCCGGTCGCTCACGCGGCCATTCAAGTCTGTTTGAGGAGGAACTATGTCAAAGGTGAAAACCAACAGAAGTGCGGCCAAGCGCTTTCGGGTCACGGGCACTGGCAAGGTCAAGAGAAGCCACGCCAACATGCGCCACATCCTGACCAAGAAATCCGCGAAGCGCAAAAGACAGCTGCGTCAGTCCACCACGACTGCCCAGTGCTGCGTCGGCGCGATTCGTCGCATGGTACCGTACATTTTCTAGTTTCGGCATCGTGCCGGGACGGAACGACTCAGCGCATAGTCATTTCCCACTATGCCTGATTGCGAAAGGAGAAGATCATGAGAGTAAAAAGAGGAAAGACAGCCCACAGAAGGCACAAGAAGTACTTGGCCCTGGCCAAGGGCTATCGCGGAGCGCGCAGCAAGCTGTACCGCACCGCCCGTGAAACCGTCGAACGCGCCTTGTGCTTCGCCTACCGCGACAGAAAGCAGAAGAAGCGCGCATTCCGGAAACTGTGGATCGTTCGCATCAACGCCGGCGTGCGTGAATACGGCCTGACCTACAACCGTTTCATGCATGGCTTGAAGCTCGCCGCGATCAACCTCAACCGCAAGGCTCTGGCCGACATGGCTGTCTATGAAAAAGACGCCTTCGCCGCCTTGTGCCACATGGTAAAATCAAAGGCGAACTAGTGGCTAACGATATTATTCGCAAGCTTGAAAGCCTGGTCCCGGAGCTTACCGAAGCCCTGGGCCAGGCTTCTTCATTGGAAGAGTTGGAGGAACTGCGCGTCCGTTTTCTCGGGCGTAAAGGGCTCCTGGCCGACCTGATGTCCGGCTTGACCGCGCTGGCGCCGGAAGACCGTCCGGCCACGGGCAAGACCGCCAACCAGGTCAAGGCCGCCATGACCACCCTGCTGGAAAGCCAGGTCGCGACCTTGAAGGCGCGGGCTCAGGAACAGGCGCTGGGGGCGTTCGACGCGTCGACGCCATCCTGGCAGCCGGATCTTGGCTCCCTGCATCCCGTGACCCGCATCACCCGCGAGATCTGCGCGGTTTTCACGAATCTCGGGTTCGAAGTGGTGTCCGGCCCGGAAGTCGAAAATGACTTCAACAATTTCGAAGCGCTCAATCTTCCTCCCGAGCATCCCGCCCGCGACATGCAGGACACGCTCTACATTTCCGACTCCATCCTGCTGCGCACTCACACCTCGCCATTGCAGGTGCGGACCATGCTGGCCAGGAAGCCCCCTTTGGGCGTCATCGCGCCGGGCAAGGTCTATCGCCGGGATTCGGACATCACCCACACCCCCATGTTCCATCAGGTCGAGGGGCTCCTCGTGGACACGAACGTGACCATGGCCGACCTGCGCGGCATCCTCACGGCTTTCGTGCAGACCGTGTTCAGCCGTGACACCCGCGTGCGTTTCCGGCCGAGCTTCTTCCCCTTCACCGAGCCCAGCGCCGAAGTGGACATCAGCTGCGTGATCTGCGGCGGCAAGGGCCGGGTGGGCGGCGAACCCTGCCGAGTGTGCAAGGAGACGGGCTGGGTGGAGATCCTGGGCTGCGGCATGGTCGATCCGGCCGTGTTCGAGAAGGTCGGCTACGACCCGGAAGCCTACACCGGCTTCGCCTTCGGTCTGGGTGTCGAACGCATCGCCATGCTCAAGTACGGCATCGGCGACCTGCGCATGTTTTTCGAGAACGATCTGCGCTTCCTCCGGCAATTTGCCTGAGCGGACATAGGATTTCATCATGCTTTTGAGTTTGAACTGGTTGCGGGAATTCGTGCCCTACGAGGGCGACGCGGCGGCGCTGGCCGAGAGGCTGACCATGCTGGGGCTGGAAGTCGAGGAGATCGCGAACCCCTTCGCCGCCTTGGCCGGGATCGTGGTCGGCCACGTGCTCGAGCGGGCGGCGCACCCGTCCTCGGACCACCTTTCGGTGTGCAAGGTCGACATCGGCACGGGCGAGATCCTGGACATCGTCTGCGGCGCGCCCAACGTGGCCGCCGGGCAGAAGGTTCCGGTGGCTCCCGTGGGCACGGTCATGCCCGGCGGCCTGGAAATCAAGAAAGCCAAGCTGCGCGGCCAGCCGTCCTGCGGCATGATCTGTTCCGAGCGTGAGCTCGCCCTGGGCGAGGGCCACGAGGGCATCATGGTTCTGGATCAGGCCCTGCTCCCCGGAACGTCCATTTGCGACGCTCTGGGCCTGGACCATGTCGTTCTCGACGTGAGCATCACCCCCAATCGCGCGGACTGCCTCTCCGTCCTCGGCCTGGCTCGGGAAGTGGCGGCGGCCTTTGATCTGCCCCTTAACGTCCCCCGGATCGAAATGTCCGAGAGCGGCGCACCCTTCCAAGGCTTCGCCATCGAGCCCGACCCGGAGCTATGCCCCCTGTATCAGGCCCGCCTGATCCGAAACGTGGCCATCGGCAAGAGCCCCGACTGGTTGCGGTATCGCCTGCTGGCGGTTGGGCTGCGCCCCATCAACAATATCGTCGACGTCACCAACTACGTGATGATGGAGTTGGGGCAGCCCCTGCACGCCTTTGACCGCGATCTGCTGCGCGGCGACCGCATCCGGGTCGCCCGGGCCAGCGACGGCATGACCCTGACCACCCTTGACGGTCAGGACAGGGTGCTGACCGCCAAGGACCTGCTCATCTGGGACGACGAACGCCCCGTGGCGCTGGCCGGGGTGATGGGCGGCGCCAATTCCGAGATCGCGGCCGGGAGCACGACGGTGCTGCTGGAGAGCGCCGTCTTCGATCCGGCCTCCATCCGCAAGACTGCCCGCCGCTTGGGCCTGTCCAGCGACGCCTCGTATCGTTTCGAGCGCGGCGTGGACCAGGTCGGCAACACCCTTGCCATGAACCGGGCCGCGAGCCTCATGGCCGCCATTTCAGGCGGCGTCGTGGCGCCGGGCGTGGCCAAGGCCGAGCCCTGTCCGTTCAAGCCCCGGATGATTTCCTTTTCTCCCGCCAGGGCAACGAAGCTTCTGGGTGTGCGGATGTCCCCCGAATTTTGCCGGGACACCCTGGTCAGCCTGGGCTGCGAAATCGTTTCCGGCGAACCCTGGCAGGTCAAAGCCCCGTCCTTCCGCCTGGATCTGGAGCGCGAGGTCGATCTGATCGAGGAAGTCGCGCGGGTTTACGGCATGGACCGCATCGAGGCGGTGCTGCCCACGGTCACCAAGAATCTGGCTGACCTGGACAAGGTCGACCCAACCTTCGCCTTTCTGAATCAGGTCAAGGACTGGGGGCGCGGCGCCGGTCTGGCCGAAGTCGTCAACTACAGCTTTGTCGGCACCGCGGACCTCGATCGTTGCGGGCTGCCTTCCGAAGGCCGGGTGCACATTTTCAACCCGCTCAGCGAAGAGATGAACGTGCTGCGCACGGAACTTGCGCCCGGGCTGCTCGGCTCGCTGCGTCAGAACATGAGCCAGGACAACACGCGCATCCGCATCTTCGAGGTCGCGCACTCTTTCACGCAGGACGCCGCCAGCGACACCCTGACCCGGGAGAACAACCGCCTGGGCATCCTCCTGCACGGCGGCCGCTTTGCCGGGCGATTCCCGTATCCGGAGGGCCGTCTCGGGTACGCCGACATCAAGGGCCTGGTCGAGCATCTGCTGCTGACCCTGGGAGTGGGCGCCGCCGGTTTCGAGCGCGGCGGGGAGCATCCCTATCTGGCCCCGGAGATACTGGTGCGCGCAGGGGACGTGGTCGTGGGCAGGGTCGGCATGATCCGCGAGGATCTGGCCGACGCGTACCAGGCTCGCGGCGAGGTCTGGTACGCGGATCTTGACCTCGACCTGCTCATGGGATTGCGGGGATGCATCGCGTTCAGGCCGATTCCGAAATTTCCGGTGGTCCGTCGCGACATGACTCTGGTCGCTGCCGGAAATCTTGCAATCGGGGCCGTAATTGATACGGTCACGGCAATGCGGGAGCCGCTGCTCACCGATGTCTTTTTGGTCGACATCTACGCGCCCGAAGGAAGCGGCGAACGCAATCTGACGTACCGCTTCGTGTACCGCCACGCGGAACGTACCCTGAAAGACAAGGAAGTGGAAAAGGTCCATCTTCGCATCAGTCAGCATTTGGTCGAAAGTTTGCCTGTCCGATTTTCCTGACAGGCTTCACGGGCCAGGAGGGAAGGTGCTCAAACCCGTTACGCCCGACACGGAAAAACGCTTGCGCATAGGACAGGTTGCCCGCCGGATCGGCGTGGAACCCTACGTGCTTCGTTTCTGGGAAGAGGAGTTCCCGCAGCTCAAGGCTGCCAGGACCGCCAAGGGGCAGCGCTACTACACCCGGGAGCACCTTCGCCTGCTGGAGCAGATCCGGCATCTTCTCTACGAGGAGAAGCTGACCATCAAGGGCGCGCGCCAGAGGCTCGAAAATGCGGCGTCGGTCCGGGCACCGCTGGATGCGCTCCGGCATGAACTGGAAGAGATTCGCCGCCTGTTGACGGAAAAGCCCTGACTTGGAGAACGGTCAGGGTTTTTTTTGGCGAAACGTCGAGCCATCCATATGTCTTTACATGGCGTATCCGACACCGTAGCATCCGTTGCTGACCAGATTTTGTTTCACAGTGAAAAATGTTCTGAAGGAAGGCCGTGCTGAAAGTTTATGCCGACAAACAGGGGAAAGCCGTTTTCCATTGTCCCCACTGCGGTTTCATGACCGAATTCGACGCTTCCGCCTATCGCGATCGGGACAGCCGCATCAAGATCAAGTGCCGGTGTGGCGAAAGCATGGTCATGCTGGTCGAGTTCAGGGAGTATTATCGCAGGCCGGTGTCCCTGGTCGGGTATTGCCGGGTGCACAGGACCGGGCAGGATCTGGAGATGAAGGTGCGCGATCTGTCCATGAGCGGGCTGTCCTTTTCCCTTGAATCGGCTGCCGGGGACCAGGCCGAGGCTCCTCTCGAGGTGGGGGACGTGATCACCGTGCGCTTTCGTCTCGATGCCCCGCCCGAGAATCTCATTCAGCGCCTGGCCGAGGTGCGCAATGTCCGGGGTCAAGCCATCGGCGCCAAGTTTTCCAAGAGCGAGTATGACAAGGAACTCGGGTTTTACCTCCTGCATTGATTTCGCGCGGAGTGACGCATGAGTACGAATCAAAATTCCGGCAGCGGCAATGGCGAAGCCTTGAACCCCATTGTCGAGTTGCTGGTCCGGGAAGGGCACCTGACGGCGGAGCAGGCGCGCTACGCGCGTCGGGTCGGCTCCCGGCTGCATATGAGCAAGCCCTTGTGCGATGTGTTGAGGGAACTCGGGTATGTCTCGGATGAGCAGGTCCGCCAGACCATCCGCCGCAACCAGGGCGAGCTTCGCATCGGCGACCTGCTGAACGGTCTGGGATATCTGACGGACGACGAGCTGAACCGGGCCCTGGCCCTGCAGATGCAGGGCGGCCGCCAGCAAAAGCTCGGAGACATTCTCATCCAGCATAAATTTCTGGCCGACGAGAAGCTCACGGAGATCCTGGCCCTGCAACTTGGCCTGCCGGTGCTGGAGCTGACGGCCAAGGAGCCGGATCCGGGCCTGCTCAGCCGCGGGCCCGTGGAATATTATGAACAGTATCGTTTCGTGCCGTACGACATGCAGCCGGACGGCACGGTGCGCATCGCCTTCGTCGACCCGCTCGATCCGCGCAGCCTGGATGCGGCGCGGGATTACTTCGGCAAGAACATCGTCGTTTGCATCACCCGGGCCAGCCAGCTCGACGATGTGCTGACCAAGCGCAAGGAAGAGCTGCGCATCGGCAGCGGAACGGATCCGAACCGGCTGAACATCGTCGAGATCGCCAATTCCATCGTCATCGCCGCGTTCAAGCGCGGAGCCAGCGACATTCATGTCGAACCCATGTCCGACCGGTTGCGGGTCCGTTTCCGCGAGGACGGGGTCATGGTCCATTTCCGCGACTATCCCATCGGAGCCGTGGCGCCCCTGGTCAGCCGTTTCAAGATCATGTGCGGCGCGGACATCGCCGAAAAGCGGCGGCATCAGGACGGACGTCTCATCTTCAACCACATGGGCGTGCAGATCGACCTGCGCATGTCTTTCTACGTCACGGTGTATGGCGAACAGATCGTCATGCGCCTCTTGAAGAACCAGGAAGAGCTTCTGCCCATGCACGAGCTGGGAATGCTCCCGGGCATGCTTGGCCGTTTCATGGAAGAGGCCCTGGACGCGCCGTCGGGGGTCATCATGGTCACCGGGCCCACGGGTTCGGGCAAGTCGACCACGGTGTACAGCTGCATCAATTACCTGAACCGTCCCGAAGTGAGCATCATCACGGCCGAGGACCCGGTGGAATACAAGGTGCGCGGCATCGGACAGTGTTCCATCATGCCCTCCATCGGCCTGACCTTCGAGGAGACGCTGAAGCACATCGTGCGTCAGGACCCGGACATCGTGGTCATCGGCGAGGTGCGCGACCATTTTTCGGCGGAGATGTGCATCCAGACCGCCCTGACCGGGCACAAGGTCCTGACGACCTTTCACACCGAGGACAGCATCGGCGCCCTGGTGCGTCTGCTGGACATGGCCATCGAGCCGTTCCTGGTTTCCTCGACCCTGTCCTGCGTTCTGTCGCAGCGGTTGGTGCGCCGGGTCTGTCCGCATTGCGCCGTGCCCTACCAGCCCGACCTGAGCCAGCTGCGGCGCATGGGCTGCACCTACGGAGATCTGGCCGGGGCCGAGTTCCGCAAGGGACGGGGCTGCGCGGCCTGCCGGCACAGCGGGTACAAGGGCAGGCTGGCCGTGTACGAGATGCTCATCCCAGAAGTCTTTATCCGCGATGCGGTGCTGCAGCGAAAGACCACCCACGAATTGCGCGTCATAAGCCTGGAGAAGGCGGGTATGGTTTCCCTCATGGAGGATGGAATCACCAAGGCGGCTATCGGCATGACCACGGTGGAAGAGGTCTTGAGAACCTTGCCCCGAGTCCAGAAACCCAGGCCTCTGGCCGAATTGCGAAGGATACTTGGAGTTTAGGAATGTTTGAAATCGCTTCCATCCATGACCGCGTGCGGGAGTACCTGGCCGAACCCGGCAGCGATCTGCCGGTTTTCGACCGTACCGCCCTGCTCATTCACCAGGAGGCCGCCAAGGACGATCCGGATACGGACAAGGTCATCAGCCACATCACTCAGGACCAGATACTGGTGGCCGAGGTGCTCAAGGTCGCCAACTCATCTTTTTTCCGCGGAATCAAGAAGGTCAGCAGGATTCAGGACGCCGTGATCCGGATCGGCCTGCGCGAGGTGGTCAATTGCGTGATGATGGCCACCCAGCGCAAGAACTACAGCTCCCGCAACCCGTTCGTGCAGCAGTACACGGCCACCTTGTGGAAGCATTCCGTGGCCTGCGCCTTCGGCGCGCAGTGGCTGGCCAAGCGCTGTAATCATTCCGAGCTCGCGCCCGAGGCCTTCATCGCCGGGCTGATCCACGACGTGGGCAAGCTGCTGGTCCTGAAGGCCCTGGTTTCGGTGGGCGAGAAAGACAAGGACGCGCCCCGGATCACCAAGACTGCCGCCGACGAGTTCGTGGACACCATGCATCCCGAATGCGGTTTTCTGATGCTCGAAAAATGGAATTTGCCCGAAACCTACTGCCATGTCTGCCGGGATCATCATCGCCGGGACTACGACACGGGCGACACCCTGCTGGTCATAGTGCGCCTGGCCAATCTCGTGTGCAGAAAGCTTTGCATCGGGCTGCGCTCCGATCCGGACCTGATCCTGGTCACCAGCACGGAAGCCGGAATCCTGGGCCTGTCCGATATCACCCTGGCGGAGCTTGAAATCGCGATGGAAGACTACGTGACCCATACGGAAATCTGACCTCCACCCACACCAACCGTTCCAACGGAGACCCCACGACAATGAAGCTGGCGCAACGCATCACCCGTATCAAGCCTTCCGCGACCCTGACCATCAACACCAAGGCCCAGGAGCTGCGCGCCGCCGGTCGGCGGATTGTCAGCCTGGCCGTGGGCGAGCCCGACTTCCGTACGCCCGAACATGTCTGCGACGCGGCCAAGGCCGCCTTGGACGAGGGCTTTACCCGGTACACCCCGGTGCCGGGCATCCCCGAACTTCGTACCGCGGTGGCCGGGTACTTCAAGAGTTTTTACGGCGTGGACGCGGCCATGGAGAACGTGGTTGTGACCAACGGCGGCAAGCAGAGCCTCTACAACCTGTTCCAGGTGCTGCTCGATCCCGGTGACGAGGTCATCATTCCCGCGCCGTACTGGGTCAGCTATCCCGCCCTGGTGCAGCTGGCCGACGGGGTGTCGGTCTTCGTGGGTACGGAGCCGCAGAACAATTTTCTGGTCAGCGTGGAGCAGCTCGAAGCGGCGCGCACCCCTCGCACGCGCTGTCTGGTCATGAACACGCCGTCCAATCCCACGGGCTGCCACTACACCCAGGCCCAGCTCGACGCCATCGCGGCCTGGGCCGTGGAAAAGGGCGTCTTTGTCATCTCCGACGAGATTTACGACCAGCTGGTCTATGCTCCGGCAAAGCCCGCCTCCCTGGCTTCCTGGTGGCAGCGCCATCCCGAAAACTTCGCCGTGGCCAACGGCCTGGCCAAGAGCTTCGCCATGACCGGCTGGAGGGTGGGCTACACCCTGGCTCACGCGGATCTGATCAAGGCCATGACCAAGATCCAGGGGCAGTCCACGTCCAACATCTGCTCCATCGCCCAGAAGGCGGCCCTGGCGGCCCTGACCGGCGGCTGGGAGTGTCTCGGCCCCATGCGCGAAGCCTTCGTGCGTCGCCGGGATCTGGGTCTGTCCATGATCCGTTCCTGGGGCCATGTGGTCTGTCCGGAACCCGCCGGGGCGTTCTATCTGTTTCCCCAAGTGGACTGGTACTACACGCCCGAAACGCCGGATTCCACGGCCCTGTGCGGGCTCTTGCTGGAAAAGGCCGGGGTGGCGCTGGTGCCCGGCGCGGCTTTTGGCGACGACCGCTGCATCCGCATATCCTACGCCCTGGACGACGAGACCCTGTCCGGCTGCCTGGAGAGGATCGGCCAGGTTTTGCACGGCCTGAGAAAATAACCGGAGGTGCCCCGTGATTGACCAGTCTTCCTCCTGGAAAGCTCTTGGCGGACATGTGGCGGAAGTCGCGCCCATGCGGGAACTTTTTGATCGCGATCCGGGGCGCTTCGACCGCTTTTCGGCGCAGGGCGCCGGTCTGTTCCTGGATTATTCCAAGAACAGAATCACGGGCAAGACCATGGGCCTGCTTTTCGAACTGGCCCGCGAGGCGGACGTGGCCGGACGGATGGAGGCCATGTTTTCCGGTCGGCGCATCAACACCACTGAAAACAGGGCCGTGCTGCACGTGGCCCTGCGTGCTGACGCCGACGAGGCCATCCTTCTCGACGGCGTGAATGTGGTGGAGCAGGTGCACGGGGTTCTGGACCAGATGGAGGGGTTCACGGCCAGGATGCGCTCCGGAGAGTGGAAGGGCTTCACGGGTGAGCGCATCACGGACGTGGTCAACATCGGCATCGGCGGTTCGGACCTGGGGCCGCGCATGGTCACGGCAGCTTTGGACTTCTACCGCCAGCCGGATCTGAATTTCCATTTTGTGTCCAACATCGACGGCACGCATGTGGCCCAGGTGCTGGGCCGGGTGCGTCCCGAGAGCACGCTTTTCATCATCGCCTCCAAGACTTTCACCACCCAGGAGACGCTGACCAACGCCCACACCGCCCGCGACTGGTTTCTGCGCGGCGGCGCGAAGGAAGCCGACGTGGCCAGGCATTTCGTGGCCCTGTCCACCAACGAAGCCGCGGTCAGGGCGTTCGGCATCGACCCGGCCAACATGTTCGCCTTCTGGGATTGGGTCGGGGGGCGCTACTCCCTGTGGTCCTGCATCGGCCTGCCCATCGCCCTGGCCGTGGGCATGGAGAATTTTCGCGAATTTCTGGCCGGGGCCAGGGATATGGACAGGCATTTCCGCACGACCCCCTTGGAGCGCAACATTCCCGTGCTGCTGGCGCTTTTGGGCATATGGTACCGCAATTTCCAGGGTTTCGAGGCGCATGCCGTGCTGCCCTACGATCAATATCTGGCGTTGCTGCCCGCGTACCTGCAACAGGCGGACATGGAGAGCAACGGCAAGGGCGTGACCCGCGACGGTCTGCCCGTGACCCACGCCACGGGCCCGATCCTGTGGGGAGAGCCCGGCACCAACGGCCAGCACGCTTTCTATCAGCTCCTGCACCAGGGCACGAGCGTTGTTCCGTGCGATTTTCTGGTCGCGGTCAATCCGCTGCACGCAATCGGCGAGCACCACACCATTTTGCTGGCCAATTTTCTGGCCCAGACCGAGGCGCTCATGCGTGGCCGCACCCTGGCCGAGGCTGACGCGGAATTGGCGGGCCTTTCGCCCGAAGCCCGGGCGGCGCTGGCTCCGCACAAGACATTTCCGGGCAACCGGCCAAGCAATTCCCTGCTCTATGATCGCCTCACCCCGCGCGTGCTGGGCAGCCTCATCGCCATGTACGAGCACAAGATTTTCGTGCAGGGCGTCATCTGGGGCATCAACTCCTTCGACCAGATGGGCGTGGAGCTGGGCAAGCAGCTGGCAGGCGTCATCCTGCCCGAGCTTCGCGGAGAGACTGCGGCCGACCACGACGCTTCGACCCGGGGGCTCATCCGTCACTGTCTTGACCGGCGGGAATCCTGAACCTAACACAAGAAGTCCCGGGGCCGCGAGCCCCGGCCCGTGCCGGGCACCTCGCCCATCCACATTTTTGACCTCGGCCAAAGCATGAAGCTCAATCCCTTTCGCGTCGATCCGGCCCACCCTTTCCAGCTGGTCAAGTTCCTGTCCATCAGCACGCTGGTGCTGATTCTGGGCTCAAGCAGCCTCATGTCGGTGTTCATGACCAACTACGCCAAGAGCGCCCTGCTGAAGAAGAATCAGGCCTTCGCCCGCCTGTTGGCGGAGAACCTCAACCATCAGATCTACAGGCGCTTCACCCTTCCGGTGGTGCTCGGCTTCGGGCGCGTGGAGCTCAAGCGCAAGGATCAGTACGAACGCCTGGAACAGGTCATCGAATCCACCACGCATTCGTTTCATGTGCTTGATCTGCGTATCTACGACGAACAGAACGAGGTCGCCTTCAGCACCAACGTGGAGGAGGTCGGCAACAACGAGCTGGGCGGAAAGGCCGTGCAGGAGGGCATAGAGAGCGGCAAGGTCAGCTTTGAGCTCTTGAATTCCTTGAGCATCTGGGACGTGATCGCCGCCTTCAAGCTCGAAGACAAGGATGTGGTGCTGCGCACCGTGTACCCGCTTCGCGCCGAGCGCGACCTGCGCTTCCGGGACCAGCCGGGGCCGCTGCTGGGCATCCTCGAAGTGACCCAGGACATCACCAGCGATTACGAAACCGTGCTGCATCTGCAGCGGCTGATCATCCTGACCACCTTTCTGGGCTCGGCGGCCCTGTACGGGCTGATTTTCTTTCTCATCCGCAAGGCTGACCGGGTCCTGGACGAGAGACTCAGGGACAAGGACCGTCTGGAAAAGGAGCTGCTCCAGAACGAAAAACTCGCATCCATGGGGCGCATGGTGGCCAGCATCGCCCACGAGATCCGCAACCCCCTGGGCATCATCCGCAGCAGCGCGGAGCTTCTGCTCAAACGCCAGAAGGCGGAGGGCGGAGCCAACGTCAAGATGCTGGAGGCCGTTTTCCATGAATCCAAGCGCCTGAGCCAGACGGTGAACGATTTTCTCGACTACGCGCGGCCCCGCCAACCCTCCCTGGAGGATGTGGACCTGGAAAAGGTCGTGCGTCATGCCGTGGGCTTTCTGACTCAGGAGGGCCAGGAGCACGGGGTCGAGGTGGAGAGCAGCCTGCCGGCGGGGTATGTCGTCCAGGGCGACCGGGATCTGCTCTATCGCGGCTTTTACAACCTGATCAGCAACGCCATCCAGGCCTGCCGGGAAGGAGGACAGGTCAGGATCGCGCCGCTCTGCCATGAAGGGCAGATGGCCGTGCTGGTCCAGGATACCGGCCCGGGTTTTGACTCCAAGCAGCTGGATCGCTACGTGGAGCCATTTTTCACGACCAAGGACACGGGCACGGGCCTGGGCCTGGCCATCACCAGTTCCATTTTTCAGATTCACGGCGCGGAAATGATCCTGCGGAACGGCCCCCATGGAGGAGCCGAGGCCCTGGTGATTTTTTCCGAGTCCTGCTAGCGGGTACCAGACATGGGCAATCACATACTGATCATCGACGACGAAAAGAATTATCTCCTTGTGCTGGAAGCCATCCTTGAGGAGGAAGGCTACACGGTCACAGCCCTGGGCGACCCGGTCATGGCCATGACCTTTCTCGACGAATCCGAGGTCGACGTGGTCATCACCGACATGAAGATGCCCGGCATGACCGGTCAGCAGGTCCTGGAGACGGTGCGCAAGCGTCATCCACATGTTCCGGTCATGATCATGACCGCTTTCGGGACCATCGACCGCGCCGTGGAGGCCATGAAGGGTGGGGCCTTCGACTACATCACCAAGCCTTTCTCCAATGACGAGATACTGCTTTCGGTGGGCAAGGCCCTGAAGCTTTCCCGCGCCGAGCAGCAGAACCGCCTGCTGCGCGAGAGCCTGGCCGAGAAGTTCGGCAAGGAGACCATCGTCGGAAACTCCAAGCCCATCCAGGACGTGTTGACCCTGGCCGGCAAGGTCGCGCCGACGCGCAGCAACGTGCTGGTCACCGGCGAATCCGGCACGGGCAAGGAGCTGGTGGCCAGGGCCATCCATGTCGCCTCGGATCGCAAGGACATGCCTTTCATCTCCGTCAACTGCATGTCGCTCAATCCGGGCGTGCTGGAAAGCGAGCTGTTCGGGCACGAAAAAGGTTCCTTCACCGGCGCCACGGCCTTGAAACGCGGTCGTTTCGAACTGGCCCAGGGCGGGACCCTTTTTCTGGATGAAATCGGCGAACTTTCCCAGGAGATGCAGGTCAAGCTCCTGCGCGTTCTGCAGGAGCGCGTCATTGAGCGGGTCGGCGGGACCGAGACCATCGCCGTGGATTTCCGTCTGGTCGCGGCCACCAACAAGAACCTGCAGGAAGAGATCGTGGCCGGCAGGTTCCGCGAGGACCTTTTCTACCGCTTGAACGTGGTCAACATACACCTGCCGCCCCTGCGCGAGCGGCGGGAGGACATCGCCATCCTGGCCAGCCACTTCCTGCGCAAGTTTTCCCTCGAGAACAACCGGCAGGTCAGCGGCTTCACCCCCGGCGCCATCGACTACCTTTGCGCCTACGAGTGGCCGGGCAACGTGCGCCAGCTCGAGAACGTCATCGAGCGCTGCGTGGTGCTGTCCAGCCACGACGTCATCGACGTCGACGACCTGCCGCCGGAGCTTCGCGATGAGGAGACGCAGTTCAAGAGCGCCGTGGACCTGCTCCCGCTCAAGGTCAACCTCTCCGAAACCCTGGAAAAGATCGAGGCGGCCCTCATCCGGCGCGCCATGGTCCATTCCGGTTTCGTGCAGGTCAAGACGGCCGAGCTTCTCGACGTTTCCAAGAGCCTGCTGCAGTACAAGCTCAAGAAATACAAGATCACGGCAAAGAACTAGCGAGCAGCCATGAGCGAGGCATCTGTCGCCGAGTTTCTGGCACGGGTGGAACGGACTGCCTGGCTGGCCGCGAATGTGGCGGGCAGGCGTTTTTTTCCGGCGCAGGCCGCGCGATTCGGCGTTCCTGAGCGGCCATGGCCCGGTCCGGTGCGGCGGAGTCTCGATTTGCTGGGCGTGAGGGCGCTCTACGAGCACCAGGCCCTGGCCGTGAACCTGATCCGTTCCGGCAGGCATGTGGTCGTGGCCACGCCCACGGCCAGCGGCAAGTCCCTCATTTACAATCTGCCCGTCCTTGAAGCCTGCCACGCCGACCGTCGGACCCGCGCCCTGTACCTTTTTCCCCTGAAAGCCCTGGCCCAGGATCAGCGCCGGGCCCTGGACACCCTGGCCGCCAGCCTCTTTCCCACGCCCACTTCGGCCATCTACGACGGGGACACCTCGTCTTCGCAACGCTCCCGCATCCGCAGGAACCCGCCCAACGTGCTTTTCACCAACCCGGACATGCTGCACCTCGGGATTCTGCCCAGCCACGAGCAATGGGCGGAGTTTTTCGCCAATCTCAAATTCGTGGTCGTGGACGAGGTGCACACCTATCGCGGAGTCATGGGTTCGCACATGGCCTGGGTGTTCCGCCGTCTGGTCCGGCTTTGCCGTCTCCACGGCGCGAACCCGACCTTTGTCTGTTCCTCGGCGACCATCGCCAATCCCGAGGAATTGGCCTCCGACTTGACCGGGCTGGCCATCAGCGCGGTACTGGAGGGCACGGCCGCCAGCCCGCCGAAACACATGCTGCTCCTGGACGGCGTGGACGGGGCCGCCCGGAAGGCCATCGGGCTCCTGCAGGAAGCGCTGGCGCTGGGCCTGCGGACCATCGTGTACTGCAAGTCGCGGCGCATGACCGAACTCATCGCCTTGTGGGCCGGGGAGCGCGAGAGCGCGGAACGGGAGCGCATTTGCGCCTATCGGGCCGGGTTTTTGCCGGAGGAGCGGCGCGAGATCGAGGCCCGGCTTTCGTCGGGAGACCTGCTGGCCGTGGTTTCGACCAGCGCTCTGGAGCTTGGCATCGACATCGGCGGCCTCGATGTGTGCATCCTGGTCGGCTATCCCGGTTCCATCATGGCCACGTTGCAGCGTTCCGGTCGCGTCGGTCGCGGAGGGCGGGAGGCGGCAACGTTTCTTGTCGGCCATGAGGACGCCCTGGATCAGTACTTCATGCACCATCCGGATGAATTTTTCGCGCTGAAGCCCGAACGGGCCGTCATCAATCCGCGCAATCCGTCCATCGCAGCCCGGCACCTGCAATGCGCCGCAGCCGAGGCTTCACTGCGCGCGGACGATCCGTTGGTCGGCGAAAACCAGGGACTCGTCGCGGAGCTGGTGAGGGACGGACAGCTCCTGCAGAGCCGGGACGGGCTGGAGTTCTTTTCCAAAACCAGACAGCCCCATCGCGGCGTGGCCCTGCGCGGCACCGGTTCGACCGTGGTGATCATGGACATGGACAGCGGAGAGCGCATCGGCACGGTGGACGGCTTTCGCGCGGTGCTCGAAACCCATCCCGGCGCAGTCTATCTGCACCGGGGCGTGACCTACGTGGTCGTGGACCTTGACCTTCAGACCGGGATGGCCAAGGCGCGGCGGACCAAGGTTTCCTACTACACCCGGGTACGGCACGAGAAGAGTACGGAGATTATCGAAGTGAGCGCCTCACGGCCCGTGTTCGGGGCCATGGTCAGTCTCGGGCGGCTCAAGGTCACGGACCAGGTTACGGGATATGACCGCATCAGTACGCGCGGCGGGCGGAATCTGGGCACGGCACCTCTTGATATGGAGCCCCTGGTGTTCGAGACGCGAGGGGTCTGGATCGCCATCCCCGAGTCCGTCAGACGGAGGGTGGAGGGGGTGATGGCTCATTTCATGGGCGGCATTCATGCCCTGGAGCACGCGGCCATCGGCATGATGCCCCTTTTGGTCATGACCGACAGGAACGACCTGGGCGGAATTTCCATTCCTTTCCATCCCCAGGTCGGCTCCGCCGCCGTGTTCATCTATGACGGAGTCCCGGGCGGGTGCGGGCTGGCCGGACAGGCCTATGAGGCGTACGAACTGTTGCTTGAACGGACCCAGGACGTGATCCGCGATTGCGCCTGTGAAAACGGTTGCCCGGCCTGCGTGCATTCGCCCAAATGTGGTTCGGGCAACCGCCCCATTGCCAAGGGCGCGGCCTTGCTGGTGTTGGAGGAAATCATGGACGGCCCGCAGCAGGAGGCCGTTGCGCCGGAGGTGCCTCGGATCGCCGGGCGGCATGATTCCTTCTGGCCCGCGGCATCGAGTTCTACTCGCGACGAATCCGGAATTGAGCGTGTCCAAGGCGCTGCGGCCCTGCCCGAGGGATTTCGTTTCGCGGTGCTGGATCTGGAGACCCGGCGTTCGGCCCAGGAGGTGGGCGGTTGGCACCGGGCCGACCTGATGGGGGTCAGCTGCGTGGTCGTCTATGACTCGGGGAGCAACGATTTCCGTGACTACCTGCAGGAGGACGTGCCGCGTCTGGTCGGCGATTTGGTGGAATTTGACCTGGTGGTCGGTTTCAATATCCTCAAGTTTGACTACGCGGTGCTCGGCGGCCTGAGCCGTTTCGATTTTTCCTCTCTGCCCACGCTGGATATCCTGGGAAGCGTTCACGCGTCGCTGGGCTATCGCCTTTCTCTGGACCATCTGGCCCGCGAAACCCTGGGCGCGGCCAAGAGCGCCAGTGGCATGCAGGCCCTGGCCTGGTGGAAGGAGGGGCGCATTGACGACATCATCACCTATTGCAGGCAGGATGTGGCCGTGACCCGCGACCTGTTCCTCTACGGGCTGCACCACGGTCATCTCCTGTTCCGCAACAAGGCGGAAAAGACCGTGCGTCTGCCCGTGGATTGGCGTCCAAAGGAATAGGCTTACGCTCTTGCCAAGGGGGGCGGACGGGTTTACCGCGTTTCGTGCATGTAAATCAGGCAGAAAGGACTGTTTATGACCACCAACTCGAATGCCCCTCTGACCAATGACCGTGTCGGTCGCAAACGTTTCATCATGCTGGCGGTGCTTTTTGCGCTCGCCGCTTTCGGGGCCGTGCAGTACGTACGTAGCATGGGCCGGGTAACCACGGATGACGCTTTTGTGGATGGCCGAATCTATCAGATCACGCCGCGCGTGGACGGCTATATCGTTGAGGACCTGGTCGAGGACAATCAACCGGTAGAGGAGGGGCAGCCGCTCATGGCCCTTGATCCCGTCGGCTACGAGGTCGGCGTGGCCCAGGCCCGCGCCGACCTGGCCGCAGCCGAGGCACAGCTCGCCTCCCTGCGCAAGAGCGTGCCGCTGCAGGTCAGCCAGACCGAATTCCAGGTCACGGGGGCGCGCGCCCAACTCGACAGCCTGCTGCGCAGCCTCGATCAGGCCCGGATGGAAGAGGCGGCGGCGGATCAGATGGTGCTGCAGGCCGAGGCCGAACTCAGGAACGCGGAGCTCAATTTCAACCGGCTTTCGACACTGCGGCAGGACGGAATTATCGCCCAGTCCGTTTTCGACGAGGCCCAGTCCGTTCTGGACAGTTCCAGGGCGCAGGTCGGCGCGGCCCGTGACCGGGCCCGGGCCGCGGGGCGCAATGTGGCGTCTTTGAGCGAGGACGTGGCCCGCTTGCGGGCCAATATCGGCCTGGCCCAGACCGGGCATGAGGTCGCTTCCATCAAGGACCTGGAAGTGGGGGCCCAGGAGGCGCGGGTGGAACTTGCCCGGCAGAAGGTGCGCAAGGCCGAGCTTGATCTTGGCTACACCCGCATTCTGGCCCCGGCCCGGGGGCATGTGACCAAGAAAAAGATACAGGCTGGGCAGCTTGTGGCCGCAGGGCAGCCGGTCATGGCCCTGGTGCCGCTGAACCCAGACAAGCTCTGGGTCACGGCCAATTTCAAGGAGACCCAGCTGGAAAAGGTCCGTCCGGGGCAGCGCGTGACCCTGGTCGTGGACACGTTTTCCGGGCGTGAGTTCACGGGACGGGTGGAGTCGGTCATGGCCGGGACGGGCGCTGTTTTTTCCCTGTTTCCGCCCGAGAACGCCATGGGCAACTACATCAAGGTCGTGCAGCGCATTCCCGTCAAGATCGTCCTCGATCCGGTCAATGCCACCGAGCCGCTGCGGCTGGGCATGAGCGTGGTTCCGACCATCCATCTGGACTAGGCCATGGCCTCCGCACCCGCCACGGGCAAGTGGCTGATCACCTTGAGCGTCATGATCCCGACGCTGTTGGAGATCCTCGACACCTCCATCGCCAACGTGGCCCTGGGACACATCCAGGGCTCCCTTTCCGCCGGACAGGACGAAGTGACCTGGGTGCTGACCTCCTATCTGGTGGCCAACGCCGTGGTCATCCCCATGAGTGGCTGGCTGGCCCGGCTCATGGGCCGCAAAAAGTATCTCATGGTCTCGGTGACGGTCTTCACCCTGGCATCCATGCTGTGCGGCTTGGCCCAGAGCCTCGAAACCCTGGTTCTGTTCCGGATCATCCAGGGCCTCGGCGGCGGAGGCTTGCAACCCATGTCCCAGGCCATCCTGCTGGAGACCTTCCCGCCCCGGCAGCGCGGCCTGGCCATGGCCATCTTCGCCATGGGCGCGGTGCTGGGGCCCATTCTGGGACCGCTTCTGGGCGGATACATCACGGACAACTATTCCTGGATCTGGATCTTCTATATCAACGTGCCCATCGGCATCGTGGCCCTCATGATGTGCTGGGCCTTCATCTTCGACCCTCCCTATCAGGAGCGCCGGGTGGCCGGGGAGAAGGTCGACTACATGGGGCTGGCCCTCTTGTCCGTGGGCCTCGGATGTTTGCAGGTCGTGCTGGACAAGGGCCAGGGCGAGGATTGGTTCGCTTCGGAGCAGATCGTCATCCTGAGCGTCCTGGCCGCGATCTGCCTGACCTCCCTGGTGTGGTGGGAGTTGCGGCAGGAGAATCCCATCATCAACCTGCGCATTTTCCGGGTCCGCAATTTCGCGGCCGGAAACGTGGTCATGTTCTTCGGATTCTTCGCCTTTTTCGGGTCCATCGTGCTTTTGCCCATGTATCTGCAGAACCTGATGGGCTACACGTCCTATCTGGCAGGATTGGTGCTGGGGCCGAGCGGGGCCATCATGCTGCTCCTGCTGCCCTTTGTGGGCAAGCTCACGGAAAAGATCGACGCGCGTCTGCTGCTCTGTTTCGGGCTGACCGTGTCCGGGCTCTCCCTGGTGTACATGTCCCGGTTCACCCTGCAGATCGATATCGGCACGGCCATCATGGGCCGCAACATCCAGGCCATTGGCATCGCCTTTTTCTTCGTGCCCCTGTCCTATCTGACCATGGCCTACATCCCGCGCGAGCGCATGAACAACGCCTCGGCTCTCTTCAATCTGCTGCGCAACCTGGGCGGTTCTTTCGGAACGGCCTTCGTGACCACGGTGCTGGCCCGCCGGGCCCAGGTGCACCAGCATTATCTGGTTGAACACCTTACGCCCTACGACACGCCGTTCATCCAGGCACGGGAGGCCCTCACAGCCGCCCTGGGCGACCCCATGGCGGCCGCCGGCATGATCTATCGCTACGCCCAGCAACAAGCCGCCTACATGGCCTACGTGGATGTCTTCCATCTGCAGGCCCTGTTCTTCTTCGGCCTGGCGCTCTTCATGTGGATCATCCGCAGACCGGATCACGGCGCGAAGATGCCGGAAGGGATGCATTAGTTCGGGGAGAAAACGGCGCGGATACGTGTGTCGGCGTGGAGTTCGAGTTCGAGCCGGGGTTCCCGGATTTCGCGGCCGTCGACTTCCCAGTGGGAGACGGCGCGACCGGGAGGTGCTTCGAGGGATATTGTCTGACCCGCGAAATAGATGCCTTCGTATGCGTTGCCCCATGTGTCGCCGTCGATGTTAAGCGGTTCGGGGCTTAGCACGAGGCATTTGACAGTATCCGGCGCGCCGAGCTCGCGCACGGTTTCGGCCAGCAGTGTTTCGCGGCGATTGAGCAGATAGGATAGCGTCAGATCCGCGTCAAAGCATTCGATCCCAATCTCTTTTTCCAGTCGGGAGTAATGCCGGACGCGCTCCGTGATCCATTTCTCCGTCAGCCGATGGTTGATGCTCCAAGTCAGTCGATACAGCATTTCTTTTCTGAAGCGCGGACTGGCATCCCACATCCCTTTAAAGACAGAAGCCCGCATGCCGTGCGCATCACGAAAATTTTTCCAGCCTGCCCGATTGGCGGGGATGGCGTTTGGGCGAAGCCCGGCAAAGGCTTGGTCGGCGTCCCAGAGGACGTTGCGCCATCGGGGGGAGGGGTCCGTGTCGTCCAGCAGGAATGCCCCCTGGTTCCAGTCCTGCCATTGGAGAAAAGCAAAGGCGGTCATGCCTTTCATGAAATCGTCCAGGTCCAGGATACTCCCTACGCGTTTGTAATCCCACAACCCGAAGAAGGGATCGAGGCGGAGGCGCAATGCCTTGTACCGGGCTGTGTCCAGGACCGAATTTTCGGACTCGAGCATGTAGAAGGCGAAGTCCTTGTGCCCGAGCTTGCGCTCCCAGTGCTTTCGGTTGACGTGCTCGCTGGCCAGTCCCAGTCCCAGGTTCTCTCCGTTTCTGAGGAGCTGGATAGGCGCGTGGTCCGGTGTGATGGCGCCTATGTGTCTGGCCACATCAAAGGCGAGCATGTTCACAAAGCCCGGAACGAGGTTTTTTTCCGTGCGGGCGACGACCTTGCGGACATTCATTGTGGAGGCATCCAGAAAAGCGCTGCCAGGCACGCTCTTCATCCCATAACTGTTGCGAAAATAGAGACGAAAGCTGTGCAGCATGTCGCGCGTGTCCCGGTTTCCTTGCAGTCGTATTCCGGTCGGTGCGGCCAGAATTTCCCGACCGTCCTGCATTACGACCACTCCCGCTGGGCGTTCCCAGTTTCGTCCGCGTTCGCGGCTGTTGCTTTTGAGGCCGGTTTTTGGATCATAGAGATCCCTGTCTGCGACGCGGATGGCCACCACACGCATGCTGGAATTGGCCAGAGGACGGGCGTCTTCCCTGGCGGCCGCGATCAGGGCGCTGGCGTCGCTTTGTGGTCTCGGGACGGTCACGGAAATTCCCAGCTTTGCGAGCAGGGATGATTTGCGCTGACTGCCCAGGTCATCCCGCAAGGCGGCGATGCGCCAGGAACGTTCTTCTCCCCATTGGTTCAGACGCAAGCCGAGGAACAAGAGGACGAGGCCGCAAAGGACAAGCAAAAGGACCCATGGTCGCCGCAAAAGGCCGGACATCAGATGCTGACCTGGTCGTTGAACATGGAAACCGTGGCTTGAGGCGCGCAGGCCAGGGCCTGGCTGCGAATACGGGTCAGGAGATCCGAGCTGCCTTTGGCGAAACGCAGTGTCACGGCTGCGCCTTCGGTGGTTTCAACCACGGAAATGACACGCACGCCCGGGATGCTTGTGGCGCTGGGCAAAAATGCCGTTGCCGACAGCTCCGCGTTGCTTCCGGGAAGATTGACGAGAATTGTCCCTTGCTCGCTGGCGGCCAGCGGCAATCCGCGCCAGTTGATGAGGAACAGTCCAAAGGTGGATACCGCCAGCAGAATGAGCAGGAAGAGCAGGTTGAACGTGGCGCAGGAAATCGCGGTGGCGATGGTCAGCATGATGAATCCCACTTCTTCCGGTTCCTTGATGGGCGTGCGGAAACGGACAATGGACAGTGCGCCGAGCAGGCCCAGAGAAAGGGGCAGGGAGAATTGGACGCAGATGAATATGGCCGTGACCGAGATGCCTAGGAGCGGAAAGGAGCGGTAGGCAAGGCTCCCGGTGCCGCGCGGGCGGTAGAAGCGGACATAGAGGCGTGCTATGTAGAGTGACGCGAAAAAGGACACGAGTAGCAAAATGAAAAAGGTGGTCAGGCCGACGTTGGCCATTTCTTCATTGCCGGAAGTTCCTGATTTGATCAGCGCCTCGTATATTCCGGCCAAAAGATCCACGCTGTTGGGGATGAGTTCGTTCACAGGGTCTCCTCACATATGTTGCTGCATCAGGCTTTGGTAGCAGTGCAGATATTTGGAAAAGGAATCGGGCTTGAGGCCCATGGTCATGAGCGGCGCAAGATAGGGGGGGAGTTTCGTCAGGTTCCCTTTTGTTTCGATGACGGCGATGGAAAGCATCGGAGATCCGGTCGGTCCCGGACAGGACAGGGCGTGACGCGAGGCATGAATGTCCTGGTCGAGGGCTATGCGGACGCCGGTCATGGGGTCGACGAAACGCATTCTGCGATAACTGACGGTGAAGACCGGGCGGGTGGATGCGCGGGCTCCGATGCCCCGCGTCGCGAGCAGTGAGGGCAGAGCCGCCAGTTCGGGAGCAGTCAGGGGCAGTTCCGCCAGTTCTTGTCCGGTGTGCGACACCTTGATGCGTATTTTTTGCTGCCGTCCACCTTCCTTGATCTTCGCTTCGAGAAATGCCGGTCCGACATCGGCCTTGAAATCCCAGTCCCCGTACCAGCGGAGCCGTATTTTGGCCTTGAGGTAGGTGCTGTCAATTTTTTCGGACAGGAATTGGAGGTCGAGAGTGTCATAATAAATGCTGTGCACCGTCGCCTTGGAAAAATGCGGGTCGGGCAGGCAATGGGCGCGGAGAATGGTTTCGGCGAGGAGGGCCTGCGCCATGTCGAGGGTATATTTTTTTTCGGTGCGGGATTCCATGTGCTCTTCGTTCAAAACGTCATACGGGAAGCTGCGTACAGAGCCGCACCTTGTGCAGAACGACGGGAAATCGCAAGTGTTAGTTGAGCGTGAACAAAAAAGGGGAGCCCGGCTCCCCTTTTTTTGAGCTGGAATCGCCCGGCTATCCCCTGCTGATGGCTTCCACCGGGCAGCCGTCGATGGCGTCCTGGACACATTCGGCGGTGGAGTCTGGGGCCTTGACCATGGCCTTTTCTTCGCCGTCGATCATGGCAAAGACTTCAGGACAAAGCTCCACACAACTTTCGCAGCCGATGCATTCTTCGTGGTCGATGACTATGGCCATGATTCCTCCTGGTTGGGGTTGCGTTTGGTTTTTGCCATACAGCTTTCCAGATGTCCGTGCAAGCCGTGCCGTATTTGGGATGCGTTGATCGGATCTTTGCGTTGGCATGAATCTGGCTCATGTCCTGGCGGAGGAGTCCCATGCGAGAACCAACACCAGAAATCATGCGCGACGTGTCGGCGCGGCTTTCCCGCCCCAGGCATGGCCAGCGGCCCAAGCATGGCGCGGCCGAACCCTTTGGCGGCATTCACGGTACGGATGGCGGACATCCCGAGGTGAGCGCACTCAGTCAACACTTTGACGTTTTCGCCCGCGAACAGCAAACCCGGCCCGCCAGCTGGGTCGTCTGCTGGTCGGACCTGATGATGACCATGTTCATCATGTTCGCCGCCCTGTACATTTTTCAGTTGCCGAAGATTCACTACAAGTCGGTTTCGGAATTGTCCGTGAAACCACTGCCGCTGGGGGCTGAGATCGTTCCGCCCCAGGCTCTGGCCGGATCGATTCTGGATCGCCTTCATGACCGGCTTCGAGACCTGATCGCCCGCGACGGGCTGCACGAAGCGGTTGCGGTGCAGTCGGTCCCGGGAAAGTCCTTGCACGTGGTGCTCTCGGGCAACCTGCTCTTTGGAGAGAAAGGCGCCGTCGTGCGCAGTGATGTCGAAAAAACGCTGTTGGACGTGGGTGAGATTCTGCGCAGCGCGCCACATGTCCTGTCCGTGGTCGGCCATGCCGCTACCGAGGGATCCGCCCCCGGGTCCAGGGAGGCATGGGAGTTGTCGGTGGCCATGGCTGCCGAAGTGGCCGACTTTTTGATGCGGAACGCAGGCCTGCCAGCCGAGCGCATGCTCGTGGCCGGGTACGGCGACCAGCGCTCGTTGGCGGATGGAGATCGGGCCGCTGTCGACCGGCGCGTGGAGCTGGTCCTGAGTTCCGAGAATCCGACGGAGCCGCTGCCCATGGCGCAGGGATCGGCCGGGGAAGGCTTCCGGCAATGGCTCGCGGCGTCGAAACAGGGAGGGGAGTGATGGAAGCAAAGACGATTCTGGGCCTCTTGCTCTGCGCCGTGATCTTTGGAGCGGGCTTCGTGATCAGCGGCGATGTGGGCCAGTATTTCAATCTGTCCGCGTTCCTGATCGTTTTCGGAGGCTGCCTGGGAACGGCCATTGCCAGTTTCCGCATGGAACGTCTCGTTTACGTGAGCAGGGTGCTGCGCAACGCTTATCGCAGCCGGATGAAGGAGCCCGCCGCCATTGTCGAGATTCTGGTGGACCTGTCGGTCAAGAGCAGGATTCGGGGGCTGCACACTCTGGTCGAGGACGAGCGCGAGACCTCCATCATGTTTCTGCGTCGGGCCCTGGGATTTGTGGTCGACAATTACTCCAGGGAACAGACCACCGACATCCTGAACACGGAAATGTATTTCTTCAAGCAGCGTCGGGACGAATCGGAGCGGGTGTTGCGGGCCATGGCCGACATCTGTCCGGCCATCGGCCTGGCAGGCAGCGTGGTGGGGCTCATCGGCATGCTCTCCGGCGTGAACGACACGGGCGTTGTCCTGGCGACCATTCCCATTGCCCTGACCTCCACCCTCTACGGGGTGATCCTGGCCAACTTCGTGTTCCTGCCGCTGGCCGCCCGCATTCGGGAGGTCACGGATCATGAGCTTCTGTTGCAGAAGATCATCATTGAAGGCGTCCGGGCCATTCAGAGCGAACTCAACCCCAGGGTGCTCGAAGTGAAGCTCAAATCCTTCCTGACCCCGTCGGCGCGGGAAGGGCAGCTTGTCTCCCTGGCGAGGATCAAGGAACGTTTTCAGATCGAGGAGCGCGAGGAATCCCCCGCGGGCATGCCTGGCCCGGAAGAGATTGAGGTTGCGCTGTAGGAGTCGGTTTTACGGGCTTTTCGGCAGCATCCCGATTTCGGTCAGGATGGCCTGGTCGATGCGTCGGATCAGGTCCGTCGGGACTGTCTTCGAATAGATGATGTGTCGGAGGTTGCCCCGAGGGATGTCGCTCATGGCCTTGAGCATGAATTTCTCCTTGGGGACCTGGGCCGCGTCCATGAGGACATCGACTTCCTCGGGCGGTATCAGCATGAAGTCGCAACGTCTGGATTCGACCATCTTGAGCAGGCGTATGGAATCTGCCGCGACCTGCACCGTCTTGTCCTGGTATTTTGAGATCATCCTGTCGAGCAGCGCTCCTTCCGAGAACCCCTGCACCCTTCCGAAAAAAAAGCTTCCGCTCTGCAACAGCCCTTCGAGGGTGTCGTATGGGCGGAATCTCTGCTCGTTCTCCCGCAGGAAGAATACTCCCACTGGCCGGTTCACGTAGATCGGAAGCGAAAAGCGGGCGAACCGTTCCCGTTCGGGGGTCTTGAACCAGCCCAGGGATGCTGTCGGGCGGTCGTTTTGCATTTCGTGCAAAATCCTTTTGGCGGGCACGAAGGAAAATTTGGGCTCGACCCCGGCCGCAGCAAAGATTTTGCGGGCGAGATCGACAATGATTCCCGACGCCTGGCCGTCTTCAAGCCGGTGATAGTAGGGAGGGTATTCGAAATAGTGAACGTCGAGGGACTCGGCGGATCCCGTCTGGGCCCGGATGGATAAAGCCAGACAGATCAGGAAGAGCAGCGTTCGCCTCAGCATGGGCGCTCCTCTTGAACGAAGAATGTGGGTGGTCGCTCCCGGAATTCGCCGTATTCTCATGGTTGCCATCATAAGGGCAAACCGGCTTTTTCGGCAACCCTCAAGAATTGAGCGATTCGAAGTGTCCCTGCGGATCAAGGCCGCTTTTTCGATTTTGATGCGAAATACCGCGAGTTGTCGGAACAAGAAAAAGGGTTGCAACATTTCTGCTGCAACCCTTTGACTTACTGGTGCCGAAGAGAGGACTCGAACCTCCACCGGGGAACCCCGACTAGACCCTGAACCTAGCGTGTCTACCAATTCCACCACTTCGGCGTGACGTGAGAAGCGTGTTTATGTGAGAGGTTCATGTTTGGCAAGAGTTTTGTTGCTGTTTTTTCTAAAATTTTTTCAAAAT
>JAEWKZ010000034.1 GCA_023393525.1 Pseudomonadota bacterium | reverse complement strand
ACAACAGGTTGGCAGCTGCGCGCCGGCGGGCCGGCGCGCAATCGGTGCCGACACAAGTGAAGCGTGAGGGAGCGCAGTCAATGAAACAGATCCACAACTTCATCAACGGCGAGTTCGTCGCCACGGCCAAGTCCTTCGACAAGTTCTCGCCGCTGGACAACGCGTTGATCGCCACGGTGCATGAGGCGGGCAAGGCCGAGGTCGATGCCGCCGTTGCGGCGGCCCGCGCCGCGCTGAACGGACCCAGGGGCCGCATGACCGTGGCCGAGCGCGTCGACCTGCTCAACGCGGTGGCCGACGGCATCAACAAGCGCTTCGATGATTTCCTGGCGGCCGAATGCGCCGACACCGGCAAGCCGCGCAGCCTCGCCAGCCACATCGACATCCCGCGCGGCGCGGCCAACTTCAAGGTGTACGCCGACGTCATCAAGAGCGTGCCGACCGAGTTCTTCGAGATGGCCACTCCTGACGGCCGCGGCGCGCTGAACTACGCCGTGCGCCGCCCGGTGGGCGTGGTTGGCGTGATCTGCCCGTGGAACCTGCCGTTGCTGCTGATGACCTGGAAGGTCGGCCCCGCGTTGGCCTGCGGCAACACCGTGGTGGTGAAGCCGTCCGAAGAGACCCCGCAAACCGCGACGCTGCTGGGCGAAGTCATGAACGAGGTCGGCATGCCCAGGGGCGTGTACAACGTGGTGCACGGCTTCGGCCCCGGTTCGGCGGGCGAGTTCGTCACCACCCATCCCGGCGTCAATGCCATCACCTTCACCGGCGAGACGCGCACCGGCGCGGCGATCATGAAGGCAGCGTCCGACGGTGCGCGCCCGGTGTCGCTGGAGATGGGTGGCAAGAACCCTGCCATCGTCTTCGCCGACTGCGACTTCGATGCCGCCATCGAAGGCACGATGCGCTCGGTGTTCGCCAACTGCGGCCAGGTCTGCCTGGGCACGGAGCGGGTCTATGTCGAACGCCCGATCTTCGACCGCTTCGTCGAGGCGCTGAAGAGGGGAGCGGAAGGCCTGCGGCTCGGCCGGCCCGAGGATGCGGCCACCGGGCTCGGCCCGCTGATCTCGCAGGAGCACAAGCGCAAGGTGCTGTCGTATTACGACAAGGCCAGGGCGCTGGGGGCCACCGTGGTCACCGGCGGCGGCGTGCCCGACATGCCGGGCGAGCTCGCCAACGGCGCCTGGGTGCAGCCCACCATCTGGACCGGCCTCGACGACAGCTCGCCGATCGCGCGCGAGGAGATCTTCGGCCCCTGCACGCTGATCCAGCCGTTCGATGCCGAGGACGAGGTCATCCGTCGCGCCAACGACACCGAGTACGGCCTCGCCTGCTCGGTGTGGACCAAGGACCTGGCGCGTGCGCACCGCGTCGCCGGCCAGATCGAAGCCGGCCTGGTGTGGGTGAACTCCTGGTTCCTGCGCGACCTGCGTACCCCCTTCGGCGGGTCCAAGCAATCGGGCATCGGCCGCGAAGGCGGCGTGCATTCGCTCGAGTTCTACACCGAGCTCAAGAACGTCTGCATCAAGCTGTGAGGACCGCTGCCATGGACAAGAACACCATCGAACAGCTCGGCGACGAGCTCTATCAGGCGCTGGTCAAGCGCGAGGTGCTGGCGCCGCTCACCGAGCGTCATCCGGACATCACCATCGAGGACGCCTACCGCATCCAGCAGCGCATGATCGCGCGCCGCCTGGAGGCTGGCGAGCGCATCGTCGGCAAGAAGATCGGCGTGACCAGCAAGGCCGTCATGAACATGCTCGGCGTGTACCAGCCCGACTTCGGCATGCTCACCGACGGCATGCTCTACAACGAAGGCGAGGCCATCCCCGCCGACACTCTGATCCAGCCCAAGGCCGAAGGCGAGATCGCCTTCGTGCTGAAGAAGGATCTCAAGGGGCCGGGCGTGACTGCGGCCGACGTGCTGGCCGCCACCGAAGGCGTCATGACCTGCTTCGAGATCGTCGATTCGCGCATCCGCGACTGGAAGATCAAGATCCAGGACACCGTCGCGGACAACGCCTCGTGCGGCGTGTTCGTGCTGGGCGACAGCCTGGTCGATCCGCGCAAGGTCGACCTGAACACCTGCGGCATGGTGCTGGAGAAGAACGGCGAGATCGTCGCCACCGGCTCGGGGGCAGCGGCGCTGGGTGCGCCGGCCAACGCCGTGGCCTGGCTGGCGAATACGCTGGGGGCGCTCGACATCCCGCTTAAGGCGGGCGAGGTCGTGCTTTCGGGTTCGCTCGCGATCATGGTGCCGGTACAGGCGGGCGACAACCTGCGCGTCACGATCGGCGGCATCGGCGGCTGCTCGGTCCGTTTCACCTGATGAACCGCTTTCAGGCGCGCGGCGGGGCGTCTCCCAGCTTGTCTCCCAACTGTCCCGCCGCGATGCCTGTTCCCCCTGTGTCACGGAGAACATCTGATGGATCTTGAGCTTTCCGGCAAATGTGCACTGGTTACCGGTTCGACGGCCGGCATCGGGTTTGCCATTGCACGCCGGCTGGCGGCCGAAGGGGCCGAGGTCGTCGTGAATGGCCGGGATGCCGGCCGTGTCGAGGCCACGTGTGCCCGCCTGCGCGCCGAGCTGCCGCAGGCTCGCGTGCGTGGCGTGGCTGCCGACGTGGCGACGACCGAGGGCGTCGCGACCCTGATCGCCGGCTACGGCGAAGCCGACATCGTGGTCAACAACTTCGGCATCTTCGAGCCGCGTCCCTTTGCCGACATCAGCGATGCCGACTGGATGCGCTTCTTCGAGGCCAACGTGATGAGTGGCGTCCGCCTGTCCCGCCACTATCTGCCGCGCATGAAGGCGCGCAACTGGGGGCGGATCATCTTCATCTCCAGTGAATCGGGCCTCAATCCGCCGGGCGACATGGTGCATTACGGCATGAGCAAGTCGGCCCAGTTGTCTGTGTCGCGCGGCATGGCCGAGACCTGCAGTGGAACGGGGGTGACGGTGAATGCAGTGCTGCCGGGCCCGACGCGCACCGAAGGCGTGGTCGAGTTCTTCGACAAGCTGGCGGCGGAGCAGGGCGTCACCGCCGATACGGTGGAGCGCGACTTCTTCAGGCGCGACCGCCCGAGTTCCCTGCTGCAACGCTTCATCGAGCCGGCCGAAGTCGCGAACCTGGTCGC
>JAEWKZ010000024.1 GCA_023393525.1 Pseudomonadota bacterium | reverse complement strand
TTAGGACTCGTGTCGCTGCTGGATCACTACCGTAAACTTCAATGTGCTACGTGAACCGCCGTGTACGGAACCGTACGCACGGTGGTGTGGGAGGACGGCGGGGGTGACCCCGCCTCCTACCCGATGCCGTAGTTGGGCAACGGATGGAGCGGCAAGGCCGGCCAGGAATTCAGGAGCGGGAGGATTTGGCCCTGCAGGCGGGGCAGATGCCGTCGAGCCGGATATCGACATGGCTGACATCGAGAGACAGGCGCTCGATGGCCCGCCGATCGAGGGGCAGGTCATGGATGTCCAGGCAGATGTAGCAGTCGCAGCGCGTGCAATGGAAATGCGGGTGCTCGTCCTCCTGGTCGCTGCGCAGGCAGAAACGCCGGGGCTTTTCGCCAAGCCCCAGGCGGTTCAGGACCTCGTGTTTCACCAGCAGATCCAGGATGCGGTAGACCGTGACCCGGTTGATGTCTTGGCGGTTGCTGACTTTTTTCAGGATCTCCGGGGCGCTGGAGGGTTGGGCGGTGTTGCCCACGGCCATGAGCACCCGCAGACGGTGGTCGGTGATTTCAAGACCGGCCTCTCGCAGCCGCTTTTTGGCAGCCGTTTCGGACATGCGCGCCTTCACGCGCCTCTCCGCAGCGATTTGAACCCCCAGGCCAGGATGTAGCCGGCCGTGGCCACGGCGATGATGGACGCGCCTGAGGTCAGGTCCAGATGATAGGAGATGGCCAGTCCGCTCAGGCAGAAGAACAGGCTGGCCAGGGAGGCCAGGGCCATGGTCTTCCACAGGGAGTCCGTGAAGAGCTCGGCCAGCATAGGCGGAATGGTCAAAAGGGCGATGACCAGAATAAGCCCGGCGATCTGGATGACCATGACCACGGTCACGGCGGTCATGACCTGCATCACTGCGTAGAGCAGGCGCACGGGTACCCCCGTGGAGCGGGCGAATTCCATGTCGAAGGACAGGGACAGAAAGTCCTTGTACCAGAACAGGACCATGGCCAGGAGGATGGCGTCGAGCAGCAGCATGAACCAGATGTCGCTTCTGGGCACGGCCAGGAGGCTGCCGAAGAGGTAGCTCATGAGGTCCACGTTGTAGCCCGGAGTCAGATCCATGAGGATGATGCCGAAGGCCATGCCTGCGGCCCACATGATGCCGATGATCCCGTCGCTGCGCTCGCTGCGGCCAAAAGAGGCCAGGGCCATGATCAGCGCGGCCAGGACCGTGAAGCCCACGGCGCAGGGCAAGACCGGCAATCCCAGAAAGAAGGCCAGGCCGACCCCGCCGTAGGCGGTGTGGGCCACGCCTCCGGCCATGAAGACCTGGCGGTTGACGACCACGAGCGAGCCGATGACCCCGCAGGCCAGGCTGGCCAGGAGGCCGGCCAGCAGGGCGTTTTGCATGAATTCCATGCCCAGGACCGCGTTCATACGGAACTCCTCGGGCCAGTCTGGCCAAAGATGGAGGACACGCCCTTGATGTATTCGTCCAGGGGGCAGGACGCGTCGTGGGTGCCGTAGATCAGTTCGAGCATGGACGGCGTGAGCTCCCGCCCCGCGCCCTGGATCAATGCGCGGTTGACCACGGCCACGCTTGAAATGCGCGTGGAGGCGGAGATGAGGTCGTGACTGACCATGACGATGGTGATGGATGCGCTCAGGTTCGAAAGCAGATCGAAAAGGCAGAGCTTGCCTTGGGGATCGATGTTCGAGGTCGGTTCGTCGAAGAGCAGCAGGGCCGGGTCCGACACAAGGGCGCGGGCCACCAGCACGCGCTGCTTCTGCCCCCCGGACAGGGCGTCGAAGCGGCGGGAGGACAGTTCGGCCATGTCCACCATGCGCAGCGCATCCATGGCCTTTTCCCTGTCCCGTCCACGGTAGCCGGGCCAGCGCCGGGAGGACAGCAGCCCGCCTTCGCGGCGCAGTCCAAGCAGGACCACCTCGTGCACCGTGACCGGGAAGCTGGGCTGGATCAGGGCGTGTTGCGGCACGTAGCCCACGGCGGGCCGCGTGGACAGGGGGTCGGCCCCCAGCACGCGGACTGTTCCCGCCTTGGGCGTGAGCAGTCCGAGGATGAGCTTGACCAGGGTGGTCTTGCCCCCCCCGTTGGGACCGATGACGGCCATGAAGTCGCCGCTTGCGACCGTCAGGTCGACATCCGAGAGCACCTCCCGTTCGTCGTAGGAGAAGCAGACTCCCCGCAGCTCGATGACCGGCGTTCCGGTCCCGGGAAAGGGTCTGAAGTGCGGCTCTGGAATGCGCGGGTGGTCATGTCCGGAGCAGGTGGGGCAGGAGTGGTCGTTCATGCGAGTCCTGTTGTGTATGGTGCGAAGGGCAAGGACTGCCCGGCTTCAAGTGCCGCGCGTCAGCGCAGCGCCTCGGCCAAGGCGCGGGCAGCGCTGCGCAGATTTTCGGCCCAGTCCTCGGCCAGCGGGTCCAGGGGAACGACCGTGGCGCCGATCTGCCGGGCGATGACGGCGGCGCTTTTGCGCGAAAACTGGGGCTGTACGAAAACAACCCGCGCCCCGGATTCCTTTCCGGCGGCGATGATCCGCGCCAGATCCCGGGGGCTTGGCTCCTTGCCGTCCACTTCGATGGAGGCCTGGGTCAGCCCGTAGGCGCGGGCGAAATAGCCCCAGGACGGATGGAAGACGAGGAATGTGCGCCTGTCCGGGGGAATGGGCTCAAGGATGGCACGGATTTCGCGGTCCAGAGCGTCGATGTCGCGCTCGAATGCGGCCGTGTTGGCGGCGTAGAGTTCCGCGTGTCCGGGATCGACGCGGGAGAGTCCGTCGCGGATATGGGCGATTTGAATCTTGACCAGCGCCGGGTCGAGCCAGATATGCGGATCGAGGGCGTCATGATCGTGATCATGGCGTTCCCGGTGCTGTGCGTCATGGGCTTCGCGCGATCCGCCTTCGTGGTTTTCGTCAGCGTGGCCCCCGTCATGGGGCGTGCCCTCGTCCATGGGGATCTTGGCGATGTTTTCGGCCGTGTGCACGACGCTCATGTCCGGATTCGCGCCCGTGAGCCGTCCGAGCCAGGTTTGGTCAAAGCTGTCGCCGATGGTGAAATAGATCGACGCCTTGGCCAGCTCGGTCATCTGTCTGGGGCGCGGCTCATAGGCATGGGGGTTGGCTCCGGGCTCGACCATGACGGAGACGGGGACGAGCCCGCCTCCGACCCTGTCCACGAAGTATTTCTGCGGGGGGATGGTCACGAAGGCTGTGGGCGCGGCCAACGCCGACACCGCGCCGAGGCACAGCAACAAAGTCAGTGTTGTCAGCGTGATTTTCATTTTTCCTCCATGATTTGAGAAGGATATTTATGCAACAGATTTGCGCGAAGTCAAGGCGGGCGCAACAATGTTGCGCTCCGTCGGCGCACTTGTGCATCCACGGCTCAAACCGTAGGAGAAACGTGTCTGCCGTTCACGGCCATTGGAGGTACCATGCTTGATTTCATCGTAGACGAAACCCGGTGCGTGCAGTGCGGGGAATGCGCGGCCGATTGCCCCGTGTCCATCATCGACATGGACGCGGGCCTGCCGCGCATCCCGGAACACCGCGAAGCGCACTGCATCCGTTGCCAGCACTGCCTGGCCGTTTGTCCCACCGCGGCCCTGTCCATCCTGGGCAAGGATCCGGACAAGAGCGTCCCTGTGCTGCCGCCCTCGGCCGACGGGCTGGAAAATCTGATCAGGAGCCGCCGCTCGGTGCGCCGTTTCCTTTCGCAGGCCGTGGAGCGGACCGTGATCGATCGGCTTATGGACGTGACGGCCTACGCGCCCACGGGCAAGAACCAGCGCCTGGTCCGCTTCACCCTGGTCGACGACCCCCAGGTGATGGAGGAAATCCGGGTCCGAACCATGGAGGGCATCCGCAAGGCGGTGATCGCGGACGGCCTGCCCGACGGCATGGAGTTCTTCGCCAAACTGCTGAGCGCCTACGATCAGGGCCGCGACGTGATCTACCGCCGCGCGCCGCACATGATCATCGCCTCCGCGTCCAGGGACGCGGCCGCGCCGGAAGCGGATCCGTTCATCGCCCTGTCCTGTTTCGAACTCATGGCCCAGAGCCTGGGGCTTGGCACCCTTTGGTGCGGCTTTGCGCGCTGGGCGCTGCAAAGCGTGGTCCCGGAACTGGGGCGGGCCCTGGGCATTCCGGCGGACCACCGCTCCATGTATGCCATGATGTTCGGCCATCCGGCGGTGCGCTACGCCCGCGCCGTGCAGCGCGAGGCGCTTGGGGTGCACAGGGTCGGTCTGGCGGATGTGGGAGGGGCGCGGTGAAACAGGACATCCTGACGGTTCTCAAGCATCGGGTGGTGGTGGCCGACGGGGCCATGGGCTCGCTGCTGTTTGATCGCGGCGTGGACGCCTCGGCCTGCTACGACGCCCTGAACCTGACCGATCCCGCTCTGGTGCGCTCCATTCACAAGGCCTACGCCGACGCCGGGGCTGAAGTCATCGAGACCAACACCTTCGGGGCCAACAGGGTCAAGCTTGGCCGTTTCGATCTGGCGGGCAGGACCCGGGAGATCAACCTGCGCGGCGCCGATCTGGCGCGCGGCCAGGTCGGAGCCGGGGGATGGGTGGCCGGGGCCATGGGGCCCCTGGGCCGCATGGGGGAGGAAAGGGTCCCGGAGGCGGAACTGGAAGACATTTTCGCCGAACAGGCCCGTGCGCTGGTGGAGGGAGGCGTTGATTTCATCATCCTCGAAACCTTTGCCAGTCTGTCCCTGCTGCTGACCGCCCTGCGCGGGGTCAAGGCCGCGGTCGACGCGCCAGTGGCCGCGCAGATGGTCTTCACCCCCCGCGGACGGACCCATTCCGGGCGCACGGCGCGGGAATGCTTCGACGCCCTGATCCGGGGCGGCGCCGATCTGGTGGGGCTCAACTGCGGCATTGGTCCGGGCAACGCCCTGGAGGTGGTTCAGGGGCTCGGGGCCGTGTCGGTTCCTCTTTCGGTGCTGCCCAACGCCGGTTTTCCCGAATCCCTGGGCGACCGCCTCATCTACGCCTCCTCGCCCGAGTATTTCGCCCGTCGCACGGCGGCCTGTGCCGCCTATGGCGCGCGTCTTGTGGGCGGATGCTGCGGCACCACGCCGGAGCACATCGCGGCCCTGACCCGCGCCCTGGACGCGGGTTCGCCGGAGAAGCGCGCGGCGTCCGCGTCCGCGACCGAGGCCGGTCTGCCCACGGCCGCGCCGACGCGTCTGGCCGGAAGGCTGGCGCAGGGCAAGGTCATCCTGGTCGAACTCGACCCGCCCAAGCATCTGGATGTGGAGCCGGTGCTGGCCGCGGCGGAGGCCCTGGCCGAGGCCGGGGTGGACGCCATCACCGTCGCCGAGAATCCGCTGGCCGTGCCGCGCCTGTCCAACATCGTACTGGCGGGCATGGTCCGGGACCGGACCGGCCTTGACGTGGTGGTGCACCTGACCGGCCGCGACCGCAATCTGGTCGGCATGCAGTCGACCATCATGGGCCTGGCCGCCTCCGGCCTGCACAACGTGCTGGCCGTGACCGGCGACCCGCCTTCCGCCGGAAGCTCGGAGCGGGTCTCGGGTGTCTACGATCTGCGCTCCCTGGAGCTGATGCGGCTTTTGGCCGGATTCAACCAGGGGCGCAACCATTATGGCGACGCCATGCGCCTGCCGGTCAACTTCTGTATCGGCGGAGCGTTCAACCCCAACACGCGCAACATGGCCTTGCAGGTCGGGCGGATGGAGAAGAAGATCGCGGCCGGGGCGGCCTATTTCCTGACCCAGCCCGTGTATTCCCGGGAGCGGATCGACGAGATCCTGGCCGCGACCAAACACATCGAAGCGCCCATCGTGCTTGGCATCATGCCCCTGGCCAGCAGCCGCAACGCCGAGTTCCTGCACAACGAGTTCCCGGGCATCGAGATCCCCGCCGCGACCCGTGAGCGCATGGCCCGGGCCGGGGATCGCGGTCAGGACGAGGGCGTGGACATCGCCTGGGAGCTTCTGGAATACGCCTGGCCCCATTTCGCGGGCGTCTACATCATTCCGCCCTTCAACCGGCACGTCATGGCCCTTGAGCTGATGCGCCGCCTGCGGGGATGAGAACGGCCGGGAGAGCGCCCCGGCCGCTTCCATCCCCGAACCCGTGTCAGCCGAGAGCGCTGCCGGACGCGACGTAGCGCTCCATGACCCAGCCGCGCACGTCCTCTCCGTCCACTTCCACGTACAGCCATCCGGGCGCGCCGCCCAAAACGCGCAAGGTCGTGTAGCGATCGACCTGCGCGATGACTTCCTCATGCGTCTGCGGTCCGTAGCGGACGTTGAGCAGGTCGGTGATCACCTCGACCCGCTCGGGCCATCCCGCGACGGGGCCGCGAATGGGCTCCACGACCTGATATCCGCTGGGTATCCGTCTGTAATAGACATCGCCGAAGACATGGTAGGTGATGCCCGCCGAGATGACCATGCGGCTGCCGATGGGGATGTTCAGCACGACCAGCCCCAGCGGGGGGCGCACCAGGATGAAGCCGTTGTCCCAGGGGCGGTAGAACCGTCCCGAATGGTAATGATACCGCTCCCGACCGTGCACGATCACGGCGTGGCGCTCGGGAATCTTGTGGATCACGCGCTTGACCGTCACGGGTCTTCTGTCGTGACGGATGTGCGGGTAATGCCTGTTTTCCCTGACATGCTTGTTGTGATCGCGCAGGTCGGAATGCGGGCCTTTGGCGGGACCGTCTCGCCAATCGCCCCGGCGTGTCGCGGAGTGGCTTGCGCGCGCTGTTTTTTCCTGCCGGGGAGCGTGGATTTCCGTCGCGCGATGCCTGTCCACGCTCTTTTCGGCATGTTCGCGCGGCGCCTGCCGGGAGTCGGGAAGCTTCGCTGTCGCCGTGGGCCTGCGCGAGCCATGATCTGCGGCCTTCACGGCACTGCCCGATGCCTCGAATTCCCGTCGCGTGTCGCGCCGAGGGGCGGATTTGGCCTCACGGACCCGGTCCTGTCCTTGGCGCCTGCCGGCCCGGTCCTGCTTGCGCGGCTGGGCCTGTTGCGTGCCGTGTTTTTTGAGATTCCCGTGTTCCTCGGTCCGCACCGCGGCCCGACCCCGGTCATTGGGGCCGCCGTGTTTTTCGAGGTGGCGTGCCGAAGGTTTTCGCCCCGCCCCGTTGTCTTCGCCCATGGCCGGGACGGCCAGAAAATGAAGGCAGAGCATGGTGGCGAGCAGGAAAAGGCGTGTTTTTTTGGATAGAATGTTCATGGTTCCTCCTGGGATTCCGGGGTGTTCCAGGCAAGGTCCATGCCAAGGGGGCGAAGCGGGGTTTTGCGGGAAGATCAGCGCCGTCTCAAGGTCTTCGGGAAGCTGCGGGTGGATGAAATCTGTCCGGGTTGGACTCTTGCGAGCATTCTTTTCACACCGCCGCTACCCGATTCCCAGGCGTTTGATCTTGTAGATGAGGCCGCGCCGGGTGATGCCCAGAAGCTCGGCCGCATGGGTGCGGTTGCCGCCGGTCTGTCGCAGGGCGGCCGTGACGGCTTCGATTTCGTGCTGCTCGAGGGTCTTGGTTTCGATCCGCTCGTCCGCGTGCACGCAGGGACGCGATTCCCCCTTGCCTGCCGGCTTGCGCACGGCGGGCGGCAGATGTTCGGGCAGGATGACGTCGGTCTGGCTGAGCAGGCGCACATGGGCCATGGCGTTGGCCAGTTCGCGCACGTTGCCGGGCCAGGGGTGGCTGGCGAGGGTTTGCAGGGTGGAGCGGGAAAGACGCCTGTTTTCCGCGCTGTCGCGGTTCAGGAAGAGGCGGGCCAGAGGCGCGATGTCCTCTGGGCGCTCGCGCAGGGGCGGGATCTCGATGGTGATGACGTTGATGCGGTAAAAAAGATCCTGGCGGAACCGCCCGGCGGCCACATCGGCTTCCAGGTTGTGATTGGTGGCCGCGATGAGCCTGCAATCGACGACGCTCTCCTTGTCCGAACCCACCGGGGTGATGCGCCCGGTCTCCGTGGCCCGCAGCAGGGAGGGTTGCAGCTCAAGGGGCAGATCGCCGATCTCGTCCAGGAAGAGCGTTCCTTCGTTGGCCTCGCGGAAATATCCCTTGCGCCTGTTCACCGCTCCGGTGAAGGCCCCTTTCTCGTGGCCGAACAGTTCGCTGGCCAGCAGGGAGGGGGCGATGGCCGCGCAGTTGACCGGGATGAGCGCTTTGTCGCGGCGCAGGCTGTGGGCATGGATGAACTGCGCCACGACCTCTTTTCCGCTGCCGCTCTCGCCCGTCAGGAGGATCGTGGCGTCGCTTCGGGCCACGCGGTACGCGTCGCGCAGCACGGCGCGCATGGCCGGACTTTCGGCCACGATTCCTTCAAGCGAGCCGGTGGGCAGCTCCGTGTCCTCGTTCAGGCGCACGCCCAGGGTGTCGCGCACCGCCGAGAGAAGCTCGTCCAGGTCCACGGGCTTGGCCAGGTAGTCCACGGCTCCGAGCTTGAGGGCGTCCACGGCCTCGCGCACGTCGGCGTAGGCCGTGACCAGGAGAAAGGGCAGTTCCGGTTTTTCCCCGCGTGCGCGGCGCAGAAGGTCGAGGCCGCTTTCGCCGGGCATGCGCACATCGCTGACGATCATGTCCGGAGCCGTCTTCTCAAGCACCAGCAGGGCCTCGGCGGCGCTTCCGGCTTCCAGCACGTCGAAGCCCGCATCCCGCAGCACGCGGGCGTACAGTTCGCGGTAGCGAATCTCGTCATCGACGATCAGGACGGTTCTGTTCATGGAGCCTCTCGTGCGGTTCTGATTCCGGTTATGGTCATGACCGTGCCCTGGCTCCGTTCGGAGCGGGCGCTTATTTTCCAGCCGTGGGCTTCGACGATCCGTTTGACGATGGCCAGTCCCAGGCCGTGCCCCGTGGCCGATCCGCTGACGTAGGGCTTGAAGATGTCCGGCAGCAGTTCCTCCGGGATGCCTCGCCCCTGGTCTTCCACGCAGAGATCGAAGGTGCGCGCGCGTCCGCGCAGCACGATTCGCACGGTGCTTCCGGCCGGGGATGCGTGCAGGCTGTTCAGCAGCAGGTTGACCAGGATCTGGCGCAGCATGGCCTCGTCGGCGGCGATGGTCGCTTCCGCCACCTGGATGAGCAGCTCCACTCCGGCGGCCTCGAAGTCGGGCCCGAGAATCCGGGTCGTCTCATGGCAGAGCCTGTCCACGCGCACCGGCGACAGGCTCGGCTTGCGCTGCCGGGCGAAGTTCATGAAGTTGCCCAGCCGCGACGAGGCCTTGTCCACCTCGTCCATGATGTGTCCGAGCATGTCCCTGCTCTCGGCGGGGATGTCGTGGCGAGCCTCGATCTGTTGGGCCATGCCCATGATGATGCCCAGCGGGTTCTTGGTTTCGTGGGCCAGCCCGGCCGCTGCCAGCCCCAGCTCTTCCAGATGGGCGCTGCGGATGCGCTCCGCGGCCAGTTCTCCGGCCAGGATGCGGCGGCGGATGCCCGTGATCCAGACAGCCGTGGCGGCCAGAATGCAGACCAGGGCGGAGGCGAAGATGGGCGCCTGGCGTTTCCAGAACCATGATGCGGTGAAGCTTTCCGAGGCGCTGCGCAAACCCAGGTACATGACCGGGTTGCTGCGCGGCCACAGGCCCAGGCCAAGGCTGGTGGATTCCAGGGCCTCGGCCCAGTCGGACGGGATTTGGATCGGTTGGAGGGGGGCCCACATGACGAAGACGTGCTCCATGTCCATCTCGCCCCTGGTGCTGGTCGTCATCAGGAATTCCGGCATGGCCCCCGTCTGCGCCAGGCGTCCGTGGCGTCCCTGAACCACGACGAAGAGGGTGCGCGAGTCCCGGATGATGCTCGAAAGCACCGTCTCGATCTGCCTCCAGTCCGTCAGCTCGCCGTTGCTCATGGACGCGATGACCGCATTCAGGGTGGCGAAGCTGTCCTGGGCGCGCTGGCGACGCCATTCATGGGAGCGTTCCTGGTAGCCTTGCCAGGACCAGGACGCCCAGATGCAAAGGGCCAGCATCAGGCCGAAAGCGGTCAGAACCGGTATGCGGTACAGGCGGGTGTCGTCTTTCATGTGTCCTCCTTGCGGCCTCTCGGACAGCAAAGAGCGTGCTAAGTGCTTCAGCCCAGGAGCATCCGGTCGGACACCTCCGCGTCGGCCTGGGTCTGGAACTTGTCCAGCAGCGCTTCCACGGTCAGGTCCGTCTTCTCCTTTCCGCGCGCGTCGAGAATGATGCGGCCCCGGTGCATCATGATCAGCCGGTTGCCCAGGTTCAGGGCCTGGTGCATGTTGTGGGTGACCATGAGCGTGGTCAGGCCGTGCTCGGCGACGAGGCCTTTGGTCAATTCCAGAATCTGGGCCGCTGTCTTGGGATCGAGGGCGGCGGTGTGCTCATCCAGCAGGAGCAGTTCCGGGCGCACCAGGGTGGCCATGACCATGGTCAGGGCCTGGCGCTGGCCGCCCGAAAGGAGGCCGGCCCGGTCCTGCATGCGGTCTTCAAGGCCCAGCCCCAGGGAACGCAGGCGTTCCCGGAAAGCTTCCTGGTCCGTCGCCTTGACCCCTCTGGCCAGCCCGCGCCGTTGTCCCCTTTTTTGGGCCAGGGCCAGATTCTGGGCGATGGAGCCGCTGGCGCAGGTGCCCATGAGCGGGTCCTGGAATACCCGTCCGATGAAGCGGGCGCGTTTGTATTCGGGCCAGCGGGTCACGTCGGTCCCGGCCACGCTGATGCTGCCGGAGTCCAGGGCGTGGGTCCCGGCCAGGCAGGACAGAAAGGTCGACTTGCCCGCTCCGTTGGAGCCGATGATGGTGATGAAGTCGCCCTGCTCGATGTCGATGGACAGGTCCCGGATGCTGTGCACTTCGTTCACACTGCCCCGGTGAAAGTACTTGTTGATGGCCTGGACGCGGATCATCGGGCGAGCCTCCGTTTGAGCATGGGCGAGGTCAGGGCCGCGATGACCAGGAAGGCGGTGATCAGGTTCAGGTCGCTGGGGGTGAAGGAAAAGCCGCCAAGCTCGGCTCCCAGCGCCAGGGCGATGGCCGTGCGGTAGAGGATGGAGCCGGCGATGACCGCCACGCAGGCGCGGGCGATGGTCGCCTTGCCGCAGACCGTCTCTCCGAGAATGACCGAGGCCAGCCCGGCGACGATGGTGCCCACGCCCATGTTCACGTCCGCCGCGCCCTGATTCTGGGCGATGAGCGCGCCGCTGAAGGCGACCAGGGCGTTGGAGAGCCCGACCCCGAAGATGATGACGTTGTCCGTGTTCACGCCCTGGGCCGTGATCATCTGGCGATTGTCGCCGGTGGCCAGCATGGCCTGGCCGTACTCCGTGTGCAGGAACCAGATCAGGCCGCCGGTGACGAGGGCCGCGACCACGAAAAAGAACGCGGGCGTGAGCTGGTAGAGGGGCGGTCCCAGCTTCTCCAGATCCGTCAGCACCGAAGGCGTGCCGAGGAGCGCCACGTTGGGGCCGCCCATGATCCGGATATTGATGGAATACAGGGAGATCATGGTCAGGATGGAGGCCAGCAGGTGCAGGATTTTGAGTTTGGTGTTCAGGATCGCCGTCGCCGCCCCGGCCAGGAATCCCGCCCCGGCGGCCAGCGCCACGCCCAGGTAGGGGCTGTATCCGGCGGTGATGGTCACCGCGCTGACCGACGCGCCCAGCGGCAGGCTGCCGTCCACGGTCAGGTCGGGAAAGTCGAGGATGCGAAAGGTCAGGTACACCCCGAGGGCCATGATGCCATAGAGAAAACCCTGTTCCAGGGCTCCGAGAAAGGCGTAGATGGTCATGTTGCGTTGGTGCTTAAGGTGGATGAAAAGAGGCCAGCCCGATGCGCGGGACATACATGGGGGCGAGGGGCAGGACAAGTCAACGGATTTGTCCTGTTTCCGCCATCGTTAAATTAGTCGTAGCGGGTGCTGATTTTCAGGAATTCGTCCTGGGTTTCCAGAAACGCGTCGACCACGTCCGGGTCGAAATGGGCGCCTCGACCGTCGACGATGATTTGCATCGCCTCGCGGTGGGACATGGCCTCCTTGTAGATGCGCCTGGTGGTCAGGGCGTCGTAGACGTCAGCCAGGGCCATGAGCCTGCCGCCCAGGGGGATGTCCTCCCCTTTGAGCCCTTGCGGATAGCCCGTGCCATCCCATTTTTCATGATGGGAGAGGGCGATTTCGCGCGCCAGTCCCAGAAAGGACCGATCGCTGCCGTTGGCGCTGAGCCGTTCCGCTTCGGCCAGCGTATCCGCGCCGAGAATCGTGTGCCGCTGCATCTCCTTGAATTCCTGCTCGGTCAGGCGGCCAGGCTTGAGCAGAATGCCGTCGGCGATGCCGACCTTGCCGATGTCGTGCAGGGGGGCCGATTTGTAGAGCAGTTCGATGCTTTCCGGATCGAGCCGGGCCCGGAATTTCGGTTTGCGGGCCAGGCAGCGGGCCAGGACGCGGATGTAATCGCGGGTGCGCTGGATGTGTCCGCCGGTTTCGGGGTCGCGGGTCTCGGCCAGGGCGGTGAGGCTCAGGATGGTGGCATCCTGGGTCTGAACGAGCTGCTGGCTGCGGATGCGCAGTTCGCGCTCTTCCATGGCGTACTTGAGCAGGCTCAGGATGGCCACGTTGCCCACCAGGACCAGCGTGGCGGACAACGGGGATATCCAGTAGCCGGGGCCGTCCAGGAGCCACAGCCCGGCGAACCACAGCCCGGCCCCGCCAAGGACCAGTCCGGTCGCGCAGGCCAGGGGGCCGGCGGACATCATCAAGAGGCTCGACAGGATGCCGACCACCACGATGGAACAGGCTTCAGCGCCGATCCCCCAGGCCGGGCGGACCAGGGCGTCGTTTTGGAGCAGGTTGTCCAGGGCCGTGGCGTGGATTTCGATGCCGGGAAAGATGCGGTCCGGGGGCGTGACGTGATTGTCGCCAAGCCCCGAGGCCGTAGGCCCGACAATGGCCACGCGGCCGCGCAGATCGGGCAGGGGGGCGCTCAGGATGTCGACGGCGGAATATGTCGGGAACGTGCCGCTGGGGCCCCGGTATCTGAGCAGCAGGTTGCCTTGGGGGTCGGTATGCGCGCGTAGCGGGCCCAGTTGCACGAAGCCTCCGTCGGCGTCCTGTCCCAGCCCGAAGGCGGATTGTTGCCGGATCAGGGCCGTGGCCAGGGTCAGGCCGGGGATCAGGGAATCCTCGTGCGTGGCGATGATCGGAATCCGCCGGATGACGCCGTCGGAGTCCGGCAGGGCATTGATGAATCCCGAACTCGTCCCCGCCTCGCCCAGGCTCGGCAGGGAACAGATGGCGTCCCGGGCCTCATGCAGCGAAAATACGGGGGGCAGGTTCTGGTCGGTCATGATCGGATGGATGCGGCAGGCGGACGCATCGCCCTGCATTGGAGCGAAGAGCAGCTTGTACCCCAGGACGGACGGGATTTGCCTCAAGGCGTCGGCCAGGACCAGGTCGTGGTCCAGTCTGCCCCGGGGGATTTCCTTGAGATTCAGGCTCAGGCCGGAATCGCGCCGCAATTCCTCCAGCAGCAACGCAGGCGAGGTTCTGTCGCGGGTGGACAGGATCAGGTCCAGGGTCACGGTGTCGGCCCCGGCCTCGCGAAGCCGGGTGATCAGGCGGCCCAGGATGTCCCTCGGCCACGGCCACTGGCCAAGCCGGGTCAGGGACCTGTCGTCGATGGCGATGAGCACCGGGACGTTGCTCGACGGGCGCTCGCCGGTCTGGGAGAGCATGACGTCGTAGACCTTGTGCTCGAAATGAATGAGCAGCTCCGGGCGCATGACGTGCACGACGACCACGCAGAGCGTGATGACGCACCCCGCGGCGAAAAGGCGCAGGATGTCCCGGCGGCGGTATCGCGTGTGCTTCATGGGTTGCGCCGATCCGTCCTATGGAAGGTCAACGGACCAGCACTTCCACGCGGCGGTTCCGGGGTTCGGGCGTTTCGTCCGGCGTGGGGATGAGCGGGTTGCCCTCGCCGTGGGATAAAACCTTGATGATGGCGGGGTCCACGCCTTCCCGGACCAGCAGAACGCGGGCTTCCTCCGCCCGTTCCAGGGAGAGCCGCGCATTGTCCGCGCGCGGGCCGATCGTGTCCGAATGGCCGTTGACGCGCACGTCACGCGAATTCCTGCGTTGGACGGACTCAAGAATCCTGGCCGGAGCGGGCTTTGATTCGAGGGTCAGCTCGGCGCGACCGAATTCGAAGTACAGAAGGAATTTTTCCGGAGGGGTCGGCATGGCCTGGATGGCCGGACCGTATTCCTTTTCGATGTCCGCCCGGTCGAGGGTGCGCACGGGAGAGGGGCGGGCCGAAGAGTCCTTGACCGAAGTGCTCTGGCCGGCGGCGTTGAGGCTTTGCGTGCCGGCGGCGGTGCCGACCTCCACCTGCCCGACCGTGCCGTCGGGATCTTCGACCAGGACCACGGTCGTTCCCTTGGCCGCGCAGCCCGCAAAGGCCAGGCAGAGCATGAGCAGCAGAAGGCGCATGGTCTATTCCTCCACCTTGACCAGAAAGCTGGTGCCGTGGACGGCGATGACCGCGTCCGGAGTTTCGATATGGATTTTTTCCGGCGCCAGACGGCCGATGACTCCGGACATGTAGGCGAAGGAGCCTTTCAGCAGTCGGATGGCGAGGGAGAATTTTTCTTCCTGGGGCGCGAAGGCGAAGTCGCCCAGCTCCAGACGGCTGTCCGGTCCCAGGGAGATGAGGGTGTCGTCCTCCAGCATGATGCCGATTGCGCTGTTTTCCATGGTCGTCACGGCATCGCTGACGTGCACGATATCGCCGGGGTTGGCGGGCAGGGAGGCTTCGTCACGCACGATCAGGCCCTGGCCCTCGACGGATTTTATGAACCCCGCCACTTCGGGTTGCGCCTGGGCAATGCTTGCGTGCAGCGTAAGACTCAGTATGAGGAGCGCGAAAAAATGCATACCTTCCTCCAAGGGTGATGAATAAAAACTACAGGTTGTAGTAAAGGACTCTTGGGCATTGTTCAAGTATGTTCTGAAATAACTGGCGAATCCGGGTGGGAGAGAGGCGGTTTCTTGCGTTGGCGCTTTGTCGGGTCTAGAGTCCGGGCCCGAGGCGATTTTCAGCGGGCTGTCCACGCTTCCTGCTTGAATCGCGGCATTCGCGCCGATTGATGTTTTATTTCATAGTGTTGCAGTTTTCTGAATTCGCCAGGCGCCGCTTCTGCCCGCTTTGGACATGGCAACAGGTTTGCGCGTTCAGTTGGGCGGCAAATCATTCATGAACGAGGTCCTTATGCCCACAGCGCTTGATGTTCTGCGCACGGTTTTCGGTTACAACGCCTTTCTCGGGCCCCAGGAGGCCATCATCGACACGCTCGTGGCCGGTGATGACGCCGTGGTGCTCATGCCCACCGGCGGCGGCAAGTCCCTGTGCTACCAGATTCCCGCCCTGCTCAGGCCCGGCACGGCCGTGGTCGTCTCGCCACTCATCGCGCTCATGCGCGACCAGGTGCAGAGCCTGACCCAGAACGGGGTGCGCGCGGCCTATCTCAACTCCTCCCTTTCGGCTGTCGAGGCCCGCGGAGTGGAGTCGGAGTTGCTGGCCGGGCGGCTGGACCTGATCTACGTCGCTCCGGAGCGTCTTTTTCTGCCGGGTTTTCTGGAGCAGCTGGAGCGCGTTCCGCTGGCCCTCTTCGCCATCGACGAGGCGCACTGCGTGTCCCAGTGGGGCCATGATTTCCGCCCCGAATACACCCGCCTCGGCCTGCTGGCCGAACGGTTTCCGCGGGTGCCGCGCCTGGCCCTGACCGCCACGGCCGACGACCTGACCCGGGCGGACATCATCCGTCAGCTTGGCCTGGAATCGGCGCGGGTTTTCGCCTCCGGCTTCGATCGCCCCAACATCCGGTATCTCGTCACGCTGAAGGACCATCCCGAACAGCAGCTGGCCGGTTTTCTGCGCTCCCGGCCTGTCGGGGATGCGGGCATCGTCTACCGCATGTCCCGCAAGAAGGTCGAGGCCACGGCGGCGAGTCTGTGCAAGCAGGGATTCACGGCCCTGCCCTATCACGCCGGACTGGACGGGGCCGTGCGCGAGCGCAATCAGGAGCGCTTCATGCGCGAGGACGGGGTGATCATGGTCGCCACCGTGGCCTTCGGCATGGGCGTGGACAAGCCCAACGTGCGTTTCGTGGCGCATCTCGATCCGCCCACCAGCCTCGAGGCCTATCATCAGGAAACGGGCCGCGCGGGGCGGGACGGCCTGCCCGCCGTGGCCTGGATGACTTACGGTCTGGGGGATATCGCCATGCTGCGCCGCCTGGTGGCCATGGACGCAGGGTCCACTCCTTTGCCTGCCGAGGCCGGTGAGGGGCGCGCCGAGAGCCGGGCCCGGCATGAACGGCTCAAGCAGCAGAAACTGACCTCTCTGCTGGGATACTGCGAGACCACCAACTGTCGGCGCCAGGTGCTTTTGCGCTATTTCGGGCAGGAGCTGCCCGAGCCCTGCGGCAACTGCGACATCTGCCTGAACCCCGTGGAATCCTGGGACGGGACGGTGGCGGCCCAGAAGGCGCTGTCGGCCATTTACCGGGCCAAGGAAGGCTTTGGCGCGGGTCATCTGGCCGACATGCTGGTCGGCAAGATGTCCCGGACCATGGAGCGCTGGGGGCATGAGAACCTTTCGACCTTCGGCGTGGGCACGGAGCTGTCCAGGCCGGAGTGGCTGAGCGTCTTCCGTCAGCTGGTGGCGGCGGGATTGGCCGATGTGGACATGGAAGGATACGGGGCCCTGAAACTCAACGCCCGGAGCTGGGAGGTCATGAAAGGCGGGCGCGGGGTAGCGCTTCGCCGCGATCCGGTTCCGGTCAAGGGCGCGCCCAGGGACCTGGGCGCCGGGCGGGCCGACGCGCCCTCGCCCGAGGCCCGGGCGCTTTGGGAAAGTCTGCGCCTGCTGCGGCTCGAGATTTCACGGGAGCAGGGAGTGCCGCCCTACGCCGTCTTTTCGGACCGGACCCTGCATGAGCTGGTTCGCTACAGGCCCCGTTCGGTGGACGATCTGCCGGGCATCAGCGGAGTGGGGCGCATGAAGCTCGCGGCCTACGGAGAGCGCTTCGTGCAGGCCTTGCAGCGACACGAATCCGAGCATGGCCGTCCGGAAGGATTGCCTGACCTCCCCGCCCCGCGTGTGGAGAAGATCAGGCCCGCTTCACGGGACTTGTCGGGGACCGAACAGGCCAGCCTGGACCTGTTCCGGGAAAAGGGGCGCGTCGAGGACGTGGCCGCCGATCGGGGCCTAAGGCCCGCCACGATCTACGGTCACCTGACCAAGGCTGTCGCCCTGGGACTTGTCACGGCGGCGGAGGTCACCGGCCTGACCCGGGCGCAGCTCTCGCGCATCGAGGAATGCCTGGGCTCCCGCTACGGGCGGGCGTCCCTGGGCGCTGCAGTGGAGGCCCTGGACGGGGAATTCGGCTACGAGGTCCTGCGCTGCGTCCAGGCCCAGCTGATGCGGGAGCGGGCGGAGTCGGCATGAGAATCTATCTTGTCGGCGGGGCGGTGCGCGATCAGCTGCGGGGCGTCGCGCCCGTGGATTTCGACTATGTCGCCATCGGCGGCGACGAGCGGGAACTCAAAGGCAGGGTGCCGGGACTGACCAGGGTGGGGCAGGGTTTCGCGGTTTTTGTGCGCGGCGACGCCCAGTACACGCTCTCGGAGTTCGCGACCATCGAGGAGGACCTCGCCTCCCGCGATCTGACCGTGAACGCCCTGGCCAGGGACGAATCAGGCGGTCTTGTCGCCCATCCCCAGGCCCTTTCGGACCTGCGCGACAAAATTTTGCGCCCCGTGGCCCAGGCCAATTTTCTGGCCGATCCCCTGCGTGCCATCCGCGCGGCCCGGTTCGCGGCGCTTTTTCCGGATTTCACGGTGCATGAAGATCTGCTGTCGGCCATGCGGGGCGTGACGCCGCAATCCCTGGGCCTGATGGCGGCGGAACGGGTCGGGCAGGAGGTCTTGAAAGCCTGCGCGGCTCCCGCGCCGGGCAACTTCTTGCGGACGTTGCTGGCCGGGCGGAAGCTTGAGCCGTGGCTGAGGGAGTTTCAGGGGGCCCATCTCGTGCCCGCCGGGCCGGCCATGTTTCACGAAACCAGCGTGCTGGAGCATGCCGCCCGGGTCATGGACCGCTGCTCCGGAGACATGCTCCGGGTCTGGATGGCCCTGTGCCACGACCTGGGCAAGACGGCGACGCTCCCGGAATTGCTGCCGCATCATCACGGCCACGAGGAAGCCGGCGCGGACATGGCCCGGAACCTGGCCGAGCGCTTGCGCCTTCCGAACCGTTTCCGCCTCGCCGGACGCCTGGCGGCGCGCTGGCACATGGCCGCTGGACGCTACGCGGAACTCCGGCCTTCGACCAGGGTGCGGCTGTTGCTCGAATTGGACAAGGCCGGGATGATGGAGAGTTTTTTCGGCCTGGTCGCGGCGGATCAGGGCGGCGATCATCTGGAGCGGGCCAGAGGCGAGCTTGCCGTGCTCAAATCCGTGCGCCTGCCGGAAAAACATCGCGATCAGGGTCCCAAAAGCGCCGATATCCTGTTGCACCTGCGCTGCGAGGCCCTGAACGAGCGGGGCGACGGGCGGGACGGCAGACCGGTGGGGATTCGTGAAGCGTTTTGATCGGGTCTTGGCGGTCGTGCGGGGCCTGTTGTTTTCGCGCTTGCGACCCGGAGCGTTTTGCCGGAGCGCCGGTCTATCTCTGGTACGCTCTGGGCATGGGCAGGTTCCACTTCGCATAGATCGGGGCCAGCTTGCCCTGGTCCGCCAGGCTGCGCATGCCCTGCTCGAAGGTCGCGCGCAGTTTCCGTCCGCGTTCGGAAGTGGAGAAGACTGGAAAATATTGCCGGAATCCTACGGATTCGATACGAAAATCGTTCTGGTCGAGGGGGGTCTTGAAGTCGCGCATGCTCTCCAGGATGAGGTTGCGGTCGTCGACGTAAAAATCCGCCCTGTCCCGCACGACCCTCTTCAGGGCTTCGACTCCGGTGGTGGTTTCCCAGTACCGGATGGGCACGGGAAACTCCTTGTGCGTGTAATATCCGAGCCGCCATACCACCCGTCTGTTCGCCATGGAGGTCACGCCGTCCCAGTAGGGGAAGTCCTTTTTGCGGAACAGCGCATGAAACTCGCCCTCATACATGGGCTCGGCGGCCAGTTGCAGGCCTTCCGCCGGTTCCGTCAGACAGGTGTAGACATCGACGGCGCCTTCGCGGATCATGATCAGCCCGCGTTTGGCCGGGACCTCCAGATGCCGGATCGTGTTTCCGCCGGGTTCGTAGATGGCCCGCATCAGGTCGTGATACAGGCCCTGGCCGTCGGGGCTGGTGAATCCCTGCCAGTACGGAGAGGCGGTCAGCACTTCCTCCGCGCGGACGGAGGCGGAGAAAAGAAGCGCCATAAGGGCGGCAATCAGAACCATGTGCGGATTTCGATACCTGATCATGGACATTCCATTTATCCCACGCCGCTTTCATGAACAAGCAGAATCTCCGATTTTTGACGGAAAAGTGCCGCGCAGGCTTGCGTCCGCGGGCTCGACGTGTTTTGTCTTGCTGCGGGCCGGAAGGGACCATGCGGTCCTTGACGTCCGGCGGGGCTGTGAATCCGCATTGCATTCTGATTTTTTGCATCGAGTTGAGGGGTTTCATGCGCGAAATGCTTGAACAGTCGAGGCGGATAGTCTCGCTTCTGGATTTGACGTCGCTGTCCGGCGTCGAGACCGATTCCGACATCGAGGCGCTTTGCGCCAAGGCGTCGGGGCCCTGCGGCCAGGTCGCTGCGATCTGCGTTTTCGCCCGGCATCTGCCTCTGGCGCGAAGCTGCCTTGCCCGACTCGGCGTGACGAGGGTCGAGCTGGCCACGGTGGTGAATTTTCCGCAGGGCCAACTGGACCCTGTCGGCAGCGTCCGCGAGATCGAGCAAGCGCTGGCCCTGGGGGCCACGGAAGTGGATCTGGTCTTTCCGTACCGGGCGTTTCTGGACGGCCTCGAAGAGCGCGTGGGCGAGTACCTGGATGCCTGCCGGCAGGCGTGCCCGGCGCGTCTCAAGGTCATTCTCGAAACGGGGGCCCTTGGCGACTGCGAGGCGATCAGGGCGGCCAGCGAACTTGCCGTGGATCGGGGGGCGGATTTCCTGAAGACATCCACGGGCAAGATCGCGGTTCACGCCACCCCGATGGCGGCCCGGACCATGCTCGAAGTCATCGCGCGGCGCGGTGGCTCGGTTGGCTTCAAGGCTTCGGGCGGGCTGCGGGTCATGGACGACGCGCTGGTCTATCTGCGTCTGGCGGAGGAGATCATGGGCAGGAAGTGGATCAGTCCGCGCACGCTGCGTTTCGGAGCCAGCAGCCTGCTGGACGATGTGCTGGCCAGGGCGGAGGAGGCGCGCCGATGAGGCGGGTCTGCCTGTTGGTGCTCGACTCCCTTGGCGTGGGCGGCGCTCCGGACGCGGAGCGCTTCGGAGACCTGGGGGCCGACACTTTGGGTCACATCGCCCGGGCCTGCGCGGCAGGATTGGCCGATGACGGACGCCAGGGCCCGCTGCGGCTCCCGGTTCTTTCTTCCCTGGGCCTGGGAGCGGCGGCGGCGCTTTCCACCGGAGCCGTTCCGCCCGGTCTGGAGATTTCCGGCTCTCCCCTGGCCAGGTACGGCTGCGCCACGGAAATCAGCCGGGGCAAGGATACCCCGAGCGGGCACTTCGAAATGACCGGCGCGCCGGTTTTCTTGGACTGGGGCTATTTTTCTCCCGAGACGGACTCGGTCCCGACCGAACTGCTGGACGGGCTTGTCTCCCGGGCCGGTCTGCCCGGGGTGCTGGGCAACTGCAAGGCCTCCGGCACCGAAATCCTCCAGCGCCTGGGCGAGGAGCATCTGCGCAGCGGCCGTCCCATCGTCTACACCTCCGTGGATTCGGTGCTGCAGATCGCGGCCCACGAGGAGTTTTTCGGGCTGACCCGGCTGTTCGAAGTCTGCGCCATCGCCAGGGAGCTCGCGGACACGTACCGCATCGCCCGGATCATCGCCCGGCCCTTTGTCGGCACGGACGCCGCCACGTTCACGCGGACCGGCAACCGGCGCGACTTTTCCATCCCCGCCCCCTCGCCCACGATCCTCGACCTTTTGAAGGACGGAGGCGGAACAGTCTTGTGCGTCGGCAAGGTCGGGGATATTTTCGCCCATCGGGGAGTTACGCGGACCATCCGGGCGCATGGCCACGACCGTCTCCTGGACGCGACTCTCAAGGCCTGGGACCAGGCCGGCGACAGGACGCTGGTCGTGACGAATTTCGTTGATTTTGATTCGGTTCATGGTCATCGTCGCAATGTCGCCGGTTACGCCCGGGCCCTCGAAGCCCTGGACGCCCGGCTGCCCGAATTGCTGGGGCGGCTTGCGCCGGGCGACCTGTGCATCCTGACCGCGGATCACGGGTGCGACCCGACCTGGCCGGGCACTGACCACACGCGGGAGCGGGTGCCGATTCTGGCCGTGGGTCCGGGAATCGGGGCCGGAAGCGTGGGCGTCCGTGATACCCTCGCCGATGTCGGGGCCTCCGTGGCGCACTTTCTGGGCATGGCGGGAACCGGGCACGGCCGGTCGTTTTTTGTCGAGGACGAGCTAACCTTTCCCAAGGACTATTCATGACTCCTGACTACGGCCAGGGACCAGCGAATTTGAGCGAACGGATCATACCCGCCTTGATCAGGACACTGGTCTGGGGGGGCGTGTTCTCCGTGGTCTTTATTCTGCGGTCCTTTTTTCTGCTGCTTTTTCTGACATTCGTGTTCGGGTACATCCAGAATCGCGGCGTGAACAGGCTTCAGGGTCTGATCCCCAACCGGCCGCTGCGGGTCGTGCTGGTGGCGAGCATCTTTCTGGGCGTGCTCATCGCCGTGGGCGTTTTTTTGGTGCCTCGGGCCAAGGAGCAGACCGTTCTTTTCGTCACCCAGTTGCCGCAGTACGTGGAACGGCTGGATCAGGAGCTGGGAGTGCTTGGCGAACGCTATCCCATGATCGCCAACGCCATACCGGAGCTCGGTATCCTGGCGGACCACACCGCCCCTGGCGGGAGCAAATCCAGGGTCGCGGCCCTGGTGCAGCAGATTTTCGGCATGGGCGAGCATCCCGACGGGCAGCACAAGGTCAATCAGCTGCTGGACCTGGTGCGCGGGGTGGGCGGCAGGATCGCGGCCATCGCCTCGGCCTTTCTCCTGGCCCTCTTGTTTTCCTTTCTCATCGTGCTCGACCTGCCGCGCCTCTCGGCCAGCGTGTGCTCCCTGGAAAATTCCAAGCTCGGGTTCGTATACCGCGAGGTGGCGGGGAGCATCCGGGACTTCGCCACGGTTCTGGGCAAGGCGCTGGAGGCGCAATTCGTCATCGCCCTGGTCAACGCCGTGCTGACGGCCATCGGCGTCTCCATGCTCGGGCTGGGCTCGGCCATGGCCTTCTTGACCGTGATCGTCTTTCTGTGCAGCTTCATCCCCGTTCTGGGCGTGTTCATTAGCTCCGTGCCCATCTGCCTCATCGCCCTCCAGGCCTCGGGCCTGACGACCATGCTGCTGGCCATCGCCATGATCACGGTCATCCACCTGCTCGAAGGATACGTGCTCAACCCCAGGATCTACGGCTCCTACATGCGCATCAATCCCGTCATCGTACTGGTCATCCTGACCATCGGAGCCAAGCTCTTCCACATTTGGGGCCTGGTCCTGGGCGTGCCCATCTGTACCTATATTTTCGGGCACGTCATTCAGCACAAGGATGGCGTGGAACCGGCCCCTCCGAGTTGCAGGACGGACGGCGAGTGAGCGGTCGTGGCCTGGGCGGATGCCGACCCGATGAACAAGAACACCATCGTGATGGAGTCAAGCGTGGATAATGAACTGAGCATCGTGATCGTCGAGGAACCGTCCCTGTCCCGCAACGTGCTGGTCAAGGCCCTGGGCGCGTGGGGCTATGCCAGCGTCGTGGCCGAGAACGAGGAGAGCGCCTGGAAGGCGGTCCGCGCGACGCGGGCTCCGGTTCTGGTTCTGGCGGACTGGCATGCCGATTTCATGGGCTGCGACGAGTTTTTCTGGAAGGTGCGCAACGCGCAGGCCACGCGGAGCGCCTATCTCATGGGCGCGATCCCGCGCGGGGCCGTGGGCGGAATCCGGCAATGCATCGCCTCGGGAGCCGATGACTACGTCTATCGCCCGTACGACCTCGACGAGGTCCGGGTGCGTCTGCATCTCGCGGCCAAGGCCATGGGTTTAACGACAATCGGGCCGCTGTTTCCGGACTAGGATCACGCGGCGTTTTGTTTCCAGTGGCGGAATCCATCGGCGCGGTCCGGCGGGTTCCGCTTTTTTAGAGCATCGTGGACCAGTGGAGGGCGTTTTTCTGGATGGCCATGTTCATCTCCGGCTGCACGAATTCCCGGGGGCCTTCGACAAAGGGCAGATATTCGATGCTTGCCTCTCCCGGTCGAAGCGAACCGCCCTCGATTCTGGGAAAGAGGTTCTTGCGGGCCGGGGCCAGGCGTCCGAGGATCACCGGCACGGCCTGGAAGGCTTCTTCCCTGGGCAGGGTCACGGGGTGCAGGGGCGTGCGGGGCAGGGTCTGAAGTTTTGGGGTCTCGGGCTGATACAGGCTGACCTGCGCGCCCAGGTTCAAAAAGAGTTCGGGCCGGATTTTGAAGGCCGGGACGCGAAAGGAGAACGCGGCCGATTCCATCCAGGGCAGAAGGGCGCGGGGCAGGTTGGTCAGCTTGATCAGATCGGACCAGGTCTGGAGCCTGAAGCCTTTCGCCCTGACACGCAGGTTCCAGAAGGGCAGGTAGATGTCCGGTTTTTCCGCGGTCGGCAGAAAATGCGGGGTCACGGGTTCCCCGCCTTCGGGGCCCGGTTCCCAGGCCGTGTCGCAGTGGGGACAGGTCTGGATCAGGCTCTGCCTGTCTCCGATCAGGTCCCAGCCGCACCTGGGGCACAGGGTCGATACGAAGCGCAGGTGGCTGCCCGCCCCGGCCGCTTGCGCGGTTTCGATCTCGGCCGGGCCGAGATGTTCGCCGGTGATTCCGTCCACAAGCTCGTGGCTCTGGAAGACGGGCTGGTAGATGAGTGAAAGGGTGTCGCCCACGCAGGCCGTCAGGGCCGGAGCGGTCCGGGCCGGGATGCCGGGCAGGGAGCGCAGCAGCCGCTTCTTGAAGTCGGCGCTGGGGATGTCCGGCGGCAGAAAGACGCCTTCGGTGGTCGGTTCCACGAAGAACAGGTGCAGGGCCTGGCCGCGCAGGCCCAGGGACGGCGGAAGCCGGGGGTTGTTTACGGCCAGCAGGCTTGAGTCCAGAATCTTGTGCGCGATGGACTCCGGGCCAAGCACGAAGGCGTTGCCCCGGAAACGCCAGTACGGGACGTGGACGAGCGTGCCCGGATGCGTGACGCGGGGCTTCAGATAATACTGGAAGGGGCCGTTGCTGTGGATGAAGAGGCGGACCTGGCAAAACGGACAGGAAAAAATCCTGTCCGTTTCTTCAAGGGTCACCGGAGCGCCGCATTGCGGGCATTGATGGGAAAGATGGCCGTTCATGCTCAGGCCATGCGCTCCCCGCAGTGGTTGCAGAAGGTCGAGCTGGACAGGTTTTCCTGGCCGCAGGCGGGGCATTTGGCCGTTTCGCGCACGCTGCCCGCCTGTCTTCCGCAGCGGGGACAGAAGCGGGTGCCGGGCGCCAGATTCTTGCCGCAGCCCTTGCACTGCTCGAAAACGACCAGTTGATGCCCGCAGGACGAACAGAATTTGTCGTCGCGGTGGATGGGCTGCCTGCATTCCGGGCAGTTCAGAGCCTCTTGCGCGGGACTCCCCTGTCCGGCCATCCGCATGGCTTGGGCCATGAGCGAGGGCATCATGAAGCCCACGCCAAGGCCCATGGATTCGCCCGCGCTCCCGGGGTTCGCGGCCGCCTTTTCCATGGCGGACGCAGCCTTGAGCTGCATCAGTTTATTCATGTCGTCGAACATGCCGAGCTTGGTCTTGTCGTCCATGGCCTTCTGGACTTCCGGGGGCGGGGTGATGGCGTTGATGAAGAGCTGATCCAGGGACAGCCCGAAATGGCGGAAGTCGCCCTGCAGGCGTTCGCGCAGTCCGGCGGACCACGCTTCGTAGCGGCTGGGCAGATTCAGGATGGTGTCCATGTTTTCGCCCAGGTAGTCGTTGAACCTGGAGACGATGACCTTGCCCAGGTAGTCGCTCAGGTCGGCCACGGAGAACGAGGCCATGGTGCCGACGAGGGAGTTGATGAAGAGCAGGGGTTGCACGATGCGGATGTTGAACATGCCGTAGGCGCGCAGGCGGATCAGCCCGAGCTCCGAGTCCTTGAAGGCCACCGGCTCCCGGGTGCCCCACTTGAGGTTGGGGAAGACCTTGGTGTTCACCATGTAGGCTTCGGCCCGCAGCGGGCTTTCGAGCCCCCAGGGGATGCCCATGATCTTGTTCAGGATGGGGATGTTGGCGGTCTTCAGGGTGTGCCTGCCCGGTCCGAAGACATGCACCGCCTTGCCGTTGTAGAAGAACACGCCGGCCTGGGACTCGCGCACGACCATCTGCGCCCCGTATTTTATCTCGCCGGAGCCTTCCCGGGGGAAGCGCCGGGCGATTTCCAGGCCGCTGTCGTCGAACCATTCGATGAGTTCCAGAAAGAAGAGATTGTCGGCTCCCATGCACCCTCCGTGGTCTGCTGCTGTGTTGCCCGGCCTATAGGACGATTCGCTTGCAATTACAACTTGAGGCCCTTAGTGAACAGGGCTTGTCACATGAAATGGAGGTATTGCCATGGACCGTTGCAAGGAAATCATGGCCGCTCGCGACATCGAGCGGACGCTCGACCGGCTGGCCTGCCAAATCCTTGAGCAGATACCGGATCACGAGTCCATCGCCCTGGTCGGCATCCAGCGGCGCGGCGCGGATCTGGCATGTCGGCTGTGCGGGCTGCTTTCGGCGCGCGCTCGCGCGGACATCCCCTGCGGTGAGCTGGACATCAACCTGTACCGCGACGATTGGACCTCCTCCACCGCCACGCCGAACATCAACGCCACGCGCATCGATTTCTCCGTGGAGGACAAGACCATCATCCTCATCGACGACGTGCTTTTCACCGGCCGCACCATCCGCTGCGCCCTGGAGGCCATCCTCGATTTCGGCAGGCCTCGGGGCGTGAAACTCCTTGTCCTGGTCGACAGGGGGCATCGCGAGCTGCCCATCCAGGCCGATTTTGTCGGCAAGGCCGTGGCCACGGAACGCGGCCAGCAGGTCAACGTGTTCCTGCGGGAACGCGACGGCAGGGATCAGGTGGTTCTGGGCTGATCGCATCTCGATCCGAAAAGGAAAGGCCGCCATCCCGTTGGGGATGGCGGCCTTTTTTGTTGCGTGGGGAGCGGGTCAGATGAGGCCCTTGTCGGTCAGGAAGGTCTTCAGGGTCGCGGCGTTGGCCGGACCCAGGGGGGTCAGGGGCAGGCGCATCTCGAGCTTGATGCGGCCCATGAGATGCAGCGCGGTCTTGACCGGGATGGGGTTGGTCTCGATGAACATCATGCGCGAGAACGAGGCGAGCAGGAAATGCATTTCCCGGGCCTTGGCCAGGTCGTTTGCGAACCAGGCCGAGCAGAGCCCGCTCATCTTGTCGGGCAGGATGTTGGAGACCACGGAGATGACGCCGCAGCCGCCCACGGACAGGAGCGGCAGCACGGTGAAGTCGTCGCCGGACAGGACCTGGAAGTCGGGCCCGCAGTATTCGAGCACCTGGGAAACCTGGTTCAGGTCGCCCGTGGCCTCCTTGATGCCGATGATGTCCGGGATGTCCTTGTTCAGCCTGGCCACCGTGGCCGGGAGCAGGTTGACGCTGGTGCGGCCGGGCACGTTGTAGACGACGAAGGGCATGGAGACTTCGGCGGCGATGCGCTTGAAGTGCTGGTACAAGCCTTCCTGGGTCGGCTTGTTGTAGTAGGGCGTGATCAGCAGGGCTCCGTCGGCTCCGGCTTCCTTGGCGAAGCGGGTCAGTTCCACCGCCTCGGCCGTGTTGTTCGATCCGGCCCCGGCCAGGACCGGCACCCTGCCCTTGACCTGGTCCACGCAAATTCGAATCACCTGTTTGTGCTCGTCGTGGCTCATGGTCGCGGATTCTCCGGTGGTGCCGCAGGGCACTACGCCGTTGATCCCGCTCTGAATCTGCCATTCGATCAGTTTTCGATAGGCTTCCTCGTCAAGCTGGCCGTTTGAAAACGGGGTGACCAGGGCTGTAAACGCTCCTTTGAATTGCATCGTTTCCTCCCGGATTGGGTCTGTGGTTGATAATCTGGCCGACTGGAGCCCTAGAGCCCCAGGGCGGCGGGGCAGAACTCGCCCTTGTAGACGAGGCTGGCCTGGCCGCGCAGGAAAATGTCCGAGCCGTGCACGCCGATTTCAAGCATCTCGCCTCCCGACGTGGTCACCCGGGCCCTGGCCTCGCACAGGCCCAGCGCGTGGGCCACGGCCACCGAGGCCGCGGCGCCCGTGCCGCAGGCATAGGTTTCGTTCTCCACGCCGCGCTCGTAGGTGCGCAGCAGCAGCTCGCCGGGACCGAGGACCTGGATGAAATTGGCGTTGGTGCCGGCGGGGGCGAAATGGGCGTGGTGGCGAACCTTGGCGCCGAGTCCTTTCACGTCGAGGCTTTTGACGTCGTTGGAGACGATGACCGCGTGCGGGACGCCGGTATTGGCGAAATGGGCGATCCAGGGCTGCCCGTCCAGATCAAGGGAAAAATTAAGCGCCATGTCCCGGGCCGGAGTGAGCTGGACTTCCACCTCGCCCTTCTCAGGAAAGACCTGGGCGTGCACCGGTCCCGCGTCGGTGAGCATGAGATGCTCGGCCGGGGCCATGCCCAGCATGTGGGCCAGCAGGGTGGCGCAACGGGAGCCGTTGCCGCACATCTCGGCCCTGGAGCCGTCGGCGTTGAAGAAGTGCCAGCGCGTGGCGGCCAGGTCCGAATCGTCGAGTTCCAGAAAGATGATGCCGTCGGCGCCGATGCTGAAGGCGTGGGGGCACAGCGTCTTGGCCCAGCGGGGCATCTCGGCCGGAGATATGGTCTTGGCGCGGTTGTCGATGACGATGAAATCGTTGCCGCTGCCTTGCATCTTGTAGAAAAACCTGGTCGGACTTGTGAAAACGGACATGCGTATTCCTCTAAAATTTATTACAGCTAGTGAATTATGGGGAATCGGGGCAAAATGCAAGGGATGGGGCTAGGGCTTCAGGACCGCCTCGATTTTTGGGTCCGAGGGGACATTGCCGCCCAGGGTTACGGCCGTCGTCGTCACCGTCGCCTGAGGCTCCCAGACGATCTTGGTTCCGGGCTGGGGCAGTCGCGGGATGCTCACGCTGCTCACGCTTCTGCCCTTGGTGAAGGCCCGCACCAGGAGCACGCCGTTGTCGCGCAGGAAAAGACCCGTATAGCCGGGCCCCTTGCCTGAGCCGAAAATGATGTCGAACGCATCCCCGCGCCGGTCGATGAAGTCCGTCTCCCGGTCCACGCCCCAGGTGCTCAGCCCGATGATCAGATTGTGCCTGGCCTGCGTGCGCAGGGACTCGGCCAGGCTGGCCACCTCCTCCTCCAGGGCAGCGTCGTGTCGGCCCCGGTCGGGGAAGATGATGAAAGCCAGGCTGCCGCCGGGGACATCCCGCGTGACCACCTCCGGCTTGTCCAGCGGACCCGTGAAGGCCGGGCCCGCGTCCAGGCCGGTGTGCGAGAAGACCGCCGCGTCGGCCGGGGAGAGCAGGGCGATGTCGTATTCCAGCAGGTCGTAGGCCCTTTTGATGGTGCCGACGACGGCGGGATGCCGGTCGGTTTCCAGATCGAAGGGGGAGAACTCGTAACCGCCGCTCACGATGACGGTGCCGGGGTTTTGGCGCGCTGATTTGAAAAAGGTGGCCCGCCGGGCCAACCCGCCGTAGGTCTTGTTGCCTCAGCTGGGGCAGGGGTTGATTTCTCCGAGGCTGTTGGCCGTGAAGAGAATGGTCGTCGCGTTGGCGGCCAGGGCGGGCAGGGGAAAGAACAGGAGCAGAAGAATCCAGAGAATGCGTGGGTGGAGGATCATGTGTTCGAAAACCTTCAGATCAGGGGTTTGAGGATGGGTGTGCGGGCGATGAGGTCCTTGAGTCGTGCGCGGCGGTCCATGATCGTTTTCGCGATCTCGCGGATGTCCTTGGCGGCCTGGCAGGTGGGCGCGAATTTGAGCAGCGGAACCTGATGCCGCACGGATTCCGTGACCATGGGGTCGCGGTGTACCACGCCCAGGAGGCTTATGGGCAGACTCAGGAAGTGATCGCAGGCCTGGGCCAGACGGTTGAAGGCGTTTTTGCCCTCCTTGTCCGATTCGGCCATGTTCACGATGATCTGGAAGTTTTTGATCTGATGCTGGGTGCAGAGCACCTTGATCAGCGCATAGCTGTCGGTCAGGGACGTCGGTTCCGGAGTGATGACCACGATCCGTTCCTGGGGCATGGCCGCGAACGACAGCACCGTGGGGCTGATGCCCGCGCCCAGGTCCAGGACCAGGAAGTCGTATTGCCTGAACAGCGCGTCGAGCTTGCCCAGCAGCAGGCTCTGCACGTCCTCGTCCATCTCCACCAGTTCGGCCACGCCGGAAGCGGAAGGAAGCAGCACCAGACGTTCTCCGGCCAGGGGCAGGAGCACGCTCTGGGCCGAGTCGTCGCCCAGCAGGTCCTGGAGGTTCTTTTCCGGGGAAAGCCCCAGCAGCACGTCCAGATTGGCCAGGCCGAGGTCGGCGTCGAGGAGGACCAGGGAGCCTCCGAGTTCGTGCAGGGCGAAACACAGGTTCAGGGCGAGATTGGTCTTGCCCACTCCGCCCTTGCCGCTGGCAACGGCGATGCTCAGTGTCGTGTTGGCTTCGGTCATATCAGTCCTTGTTTTGCTCCGCGCTCGAAGACGGACCGGAGAATGAGGAGAAAAGAAAGCGCTTTTCGTTCTGATGCACGAGGGATGGCTCCTCGCCGTGGACAAGGTCCAGGATGGGAGCGGCCTCGATCCGGTTCTTGCCGGCCCGCTTGGCGCGGTACAACGCCTTGTCCGCCGCGGCCAGGAGTTTGGCTGGGTCGGGCGTGAGCTTGCCCCGGTAGCTTGCCACGCCCATGGACATGGTCATGCGCAGTCTCGCCGTGTCGCACGTGATGCACGTGTCGCCGACGATGGACTGGATGCGCCGCAGGAGTATGAGGGCCCGGGTCAGGCCCGTTCCGGGAAGCAGCAGTGCGAATTCCTCTCCGCCGATGCGGGCGGCGGTGTCGATCATGCGCATTTCGTCAAGCAGGATCGAGGCCATGGCCTTGATGACGGTGTCTCCGCAGGGGTGTCCATGAGCGTCGTTCACGGCCTTGAAGTTGTCCAGGTCCATGATGCACAGGGTCAGCGGCGTCTTGAATCTCGACGAGCGTTCCACCTCCATGGCCATGGTCTGGTCGAATCCCAGGCGGTTGGCCAGCCCGGTCAGGGCGTCCTGACCCTGCAGATAGGTCAGGCGTTCGATATGCTCCTTGAGCCTGACCAGGGCCGGAAATTTGTCGGCCCGCAGGGGCAGGACGATCCACTGGTCCAGCTTTCCGGCCCGCAGGCGTTCGGGCCAGGACGGGTCGGAACGGATCAGCCGGACCAGGGCCGAGACCTGGGGGCCGGCGGCGGACAGGGCCAGCTCGCTTTCAAGGCTTTCCAGTTCGCCAAGGATCGTCTCGTCGGGCGGGAGGTTATGATTTTCCATGCAGGTACAGGAGGTAGTTGTGGATGAAGGCGTCGATGTTGCCGTCGAGCACCGCGTCCACATTGCTGGTTTCCGTGCTTGTGCGGTGATCCTTGACCAGGCGGTAGGGTTGCAGGGTGTAGGTCCTGATCTGGGAGCCGAAGGCGATGGCTCCCTTGGCCACGTATTCGGCCTGGCGCTCGCTGGCGATCTTCTGCAGTTCCAGCTCGTAGAGGCGGGCCTTCAAGACCTTCATGGCCGCCTCCTTGTTCTTGTGCTGGGATTTTTCGTTCTGGCACTGGGCCACCAGGCCCGTGGGGATGTGCGTCACGCGCACCGCCGAGTCCGTGGTGTTCACGGACTGGCCGCCGGGGCCGCTGGAGCGGAAGATGTCGACCCGGATGTCCTCGTCCTTGACCTCTATCTCGATGTCCTGGCCGGCGTCGGGATAGACGTCGACCGATGCGAAGGAGGTGTGCCTGCGCCCGCTGGAGTCGAAGGGCGAGATGCGGATCAGGCGGTGGGTGCCCTTTTCGCCTTTGAGCTGCCCGTAGGCGTAGGGCCCGTGGATGTGCAGGGTCACGCTTTTGATTCCGGCCTCGTCGCCGGGCAAAAGATCGAGCAGCTCCACCTTGAAGCCCGTCCGTTCGGCGAAGCGGCGGTACATGCGCAGCAGCATTTCGGCCCAGTCCTGGGACTCGGTGCCGCCGGCGCCGGGGTGGATTTCAAGAATGGCCTCGCTTACGTCCTCCGGGTCGCTCAGAAGGGTGCGCATCTGGGCGGCCTCGAGCTTGGCGCTCATTTCCTCCAGGGCGTCCTCCAGGGCCGTGAGCATCTCCTCGGTCTGCTCCTGGGCGGCCATTTCAACCCATTCCAGGGCGTTGTCCCGGGCCAGGGAAAGGGCTTCCCACTCATCGACCTGGCTTTCGAGCTGGGTTTTTTCCTGCAAGACCGGGGTCAGCAGTTCCGGTTTGTCCCATGCTCCGGGCGCGGAAAGCTGTTTTTCGATCTCTCGCAGGCGTTCCTTGTGCCTGCGCAGGTCAAAGCCGCCTCCAAAAGTCGGTGAAGCGTTCGTCAAGTTGCGCGGCCTGGGCCTTCAGTTCGGAATATTGCAGCATGGTGTTCTCGATTCTGGATGATTTTTCCGGCCTTTCCGCCCAAGGGCCCAGAGCAGGGCGCAAGTCAGCAGGGGAAAAGCCGCGTGAATGAAAATGAAATGTTCGTGGTAAAAGGTCGTCTCTGTCAAGAGCGGTATGGATGGATCGTGCGCGATTTTTGCGCTGTAGAGGGGTGTCGTCGCGCTCATGCCGCCGTCTGGGCCGATGAAGGCGCTTATGCCCGAATTGGTGGAGCGGATGATGGCCCGATTCTGTTCCACGGCGCGCAGGACGGAAAGGTGCAGGTGCTGCCAGGGGGCCGAAGATCGGCCGAACCAGGCGTCATTGCTGATGTTGACCAGCACGTTGGCTCCGCGTTCGACCTGCTTCTGGGCCAGTTCGGGAAAGATGGCCTCGTAGCAGATCAAGAGGCCCATGGCCGCCGGTCCCGATGTGAGCGGGGGCGTGTCGCCGCCAGGCCGGAATTCGAATTGCCCCGGAACCAGCTTGGTGATGAAGGGCAGCCATTTTCCCAACGGCACGTATTCGCCGAAGGGGACAAGGTGCTTCTTGTCGTACCAGGACAGGGTTTCTCCGCCTGCGCCGAGCAGGTAGGCGCGGTTGTGCAGGACGTATTGGGGAGCGTCCGGGCCCTGGGGGATGGAATAGGCAGGCGCCCCGGCCAGGACGGGAGTTTTCATGCGCGCCACGCCCAGGCGCGCGCCGGTGCTCAGGTCGGAGGGGTCCTGAAAATAAAAGGGCATGGCTGTTTCCGGCCATACGACGAGGTCCGGGGCGTTGTCGGCGACGGCCTTGAAGGAGAGGTCGAGATAGGTGCCGAGGATCTTTGACTGCATGTCCTCGTCCCATTTGACTCCCTGGTCGATGTTGCCCTGGATCATGGACACCGACACCGTGCCGACAGGAATCCGGGGGGCGCGGGCCAGGGCGGGCAGCAGGCACAGGGCGGCCAGCGGCAGCACCGCCAGGCGGGTCCATCCCCGACCTGCGCACAGGCAATGGCTCACGGCCACCAGCAGCGCGGACAGGCCGAACCCTCCGATCCAGGCCGCCAAGCCCAGGGTCAGGGGCCAGGGCGCCAGGGCCTGAGCCAGGGTCAGCCAGGAAAAGCCGGTCAGAAAATGATTGCGGACCAGCTCCAGGCTGGCCCACAAAAGCCCCGAGGCGACCATGGCCAGGGGATGGGCGATACGGGTCCTGATCAGGCGCAGACCCATGCAGAACAGACCGGCATAGGCCGCGAGCAGGGCGCCGACCAGCACCGGGCAGGGCAGGGCCAGGGCCCAGGGCAGGCCCCCATGGTCGTGGACCGGAATGGCCAGCCAGTAGAGGCTGGCGGCGTAGCCGGGCAGGGCGGTCAGGAAGCCGTTTCTGAATGCGTGGGCGAAGCCGGTGGCCCGCAGCGAGGCAAGGATGAGCGCCGCGGGCAGAAGCAGGATGGCCGGTGGAAAATGCAGAAGCGGGTTGGCGAAGCCGAACCAGGCCCCGACAAGGGCCATGCCCATGAGGCCGAAACGATGCATGAACTGGTCAAGGCGTTGGTTTTGAAATGATAACCCACTGGATCTGTTTGACATCTGCTTCCTTGATGAGGAACGTGTAGCCCTGCAGCTCCAGGGATTCATCGGTTTCGGGCACGCGCCCCAGCTGCTCGCTGATGTATCCGCCCACGGTTTCGACCTGTTCGGATTCCAGATGGATGCCGCATTCCTCGCGCAGGTCTTCGAGGATGGTTCTTCCGGAGACCAGGAACGTGTTGTCGTCTATGGGCTGAATGTCCTCGGGCCGCACCGGATCGTATTCGTCCTCGATGTCGCCCACGATTTCCTCCAGAACGTCTTCCAGGGTGACCAGGCCGGCCGTTCCGCCGTATTCGTCGAGCACTATGGCCATGTGCTGCTTGTTGCTCTGGAAATCGAGCAGGATGTTTTTGACGTTCTTGGTTTCGGGAATGAAATAGGGAGGTCTGAGCACGGAAGCCAGATCCGCGGGCGCTTCCTCGTCGCCGACGAAAAAGCGCAACAGCTCCTTGCAGTGCAGCACGCCGATGATCTGATCCTTGGTTTCCTTGTAGATCGGCAGACGCGAATGTCCGCTTTCAAAAAACTTTCTGGCGACTTCGGTGACGGTATCGTCGATTTCGGCACAGACGATGTCCGTGCGGGGGATCATTATTTCGTATGCTTGTTTGTCATCGAGCTGCAGGACGTTCAAAAGCATCGACATTTCGTCGTTCTGCAGTTCTCCGCCGTCTTTGGCCTCTTGGATGGCTTCTTCCAGATGGCATTCGCCTCTGCGTGAAAAAAAGCGTCGAAGTGTGGTCCAAAGTCGACTGTCAGGGCCCTCGTCCATAGATACGTTGTCCTCCAAGGGAAGGTTTACAGGTTAAAAACGCATGCTCGTCTAAACAATTTCCCGTTCCCGGTAAAGCTCCAGGTGGCGCTTGAAAACCCAGGTCACCAGCTCGTCGATGCCGCGCTCGGCATCGACCTTGACCCAGTCCAGGGTTTCCGAGGTTTCGGCGCAGCAGCACTCCACGAACTCGTAGCCGAGCATGAGCACGCCGTGGTCGAGGTCCTGCGCCTTGGTGCGCAACCGCGCGGCCATGAAGAAGGCGGGAAATGCCATTCCGCCCGCGTGTTCGAGCTCCAGGCGCATGAAGAGGACCGGGTGCTTGGAGACGAAATCGTTGAGGCCGTCGTAGAGCTCGGGGTCGAAGGAGAGCTTGATGCCTCCGCCGGAGAGGTCCAGAACGCGCATCCCTTCGGGATCGTTGCGGGTATAGACGGCCAGGGGTTCGGGCCAGTTCTGCGGGTTCGACTCGAAATGGAAGCTGCCGTCCTCGGTCGCCGGCCAGATCCGGAAATCCTTGATGTCCCTGGGGGGAAGCTCCAGGCGCAGATGCTTTCGCTTCTGGCCGAGTTCGACCTTGGAGGGGATGTCGAGAATGATGTAGAAGATGTCCTTTTTTTTCCACACCCCGGACACATGGGACGTGAACGTGTAGTAGTACGGCGGCTTGTTGTCGCGCGGAATGCGGAAATAGCAGACCATGAGCTTGCCGACCCAGCCGTCGGAGGGGTTCACCCCCAGCGGCGTCTCCAGGGTGATGCCCGTTTCCGCCAGTTCGAAGAGGGTGCAGGAGATGGTCTGGCGCGAGGTGGTGATGGGATGGAAGCATATGTCGATGCGGCTGCGCAGGATCATGGCCTGCTCCAGGATGGAGGAAATTTCCCTGGGGGCGGAGGTGGAGCCGGATTGCCGGTTCCAGGAGGCGCCGCCGCCCAGACGTCTCCAGATGATGTAGGCCGCGATGACGACCCCGACCAAAACCGCCGTGGTCACGATGCGACTTCCTTCAGGCTGGTGCCCGCCGGAATTGAAGAAGGCCAGGGATATTTGGCGCAGTGGAGTATCCGAGGCCTGGATGGAAAACAGGTCGATCATCGTGAATCTCGCTCGAGTTTGTTCCGGTCAGGGATGTGAACAGCCGGCGCGCAGGCCCGGGGATTCCCCGGGAAGCGGACGATCCGCGCTTGGCGTTTCGCCGCGTGGGCGCATCGCAAGCGACCGCGCAGGCTTTTTTGCATGTCCGGATATGAGAAAAAAAGCAAGAATTGAAGCGCCTCGCGCCAGGCCCGGACAGGTCCGTCTTTCCCCTGGTCCGTGCTGAACCCCGGGAATCTCACAGCAGGGCCGGCATGGGGCCGGGGGAATCAGCATCCAGCGCCCCGCATTCGAGCAGTTCGTCGAGCTCCGCCAGGAGCAGGGCCTTGTCCCGGGGCAGCCGTCCGGCCAGAGGCAGGATGTTGGAGCTGTGGTCGGCCCGGAAGACCGTGCGCGCAAGATCGAGCCCGGACAGGATGTCCCGCAGTTCTCGGACGGACTGCTCTTCCGTGAGTTGGACGAACCGGCCATCGGCGATTCTGTCGGCCAGCGCCGTGCCGGGAATGGGGACCAGCCGCAGGCAGGACAGCATGGTCGGTTGCATGGCGTTCAGCGCGTCCGCTGTCAGGCTTGCGTGCGACGCGGACAGCTCCTGTCCGCCGATGCCGATCAGCACCATGACCGACACGGACAGGCCCGCGCGCCCGGCGCGGACGCAGCCTGCGATGGTTTCGCCCAGGCTCCCGCCCTTGGCCATGCGGCGCAGGACTTCCTCGCAGCCGCTCTCCAGCCCCAGGTAGAGGGTGCGCAGGCCGGCACCGCGCAGGCTTTCCAGCTCGCTGTCGGTTTTTTCCGCCAGCGCCCGGCCCGATGCGTAGCAGTTGACCCGCGAGAGCCGGGGGAAGGCCGCGCGCGCCGTGGCGAGAATCGTTGCGAGCTGCGGCGCGGGCAGGGCCAGGACGTCGCCGTCGGTCAGAAAGATCCGGCGGGCGTCGGGATTGCGCGCGGCGGCTTGTCCGATGCGGCTGAGGATCGTGTCGTGGTCGTGTACGCGGTAGCGCACGCCCCGATACATGGCGCAGAAGGCGCAGGAGTTGTGCGGGCAGCCGTCTGCCACCCGGATCAGCACGCTGTCCCTCTCCGCCGGCGGGCGGAACATGGCGTGTCCTCCGGTCATGGCCGACGCAGCTCCGGCATGGCGCGCAGGCAGCGGTCCAGATCCTGGCGCGAGATGGGTTTGGCCAGGTGTCCGTTCATGCCCGCGGCCAGGAACCGTTCGGTGTCGGAGGAGAAGGCATGGGCGGTCATGGCCACGATGGGCGTCTCCCCGCCCTGCGCCCTGGACCAGGAGCGGATGACGCGGGTCGCCTCCATGCCGTCCATTTCCGGCATCTGGATGTCCATGAGCACCAGGTCGAAATGTTCTTCGCGCATGCGTTCGACGACCTCTTGCCCTGTGGTGGCAAGGTTTGGCGCGTGTCCCATGCCTTCGAGGAATTTCATGGCGATGAGGCTGTTCACGGGGTTGTCCTCCGCTACGAGTATCTTGAGGGACGGCATGGGCGCGTTCTCGGCGGACGCGTTCTCGGGGACGGGTTTCGGGCTCTGCGCCGGGGCCTGGTGCAGGGGCAGGCAGACGGCGAAGATCGACCCTTGCGCATCGGACATGAAGGCGAGGGAGCCGCCCAGCAGCACCACCAGATGCTGGGTGATGCTCAGCCCCAGCCCCGAGCCCTCGAACTTGCGGGTCTGGGTGGAGTCGGCCTGGGCGAAGGGGGCGAACAGACCGGACTGGGCCTGGTCGGGGATGCCCACGCCCGTGTCTTCGACTTCGACATAGATGCGTTGCGCGCCTGATTTGTAGGGCGCCAGCCTCGAGACGCGGATATCGACCCGTCCCCGGATGGTGAATTTGACCGCGTTGCCGATGAGGTTGGTCAGGATTTGACGGATGCGCACCGTGTCCCCGAGCAGTCGCGAGGGCACGGCCGCGTCCACCGTGCTGCTCAGGGTCAGTCCCCGGTCGAGGACCACGGCCTGAAAGCTGTCCGTCAGTTCGTCCACGAGGTCGTGGATGTTGAAAGGCTCCTCCACCACGGGCATGCGGGAGGCCTCCAGGCGGGAAAGGTCCAGGATGTCGTTCAAGAGACGCAGCAGGCTGCGCGAGGAACGCATGGCCGTTTCCAGATAGCGTCTGATGACCACGGGGTCCGAATCTTCCATGGCCAGCTGGAGCATGCCCATGACGCCGTTCATGGGCGTGCGGATTTCGTGGCTCATGTTGGCCAGGAACTGGGTCTTGGCCTGGGTCGCGCTTTCGGCCTGCTCCTTGGCCAACGACAGCCGGGTCTCGGCCATGCGCCGTTCTTCGATCTCAAGGTTGAGTTTGCCGAAGGCCTCCGAAAGTCCGCACCGCATTTTTTCCAGGGATGCGGTGACCTGGTCGAGCTCGTCGTCGCGGAATTTTTTGTTCAGCACGATGGGCTGGCCCAGGTTGTCCGGCGAAATATCCCTGACCTGGGTCGCCAGGAGGCGCAAGTGCTTGCCCACCTGGCGGTGGAAGAGAAAGAGCAGGGTCGAGGCCAGGATCAGCGCCACGACGGCCTGACCGGCGAGGATATCGACAAACTCGCGCCCGACCTGCGCCCTTATCCCGTCCAGCGAGGCCACCAATACCAGCCGCCCCAGATCGTAGGGCTGCCCGCTCAGAGAGAATGTCAGGTCGTAGTGACGCGTGATGGAGCGTTTGGCCTCGGCCCGGCCCGCCTGGGCGAGGATCTTGCCGGACTGGGTGATGGACGCGTGGATGAAAGCAGGCCGGGCGACGAGGCCCTGCAACTGGATGTCGAGCAGATTGGTGTCGAGCTGCCACAGGCTGGCCGAGATGCTTTCCAGGTCGCCGGCGGCCACCTGGTCGAGAGACTCGCGCACGGCGGCGATGTTGCTTTCGTATTTGAAATGGAGTTGGACTGCCGCGAGGATGGTGCTGGCGATAAGGCTCAAAAGCCCCATGGAGACGATCAGTCGCAGGCTCAAACTGCGGCGAGTGGCAAGCATCCGGAGTCCTGGATCTTTGTTGGCGAATGAAGTGCGGCCTGCGAATCGTGTCGCGTCGAGGCATGACGCTAGCTTTTCATGGTTTTTTTGACAAGAGCGCAAATTTTGCGCCTCTGTCTCTTTTGCCAAGCGGCCTGCGTGCTGCTAAGGCTTTCGTTCATGAAACACGGCATGCGCCTTGGCGACTATCTCGACCTTGAGTGGTTCTTGGAAAAGGACAGGACCAGCGAACCCCTGGAGGTTCTGGACCGTGACCGCAAAATAGGATTGGCCGCGACGGCCGAGTCGGTGGCCCCGGCGCTTCATGCCGCCTACTGGCTGGCGTTCAGGCGTCGCGCCGACGACAAAGGCCTGCCTTCGGGGTCGCTGCGTTCCATCCTGTTCATGCTGCGTCTGGCGCTGGGACTTGGCGGGATGGTGGCGGGCGTTTCACTGACCCGCGCGCTGCTCCTGTATTCCGGAGTCGAGCCGGTGAACGTCTCCGTTTTTCTGCTGCTGGCCGTCTTTCCCCAGGTCGGATTCATCATTTTCGCCGCCGGGCTCATGGCCTTCAGGGGACTGCGCAAAATTGAGCTGGGAATCCCGCTGCGCCCCCTGTTCAATCTGTTCTGGAGCAGGCCCGGCAGCCTGTCCCCCCAGGCCGGATTCGCGCGCTCCCTTTTTCTGCGCCGGGGCTGGCCTGCGCGGATGCTTGGCTGGGAAGGCCTGCGCCTGGCGCATCTGGGCGGTTTTTGCCTGGCCCTGGGTTCCCTGGCCGGGCTGGTTGTCAGCGTCGCGGTGACCGACCTGGCCTTCGGCTGGCAGTCGACCTTGCAGGTCGGGGCCCAGGGCATGCATTCCCTGGTCGGGGTCTTGTCGCTGCCGTGGTCCTGGCTGCCCGCGCAGTGGGGCTTGACGCCGACTCTGGCCCAGATCGAGGGCAGCCGCATCATTCTCAAGGACGGCATGGGGGCCCTGGCCAACGCGGATCTCGTCGCCTGGTGGCCTTTTCTGTGCATGTGCCTGCTGGTCTACGCCCTGCTGCCCAGGCTTTTGCTGCTGGCCTCGGCGCACTGGATGTTGCGCCGCGTGGAGCGCGGCTTCGTTCATCCCGATCTTTCCCGCATCGTCGACCGCATGCGGGCACCCTTGCTCGGCTCGGCCAGGACAGCAGAGGCCCCGTCCGCGCCCCTGCCCCTGAAGGCAGCCAGGGAGGCCCCAATGGCGCTTTCCGTCACGGTGCCGGGGGCTTTGGTCGGTTGCGCGCTGCTCCTGCCGCCGGAACTCGCCGACCGCATCGAGGCCGGACGCCTGTCCGAATTGACGCGACGCGTCTGCGGGTATCCCGATCCAAGGATGCTTCCTTTCAGCCTGGACCCCGAGAATGTCCGGCAGGCCCTGGCCCAATGCTCCGGTTTTGAATGGATCGGAGGCCACGAGCGCTTCGTGGTGCTCGTCGAGGCGTGGCAACCTCCCATCCGGGAGAATCTGCTCGCCCTGACGCTGCTCGGACAGGAGCCGGGGCGCAGCCTCGTGCTGGTGCTGTGCGGCCGTCCCGGCGGTGGAAACTGGCTGACCGCGCCCACCGCGGCCGAGCGGGAGGTCTGGGCCGATGCGGTGGGACAGCTGGCCCCGTTGCGCGTGGATATTTTTGGAGCCGATCTATGACCATCATCCCCATTTTTGCCGTCATCGGCCATCCCAACGAAGGAAAATCCTCCGTGGTGGCCACCCTGGTCGAAAACGACCGGATTCGCATCAGCCCCAGGCCCGGGGAGACCGTGCGGTCCATGACCTATCCGGTCAGCATCGACGGCCGGGAGGTCATCGCCTTCGTGGACACCCCCGGCTTCCAGAATCCCGTGCAGACCCTGGGCTGGATGCGCAAGTTCCGGGGCTCGGAGGGCGAGGCTCTTTCGGCCTTTCTGGACGAATTCAAGGATGATCCGGGCATGGCCCATGAATGCGAGCTGCTTTCCCCGGTGCGGGACGGCGCCGGAATCATCTACGTGCTCGACGCTTCGCGCCCGCTGCGGCAGGTGGACAAGGCCGAGATGGAGATTCTGCGTCTGACCGGCAGCCCGCGCATGGCCATTCTGAACTGCAAGACCGGGGAAGAGCAGTTTCTGGAAGAGTGGAAGGCCGAACTGCGCAGGCATTTCAACATGGTGCGCACGTTCAATGCCTTGAGCGCGACCTTCGCCGAGCGCATGCGCCTGCTCGAAAGCCTGCGCGCCCTGGAACAGGATTGGGAGGACGCGCTGGGATTGGTGGTGGATGTCTTTGCCCGCGACTGGCGGCGCAGGAATGCGGAATGCGCGGCCCTGGCCTGCTCCTTTCTGCGGCGCGTGCTGGGCATGTCCGAGACCGCGCCTCTGGCCGACCCGGGAGCCAGGGCCGAGGTGGAGGCCCGTCTCGTCCATCGTCTGGAAGGAGCCATCCGGCAGGAGGAGGAGCGGCTGCACGAGCAGGTCTGCCGGCAGTTCCGCCATGATCGACGCTCCTTCGAATTGCCGGAGCAGTCCGTGCTGCGTCAGGATCTCTTTTCGCGCACCACCTGGACCGTTTTCGGGCTGAGCCGGGCCAAGCTCGTGGCCGCGGCCGTGGCCGCCGGAGGCGCGGCCGGAGTGGCCCTGGACCTGGCCACGCTGGGCAGCAGCCTGGGGCTTTTCGCCACCGTGGGCGGCGCCGCCGCCGGACTCGCGGCCCTGTTCCAGGGCGAGCGGCTGGTGCGGGGCAAGCTCCTGGGACTGGGCATCGGGAGGCGCAGCGTGCAGGTCGGGCCGCTGGACACGGTGCAGTGGATCTTTGTGCTCTTGGACCGCTTTCTTCTGCACTACTGGTACGTGATCCACTGGTCCCACGCCTGGCAGGGCGGAGATTTTTCGCCTCCGGCTCTGGACGAGGGGGGCAAGCAGGGGTTCACCAGCACCTGGAGCCGGGAGATGCGTGGGCTGTGCGCGGAATTCTTCAAGGCCGCCACAGGGGATGACGACGTCAAAAGCGCGGCCCTGGAGATGGACATGCGCCGTTTGCTGGAAGAGGAACTGGAGCGGATGTCCAGGCTTTAGAAGGCCCGGGGCGGCTTTTGCGCGGCCCACAGATGCAGTGACAGCACCAGGACTGCGGCCGTCTCGAAGCGCAGGATGCGCGGGCCAAGCCCCGCCGGGATGAATCCGTGCTCGCGGAAAAGGTCGGCTTCCCGGGCCTCCAGCCCGCCCTCGGGTCCCAGCACCGCGATGCTGCCCCGGGAATCGGCCAGCAGCGCGGGATCGACGAATCCGTTTTCTTCCCGCTCCCAGCACAGCACCCGGGAGCCCAGGCCGGCAGCGGCGTGGACGACCTCGGCGGGACCGCGAAACGTCCGGATGCATGGCAGCCGGCAGGCGCCGCATTGCTTGGCCGCCGAGACGAGCTGCCGCTCCCAGCCTTCCTTGCCTTCTTCCGGCACATCGCCCTGGGAGCGCACGGCCTGCCAGAACCAGACCTCCGCCGCGCCGAGTTCCACCGCCTTTTCCAGCAAAAAGCCCCGTCTGAGGTTCTTGGACCAGCCCACGGCCAGGATCAGCGGCCTGAGTGGCGCGGGCTCCGTCTGTTCCGACACCCGCCGCAGAAGGGCGTTCTTTTTGGACAGCTCCTCGATGGTGAAAATGCCCCACCGTCCCTGGCCGTCGAACAGGCGGAGCGTGTCTCCGGCCTTGGCCCGCAGCACGCGGCTCGCGTGGTGAAACTCCTCCCCGTCGAGGGAAAAAGGCTCCCGCCACAGGGCGGGAGCCAGATAGAAGGAATTCAGGCGCGCCATCTAGGCCAGTTTCCTGCGGGCCGTGCCGGCGGTGTAGAAGGGCATGTCCGCGCGCACGGCATCAAGCGTCGTCTTCGGCCCTTTGACCGTGAAGGTCCGGGCTTCGGCCATGTCGGCGCGGACGTAGGCCATGGCCACGCAGTAACCGAGGCTCGGCGCGATGGACCCGCTGGTGACCGTGCCGACCTTTTCTTCACCGACGTAGACCTCGTCGTAATGACGGGCGCTGCGGCGGCCATCGATGCGCAGGCCGATGAGTTTTTCGCGCACGGCGTCGAGTCCGGCTTTGCCGATGAACTCGGCCTCGCTCTTGAGCATGGCTCCGTAGCCCGCTTCCACCGGGGTGTGCTCCGTGTCCAGGTCCTGGCCGTAGAGGGGCAGGCCCACCTCCAGGCGCAGGGTGTCGCGAGCGCCGAGGCCCGCCGGGCGCACGCTCTCGTCGGCCATGAGCCTGTCCCAGAGAACCTGGGCCTTGTCCCAGGGCAGGTAGAATTCGCAGCCCAGTTCGCCCGTGTAGCCCGTGCGGCTGACCAGGAGCGTGAATCCGGCGAACTCCGCCTCGCGGAATCCGAAATAGCCCAGGCTGTTCCAGTCTCCGGGCATGATCCGGGCCAGCACGTCGAAGGATTCCGGCCCCTGCAGGTCGATCTTGGCGATGTCGAAGCTCTGGTTGACCAGGTTCAGGCCGGCGGGGAGGTGGCTTTTTATCCACTCGAAGTCGGAATCGATGCACGCTCCGTTGACCACGAGCATGTATTTTTCCGCGTCCAGCCGGTAGACGATGAGGTCGTCGAGCACGCCTCCCTTTTCGTTCAGCAGAAAGCCGTAGCGGCATTTGCCCGGAGCCAGGGTGGCCAGGTTGTGGGTCGCGAGCCGGGCCAGGGCCTCTGTGGCGCCGGGGCCTTCGAGCAGGAACTCTCCCATGTGGGAGATGTCGAAAATGGAGGCCTTGGAACGGGTGTGTTTGTGTTCCTCAAGGATTCCCGCGTATTGGACAGGCATGTCCCAGCCCGCGAAAGGGACCATTCTGGCCCCGTTGTTCTTGTGCCAGGCGTGAAGTGGGGTGGTCAGCAGTTCGGACATAGGTGTTTCCCGCTGTTAGATGGTTGTGGGGTTACGCATCGGCTTTCGTCTTGCGTATGGCTTTGAGTTCGTCAACCAGGGAGACCAGTCTGCGGTACAGCTTCCTGATCTTCTGGCCGTTTTCGGTCAGCTGGTCCTCCTTGGGGGTCACGTAGGAGCGGATCAGATAGCGATCATTGAGGATCGACTCGGAAAAGAAAATGGCCTTGGATACCAAGGGATCGAAATAATGGGAAAATTCGAACTTGAGGTCGGCCAGGATCGCCGTAGTCAGGGTCAACGCTTCCAGATAGCCTATTTTTTTGCCCTTGATGGAGCGGTCCTTCAGCTCTTCGAGCTCCCTGATTTTCCTGGCCTGCTTGATGTAGCTGTAGGTGGTCCAGACTTCCTGATACAGGTCGTGCAGGTCGCCGAATTCCTCGGCCATGGCGGGATCGGCCAGATAGCCGTCCAGCACGCGCACGATTTCGGCGTAGAATTCATCGGAATAGCCGATCATGCGGCGCTGATGCTTGGTCAGCCATGCATGCAGGAATTTGAGGCGCTTTTCGTGGGTGTCGGTGTTTTCGACGATGTCGTTTTTCTTGTAGACCACCTTGCCGATGAATTCGCCGCGCACGATGTCGTTGAGCTTGAGGCTCATGGTGTAGGTGTCTTTGAGCAGATTGACGGTCGTGCAGACTTCCCCTGTGAGGGGGTGGATGATCTCCTGCCTCCAGACGGACAGGGCGCGGTCCTGGCGGACGTTGTTGAGGTCGAACTTGTGCTGGCGGTACACCACCCTCAGGATCACGGCGCGCCGCTTGCGGTCGAGGAAGAATCCCCCCTGCTCCAGCTGCGCGCGCACTTCCGCGCCTTGCGTCTCCACGGGAACCAGGGCGATTTTCTCCACGCGCGGATAGGCGTGCCCGGTCTGCGTGCTGAAAATCGAGGTCAGGGTCCGGTCCGACTGTCCCAGGGCCTTGATCAGGAATTTTTCGCCCGCCTTGTGCAGGCGCCGGGCGAAGATGGCGGCCGAGGTCCTGCGCTCCGACGAGATGGGGTAGCCGTACAGCTCCATCAGGAACTGGTACATGAATTCGCGGTTTGTCTCGTACAGATAGTTGTCGCCCGGCCTGAACTTGCGGGCCTTGAGCCCGAAGCGCTTGAGTTCGGTGTCCAGATCCGAGGGCAGGGACGCGTAGATCCCGGACAGGTAGAATTGCCCGTCGCGGTCCAGGGACAGGACGTGGGCGCGGTCCATGCGGGCCAGGAAGCCGATGAGCAGGGAATAGGAGGCGATGTCGGAGAGATAGTGGTCGCTGGCGGCCGCCTTGAACTCCTCGCGCATTTCCCTGGACATGTGGGCCAGGAAGCAGTTCTGGTTTCTGCCTTGCAAGGATGCCTCCAGCACGCAGCTGTCCCCCTGCACCCGGGTGTCGGGGTCGCGGCAGGTGTGCAGCAGGTCGAACTGGAAAATTTCGTTGAAGTAGTCCAGGGGCCTCTCCAGGGCGACCATGGAGAAGCCCGGCAGTTCGTGGAATTCGGTCAGGGACGGCTCGAAGGAGGGAAGCAGGTCCCTGGCTTCGACCAGGGGGTAGCCTTTGTTTTCCGCGAAGGGTTTGAGCAGGCAGAATTTGACGTGGATAAAATCCAGGAAGCGCCGCAGTCCATCCAGATCGCGCAAAGGGGCTTTCGGCAGCAGGTGTCCGGTTTTCAAGGATTTGAAGGACTCGATTGCGGAAAACGCGGTTTGCCATTTCATGCGGATGCCAACTATCTCATTGTGTTTGTTACGGTAGTGTGTAGACTATTTTTCATGTTTTGCGCTGTCAGTAAACATCATTTTCAGCTTGTGCCGCAGGTCGGTCCGGAGGTTGAAGCGCTTGGCCGTTCCCTGTATGTACGAGTCCTTGCGGCGGCGTGCGGCCCCGATCCCGACCCCGTGTTGCGAGCGATTATCCCATGACCATGAAATATCCATCCCTGGACAGATTGCTGGAGAGCATCGGCAGCGTTTTCGACGCCTACTCGGTGGTCCTCTTTTGCCGCAACGCCGACGGGGCTTTCGATCTTGTCTCGGCCTTCAGCCTCGGCGACTCCATCCGCAAGGGCATGGCCATCGCCCAGGGCCAGGGCCTGGTGGGCTGGATTCTCAAGAACAATTCGCCGCTCGTGGTCGAGAAGTTCGACGAGAAAAACACGTTCCTCGGATATTACGGTTCGGAGCAGGACGAGCAGATCAAGGTCTTCGTGGGCTGTCCCCTGCCCGGAGGGGCCGGGGCGTTGTGCATGGACAGCAAGAAGACCTATGCCTTCACCTCCAAGGATCAGCGCGTGCTGGCCCTCTTTGCCCAGGCCGTGGCCGCGGTCATCGCCGATGTGGGCGAAGGCGGAGTCTGTAGCCGCGAACAGGCGCTGTACCGTGTCTTGCAGCAGGTCTACGCCCTGCGCGAGGCGCATCCCAAATGGACGGAGTTCCTGAACCGTTACCTGGCGCTGCTGGCCGGGGCCAGCGGATACGAGTACGCCTTTCTGGTGGTCAGCGACGAGTGGGGGAACAACTATCTCCTCGAAGGGAGCAACAAGCCGTTCATGCCGGAAAACTTCAATGTCCGGCAGTCTTTCAGTACGGGCAGCGGGCTTTTGGGCTGGGTCTTCAAGAAGAACCAGCCGGTCTTCTTCGGTGACGGGAAAAGCGAACTGGGCCGTACGCCCCTTTTCGGGCGCGACATTCCCGGCCCGGTGCTGAACACCCTGATGGCCTTTCCCCTGAAGGTGCACACCCGTTGCCGGGGGGTTCTGGTTTTCGGCGACCGAGAGAGCCGCGTCATCGGGGGAGAGCTCAAGGCCTTCGCCCATATGGCCGCGGATTATCTGGCTCTTTTTCTGGAGAATCTGTATCTCAGGAACAAGGTAAGGCGTTTCGCTCCTCCAAGCGCGTCCGATCCGGGCGACGCCCCCGATTTCGACCATCCCGAATAAACATCCTCAAGTCAGGCAGGACGGATATGTTTTTCAGCAAGCTTTTCGGTTTTCTCGGCAAGAATCTGGCCATGGATCTCGGCACGGCCAACACGCTCCTGTATTCGCCCAAGGACGGCATCGTGCTCAACGAGCCGTCCGTGGTGGCGCTCGACATCCGCAGCGACTCCATTCTGGCCGTGGGCCGGGAGGCCAAGGAATACCTCGGGCGCACCCCGGAGCGCATCCGCGCCGTGAGGCCTCTCAAGGACGGGGTCATCGCCGATTTCGAGGTCACCAAGGCCATGATCTCCTATTTCATCAGAAAGGTCATCACCGGCATGCGCATCGTCAAGCCGCGCATGGTCATCTGCGTGCCCGCCGGAATCACCCAGGTGGAGAAGAGGGCGGTCATCGAGTCGGCCCTGCAGGCCGGGGCGAGGGAGGTCAAGCTCATCGAGGAGCCCATGGCCGCCGCCATCGGCGCGGGCCTGCCCATCCACGAGCCCAGGGGCAACATGGTCGTCGACATCGGCGGCGGAACCACCGAGGTGGCGGTCATCTCGCTTTCGGCGGTGGCCTATTCCGAGTCCGTGCGCATTGCCGGGGACGAGATCAACGACGCCATCCAGCGCTACGTGCAGGACGAGTTCCAGCTTCTGATCGGCGAGAACATGGCCGAGGCGGCCAAGATCCATATCGCGTCCGCCGTGCCTTTGCCCGAACCCCTGCAATACCGCGTGGCGGGCAAGAATCTGGTCGACGGCAACCCCAAGTCCGTCATCCTGAACGATTCCCACGTGCGTGAAGCCATAAAGGAACCCGTGGCGGCCATTGTCGCGGCCGTGCGCAGGGCGCTGGAGAAAACGCCGCCGGAGTTGGTCGCGGACATCGCCACCAACGGCCTGCTTCTGGCCGGAGGCGGGGCCCTTTTGAAAGGGCTGGACAAGCTCATCACGCAGCAGAGCTCGCTCTTGGTGCACATCGACGACGATCCCCTGACCACCGTGGTGCGCGGGACGGGTCGGTCGCTTGAGGATGAGGCGACGTTTTCGAAGGTCTACATCAACTAGCGTCGGGCTGGTGCAGGCGGGAGCGCCAAACGGTCAGCAGGGCCGGGGACAGCCGGTCCGGATAGGAAGTGGCCAGGGCGGCCAGTTCGTCCGCGTCCACGGCCATGAAGTTCAGGTCCCGCAGGAGGGCGGCCGCGCCCTGGCTTGAGAGCGCGGCGGAAAAGACCTCCACGATTTCCGCGCCCGTGCCCGCTCCCGTGGTCAGGGTCGTGGAGTGCCTGAGGCCCTGCGCCATGTCGGCGGCAGCCTGGGGCAGATGGCGCTCGGCGGCTTCCTCGGCGGCCTCTTCGGCCATGATGTGGCCGCAGCCCACGAGATCCCAGCGCCCCGGGTGGAGCGGGTGGCTCTTGTCCAGCCTGCGCAACACCAGCCGTCCCTGTCCGTCCGTCAGCAAAAGCAGAAAACCCCTGTGTCTGAGTCCCTGCGCATGGACCTGTTCGGCGCTCATCACGGCCAGGGGCAGATTGTTTTCGTCCACGACATGGATTTTTTCCTGGCTTGGTTCAACGGACATGCATTTCCACGCTTTTCCGGGGTTGAGGATGGTCGATACGGATATTGAATTGCGCCTTCTGGGGCCTGCGGACTCGGAAGCCCTGGCCAGGCTTGAGGCCTCGGTTTTTCCCGATGCCTGGGACGCCGGCCAGTTCGAGCGCGTGCTCGGACAGGACCGGTTTCTGGCCGTGGGGGCCTTCAACGCCTCGGGATTGTGCGCGTATCTGACCTCCTACAGTGTGGCGGCGGAACTGGAAATAGTCAACGTGGCCGTGATTCCCGCCCTGCGGGGTCGAGGTCTCGGCCGGAAGCTGCTGACCTATTTTCTGGAGCAGGGCCGGTTGCGCGGGGCCTGCCGCGCGGTGCTCGAGGTACGCAGCGGCAACGTGGCCGCCAGGGCCCTCTACGCGGGCTGCGGATTCGCGCGGGCGGGAGTGCGCAAGGGCTATTACGCCGACAGCGGAGAGGACGCCCTGGTGCTGGAGTGGACGGCTTGCCCCGCCTCGTAGGCGACCCGCACGCATGTTTCCGGTCTCTGGTTCCGCGCAGGGCGCCGGAGGAGTCGCGGCTGGCCGCGGCCGCCTCCGCGCGGGGCATTCCCGTGGTCGGGCCGGTCATGGGAGGGCTGCTGGCCCTGTTGTGCCGGGTCATGGGGGCCGTGCGCGTGCTTGAGTTGGGGACGGCGGTGGGGTACTCCGCTTTCTTTCTGGCCGACGCCATGCGCGAGACGGGCGGGTGTGTTCTGAGCGTGGACATGCACGAGGCCCATTGCCGGGAAGCGCGCTCCAACCTCGCGGCCTGCGGGCTGGCGGACCGCTGCGCCGTGCTCTGCGCCGACGCCCGGAACCTGCCCCTTGCTGGCGGCGGGTTCGATCTGCTGTTTCTGGACGTGGACCAGCGGTACTACGCCGACCTCGAACCCGTCTGCCACCGCCTGCTTCGGCCCGGGGGCCTGCTTGTCGCGGACAACACCGCTTTTGCCGACGCGGGGGGCTTCAACCTCCTGATCCGTGATTCCGGACGCTGGGACGCGGTCAACGTGTACGCATTTTTACCCGACCATGCGCCGGAGCGGGACGGAATCTGCCTGGCGCTCAAAAAAAACACAGGAGAATTCACATGATAATCATGGAAACCACCAAGGGCACGATGAAGATTGAACTGCTGACCGACAAGGCCCCCCTGACCTGCGAGAATTTTCTCGGCTATGTGCGCGAGGGTTTTTACGACGGGACGATTTTTCACCGCGTCATCCCCAATTTCATGATTCAGGGCGGCGGCATGACCGAAACCATGAGCGAGAAGAAAACGGGCAAGCCGATCAAGAACGAAGCGGACAACGGCCTCAAGAACCAGCGCGGCACCCTTGCCATGGCCCGGACTCAGGCCGTGGACAGCGCCACCTCCCAGTTTTTCATCAACCTGCGCGACAACGCCTTTCTCGATCATGGGGCCAGGGACTTCGGCTACGCCGTATTCGCCAAGGTGGTGGACGGGCTTGAAGTCATGGACGAGATCGCCGGCGTGCCCACCGGCAGCTTCGGCTTTCATCAGGACGTGCCCAAGGAGCCGGTCGTCATCACCCGCGTCAGCGTCGAGGAGTAAAGGGTGGTGCGGCTTGCGACCGCGTTCCCCTTTTCCTCCGGACACGTGCAGACTCTTTTTCCGCCGCTGTTCCGCCCCCGGCCCGATGTTTCCTACGAGCGGGAGCGTCTGGAGACCTCCGACGGGGATTTCGTGGATCTGGACTGGTCCCGGGGAGAAGGGGATGCCCTGCTTGTCATCCTGCATGGCCTGGAAGGGCACTCCAGGCGCAAGTATGTGCTCGGCATGGTATCGGCGGCCAGGGCTCACGGTTTCGACGCCCTGGCCATGAACTTCCGGGGTTGCGGCGGGGAGCCCAACCGCAAGGTGACCATGTACCATTCGGGCTGGACCCGGGACCTGCACGAGGTGCTGTCCATGGTCGTTTCCCTGGGCCGCTACCGCGACGTGCATCTGGTGGGCTTCAGCCTCGGGGGCAACGTGGTTCTCAAATACCTGGGCGAGGAGCCGTCGAGCATCCCGGCCATCGTGCGCCGGGCCGTGGCCATTTCCGTGCCCTGCGATCTGGAGGATTCGGCCCGCGCCCTGGCCCGCCCCCAGTGCGCCCTCTACACGCGCTATCTGCTTGACCAACTGCGAAAGAAGATTATTGAAAAGGGTCGGCTTTTTCCCGGAGCGCTCGACCTGGACGGCGTCGAGAAGCTGCGCACATTTCGCCAGTTCGACGATCGCTTCACGGCCCCGCTGCATGGGTTCCGGGATGCGCTCGACTATTGGCGGCGTTCCAGCTCGCTGCGGTTCCTGTCCGGGATCGACCGGCCCGCCTGCATCATCAACGCGGTCAACGATCCTTTTCTGGGGCCGCGCTGCTATCCTGTCGAACAGGTCCGGGACAACCCCAGCCTGAGGCTGCTCACTCCCCGGACCGGGGGGCATGTCGGTTTCGTGGGCTCCGGGCGCGGCCGGATGTACTGGTCGGAGTGGGCGACCATGCGTTTCGTGCAGGGATTGCCCTGTCCCCATGTGCAGGAATGAGCGGCGTGCTCCCCGGCGCGGGCGCGGATGTGCAAAGATTTGCGCCGGCAGCGGCTGCGTGACCTTTTTTTCTTTTTCATTCCAGGTGTTGGCGCTGGCATGATCGATGCTTCGAGCTCAATGTCACTACTACACGGAGGTTCCACATGAAATATGCGACGTGGTTTCATACATTACTGTTCGTGTTTCTGGCTTCGGCGACCCTGTCCGCGGCGCAGTTGCCGGATTTCACGGAACTCGCGGAAACGTCGGGCAAGGCGGTGGTCAATATCAGCACGGTCAAGGTGGTCAAAGGCCAGCGCAACATGGAGCAGTTTTTCCGTCAGGCGCCCCGAGGCCAGCACCCCTTCGGTGATTTCTTTGACCAGTTCGAACGCTTTTTCGGAGAGCAGGGCAGAGCGCCGCGTGAACAGCGCTCCCTGGGTTCGGGCTTCGTCTTTTCGGCCGACGGCTACATCGTGACCAACAATCATGTCATCGAGGGCGCGGATTCCATCAAGGTCAACCTGCAAGCCGGGAAGAACGGCGACCAATCCTACGATGCCGAAGTCATCGGCACGGACAGGGAGACCGATCTGGCCCTGCTGAAGATCACGGCCGACAAGCCCCTGCCCTATCTCGTCTTCGGCGATTCCGACGCGCTCAAGGTCGGACAGTGGGTCATGGCCATCGGCAACCCCTTCGGCCTGGACCACACCGTCACGGCCGGCATTGTCAGCGCCAAGGGACGCACCATCGGCGCGGGCCCCTATGACAACTTCATCCAGACCGACGCCTCCATCAACCCCGGCAACAGCGGTGGGCCTCTCATAAATCTGGACGGCCAGGTCATCGGCATCAACACGGCCATCGTGGCTTCTGGCCAGGGCATCGGCTTCGCCATCCCCAGCGGTCTGGCCAGGCAGGTCATCGAGCAGCTCAAGGAATACAAGAGCGTGAAGCGCGGCTGGCTGGGCGTTTCCATCCAGGACGTGGACGAGAACTCGGCCAAGGCCCTGGGGCTTGAGCAGGCCCGTGGCGCCCTGGTTTCATCGGTGACCGAAGGCGACCCGGCGCAGAAGGCCGGGATAAAGGCCGGGGACGTGATTGTCGCCGTGGACGGCGTGCCCGTGGACGACGCCGGCGACCTGACCCGCAAGATCGGCGACCTCTTGCCCGGCGTGAAGATCACGCTGTCGGTCTGGCGCGAAGGCAAGGCCGTGAAGATTCCTCTGGTGCTGGGCGAGCGCAGCGCGGAGAAGGTGGCGCAGGGCGGCCGGAGCGCTCCGGAAGGCGCGGACGAGGATGTCCTTGGCCTGGGCGTTCGGCCCGTGACCGACGCCGAGGCCAAGGCGCTCGGACTCGAACGCGCCCAGGGGCTTCTGGTGGTCGAGGTGGGCGAAGGGTCCCTGGCCGCGCAGAACGATCTGAACGCGGGAGACGTGATTCTTGAAGCCAACGGCAAGGCCGTGAACACGGTCCAGGCCTTCAAGGCCGTGATCGAGGGCGACGGCAGGGAAAAAGGCGTGGTCATGCTGCTCATCAAGCGCCAGGGCCGCAACGTGTTCCGCACCGTGCCCCTGTCGTGATGGATTGGGGAGAGCCGCGCGGATGAGCAGGACCTGGAGGCTGCACCCCGGGTGCAAGGTCAATCTCTACCTGGACATCGTGGGGGTGCGGGCGGACGGCTATCACGAGATAGAAAGCCTCTTCTATCCGCTCCCCGCCCCCTGCGACACCCTGGAATTGCGCCTGTCCGAGGAGGCGGGGCTGCGGTTGACCTGTTCCATCCCCTCCCTGGACGCCACGGACAACATCCTGTCCAGGGCATACGCCGGTTTCGCCTCCGCCACGGGCTTCGCGCCAGGCGTCGTGGCCCATCTGACCAAGAACATCCCCATGGGCGCTGGCCTGGGAGGCGGCAGCAGCGATGCGGCCGCCTTTCTTTCATGGCTCAATGCCCGGGCGGGGGAGAGGGGCCTGACCCCGTCCGCCCTGGCCGCGCTGGCCCTGACCCTGGGTGCGGACGTGCCCTTCTTCCTCCAGGGCGGCCCGGCCTGGGTCACGGGCATCGGCGAGGTCGTGGCTCCGGTATGCTGCGACCTGTCGGGCTACGTGGCCCTGGTGGTCTGTCCGGACGTGCACGTCAACACGCGGCTGGCGTACCGGTGCTGGGACGAGATGCGTGAGGCCGGCCAGGCGCGGTCAAGAAAAGAGTTGACACCCGAAATGAGCCCTATTAAGAGTCTTTGCTTCACGAAACCGCCCAGGCTTTGGAATGGATTTGAAGAAGTTGTTTTTCAAGAATTTCCAATGCTTTACGAGGTCAAAACGCAAATACTGAATCACTTTCCAGACGCCTGCGTCATGAGTGGAAGCGGTTCAAGTTTTGTGGCTCTTTTTTCTTCTCCGGAGCGCGCGCGGGAGTGCGCGGACCACATGCGGTCCTTGGGGCACGCGTGTCACGCCACCGGGCCGGGAGAGGGATCGTGAAGGTTGAAGGTTGGGCTGCGGGACCACAAACCCGGCGGTCTTTTTCTTTTACGTGGGGAAGCCATGGCCAGGCAGGCCGGGCGACCTGTGTTGGGGCGTAGCCAAGCTGGCAAGGCAACGGGTTTTGGTTCCGTCATTCGGAGGTTCGAATCCTCCCGCCCCAGCCATTTTTCATCCAAGGACAGATTATGCCACGCATGGGCGAGCTGAAAATTGTCACGGGAACCGCCAATCCGGCTTTGGCTGCCCGCATTTGTGATCATCTGGGCTGCAAGCTGACTCCTTCCCTGGTCGACAAGTTCAGCGATGGAGAGATCCGCGTTGAAATGGGCGACAACGTCCGCGGCGACGATGTGTACGTGGTGCAATCCACCTGCGCCCCGGTCAACCACAATCTCATGGAGCTCTGCCTGATGCTCGACGCCCTGAAACGCGCCAGCGCGGGCCGGGTGACGGCGGTGGTCCCCTATTTCGGCTACGCCCGCCAGGACCGCAAGGTCGTGCCCAGGGCGCCCATCAGCGCCAAGCTGGTGGCGGACTTCATCACCGTGGCCGGCGTGGACCGGGTGCTGACCATCGACCTGCATTCGGGCCAGATCCAGGGGTTCTTCAACAAGCCCGTGGACAACCTCTATGCTGCCCAGGTACTGCTTGAATATATTCGCAAGCTCGGCGACAATCTGATCATCGTTTCGCCCGACGCCGGCGGCACCGAACGCGCCCGTGCCTACGCCAAGCGCCTCGGCGTGGGGCTGGCCATCGTGGACAAGCGCCGCGAGGGCCCCAACAAGGCTCACGCCATGCAGCTCATCGGCGACGTCAAGGGCAAGATCGCGGTCGTGCTCGACGACATGATCGACACCGCCGGAACCATGACCGAAGCTGGCAACATGCTGGCCGAGAACGGAGCCGAGGATGTGGTGGCCTGCGCCTCCCATGCGGTCCTGTCCGGACCTGCCGTGGAGCGCCTGAACAATTCGGCCTTTTCGCAGGTCATCGTGACCGATACCATCCCGCTCAACGCCCAGGCCATGAGCAGTGACAAATTCAAGGTAATTTCCGTTGGCAGTCTTATTGCCAAGGCTATACACAATATCCATTCCGAATCTTCCGTCAGTGTTCTGTTCAGCTGAACGCGGGCAGACAAGAGATTGATTTTTAGTTGATGAATAAAGGAGAAAAGCATGTCTGAAGTCGCAAGTTTGCAGTTAACGCCTCGTGAGGAAAGGGGAAAAGGCCCTTGCTCCCGTCTGCGTTCCAATGGTTTGGTTCCCGGCGTGTTCTACAATTCGAAGGGTGAGAACATCTCCTTTACTGTAGACAACCTGGCTTTGGGCAAGGCTTTCGAAAAGGTTCGCTACTCGAAGATGATCGAGCTGCAGATCGAACTCGACGGTCAGCTGCAGAAGCGCAACGCCCTGTTCAAGAAGCTTGTCAAGCATCCGGTCAAGCGTCGTTACGACCATGTGGACTTCATCGGTATCGATCTGGACAAGGAAGTGCAGGTCACCGTTCCCGTCGAGACCTCCGGCCGCGCCAAGGGCGTGGTGCTTGGCGGCAAGCTTGAGCTCCTGCAGGAGCGCGTCATGGTTCGCTGCCTGCCCACCGTCATTCCCGACGCCATCGTCGTGGACGTGACCGATCTTGACATCGGCGGCAAGGTGCTCGTCGACCAGCTTCCCATGCCCGAAGGCGTGAAGGCCGTGTTCGATCGCAACTTCCCCGTTATCGCGATCCAGACCGCCCGCGGCGCCAAGACCGCCGAAGAAGAAGAATAGTTTGATCACGCACGGAGCCTTGCCGTGGCAGGGCTCCGTCTTCTTGTTTCTTCCATCCTCTTTTCTGACGGTTTCCCATGTCATATGACGGCCTGATCGTGGGTCTGGGCAATCCCGGCGTCAAGTACGCCAGGACCCGGCACAATTTCGGTTTCATGCTGGCTGACCACATGCTTTCTCATTGGGAGCGGCAGCCCGGAACCTCCTGTGCCGCCCGCGGGGGACGCCTGAATGCCGAAGTCTTCGATGTCGTCGAGAACCATGGCGCCAGGCGCTGGATCGTCGCCAAGCCGCTGACGTTCATGAATCTCAGCGGTCAGGTGGTGGGGGAGCTCAGTCGAAAGAACGGGATTCCCGCGGATCGGATCCTGGTGGCCCATGACGAACTTGATTTGTCCCTGGGCACCGTGCGGTTCAAATTCTCAGGCGGCCTGGCCGGGCACAACGGGCTGAAGTCCGTTGCCGCGCACCTCGGCACCCGCGATTTCGCGCGCATCCGCCTGGGGATCGGTCGTCCCGAAGGCGGCGAGGATGTGGCCGCCTACGTGCTGCGCTCTTTTTCACCCCCGGAGTGGGACCAGGTCGCCCAGGCGCTGGATGCGGCGCGGGACGCGCTCGCGCAGTACTGCGCCGAGGGTTTGACCGCGGCCATGAACCGCCTGAACGTCCGCTGACGCCCGGTAGGCTTCCCACCTCCTAGTGGACGCCGTCTCGAATTTGATCTATAGTCATCTTCCTTTGCAGTTCGATTACGTTTTTCTGGAGGTCGCTTGTGTTTTCAGTTGATGAACTTGTCGTCTATCCCGCTCAGGGGGTCGGTAAGGTCGAAAGGATTGAGACCCAGGAGATCGGCGGCGTTGCCACTGAACTGATCATCGTGCGTATCTTGAGCAACAACGTCACCTTGATGGTTCCCGTGAAGAACGCGCGCAATGTCGGATTGCGAGGCGTCTACACCCCGGAACAGGCCGACGAGATTCGCGCCTATCTCCAGGATCGCAGTGACTTCACCGGCTATTCCGGCCAGAACTGGAATCGCCGCTATCGCGAATATTCCGAGAAACTCAAGAGCAGCAACCTGCGCGACGTCGCGTACGTGCTCAAGGAACTCATCCTCATCGGCAAGGACAAGGAATTGTCCTTTGGCGAAAGACGTCTGCTGGAACAGGCCATGGGGCTCATTTCCCTGGAATTGTCCTTTGCCCTCAAGCAGGATCAGAACGAGGTCAAGAAGTCCATCGAAGCCTTGTTCGCCGATATTCTGCATGCCAAGGACGAAGAAGATGACGTTGTGGGTGATTAGGGGCTCCAAAGCCCCTTGTTTTTTATTTTGCGATCCGCTAATCGTTCAATTCATTCCTGCCTGACACTACAAGTCCATCAGCAGATGTTCAAATTTTCCACTTGATCTCTTGAAAGGCTTTATATCCATATCAGAGTATTCCTGTATCTCATTTTTATTTCAAATTTTGCATCGCGCATGCTTTTTTTGGTCTGTTCCATCTAGCGGTCCCGGGTCCCTGCCATTTCATTGTTACGAGGATTTGTTATGAATCTTTCCGAGTTGAAAACCAAGTCCATGTCCGAACTCATGGACATTGCCGGCGAGTATCAGATTGAAAATATGAGCGGCCTGCGCAAGCAGGAGCTGATTTTCGCCCTGCTCCAAGCCTGCGCTTCCCAAAACGGCTCCATTTTCGGCGAGGGCGTGCTCGAAATCCTGCCCGATGGATTCGGTTTTCTGCGTTCCCCCATGTACAGCTACATGCCGGGTCCGGACGACATCTACGTCTCGCCTTCGCAGATCAGGCGGTTCGGATTGCGCACCGGCGACGTCATTTCCGGCCAGATCCGTCCGCCCAAGGAGGGGGAACGCTATTTCGCCCTGCTGCGGGTCAAGGAGATCTGCTTCCGCGAGCCCGAGGAAGCCAAGCGCATCGTTCTCTTCGACAACCTGACCCCCATCTATCCCGACGAGCAGTTCCGCCTGGAAAACGGCGACAAGAATTACTCCACCCGCATCGTCGATCTCATGACCCCCATCGGCAAAGGGCAGCGCGCCCTGATCGTGGCCCCGCCGCGCACCGGCAAGACCATGCTCATGCAGTCCATCGCCAACTCCATTAGCGTCAACCATCCCGACGCCTACCTGATCGTCCTTTTGATCGATGAACGTCCCGAAGAAGTCACGGACATGGAGCGCACGGTCAAGGCCGAGGTCATCAGCTCCACCTTCGACGAGCCGCCCACCCGTCACGTGCAGGTGGCCGAGATGGTGCTGGAGAAGGCCAAGCGCCTGGTCGAACGCAAGGTCGACGTGGTCATCCTGCTCGACTCCATCACCCGTCTGGGCCGCGCCTACAACGCCACCACCCCGTCTTCCGGGCGCGTCCTTTCCGGCGGCCTCGACGCCAACGCCCTGCAGCGGCCCAAGCGCTTCTTCGGCGCGGCCCGCAACATCGAGGAGGGCGGCAGCCTGACCATCATCTCCACGGCCCTGGTCGACACGGGCTCGCGCATGGACGAGGTCATCTTCGAGGAGTTCAAGGGCACGGGCAACTGCGACATCTACCTGGACCGCCATCTGGCCGACAAGCGCGTCTTCCCGGCCATCGACCTGAACCGTTCCGGCACCCGCAAGGAAGAGCTGCTGCTCGACCCCGAGGTCCTGAACAAGGTCTGGATCCTGCGCCGCATCATGGCCTCCATGAACTCCGTGGACAGCATGGATTTCCTGCTCGACAAGATGCGCGGCACCAAGAGCAACAGGGTTTTTCTGGATATGATGAATTCCTGACCAGGAGGCTTGATGGCTGGCTTGACCCGCATGGAATGTCCGCGCGACGACGACTATGATCTGTGGCTCGATCTGCTCGGGATCCAGCCGTCCGAAGGGCTTCTCGACGCCCTGGGCGATTTTCTGGGCGAGTATCTGCGGGCCTCCAACCTCACGGCGTATGTCATGGGCCTGTCCGGCGGGATCGATTCGTCCTTCCTGGCGGCCCTGCTGCATCATCGCCGCATTCCCTACCTCGGCTTCTGCATGCCCATTCTCACCAACACTCCCGCCGAGACCCGGCGCGGGCTGGACGTGGCCAGGGCCTACGGCAATCCGCCCCAAGGCGTCCGCTTCGACCCGCTTCAGGATTTCACGGCCGTGTACCAACGGATTTCCGGCGCTTTCTCCGCCGTCTGCCCCGCTTCCAACCCCGTGGCCGAAGGCAACCTGAAGGCCCGCACGCGCATGCTCTTTCTCTACCACATGGCCCAGATTCACGGCGGCTGCGTCCTGTCCACGGACCAGCTCGACGAGCTTTTGACCGGATTCTGGACCCTTCACGGCGACGTGGGAGACGTGAGTCCCATCCAGCTCATACCCAAGAGCGTGGAGTACGAGCTGGCCCGCATGCTCTGCGCCCGGCTGGCCGATCCCGCGCCCCTGCGGGCCGCCATCGAGGCCGTGCCGACGGACGGGCTGGGCATCAGCAGCTCCGATCTGGAGCAGCTCGGGGCCGAGTCCTATGTCCAGGTCGAGGACATGTTCCGGGAGTACTTTCTGCTGCGGCGCAAGGAACGGGACAGTTCACTGACGCCTGAAGAATCGGGGCGGCGGCTTCGTCTTGAACAGTCCGGACCCGTGCGCCGCTTTCTGCAAAGCGGCTACAAGAGGGGAGGAGCGGTGCTCGCGGACCCGAGGAGGACGGCGTCGTGACGTTTTTCAGGGGAATGCGGAAATGGAGCGGGCTTCTTGCCTGCCTGCTCGCCCTGACATTCCCCTGTCCGGCTTTTTCCAACTTCGGAGAGTTCACCATCCGCGACGAGCTGGAGTTGGCCCGCAAGTTCGATCTGATCATCGAGACGCGCTTCCCCGTGGTCCACGACACCCGCATCACCGCCTACGTCCAGTCACTGGTCGATCGGCTGGTCGCGGCCATGCCTCCCCAGCCGTTTCCCATCAAGGTCACCGTGGTCCGCAATGTCGCCCTGAACGCCTTTGCCTCGGCGGCGGGGCATATCACGATCTTCACCGGCCTGATCGCGAACATGGACAGCGAGGACGAGCTGGCCAGCGTCATCGCGCATGAGCTGGCCCACGTCTCCGAACGCCACATCGCCAAGTCCATAGAAAAAAGCAAGCTCGTCGGAGCCGGCTCCCTGCTCGGGATCCTGGCCGGGGTGCTGGTCGGCTCCCAGGGCGGCGGCGACGGCGCAGGAGCCATGGTCCTTGGGTCCGTGGCCGGAGCCAAGGCCATGCAGCTTAAATACACCCGCGACAACGAGCGCGACGCGGACCAGTACGGAGTCGGCTATCTGGTGGACGCGGGTTTCGCGCCGTCCGGCATGCCCGGCGCTTTCGAGAAGATCAGGAAATTGCAGTGGCTTGGCGGGGGCGGGGATGTGCCGTCGTACCTGTCCACCCATCCGGGCATGGAGGAACGCATGGTCTACATGCAGGAGCGCATCGCCCGCCTGCCCCTGTCCGTGCGTCAGCGCAGTTCCGACAATGCCGCGTTTTCGCGCGCGAAATTTCTGGTGCAGGCCTGGTACTCGGACCCGAACACGGCCAAGGCCCTTTTTGGGGCCTCGACCTCCTCGCAGTGTCGCGACATTCTGGGCGAGGCCATCGCCCTGAGCCGCCTGCAGCAGATCGACGCCGCCCGGAACAGATTCGAGCGGGCCCTGGCCTGCAACCCCTCCGATACGCTCTGGAAGCGCGAATACGGTCGGTTCGCCTTCGAGTACGGCGATCTGGCCACGGCGGTGAAGGCGTTGCAGGAGGTCGCGCTGCGGGATCCCGACGACCTTTACGCCCTCTTTTTCTATGCCAGGGCCGTGGCCGAGCAGGGGAACTACGCGGCCGGCATCTCGGCCATGGAGCGCGTCAACAAGGCCGTTCCCCGCGACTCCGAGGTCCTTGAGTTCCTGGCCAGGTATCAGGCCGCCGCCGGACAGGTTTTCACGGCGCATCTCAATTACGCCAAGTCCTTTGCATACAAAAGAAAGTTCAGTAAATACGATTTCCACATGCAACGGGCCGAGGCCCTCGCCCGCAGCGACGCCGAGCAGGACAGGCTGCGCGGGGTGCGGGAGGAAATCGCCGAATTCCGGGAGATTCTGGGAATCTGACCCGCCTTGGCCTTGTATTTCGGCCCTGGCCGGTGTAGCCATCCCGTGAGCTTTTGCGACAATACGTAATGGAGGAACACCATGTTTTTTGAAAATCTCGCCCATGCCATGGGGCAGGCCCCCGCGGCCGGAGGTCAGCCCGGCAATCCGCTCATGACCTTCATGCCCCTCATCCTGATGTTCGTGATCTTTTATTTTCTGCTCATCCGTCCGCAGCAGAAAAAGCAGAAAGAGCACAAGCAGATGCTTGAGAACCTGACCCGCGGCGACCGCGTGGTCACCGCCGGCGGCCTGTACGGTCGCGTGGTCGAGGCCAAGGAGGACGTCCTGACCCTTGATCTGGGCAACGACATGCACGTTCAGGTCGGCCGCGGTTTCATCTCGGGCCTGGTTCCCGCGGATGGCGGCGCCAGCAAGGCCAAGGACAAGAAAAAGTAGCCTTTTCACACGGCATACGATAAGGCAGGCCTGTTTCCGCAACCGGGAACAGGCCTTGTTTTGTATGCATGCCCGGGATTTTGGTCGCCGGAATGCCGTGCATCGTTTCGGCAACATTCAACCTGTTTGATTTGGATAAGGATGATGCTCATGGGTAGTTTGCGCTGGAGGGCATTGCTTGCCGCGTTCGTCGTTTTTTTGGCCTTGATACATGTCCTGCCCTCGATTCCTTCGGTCCGGAATTCATCGCTCGGGGCCTTGCTTCCGTCCGATGAAATCAGTCTCGGCCTGGACCTCAAGGGCGGAATTCACCTTACCCTGGGAGTGGATCTGGACGCCGCCCTGTCCAATGCCATCACCAGCGTGGGACAGGATCTGCGCCTCGAAGCCCGGGAAAAGAAGATTCTGGTGCTGCGTCCACGCCTTCTCGGCACGCGGCAGCTCGAATTCACTCTGCTGAAGCAGGATCAGCGGGCCGATCTGGACGCTCTTCTGGCCAGCCGCTTCGGCACCATGGAGATCACCTCCGCCGAAGACGCCGGAAACGGCCAGGTGCGCTACGTGCTCAGCGCCACCCCCGACTACGTGAAATCTCTCGAAGACCTGACCATGGATCAGGCCCTCAAGACCATCCGCAACCGCATCGACCAGTTCGGCGTGGCGGAGCCGGACATCCGCAAGCAGCAGGGCAATCGCATCATTGTCCAGTTGCCGGGGCTCGACGATCCCAAGCGGGCCATCAACATCATCGGCCGCACGGCTCATCTGGAATTCAAGCTGGTCGACGAGGGGGCCGACGTGCAGGCCGCCATGGCCGGCACCGTTCCGGCGGAAAGCGAGCTGGCCTACCTGCAGGACAAGCGGGGCGCTTCGGAAGTCAAGACGCCCATCGTGCTCAAGTCCGAGGTCGTGCTCACGGGCGAGTACATCACCGACGCCAACGTGCAGTTCGACTCCTACGGACAGGCCTATGTGGGCATGAATTTCAACGCGCGCGGATCGCGCATCTTCGAGGAAGTGACCGGCGCGAACATCAAGAAGCGCCTGGCCATCGTCCTTGACGGCACCGTGCATTCCGCCCCCGTCATCCAGGACCGCATCGGCGGCGGCCGCGCGTCCATCACGGGGCAGTTCACCACCGAGGAGGCCCATGACCTGGCCGTGGTGCTGCGGGCCGGTTCACTGCCGGCGCCGGTCGTCATTCTGGAGGAACGCTCCGTCGGTCCGACCCTGGGTCAGGTATCCATCGACAAAGGCATGACCGCCGCCCTGATCGGGGGCCTCATGGTGGTCGTCTTCATGTCTATCTATTATCGCCGGGCCGGGCTTATCGCGGCCTTCGAGATCATTCTCGACATCTTTCTCATCCTGGCCGGCCTTGCCGCTTTCGGCGCCACGCTGACCCTGCCTGGCATCGCGGGCATCATTCTCACGCTGGGCATGGCGGTGGACGCCAACGTGCTCATCTACGAACGCATCCGCGAGGAACTGCGACGCGGCGAATCCGTGGCCGCCTCCATCGCCAACGGCTTCGACCGCGCGACCCAGACCATCGTCGACTCCAACCTGACCACGATCATCGCCGCCGTCATCCTGTACCAGTTCGGCACGGGTCCGGTGCGCGGCTTCGCCGTCACCCTGACGCTGGGCATCCTGGCGTCCATGTTCACGGCCATCTTCGTGTCCCGCATCTTCTTCGACGCATGGTTGGCCAGACGGCAGCCAGGCACGCAACCGAGCATTTAAGGAGCAGACCATGTCCTTTGAAATCATAAAGCGCGACACAAACATCGACTTTGTCGGGATGCGCAAGTACGCGTATGTCCTTTCCGCAGTGCTGCTTCTGGCCGTCGTTCTTTCCCTGCTTGTGAAGGGCGGCCCGCAATACGGCATCGATTTCGCCGGCGGCTTCAACGTGCAGATCAAGTTCAGCCAGGCCGTCGAGCTGGACAGCATCCGCCAGGCCCTCGACAGCCCGGCGCTGCCCGGTCTTGTGGTCCAGGATTTCGGCGACGAGGGGGACAATGAGGTCCTTTTGCGCGCCTCCTTTTCCGAACAGACGGCCAACGATGTCCGGGCCGCCGTGGAATCCGGCCTCTCCGCAGGCTTTCCCGGACTGACCCACGAAGTCCAGCGTCTGGAAATGGTCGGCCCGAAGGTCGGCGCGGATCTGCGCGAAAAGGCCTTGCAGGCCATTTTTTACGCGGTCCTGCTCATCGCCACCTACATCTCAGGCCGTTTCGAACAGAAATGGATGGTGGCCGGCCTCATGGCCGCCGGTCTGGCTTCGGTGGTCTACGTGCTCGAACTGCTGAGCGCGCCCATGAGCCTGTCCGTCATCGTGGCCACGGTGGCCGCCCTGATCCTGTGCGTGGTGCTGCGGCTCAAATACGCGCTGGGAGCCATCGTCGCCCTCATCCATGACGTCATGATTCCGCTCGGGGTCTTTTCCATATTCAACAAGGACGTCGACCTGACCATCATCGCGGCCCTGCTGACCATTGTCGGCTATTCCCTGAACGACACCATCATCATCTACGACCGCATCCGTGAAAACATCCGGGCCAAGGTTTCCCCGTCCCTTGATGTCGTCATCAACAAGTCCGTCAACCAGACCATGTCGCGCACGCTGATCACGGCGGGCACGACCTTCCTGGCCGTGGGCTCCCTGTACATCTTCGGCGGCGGCGTGATTCACGACTTCGCCCTGACCATGCTCATCGGCGTGGTGGCGGGAACCTATTCCTCCGTCTTCGTGGGCGCCCCGATTCTGGCCTTCTTCAAGCCGCGCATCGACACCGACGACCATGCGGCAACCGCGACAGCCTGATATACGCTTCAGACGCACAATCCCAAAAGCGCTCCCCGGAGCGCTTTTTTTATTTCAACATTTTGATATTGAACGTTTTTTGCCGATATTCCGGCATGGGTCTGAATTCTCTCGCTGGTGGTATTGTGAAAAATTTAACAAAATGTGTGGGTCATGATGCACGAAATGACGGAAACTTTGGTGAAAAATGTGACAAAAGGGGCAAAGCTCGGGCTTGAATTTCAATGTTTGCCTTTTTTGACGGATCGGTGATACGCGATGCGAACTTGGAGAACGTGCTCTGTTTTTGCTTGAATTTCGACAACAGGTTGGAACTTTTCAGTTTAATTTCAGCTTTATCAACGGGAGAAAGGGAGGTTTTATGTCGAAACGTTTTCATGTTCTGGTTTTGTCCACGCTGATCGCCTTTGCGAGCATTGTCGCGCCACTGTGGGCGCAGGAAAGTGCCCCGGCTCCTCAGACCGAAGTTTCCGCTCAGGCGACCGCAGCGGCTGAAGCGCCCAAGGCCGCCGCCACCGGTTCCAAGCTGGAGAAAGCCATCGCCACGGCCCCCGTGGGCACCGAGCCCGGCCAGATCGATACGGCCAAGCCCGCCGGATTTCTCGGCATCCCCGGCGCGCCGCAGATCAATCCCATCATGGCCCTGCTCTGGGCGGTGTGGGTAGGCTGGATCTTCTCCACCGTCGGCGCTTTCGGCGGCGTCATGGCCGGTGTCGGCCACGTGACGGTTTTCGGCCTGGGCGCTTACGCCAAGGGCTTCAAGAGCACCGCTCCCGACCTGAACAAGACCGTGACCGACTCCATCCGCGCGTCCAACCAGTTCCTCGTCGGTCTGTCCGCCCTTATCTCCTCCATCAACTATGGCAAGATGGGCCGCCTTGTGCTGCCGCTGGGCCTTGCGCTCGGCCTCGGCTCCCTGCTCGGCGCCTGGGGTTCCGCTACCCTGTCCGCCGGCAAGGTGTCCTTCTCCGCGTACCAGGGATGGTTCGGCTTCTTCGTTCTGGCACTGGGTTGCTACCTGTTCTGGGAGACCTCTCCCGCCGGCCAGGCCAAGAAGGTCAAGGCCAAGCAGGCCGCCCAGGCTTTTGAAGCCGCGGTCAAGGCCCAGAAGACCGGCGGCGGCCCCGCCCCCACCGGCGTCAAGATTCTGGGCATCACCGTCTCCAAGGTCCAGTTCACCTTCTGCGGCGTAGAATTCAGCTTCAACCCCGTTCTGCCCGTGGTCGGCGGCGTGGTCATCTCCGCTCTGGCGGCCTTCCTCGGCGTCGGCGGCGGCTTCCTGCTGGTGCCCTTCCTGACCAGCATCACCCAGCTGCCCATGTACCTGGCCGCCGGAACTTCCGCCCTGGCCGTCCTGGTCAGCATGATCACCAGTATCCTGACCCTGATGACCAAGGGAACTCCCGTCGACTGGATGCTCATCGGCACGGAAATGGTCGGCGTGGCCATCGGTTCCATCGTCGGGCCGCATACTTCCAAGTATCTGTCCGACAAGCTGTTGAAGCGCATCTTCATCGTCCTTGCCTTCTATGTCGGCATTGACTATGTCTTGAAGGGATTCTTCAATATCCGCGTCATCGAAATGCTGTTCGGCTAGGAGCCGCGTTCAACGCACTGACCCAATGGCCCCGGCTTTGTCGGGGCCATTTTTGTTGCATGGAAACACTACGTACTTTTCTCTTGATGTTCGATCCGCTGCTTATCTGGGGATTTCGCTTGCTGGATTCCCCCTGGGGCGGATTCTTGACCGGACTTGCCGTTTTGAGCCTGCTGTGCGTGATCACGGGCGACGTCACCTCGCATCTGGCCCGCAGGCTCAACCGCGGGGTGTACGGCAGATACCGCGATGAAATGGTGCGCCAGCACAACCTGTCCGTGCAGGCCCTGAAGCACTCCGACAAGGATGCGTACAAGGCCGTGAACCGGCAGGCGCACGAAGCTTTCGGCAAATACTTCTTCAGCCAGGCCGGTGCTTTCACCCTGTCCATCTGGCCTTTGCCCTTTGCCATGGCCTGGCTGGACATCCGTTTCGGCGGCGTTCCCCTGACCTTGCCTTTTTCCGTGCCGGGAGTCGGGGACAGCGTGTTCTATCCGTTCTTCTTTCTGCCCATATACATTGCCGTGCGTATTATCTACGGTCGAACGATGCGCCGTTTCGGATTCTACCAGCGCATCCTGACCTGGAGCAAGCACGGCGACGACACGCAAATGGTTCCTTTCATCGATCTGCTCAAGCCTTCTTCGGGAGACGATACGCGGCCGGAAGGGGATCCGTCCGACGGGCCGGAGAATGCAACGCGGAAATGACCGGCCGCCCGGAGCCGGATCTTTCGCTGCGCAAGCCCGCCGGACCGGGCGCGAGGGGAATCCGGCCGGCAAGGGGATCAATGTCATGCAACACTCCGGAATTTTCTCCAATTGGAGCTTCGAATCATTCGCCCCCGGATCCATTCCCCGGTCGAAATACAACGCTTTTTGCCGCATCCATCATCAAACGAGCACGTGCCTCGAACTTCTGGCCAGCTTCGAAGACCTGTCCATGGGAGGGGCCATTGTCGACTGGTGCCGGGTTTCGGGCCTGGCCGAACGGTTGGGCTCGGCCATCCGCGACCTCGTCGAGCAACTGCAGGTCATGAATCCCGTGGAATTCATGGACGCCCACGACTGGGTCTCCAAGCTGATTTTCTACACCCGCCTGGCGACGGAGCACGCCGTCCTGTCCGCCAAGCCGCCGTACCTGCGGATGCTCGATCTCCGGGAGGCCGGGGCCTCCTACCCATGGGTGGCGCGCGGGTTGCCACCGACGAGGCCGGAGAGTGTTCTGGTCCTGACCCCCTCGCTCTATCAGTACTTCATCGAAGCCAACGACATGCGCCATGATTTGGATGAGATGATGCGCAGTCTCGACCTGATGGACGATGCCTCCACGGCGGACCTGGGCAAGCGCGCCCGGGAACTGCTCCGCAAAGGCTCGTTGCCGGGGCGTCTGCTGACCGAGATGGAAATAGCGGCCGTGGAGCTGGCTCCTGGCGGCAGGACTCTGGAATTGCGCATCTTCGCCGGCGAAGGCCCGGACGCCGTCATGATCGGCGAGCATACCGGAGTCAGGCCCGCGGAATTCATCGCCGCCTGGCTCGAAGCCGTGGCCTGCAAATTTTCCCCGTCGGCGCTGGCCTTGCGGCTTTCGCAGGGCCTGACCGACGAGGAGCATCCGCTGACCGTGGCCGTTTTCGCTTCCGATGCGCACGAGAACAAAAAAAATTGCGCTCTCTGGGAGGGAAAGCCGGACGCGGCGGCCCTCATCGCCCGGCTGGACAAAATCCTGCCCCGCATCACCCGCCTGCATGTCTTCAAGGCCCAGGGCGAGGCCTTGCGCCCCGAACACTGTCGTTCCCTGCACGATCTGGTCTGCCTGTGCATGGAACGCGGCCTGGCCCAGATATTCGCCTTTGCCGGAGAGCCCGCGCGCGGCCTGGCCGGGATCAAGCAGCTGCGTCTTGAAATCCCGGTGGTCATCAACATTTTCAATCTGGAGGGCGGGCTCTTTCCATCGGCGGCGGAGCGGGCCGTGATCTCCATGGAAGACGTGCGCTCCATCCCCGCCTGGTCGCTGCTCCTGGGCCTGGTCTGTCCGGCCGTGTCCTGGGACGGGGCCAGGCACGACGAAACGCCCTTTGTTCCGCACTACAGCAGCTACGCGGTTCTCTCCCAGTTTTTCATGCACTGCACCCTGCGCCTGGAGCAGAATCTGTACGAGGCGGAATGTTCCTGCGACGACAACGCGGTGAAGTACGTGCTGTTCCGTTTCAAGGGCGGGTCGGGCTCCAGGAAACAGAGCTGGCGCAGACTTGCGATCATGCGTCTGATTCTCGAAGCGGAAGGATTCACGGTCAGTTCCCGGGGGGATTATCTTGAGGCGTTGCGCAGCGGCGAGGCGGACGTGCTTTTGCAGCGCAATCTGGTCTGTGTGGGCCTGCTCATAGCCTGGGCGCAGTCGTCGGGAGTCGAAGCCCTGGGGGCCATGACCCCGGAACAGGGGCGTGAGCGTTTTCGGGACCTGCTCTCCGCCTCGCTTTCCGATCCGAACTGAGTTCCGACCGCTTTGCCGCCACGAGGGATCGGACCCGGCTAGTTCTTGCGGAAGTGGCAGCCCCGGTTGGTCTTATTGCGCAGGGCCGCCGTGGTCACGATGTAGGCGGTCTGGCAGCCGTGGAAAAGGTCCACCGATTCCTTGCAGATGCGGATGGATTTGTAGAAGGAATGCAGGCGCTTGTTCAGGTTGCGCAGGTCTTCGAAGGCCCGCTCCAGGCGCGGGGTGGTGCGCATGATGCCCATGTAGTTCCACATGGTGCTGCGGATCGTGGCCCAGTCCTGGTTGATGAGGGCCGGATCCTCCATTTCGGTCTTGCCGGAGGTGATCCAGTCCGCGATGGAGTCCTGCAGACGTTTGCTCAGCACGCACGAGTCCTCGTAGCGGTCATGGATGTCCTCGGCCGCGCTCGCACCCCACAGCAAGCCCTCCAGCAGTGAAGTGGACGCCAGGCGGTTGGCGCCGTGCACTCCGGTGCAGGCCACTTCCCCGGCCGCGTAGAGTCCGTCCAGGGTGCTGCGCCCGCGTTTGTCCACAAGCACTCCCCCGCAGGAATAATGCGCCGCCGGCACCACCGGAATGGGGTCCTTGGCGATGTCCACGCCGCTTTCCTTGCACTTCTTGTAGATGGTCGGGAAGCGCTTGCGCAGGTTCTGGTCCACGTAATTGGCCGCGTCCAGAAAGACGCAGTCTTCTCCGGTCTTGAGCAATTCATCGACAATGGCCCTGGTCACGATGTCGCGGGGGGCCAGTTCCATGCGCTCATCGTAGCGGGACATGAAGCGTTCCCCCTTGACGTTGAAGAGCCTGGCGCCCTCGCCGCGCACCGCTTCGGAGATGAGGAACTTGCGGTCCGCGCGGTGGAACAGGGCCGTGGGGTGGAACTGGATGTACTCCAGGTTCATGACCGTGGCGCCTGCCCGGTGGGCCATGGCCATGCCCGAGCCTATGGACGAGGAGGTGTTGGTGGTGTGCAGGAAGATCTGGCCCAGGCCGCCGGTGCACAGCACCGTGAAGTCGGCCAGGATGGTGTTGGGTTCGTTCGTCTCCGAATTGAACACGTAGGCGCCCACGCACTGGTTGGTCAGCTGGTAGCGGAATTCGAGCTTGGTGGAATGGTGGCGCGTGGCCAAAAGGTCGATGGCGGTGCGGTTGTAGAGGATGCGGATATTGGGATGCGAGGTCACCGCCTTGACCAGGCTGTCCTGAATGGCCCGGCCGGTGTAGTCGGCGCAGGTCAGGATGCGGTGCACCGCGTGGCCGCCTTCCTTGGTCAGGTACCAACCTCCGTCCTTGGTGTGGTCAAAGGGCACCTGCACCCGCTCGAAGAGGATTTTTTCCACCGCCTTCGGTCCTTCTTCGCACAGGAAACGCACGGCCGGGTCGTAATTGTATTCCCACCCGGCGGTGGTGATGTCCTTGGCCAGCTTTTCGGGCGAATCGTCCGCTCCCGTGTATATGATGCCGCCCTGGGCCAAGGTCGTATTCCCGTTGTCCAGGGTGCCGCCGGAGGAGAGCAGGGTCACTTCGTGTCCCTTGTCGGCCAGGCCCAGGGCTGCCGTGCAGCCGGCGATTCCTGAGCCGATGACCAGGATTTCGGTCTTCATGCGGGAGGGAGTCATGGTGTTTGTCCTAACTGCAGGCGGTCAGCATGCGCTCCAGGGCGAGGCGCGCGGGCCGGGCTATATGTTCCTCGACCCGGACGCAAGGGGCCGCGTCGAGTTCGTGCAGCATGGCCAGCAGGTTTGCCTCGGTGACTTTGGCCATGTTCGAACACAGCGCCCGGCGCAGGGGGCGGACGATCTTGTCGGGGTGCCTGGCCGCCAGGCGGTTGACCAGACTGAACTCCGTTCCGACATAGACCGTGCTGCCGCTTGGGGCCTCGGCCACGGCCCTGATCAGGTAGGTGGTCGATCCGGCTCCGTCGGCCAAGCGAACGACTTCCGGGTCGCATTCGGGATGGACGTGGATCAATGCCTGCGGATCTTCCGCGCGGATGGCGCTGATCTGTCCGGGGTGAAATTTGGCATGGACGGCGCACAGCCCCGGCCAGAGGTACAGCCTGCGCGATGGATCGGCGGCAGGGACGAAGCGGCCCTGGCCGCGAATGTCGAGGCGCAGGATGCTCTCCTCTTCGAGGCCGATGGCCCGGGCCGTGTTGCGGCCGAGGTTGGCGTCGGGCAGGAAGAGGACCCCGTCCCCCTGGGAGAGGGCCCAGCGCAGCATGGTCGGAGCGTTGGCCGAGGTGCAGACGCTGCCGCCATGGGTGCCGCACACGGCCTTCACCGCGGCGGAGGAATTGACGTAGGTCAGGGGGATGATGCGCGCGCCGCCCCTGTTCAGCCGTGACAGGACCTCTTCGGCCAGGAGGGCGGGAACCATTTCGGCCATGACGCAGCTGGCGCCCTCGTCGGGGATGTGCACTTTCTGCTCCGGCCGAGCCAGGATGGCCGCGGTTTCGGCCATGAAGTGCACGCCGCAGAACACGATGTGTTCCGCGTCCAGCCCGTCGATGCGCCTGGCCAGCTCCAGGGAGTCTCCCAGAATGTCGGCATGGCGGACGACGTCGTCGGCCTGATAGTGATGGGCGAGGATGCGCAGTCTCTTGCCGAGGCGGTCCTTGATGGCGGAAATGTCATTGGTCATGCGAGCTCCCGGTGGGTTGCGCAAGGCGCATGGAGAAGTCCGCCACTGTGGCGGAATGGGTGATGGCGCCGGTGGAGATGTACGTAGGACGCAGTTCGGCCAGGGGACGGATGGTTTCAAGGGTCACGTTGCCGCTGATTTCCGACTCGATGTGGGCGGGAATGAGCTTCAGGGCCAGGGCCGCGGTCTGGACCGGCATGTTGTCGAGCATGATGCGCTGGGGCGCGAGACTCACGGCCTCCCGCACGTGCTCCAGCGTGCGGCATTCGATCTCCAGGGGCGGGCAGACTGCGTAGGCCTTTCTGAGCGCTTCCACGGCGGCGGTGATGGAGCCCGCCTGATCGATATGGTTGTCTTTGAGCATGAGCATTTCTTCGAGATTGACCCTGTGGTTGAACCCGCCGCCCATGCGCACCGCGTATTTCTCCAGGTAGCGCTGTCCGGGAGTGGTCTTGCGGGTGTCGAGCACCTTCACCCCCGTGCCCTCCACCGCCTGCACGAAGCGCCTGGTCGCGTTGGCCACGCCGGAGAGGTGGCAGATGAAATTCATGATGACCCGTTCCGCCTTGAGCAAGATGGGTGCCGAACCCTGGATGCGCGCCACCTCGCAGCCCGGCTCCAGCGCATCGCCGTCCCTGTTCATGAGGGTCACGCCGGTCTCCGTACAGCCCATGCGCGCAAAGACGATCTCGATGAGCGGGAGGCCCGCGACCAGGGTCGCCTGCTTGGCCACGATGGATGCGTACAGGCGGGAGGCGGGGGGGAACAGGGCTTCCGAGGTGAGGTCGCGTCCGTCTTCCTCCAGGGCGAGGTCCACGAGGCGGTGCAGCAGGCTCAGTCGGGCGGCGTCGAAATAATGAGAGAACATTCCGGATTCCTTGCGGGAAGGCTGGTTGGTTTGGCTGTTGACTAGGAAAAGGACCACCCGTCGTCAAGCCGTAACTGGGCGTCCGCGGGTTGCGCTCGCAGTGGCCGCGTGTCATGTTGGCGCATTGATTGTGTCCAAAGGAACCACTTCGTATCGTTTCCCGTGAACGGAGATTTTGATGATCCGCATCGAGCCTCTTCTGGCCAAGGTGACGCGGCAGGTCTCGCCCCGGCTGCTGTGCAACGGTTTTGTCTGCTGGCTGGCCCACGCCCAGCCTTTGCCGGCCAGTTTTCTCCAGACCCTGACCGATATCGGCGGTTGGCCTCTGGCCGAGGACGGGTCGCAGACCCTGTGGTTTTTTCCGTCCTCGGAAGTCATGCTGGGCTTGGCCCGGCTGTACAACTGGGCCCGCCTTCATCCCATGCCCACGGCGGTGACTGTTTTCGAGGGCAGCCTGCTGGTGGACGACAAGCTGGAACAGACCCTCAAGGTCAAGGCCGACCTGCACTCCCTGGGCGTGGAATGCCCCAAGCGGCTCGTGGTCCGCGTCAGCGCGCGACTGCGCGAACTTGGACGCACCTTGACCGGACTGTCCTTCAAACATGTGCAGAATCCGGACGGCCTGACCGGGGACTGGTTCGAACTGGAAGGCAGCGAGCAGGTCAGCGTATCCTACAAGCTGAATTGGCTGTGGGTCGTCCGTCCCCAGGGCAGCCGCCAGGACAAGGCGTTCACCAAGGGATGGAGGGCCTACTTCGATCGCCTGGAGACGATTTTTCAGCAGTACAAGATCTCCTATCTCCAGGCCGAGGATCACAACCTGGTGTTGCGCGTGGCCTCGCCGCGCGTCATGGCCGCCCTGACCGTGGAGCTGTTGACCATGATCGAGGACAAGAGCGTGCCGGTCTGGCCATGCAAGTACATGGCCGTGGAGATGGGCGACCAGCCCTTCGCTCCGGAATTCGCGAGCAAGGTCCGCTATGTCGTGGAATCCCTGGAGACGGACGCCCTGCATCTGCCCCTGTCCACGATCTACCAGATCGCGGATTCCAGGATTGTGCCGGTGGATTCTCGGGCATCCATGGACAACAGCAAGTTGAGCGACCTTTTCCAGGTCCGTTTTCATTCCAGCAAAAGCGGACGCAGGCGCGGCAGCTTGAATGTCTTTCTGCCTTCAAGCCTGATTTCCGGCGAGGAGAGTCCGTGTTTCTATTGCGGCCTGCGTTCGCACCTGCCGGTAAAATGCCCCACCAGACTGCTTGCGCCCGGAAACGTGCAGGTCACGGACATGTCCCGTTTCGCCCGGCTGGATCTCGATGCCTTGCCCGGCATCCTGGGCGGGCTTGAAAAGCAGATCGCGCCGGATGTCCTGCGTGGTTTGACGGGCTTGCAGGGGGAAAAGACCGACGCGGGCCTGGTTGTCCGCTCCATGTTCGAGGTCAACATGGCCTGCCAGCTGCGCATGATGGCTTCGGTCTGGCGGGCCAAGGGCAAGGAATGGCCGCGCGGATTGGAGGAGCAGCGTCCGCAGAGCGACGCCCAGCTGTGGGAGGCCCTGGAGGCGCTGCGCACCGGAGGCCGCGAGCGGGCCATGGAGAAGATCGATCAGGTCGTGCTCAATTCGCCCAAGAATTACCAGCCTCGCGTGCTGCTGGGATTCATGGCCATGGAGCGCGACGAGTTCAAGCGGGCCATGGGGTTCTGGGAAGAGGCCGAGAGCCTGGTCTACACCAGCTTGCAACGCTCCTATGTCCAGTTGCTGCAAGGGCGGCTGCGCGAGGTTCTGGGCGATTTCCAGGAAGCCATCCGCCTCTATGGAAGGGCTCTTGGCGAGTCGCCGCGTTTTGGGCAGGCGCGTTACAGGCAGGCCGTCTGCCTGATCAAGTCCGGGTACGTCCACGAGGCCCAGGCGCTGATCCGCGAGCTGATCAGGGACAATCCCGATTTCTTCAGCGCCGTGCTGCTCGACCCGGAGCTCGAAGGAGGGCGTTCCCACCTGCTCGCCGACCTGTGGGAGATCTGGGACGAAGCCAAGACCCGCGCCACCGAGGTCATCGGAGCGGTGGAGCATCTGCCGGACCTGCTGTCCAAGTGGCTGCCTTCGGACCATGATTCCTACAACATGTTCCATGCGCGCATCCAAGACCTGAACACCTACGCCGGCATCAACAACTACGCGTCCATGGCCAGGCTGCTGCGCGGCACCATCGCCATCCGCGCCGATATCCAGGCCCGGGTCAAAAAGGACATCCAGGAGCTTGCGAACAGGCGCACGATCATCCGGGAGCGGCTCCGCAAAATCCAGCGCGAGGCGTCCTGGTTTCCCTTTCCGTCCATGCTCGGTTCCTTCAACAAGCTGTTCAATTCCTGCGGAGAAGGGGTGAGCCTGATCGGCCATCTGGACCTCTATGTTCCCGAGAAATTCCGGCAGGGGCACGAGGCCATGCGCATGGCCGAGGCCAATCTGGGGAAGCTCGAAAAGAAGCTTCTGCTTCTCCAGGGTGTGCGCAACGGCATTCTTTTCCTGCTGCTGTCGGGGAAATATCTGCTCGTTTTCGAGATCATCGCCCTTTTGCTGGCCGGCGGGCTGTCGCTTGGACTGTATTATCTGGCTCCGGACCAGGTCGTCATGGGACGCAACCTGCGTCAGGACCGCTGGCTGATCCTCAACGTCACCCTGATCTTCTTTTCGTTTCTCGCTTTCGTCGCCACGGCCATCAAGGCCGCGTCACGCTTCGAATCCTACAAGAACGAGATTCTGGACAAGGAGGACTGAGCGTGGGCGGCATCGCCGGGCGGTTCTGACATCTTTGTTTTGGCACGCCTTTTGTTCAAGGATCAGGGATGCATACACTGGTCATCAATTTGACCCGCTTCGGCGATCTGCTGCAAACGCAACCTGTCTTCAGCGGTCTGCGAAGCCGGGGAAGCAGCGTGGAGCTGGTCTGCCTGGACGCCTTCAAGGGGGTCGGGACCTTGTTGCGCGACGTGGATCACGTCCGGGCCCTGCCCGGGGCGCGGCTGCTCGCGTCGCTGGACCGCGGCTGGCCCCTGGCCGTGGAGCAGCTTGTTTCCTGGATGGACCGGGAGGAGGCGGCCCCGGACCGGGTTCTCAACCTCACCCCGACCCTCTCCGCGCGACTGCTGAGCCGGGCCCTGCATGAGCGCGAGATCCAGGGCTTCGGCCTCGACAGCCACGGTTTCGGCGAATACTCCACGCCCTGGGCGGCTTTTCTCCAGGCGGCCTCCGCGTATCGCGGGTGCAGCCCCTTCAATCTGGTGGACCTTTTTCAGCGGGTGGCCGGTCTTGAGCCGGGAGAGTTCCGGCTCAGGGAGCCCCAGGCTTCGGCGCTGGCGCAGGCGGATGAACTGCTTGGCCCGTCGGGTGCCGGACGGGTGGCTTTCCAGCTCGGCGCCAGCCAGGACTACAGGCGCTGGCCCGTGGCCGCCTTCGTACGGGCCGGACGAGTGCTCTGGGCCAAGACGGGGCGCGCGCCCGTTCTCCTGGGCACGGCTTCCGAAGCGCATCTGGCGCGGGAGTTCCTGGAACTGGCCGATTATCCCTGCGCAAACCTGACCGGGCAAACCGACCTGCAAACCCTGGCCGCGGTGCTGCGGCGCATGGACCTCCTGCTGACCAACGACACGGGCACCATGCATCTGGCGGCGGGGCTCGGCGTACCTGTGGCGGCGGTGTTTCTGGCCACGGCCCAGCCCTTCGACACCGGCCCGTACCTGGAGGGCAGCCTGAGCCTGGAACCCGACCTGCCGTGTCATCCGTGCGCCTTCGGGGAAAAATGTCCCCATGGCCTGGCCTGCCGCGAGGCCATCGACGGCGAGGCCGTGGGGAACATGCTGGCCGGGTATCTGGATGACGAGTCCTGGAGCGTGGAGCCCGGATTCGCGGGTCGGGTTTGGCAGGCCCGCCGCGACCATGCCGGATTCATGGATCTTTTTTCCGTGTCCGGTCACGAAGGGCAGGACCGCAGCCGCTGGATCAGGATTCAGCGCGAGGTCTATCGTCAATTTCTTGACCAGAAAGCGACGGGGGACGATTTTTCCTGGCCCGGAACCGGGTCCGATTTTCGTGACGCGCTTGAGCGCGATCTGGAGCGCGCCATCCTCATGCTGACCCTGGTCGAAGAGCAGGGCCGTGTGCTGGCTCTGCGTCCGGACGCTCCGATGAGGCCGAAATTTCTCGCCAACTGTCATAATTTAGAGGACTTTTTTTCCGCGAGCCGGTCCCTTGGCATCCTAGGGCCGATGTGGAGATTCCAGTCCAGGGCGGAGTCGGTGAGCATGGACGCGTTTCTTGAACTCTGCGCCCGGTATCGCGGGTTGCTGCGTGTTTTCAAGCAGCGCGCAGCCCTGGCATGAAAGTTGATTAGTCCGGGCAAACGGCAAAATTATTCCCAGTAGGCGGAGGACAGGAAAATGATCATAATAGACGGTCAGCGGAGTCCGCTTGAGGTTCGACAGTTCGAGAACCTCGAGCAAATTATCGAGAAAGTCATGGAAGACGAGCGCATGCACAGCCGTGTCGTGACCGACGTCCTGGTCAACGACGAGGCCTTTTCGGAGATCTATCCCCATCAGGCCGAGGATATGGAGGCCGCGCACATCAGCCGCGTTGAGATCGTCTCCGTGCCCACTTCGGAGATGGCCCAGGACATCACCCGCGAACTGTACAAGGTCGTGACTCTGATGGGCAAGGCCGGACGGCAGGTGGCGGATTTCTTCCGGCAGGCCGACGACGACCAGGCCCTGGAACTTTACGGCGATCTTCTGGAGGTCAACCGCGATTTCCTGAACATGGTCGGAGTGCTCAGAAACGAGTTCGCCACGGATACCTCGGCGGAATTCGAGGCCTCTCTTTCCGATCTTTCATCACTTTTTTCGGAGATGATAGAGATTCAGGAGAACGAAGATTGGATCCTGCTCGCGGATCTGCTTGAATACGAATACCTGCCCGTGGTCGAAAAGACCAAGAGCATGATCGCCCGCCTGCGCGAGTCGGTCAGGGTTTCGGTCAGGAAGGGCGCCAATGGCTGAGTCACGCGACAGCTACGAGCGCATCATGGCGCTTGGCCAGGAAGAGCGGGATCTGATCGCTCTCCAGGACACCGAACGCCTCGGCGTGGTGCTGCGGGAGCGGGAGAAGGCCATAACCGCGTTCATGGCCGGCAGCATGGGAGAGCAGGATCAGCTTTTTTTGGAAAAGCTCAAGAGCATCCAGGAAATGAACTCGCATCTGCGTCATGAGGCCCGGGCCCTGCATCAGTCCTTGAAAGAGGAGCTTTTGAAGGTCCGGCAGGAGAACAAGCGTATCGGTGGTTACAAGAACGGCGCCCTGATCACGCCCCTGACCCGTCACGCCCTGAATCGCAAGGGGTGACCGAGAGCCGCTCCCCCGGCGGAGCGGCTACTCCATCCAGATCAGGGCCGCCTGCCGGCCCGTGATTTTGTCCCTGCGGTAGGAAAAGAACTGCGGGGACGAGGCCGTGCACAGGTCCAGGGCAAAGATGTTGCTGGCGGGAATCCCCGCGCCCAGCAGCTGGTCCCGGGTCAGGCTCCAGAGGTCCATGCTTCGGGTTGATGCGTTGAGGTACGGCCTGAAGCCGGGCGTCCATTCGGCCTCGAAATTGACGAATTCACTCTGGCCCGGACCAAGGCTCGGGCCGCGTACGGCCAGGACTTCGGACGGGTCGAGATCATAGGCCGCGCAGAAGCGCCTCACCCCGGCAGCCGGAAAGTCGACGGCGTTGCCTCTCCATCCGCAGTGCAGGGCGGCCACGTGCCGTCCGGCGGAGTGGGCCAGCAGGATGGGCTGGCAGTCCGCCGTCTTGATGACCAGGGCGTGCCCTGGGCGGCTGGCGCACAGCCCGTCTCCCTCCAGTTTCACTTCCTCGAAAAAGTCTCCCTCCAGATCCGCATGCATGGTCTGCCCATGCACCTGCCTGAGCTCCTGCCAGACCTTGAAGCCAAGCAGCCCGCGCAGTTCGGCCCGGTTGGCCCGCACCGCCCCTTCGTCATCCCCGACTTCGAGGGACATGTTGGCTTGCGCGAACGCGCCGCCTGAATGGCCGCCCCGGCGGGTGGTGAAGACGCAGCGCACGTCGCGCAGGCCCGGAAAGCGGAAATCGATGAGTTCCAGAGACATGTCTAGCGCTCCATGGGGGTGTGCAGGGTTGCTTCGGGGGTCACGACCATCTCCACCGGGCAATCCCATGGCTCGTTCGGGATCTCCTCCATGAGTTGGAAGGCGTAGGCGGGTCCGATCAGCAAGGGCGAACAGTCCAGTGTGGGCAGGAAACGGTCGTAGTACCCGCCTCCGAAGCCGAGCCGGTATCCTCGGCGGTCGAAGGCCAGGGCCGGGACCAGGATGATTTCGGGCTGCGGGCTCGGGACGGGTCGCGCCAGGTCGGCCCTGGGTTCGGTCAGGCCGAAGCAGCCCGGACCCAGGTCCTCGCGGGAGGCCACGGCATAGGCGTCCATGATCCCCGGCGTGTTGTCGCGGCAGCGCGGCAGCAGGATTTCGCAGCCGCGCCCCCAGAAATGGTCCATCAGCGGCCAGGTGTCGACCTCTCCACGGGCCGGGAGATAGAGCATGACGCTGCGGGCGGCGTGAACGCGGGCCAGGGAGAGCAGGCGTTCACGGATGAGGGCGCTGTCTTTTCGCACCAGTTCCGGGGGCAGGTTCTCTCGACGCCCGCGCAGGGCGACGCGCAATTGGCTTTTGTTGGGCTCTTGCATGACGTGGGGCGCTCCTTTACCATGCCGTGAAAACAGGACAATTACTCAAAGAGAGGACGGGACGCAAATGGCAAACCGCTTTTGGATAGTTTTCGGGGATATTCACGAACGCATCGCCGCCGTGGAGCGCATCGACAACCTTGGCCTGGCCGACGGGGTTTTTCTTTCCGGGGATCTGACCAACCTGGGCACGCGGGACAGCGCGGGTCGCATCGTGTCCGCCGTGGCCGAGATAAATCCGCGCATTTTCGCCCAGATCGGCAACATGGATACCCAGGCCGTGGACCGGGTGCTGACCGAACAGGGCGTCAACGTCCATGGCCAGGTCCGGGACCTGGGCGGCGGCGTCTGCCTGGCCGCCGTCGGGTATTCCACGCCCACGCCGTTCGGCACCCCCTCCGAGGTCGATGAGAGCATCGTCTGCCAGTGGGCCCATGACGTGCTGGAGGAGGCCGGCTCCTTCGAGCAGGTCATCCTGATGATCCACACCCCGCCCAGGGCGGAGGTGGTGGACAGGCTGCCTTCGGGTGTCCACGTGGGCAGTCCGGGGGTGCGCGCGCTGATCGAGAAGTACCAGCCCGCCATCGTCGTCACCGGTCACATCCACGAAGGGGCGGGCGAGGAATGGATCGGCCGGTCGCATGTGCTCAATCCCGGCGCCTTTGCTCTGGGCGGCTATGTGCGCGTCGAAGAGACCCCGACCGGGCTCGCGGCGGCGCTTGGGAGCGCGGCATGATCATGCGCTTGTACTCCTGGAACGTGAACGGATTTCGGGCCGTGCTCGGCAAGGGTTTTCGCGAGTGGGTCGAGCGGGCCGCGCCCGACGTGCTCGGCCTGCAAGAGGTCAAGGCCCTGGAGGACCAGGTCGGCGCGGACCGCCTCCTCGACGGCTACCACTGCTACTGGAACGCGGCGCGCAGCAAGAAAGGCTATTCCGGCACGGCCTGCTACAGCCGTATCGAGCCCCAGGCCGTGCATCGGGGCCTGCCCGATCCCCGCTTCCAGGGCGAAGGACGGGTGGTGCGCCTTGAATTCGAGCGGTTCCATTTTTTCAACATCTATTTTCCCAACGGCCAGATGAGCCAGGAGCGTCTCGATTTCAAGATGGGTTTCTACGACGCCTTTCTGGAACACGCCCAGGATCTGCGACGGGACAAGCCCATCGTGGTCTGCGGGGATTTCAACACGGCGCACCGCGAAATCGACCTCAAGAATCCCAAGGCCAACGAGAACACGTCCGGCTTCCTGCCCATCGAGCGCGCCTGGCTGGACCGCTTCATAACCCACGGCTACGTGGACACCTTCCGTCACTGCCATGGGGACGTGGAGGACGCCTATTCGTGGTGGACGTACCGCTTCGGGGCCAGGTCGAGGAATGTGGGCTGGCGCATCGATTATTTTTTTGTGTCCGAGGAACTCACCGACTCGGTCAAGGACGCCTGGATCGAGGCCGATGTGCTGGGTTCCGATCATTGCCCGGTGGGCCTGGCCCTTGAATTGCCCTGACAAACGTGAATGGATGGAACGCAAAGGATGAACGCTGGTGAGCAGACGTGACGAGATTTTGGCGGCGGCGCAGGCCCTTTTCGCGGAGTACGGCTACGCCGGGACGACCATGCGCATGATCGCCGAGCGGGCCGGCGTGGCCTTCGGGCTGGTCTCCCATTATTTCGGGAACAAGGAGAAGCTCTTTCTGGTGGCCGGTCAGGAAATGATCGACGCCATGCTCGCGGTCATCCGGCAGGATATGGAGGGCGCTGAAAACGGCCTGCGTGCCGTGGACATCTTCGTGTCTTCCTACCTGTCCTACACCCTGGCCAACCGCGCCACCTTTCCCACCCTGATCCGCTGCTCGCCCTTCAGCGACGACAATCCGCATCTGGATCGCCAGAAGATCGGTGTGAAATTCGAGGAGTTGATCGCGGAGATCGAGAAGAATCTGGAGCGCGGCATGGCCGACGGGACCATCGTCCGCGTCCCGGTCAGGGATTGCGCCCTGATGATCTACGCGGCCATGCTCGGGGCCGTGCGCACGGTTTTTCTGAGTCCCTTCAGCGATCCGGGGCTGTTCGAGGAGACACGGCGTTTTGTTCTTCGATCACTGCGCCGGGTGGATTGAAGAGGGATGCGGGCGCTTGTGCGTTCGCCCTTTGCGGCTCGCGACTCCGGTTCAGGTCCAGACGCTGGCGGTCATTCCGCGAAATGTTCCCGCACCGAGGCGAAATTCCTGATGATCGCGTCCCACATGCGCAAGGCTTCGTCCTTGGCCTCGACGCGGCAGGACATCTTGATCTGAATGTGCGGTTTTTGCGGGTCTCCGCCTGCCCCCTCATATTCCCAGCAGGCCGTCAACCGGGCGACGTCGGGACAGTTATTGTCCTTGGGCTGGAGCACGTAAATTTCCTCCAGACCGCTCAAACCGGCCAGAATTCTTTCCCGTGACCGTAAAATTTTCAATTCGATCCGATACTTGCTGGTCACCGGCTTGACGGCTTCAGTAATTCGGGGCGGGTCGCAGGGATGGGCGAAAAGGATGGCCTCAAAGCGCAGACGAATCCTGTGCCGTGATTCGGAGGGAGGCCGCTCGAAGCTCATGCCTGCTTGCTCGCTCCAGGTTTTCAAGGCCTCGGCTCTTCCTGCCGAGAAGAAAAAACTGGCTGGCGAGGCATTTTCGCCGCCGTGACGGTACTGACTGAACAGGTTCAGAATCGGCCCGTTCACGGTCAGGCATGGGCCGCAGGTGTCAAAAGGACGGTTCTCTGTCAGGCGCAGGATCACATCGGGCATGCCAATATAGACTTCAAGGTTATGATCGGCCCTGCTGCCGTTGCAGCAGCGGAGCACAGCCGGGAATCCGCACAGGTCGCTGACATCCGTTTCATCCCATCTCTCACGGACGGACAGCCCCGTGATCTCGATGGCCATTCCCGCTTTCGTTCCGAGCGATTCTCTGAGTGCGTCCAGGGTGCGCGTGGTTAAACCCGGCTTCCAGTGCAACTCCTCGACGGCTATGCCGTTGACCTTGAACCAGGTTGCGGAAAGTTCCATGCTTTCGGGTATGGGCAACATGAATCTTCCCACGGGGCGCAAGACCATGGGGTATGGCGGAAGCGTGGGATCAGGGGCGGCGGTGTCGGTGATCATGGGACAAAATCCCCTCGAAAAGAGTGGAGAGCAGGATCTAAAAAAGACGGTCGATTTGGATTGTGTTCCGATTTGACGCCAAAATCAATCGTGGATTGACGGGGATTTTTGCGAAAGGATACACGAGCCTTGGTGCCGGGGGAGCTGCGCCTGCGAGCCCCGCCAGCGCCGTGTCCCGTCATGGCAGACGATGTTTTCCCTCTAGAAATTGAAGACCCGCGATTCCGCGGCCAAATCAATGAGGCGTGCGCCGTCGCTGAGGCCCATGTTCGCGAAAAAACGGGTTGCGTCCACGCTCCTGTTTGTGGCGCAGGAGGCGCAGACCCCGATTTCGACATCCTCCCGCACCAGATAGGGAAGATAGTCCCCCGGACAGTCGCCGGTCCGGGTCTTCTGTCCGAGATCCCTGGCCGCGTCGGCCCAGAGCACGCCGTCGTCCGTGAAGAACAGGCTCACATGGTGCCCCTTGGCGTGGGCGATGCGCGCGAACTGGAAACAGCGTGTCGCGGCCTCGTTGTCGTCCTTGCCGAGTATGAACAGGAATTTGGCCATGGTATCCTCCCGTGTTCCGAATGCGCTTCCCTAGAATGCTTCATTCGTAAAATCAATGCTTCCAGAGAAGGACTGTTTGAAAATTGTGTTGTATTGCGTGCGTTGTTCGGGCTCGAAGCGGGTTTCGGCCATTGTTTCCGAACAGTGGTCCTTGGAGGAATTTCAAAAAACGGATACACTCATTTCATGTCCATGAACAGTGGAAAAATCAGAAGCAGGCTGCCCTTTCGTCCGCAGGCCCTGGGGTTTCCCGAGGGGCTTGCGCCGGTGATCCTTCAGTGCGCGGCCCAGCTGGAAGCGGAAGGAGTTCGGGGCAAGGCCCTGCGCCGTCTGTTCAGCCGCCTGGCGAGCGACCCGGCGTCTTTCGCGGAGCATCCCGTTCTGGGCGGCCTGGCCGGGATGCTTGACGGGGCGCGGCCGGGGAGCGAGTCCTCGGACAAGGCGCCCTGGCGGGCCTGGGGCGAGGGGCTCGATCCCAAGGCCGTGCGGCAAATGGACGATGGATGCGGCCTGCCCGTGGCCGTGAAAGGAGCGCTCATGCCCGACGCCCATGTCGGCTACGGCCTGCCCATCGGCGGCGTGCTGGCCGTGGACAATGCGGTCATTCCTTACGGAGTGGGCATGGACATCGCCTGCCGCGTGAAGATGAGCGTCTTCGCCGTTTCTCCGGAGCTCCTGGACTCCCATGGCGACGAATTGGCGCGGGCCATCGAGGAGGAGACGTGCTTCGGGGTCGGCGGGCAGTTCCGGGCGCGCCGGGATCATGCGGTCATGCATGAGGATTGGGGGTTCTCGCCCGTGACGCGGCGCATGCGGGACACGGCCTGGGCCCAGCTGGGTAGCAGCGGCTCTGGCAACCATTTTGTGGAATGGGGCGTGCTTGATGTGCCCCTACCCATTCCCGGCCTGGACGCGGGGACGTATCCGGCCCTGTTGTCCCACAGCGGCAGCAGGGGCGCGGGCGGGGAAGTGGCCAGGCACTACAGCGCCCTGGCCCGGCGTCTGCATCCCGAACTGCCGCGCCACCTGGGGCATCTGGCCTGGCTTGGGCTGGACACCGACGAAGGCCGGGAATACTGGAGCGCCATGGAGCTCATGGGCCGCTACAGCGCGGCCAATCACGCCCTCATCCATGCGGCCGTGGCCGGGCATCTGGGTCTGACGCCCCTGTGGAGCATTGAGAATCATCATAATTTCGCCTGGTGGGAAATCCATGCAGGGCGCAGGGTGGTGGTGCACCGCAAGGGCGCGACTCCGGCCGGCGCCGGGATTTTCGGGGTCATCCCCGGCACCATGGTCGATCCGGCCTTTGTGGTCGAGGGGCTTGGCAATCCGCTGTCCCTGTGCTCGGCGGCCCACGGCGCGGGACGGACAATGAGCCGCCAGGAGGCCCTGAAGCGTTTCCGCAGGGCCGACCTGGAGCATGCGCTGCGCAAGAGCGGTGTACGGCTTTTGTCGGGCGGTTTGGACGAGGCGCCCATGGCCTACAAGGACATACGGGAAGTCATGGCCGCCCAGGCCGATCTGGTGCGGATTCGCGGGACATTTTTGCCGCGCATCGTGAAGATGGCGCGTTGAGGAGAAGAGCATGGCTTTGGTCGTTCAGAAATACGGAGGCAGCAGCGTGGCCAGCGCGGACAAGATACGCGATCTGGCGCGGCGCATCGTGGCCCGGCACGACGGCGGCGACCGGGTGGTCGTGGTGGTTTCGGCCATGGGCAAGAGCACCGACGCCCTGGTGGCCCAGGCTCGGGAACTGGCCGAGCGCCCCGACCCGCGGGAGATGGACATGCTCGTTTCCGCCGGGGAGCGAATCTCCATCGCCATGATGAGCATCGCCATCAACGGCATCAGGCCGGGGCTCGCGGTGTCCTTCACAGGTTCGCAGATCGGGCTCATCACCGACTGCAACCACGGTGACGCCCGTGTCCTGGAGATTCGGGGCGACCGCCTGCGCGAGGCCCTGGATCAGGGCCGGATTGCCGTGGTCGCCGGATTTCAGGGCGTGTCCACCAACCGGGAGATCACCACGCTTGGCCGGGGCGGTTCGGACACCACCGCGGTGGCCGTGGCCGCTGCCCTGGCGGCGGATGTGTGCGAGATCTATTCCGACGTGGACGGCGTCTACACTTCGGACCCGCGCCTTGCTCCCTCGGCCCGCCGCCTGGACACGGTGGATTACGACACCATGCTCGAAATGTCCGCCGCCGGCGCCAAGGTCTTGAAAGACGACGCCGTGGAATACGCCCGGCGTCTGGGAGTGCGCATCGCCGCCGGGTCGAGCAGTTCCGGTCTGATCGGCACCATCGTTTCCAGCGAGAACCTGAACCGCGACACGCTTCAGGCCATGGTCTACAATGACCGGCTGCGCTGGGTCGCGTTCGGGGCCGGCGTGCCGTTGCCGCCGGACTGCCGTCTGTGCCAGTCCGTGGAGGGACGCAGCGTGGTGGTCGTGGACGAAAAGCACGCCGGAGCCCTGGAAGGAGTCCCGTGCGTGAGCCTGTCTCTCATCGGCGCGCGCGTGTCCGCCCAGCGCGAGCGGGTCGGCGAGGTTCTGGCGCGGCTGGAGGAAGTGGGGAACCGCGTTCTGGCCATCAGCAGCACGGCTTCGAAATATGAGATTTTTCTTGAGGATCCGCTTTCGTCGGCCCAGGTTTCCGCCATCCACGACATGCTTTTCATCTGAAAATCAGGGTGGCCAAGGGAATTCGACCCCGCTTCCGGATTCGGGAGCGGGGTCGGTCGTTTTTTAGTGGCTGATCCACAGGGTCGCGGATTCGAGGTGCTTGAGCAGGTTCATGCTGACCGAGCCCAGAAGGTGCAGGCTTCTGCTTTCTCCCCGTCCCGTTCTTCCCGTGGCCAGCACCCCGTAGGCGCCGTCCTGGGCCTCACGCAGAATGGCGTCCGAGATGGAGCCGGCCTTCACGATCTTGCGATGGATGCGGGCGGCGGCGATGCCGTTCTCCTCGAGCATGCGCCGCGCCCCGGCGATGGCCTCTTCCGGGATTGCGGAGGATTCCTGCGTGGCCACGTGCAGCAGGGTGACTTCGTGCCTGGGGTTGTTCTTGAGCATGAATCCGACATGGTCGGCGCAGCGCAGGCTGGCGGGGGAGCCGTCGGTGCAGAGCAGCACGCCCGGCGCGGGTTTATCATGACTGCGGCAGATCCACAGGGGGATGTCCATGGGCGTGGTGAAAATCTGTTTGCTGACGCTGTCGTCGATGAGTTCCTCCAGGCGCGACAAGCCTCTGCGGCCCAGGGCGATGGCGTCGTACATGCCTGTGAAGCCTTCCTGAATGATGTCCTTGGCTGTGCCGAGCTGCTTGAAGGTGATCTTCTTGTGAATGTTGTCCTTGGGGAAATGCTTGCCGACAAGCATTTCCTCGGCCCTGTCCAGGGCGGTCTGGGCCAGGCTCCTGGTTTGGGCTTCCCGGCGGCTCAGGTTTCCGTAATCCTGGATGATTTCCGCTTCGGTGAGTCCCGCCTTGGGGTTGGGGGCGACATAAAGCAGGGTCAGGCTCGGCTGCTGTTCGGCGGCAAAGAAGCCGGCGACGAAACGCACCGCCTGCAGGGAGCTGTAGTCGTCGCTGACGGTCAGCAGAATGTGTCTGTCCATGGAGCATCCTCGTGCGAAAGTTTTACTGCCGCATACTGTAGAACAAAGGGCACCCTCTTGCAATGATGCGCTGATTTTTGTTTTAGCGTTCCGCCTCCGTCGTGACGCGCGTCGTCCGCGCATCCGTCACCGAAAAGGGCGTGAGGCGCACGGTGACTCCGTCCGCCTCGCGCAACGGCGTCAGCAGGAAATAATCCCCGGGTTGGATGGCGCAGATCTGGCCGTCGGGCGTCTTCTCCCAGGGCAGGTCGTCGAGGGCGCGCAGATGCCCGTCTTCGATCCTGGCCACGCCGAAATCCTTCAAGGGAAGAATGTCCTTGCCCAGGACGCGCAGCGTCCCGTCGGCAGGGAGGGCGGGGCTCATTTCCCAGAATTGCCAATCGGTGCCGTCAAAATACTCCACCCCGCCGAAATCCGCCTCGCAGCGGGCCGGAACGCCCAAGCTGCGCAAGGCCGCCGTGGCCAGCACCGCCTTGTCCATGATCGACGAACAGACGCCGCCTTCAAGGGTCTGGAGCGGGGTCAGGGGCGGCCCGAAAAGCGTCGGGGGCAGGACGGTCAGACCGTCGATGCGGGCGCGGACAGTGCTCATTTTCCTGTCCAGGGGAAGACCGACGGACTGCGCGAGCCATGGTTGCAGCTGGGCGCGCCAGGGCGTCCAGGGTTCGAGATGCAGACGCGGCGAGAGCACGAAGTTCAGGAACAGGTCGTCGTCGTAGGTCAGCCCGGCCTTGGCCGAATCTTCCCGGGCCCGAGTCGCCAGTTCGATGTCCCGGGGTAGGGATTCCGGGTCGACCTGGATCAGATCCTTGTCGTCGAGGCTTGCCACCAGGGCCTCGGTCAGGGCTGTGCTCTTGCTGGCCGGGTGCTTCAAGAGCCGAACCCAGTCCGGCGTGCGTTCGCCCGCCAGGGGCAGTCGTTCCCGCAGCTGCTGCGGCAAATCGCGCAGGAAGGGGGCCCAGCGATTGGCCCGTTCTGCGCGCAGACGCTTGAGTTCGATGCTGGGTTCGGCCTTGAAGGACGTCGCGGCCTGGCCGGGATGGGAGAGCTTCAAGGTCGCGGGAAGCTCCCTGGCCTCGCCGTCATGCAGGCGCACCCGCGTTTCGTCCATGTCGCGGGTGTCGAGCAGGGTCCAGGCCAGGCCGCCTTCCACGGCACAGGAGACGAAGTAGGTTCCGGGGCCCAGAACCACCCTGGCCATGCCGTCGTCGTTGGTAACGGCTTTGGTCACGGGCCGCAGCCCGCCCATGGAGTAGACCGAGAAGAAGACGTCGCGGCCCGCTCCGGGCTGGTCGTCCGCCGTGCGCACCCCAATCCGGACCGTCGTGCCCCGGGTGTAGGCGGGAGTGTTGTCGAGGAGGGCGAAGCCGGGGCCCGTGCGGTAGACGGAAGGGTCCTGGGGCTGACCGAAGGCGTGGGCCACGACCTTGGGCATGCGCGGGGCCTGGGTCGCGAACCAGGTCTGGTTCAGGGCGGAGAATGCGGTCCCGCTTTCCAGGAATTTCCAGCCGTCCTCTGTCCAGGCTTCGACCCAGGCATGGTTGCCGTCGGCGTGCTGCCACCACGGGACCATGGCCTGGCGCGCGGGCAGGCCCACGGCGCGGGCCGCCGCCAGGAAGAGGATGTTGGTCTCCTCGCAGCGTCCGTACCCGGCGTCGAGAATGGACATGACGCCGAGGTCGCGGCGGGAGGTGGGGCGGTACTGGGCCCTTTGCGCGCACCATTCGCCCACGAGCCCAAGCGCCTCTTCCATGCTCCCGGCTCCGACGCACAGCGGGGCCAGTTCCTTGAAGAGCATGGCCCGGTGCGCTTCGAAGGGCTCCTGGCTGGCGCGGTGGGGCAGAACGTAGTGCAGGAAGGTGTCCCAGGGCACGGTTTTCCCCCAGGGCATGGATTCACGCGCCAGGAAGGCATAGTCCAGATTCTCGCCCAACTCGGCGGCGCTCATGGACAGCCGGTCCGCCGGGGGCAGATTGTCGAGCATGAACCGCGCGGCCAGGGATTTGTCCGCGTCTTCGGCGTACATCAGCTCGAAGGCTCGCAGTTCCCCCGCGTTGGGATTGGCGGCGTCGTTGATGGAAAGCGGCGTGGCGATGCCCGGAACGGTCTGCCGTCCCGCGCAGCCTCCGAGCATGACGATGAGAACGAGGAGCGTGATCAGTCGGTTGGTGTTCATGAAAGCTGTGTAGCGGGGGAAAGGAGACGCTGTCCAGAACGGTTTGAAGGTCTGACGCGCTGATTTTTATGCGGATAGCCGGTTTCCGGGAAGAAGAGGGGGCGGCCTCCGGGAATACGCCGGAGGCCGCGGTGTTTCAGGGTTCGGTGCGTCCGAGCGGCAGCTTGGTGAAACGGCCGCCGCTTAAGATAGGATCGTCCTTGTAGCCGAGGGCCTTGAAGTCGATGTAGTCGGTGACCCCGATCAGGTCCGCCACGTCGCGGCCCTGGGAGAGCATCTTGGCGAAGTCGGTGCCGGAGGCGGTCAGCTTCTTGAAGTCCACGCCGCGTCTGTCCTGATGGCAGCGGTCGCAGGTTTTTTCACCTTTGAGGCTTTCGTGGCACTGCACGCAGGACAAGGCCATTTCCTTGGGCATGACCTCATGCTTGATGCCCCAGTACATGTTGGTGCGCACCCATGCGTATTCCCCGCTGTAGGGCAAACCGGCCGCCTTCATGCCGTCGTCGAAAGCCTTCTGCCAGTCGAGGTTTTTCCAGTAGGCGGTGGTGTCGTTCGGTGACGTGGGGTAGAGGTGGGGCACAAGCAGATAGTTGTGCTTGGCGTCGGCGGGCTGGATCCCGTCCATGAGCTTGAAGGGGAAGATCCTGGACGAGGGGTCCCTCATGCTGCCCACCGGAGCCGTGATATTGGTCACGGGCAGGTTGCGGCGTTCTTCTGCGGTCGGGTTCTCGCCGGGAGCGAAGCCCATGGCGTCGGGGGCGATGGCGTCGCCCAGAAGCAGGCGTTCCATGTAGCCGTTGTACCAGGCGTAGACGGGCTTTTTGGATTCTTTCCACTCGAATTCGCCCTTCATCCAATTGTAGTCTTCCTCACCGGAGGCGTCCTTTACCGGCCGCCTGGACTTGTCGCCGGCCAGAGACCAGTCCCACCAGGTCTTGGTTGGCCTGCACTTGGAATAGATCGGCGTATGGCAGGTATTGCAGGCCACGGTGTCGGTATGCTTGTTGAGATGGAAATCGAGCATGCTGTCCCCGAAGTGGGGTTTGCTTGTATGGCAGTCCTCACAGGTGCGCGAGCCTTCGGCCACGGGCAGGGACGTGCTGCGGCCCCTGATCTTGTGGTTTACGGCCGCGTGGCAATCGGTGCAGACAAAGTCGTGTCCACCCATGTGCACGTCGCAGTTGCGTTCCGGGTAGCGCAGCACTTCGGACATGTCCGCGTGCTTGACGCCGTCCGCTCCGCCGCCCTGGAAATGACAGCTTCCGCAGGTGTTGCGATTGGTGTTGCCGACGTTTTCAGCCACGAACTTGAGGTCCACCTCGGGAGCGGGCATGCCTGCCGCCGGGGGGGCCTTGTGGTAGCTGTCAGTGGTGTCGTGGCAGACCAGACAGTCGACCCTGGTCATGTCCGTGAAGTCGAAGTTCTCGTCCTTCCATCCGTAGCCCGCGTGGCACGAGGTGCAGCGAGGCCAGTTCGAGGGCAGGGCGATGCAGAAGTTGTTCAGGGTGTCGGTGGCCTTGCCGCTCATGACCTTTTTCTGGCGTTCGACGGTATAGGGAGAGGGGCCTTTCCAGAGCCAGTGCGCACTCTTGATCATGTCCTCCCCGGCTTTTTGATGGCACCGCAGACATTCCTGCGTGACCTGGATCGGGGTCGGATCGGCGGGGAGTTTCACCAGGTCCTTGTGGTCGGGCACGCGTTTGGCATGGCAGCCGACGCAGTCGATGGGTCCTTTGTTCATTTCTTCGTGGCAGCCCATGCACTGCTGGTGATATGCGGCCTTGAGGCCGATTCGCTCCGGGTGCGCGGGGTTGAAGGCCTCCTGATGGCAGGAGCGGCAGGCCACGGTTTCGGACGGCCGGTCGATCCCGGCGTCGGCTCCCTCGGGGCTGGCGTGATGGCACTGGGCGCAGTCGCCGCCCAGGCTGGCCGCATGTTTGGAGTGCATGAAGCGGGCTGGCCCGTACAGGTTTTCAAAGGTGTTGACCAGGGGGCTGTCCAGAATCATGAGCGAATATTTGATGTCGGCCACGCCCAGGCCCAGGTTCTTGAATCTGATCTGGCGCAGTTTGGGGTCCTCGCTTTTGACCTTGGCCACGAATTCGCGCGGGGTTTTGGCACGCTCCATGGCGGCGGCGTGGTCAGGCGCTTCCCATCCCGCCGGTTTGGGATTGAGCGATGTGCGGATTTTTTGGACTGGGCCGATGGGCTTGGATTGCTCCGGCGCGGTGGTGGCCGCGTGAGGCAGCACCAGCGCCACGACCAGGATGATCGCCGCGCACAGCGTGGCCGGGATGAGCCGTGCTTGTCTGGATGTTTTCATCGCGTCATCTCCTCCTGCTTGGGTGCGGACAGGACCGGGGTGAAGGTCACCAGCGTCCGGTACAGGAACATGATCGCCGCCACGGCTCCGGCCGTGACGAGAATTTCGCCGATGGACGGAAAATACGGGATTGTCCCGGTTTGCGGGGTGTAGGCCACCAGAAAGACGTTGACCCGGTTCAGGAGCACGCCTCCGACGATGAGCAGGGCGGCGAAGAAGAGCCCTCGCCGGGACCGCCGTATCGCCGGGAAGAGCAGCAGGGTCCAGGGCAGGATCACCCCGAGGCCCACTTCGGCCAGGAAACTGTTGGCCGCCAGCGTTCCGTCAAAGGCCATGGACAGAACCCCACGGTGCAGAAGGTCCCAGAGTTTGAGTGCCATGTACAGGCCCAGGGTGACGATGGTGAAACGCGACAGCGGGGTCAGGACCTCCATTTCGCTGGCGAGGCCAAGGGACGTGGTGGCCAGGTTGGTCTCGACGATGACCATGGGATACCCCACCGAGAAGGCCGAGAGCAGGAAGAGCAGGGGCAGGAAGGGCGTGTACCAGAGCGCGTGGATCTTGGTCGGGGCGATGACCATGAGCGTGCCCAGGCTTGACTGGTGCATGCAGGACAGGACCACGCCGAGCAAGATGAAGATCCACATGAAGGATGAGAGCTTGCGGTTGAACCAGCCCAGAACCTTTATTTTCGCGCCCCATTTTTCCGCCAGGATCGGGACCATCTCGATCCAGAGCACGCTCAGGTAGATCATGACGCACATGGCCACTTCAAAGAGGGCTGAATTGTAGTTGTGGAAGAATACGGGTTTCCAGATGGCCCAGGATCGGCCGATGTCGACAAAGACGGCGAAGGCGACAAAGGTGTAGCCCAGGGCGGCGGTCAAAAGCGCGGGTCTGGTCACGGCTTCGTAGGCGTGGCGGCCGAAGATGTGGGCCAGGGCGGCGGTGGTGAATCCTCCGGCGGCCAGGGCCACGCCGGATGCCACGTCCATGCCGATCCAGATGCCCCAGGGGTTGGTGTTGGAAAGGTTGGTGGCGTAGCCCAGGCCGAAGACGAAGCGGACCATGAGGGCCGCGCCTCCGGCCAGCATGAAGGCGAGCAGGACCAGGACGCCCGGGGACCAGAAGGGACGGTCGATGGGTCGGGGGTGGTGCATGAGCTTACTCCTTGTCCGGATGAGATTTTTCGCCGGAAAGCATCTTCATGGTCAGGGCCAGCCCGCCGAAGAGCAGGGCCGGGGACCACAGGTAGCTGAACAGGGCATGCTGGATGGTTTCGCTGCGTCTGGGCAGGGGCTCAAGCGGCACGCGGGGGAATCCGAGTTTGGCGAAGGGGGTTCCCGCGATGTACAGCCAGCTTGTGCCGCCGCCCTCGTGTTCCCCGTAGATGTGGTTCTCGTAGCGGCTGGGGTCGTTTTCGATGCGCTCCCGCGCCAGTTTCAAAAGCGTCGACCGTTTGCCGAAGGTGATGGCCTCGGTGGGGCAGATGGAGGCGCAGCCCGGCATCTTGCCGTCTTCGAGCCGCTCCAGGCAGAAGGTGCATTTGCGCACTTGCGGGGTGAGCGGATCATGAAAATCGTAGGCCGGAATCTCGAACGGACAGGCAATCATGCAGTAACGGCAGCCGATGCATTTGCCGACGTCGTAATGCACCGTTCCGTTTTCCTTCTTGGACAGCGCACCGGTGACGCAGGCCGAGACGCAGGCCGGGTCCTGACAATGCATGCACTGGATCTTGACGAAACTGGGCACGAGCTCGCCGCGTTCAGTGAGTTGCCCCGGATAGTAGCGGTTCACGACCGTGTATGAGTCGGCCGTGGGGCGGCGTTTGGTGTCGAGCACGCGCATGTCCTCGAAGGATGTTTCGGGTTCGGGCAGCGTGTTGACTTGGTTGCAGGCCAGTTCGCATTTGCGGCAGCCGATGCAGCGGGTCACGTCGACCAGGCAGCCGAGCGGGTCGTCCGGGGCCTTGGATTCCCAGGCATGGGCCGGCGCCGCGGCCATGGCGGCGATGCCCAGGCCGGCTGTTTTGAGGAATTGCCGACGAGCGATACTCATACCTCCTCCTTTTTGCGAATGATGCCTCCAGGATGCCGGAGCGCGGGGGGTTCTCTGTTCTCGGAAAAACCTATACCCGAGGTTTGGTCCGGGCATCTTGATGGTCGTCAAGTTTTGGAGAGATAATCGTGGAAATAATGCATGCGTTGGAAGAAATGAGCCTGCTGCAGGGCCTCTCCGCCCCGGAACTGGCCGCATTGGCGCGGGACGCGGTCTGGAAAACCTATGCTCCTGGCGAATTTGTCTTTCACCAGGGTGACGAGGCCAGATGGTTTTATGTGCTGCACTCCGGCATGCTCAAGCTTTTCCGCAGCACGGCGGAGGGGCGGGACCAGACCGTCCATCTGGTGGAGGAAGGTGATCCGTTCTGTCTGTGCACCTTGTACGGGGCCAAGATTCTGCCGGTCAGCGCGCTGACCATGAGTGCCTGCCAGGTGGTCGCGTTTTCCGTGGAGAGCATGGAAGAGCAGCTGCGCCGTTCATCGCGGGTGCTGCTCAACATAGTGCGGGTGCTCAATACCCGGCTCATGCATTCGTATCAGATGATCGAGGACCTGGCTCTGCGCAACATCCACCAGCGGGTGGCCTCCTTTCTGCTGCATGCGGCCCGGGTTCGGGGCGGGGATTCGCTCCGCGTGACCCTTTCGGTCTCCCGGCAGGAGGTGGCCAAGATTCTGGGCACCACGCCGGAGACCATCTCCCGCGTCCTGGCGCGGCTGTGCCAGGACGGGCTGATCGAGGCCCGGGGACGCGAGATCGTCCTGCTCGATTACCAGGGCATGGTGGACGTGGCGGGGTAGAGGCGGGACTCGGTCGGAGGCTTCACGTTTCGGGTCATGCAAATCCAACTGGACGCACCAGGGCGAGGCGGATACACAAAGGCGGTTCATAGAGGATCCATCCCAATTTCTTCAGCATTCCGGAAACCTTTCGTGTCCACCAACCGAACCATCGCCAAGAACGCCTCCATCGTATCCGGGGCCACCATGCTCAGTCGGGTGCTGGGGCTCGTGCGCGATTTGATCATGGCCTACGCCCTGGGCGCGTCCGTGCTGGCCGACGCTTTCTTCGTCGCCTTCCGCGTGCCCAATCTGCTGCGGAGCCTTTTCGCCGAAGGGTCCCTGACCATGGCCTTCGTGCCCACCTTCGTCAAAATCCGGCAGAGCGAGGGGGACAGGGCCGCCTTCACCCTGGCTCGTTCCATCCAGTTCTGGCTGCTGGTCATCCTGGGCCTGCTCACTCTCCTTGTCCTGCTTTGTCCCAAGGCCGTGACCCTGCTCATCGCTTCCGGCTTCGCGGCCAAGCGACCCGAGCTTTTCGAGCTGACCGCGAGCCTGGTCCAGATCTGCTTTCCCTACATCCTGTTCATTTCCGGCGTGGCCCTGTGCATGGGCATTCTAAACAGCATGGGCCATTTTCTCATTCCCGCCCTGGCCCCGTGCATCCTCAACATCGTGCTCATCGCCGCCAGTCTCCTGGCCATCAAAATCGGCGGGAACGTGGCCGTGTACCTGGCCTGGGGCGTGCTCGTGGCCGGAATCGGGCAGTGGCTCCTGCAACAGCCCATGCTGCGCTCCAAGGGCTTTTCCTGGATCGGCCCGGTGCAGCCGACCGGCCCCGGCGTGCGCCGCATCGGCACGCTCATGCTGCCCACCATCCTGGGCTCGGCCGTGTACCAGATCAATATTCTCATCAGTACGGGCATGGCCTCCTTTCTGCCCGAGGGGTCCGTGTCGTACCTCTATTACGCGGACCGGCTGTTCCAGTTTCCGCTGGGCGTCTTCGGCGTGGCCGTGGGCGTGGCCACCCTGCCGTCGCTTTCCCTGTTGGCCGCGCCGGAGAGGCGCGCCGAGTTCAAGGACACCCTGGCCACATCCCTCGGCCTGACCCTGTTCGTGAACCTGCCCGCCGCCGCCGGTCTGGCCGGACTGTCGCTGCCGCTGGTCGATCTGCTCTTCGGGCGCGGGGCGTTCTCAGGTGCCGCAGTGCACGGCACGGCCATGGCCTTGCTCGGCTACGTGGTCGGCCTGCCCGCCTTTTCCAGCGTGCGCTCCCTGGCTTCGGCCTACTACGCGCTGGGCGACACCAAGACGCCCGTGCGCGTGGCCGTGGGCAGCCTGTGCGTCTTCGTGGTCGCAGGCTACGCGGGCATGCAGGTGCTCGGGCATGTGGGGCTCGCGCTGGCCTCGTCCGTATCGGCCTGGTTCAACGTCGTGCTGCTGGGATTTTTTCTGCGGCGGCATTGCGGAGCGTGGTTCAGGGTCAACCGCGACATCGTCCTCTCCTTTGCCCTGAGCCTGGCCATGCTTTTCGGATGCTGGGCCAGCACGCGGCTCGGTCCGCTCTGTTTGCTCTTCATTCCCCTCTGGGTGCTCCTGTACATGGGCGCGGGACTCGCGCTGAACATAAGCCAGGCCAGGCTTTTCGCCGACGTGCTGGGGCGACGTTTATGGCGCAAAAGGGCCTGACTTGAACTGCGCGCTCTTTGACGTTAGGCTTGCCGCTTCCATCCAACACAAAAAAGCAGTGAGGACCACATATGATCCGCATCAATGAAAACTATACGAAGCTCAAGGCCTCCTATCTTTTCGCCGACATCGCCCGCCGCGTGAATGCCTTCCAGCAGGCAAACCCGGACAAGAAGGTCATCCGCCTCGGCATCGGCGACGTGACCGAACCCTTGCCCGAAGCCGTGGTCGCGGCCTTTCATCAGGGCGTGGACGAGATGGCCGGCGCCGGCACCTTTCGCGGCTACGGCCCGGAGCAGGGCTACGACTTTCTGCGCGAACTCATCGCCAAAGAGGACTTCCAGTCGCGCGGCGCGGACATTGCCGCGGACGAGATCTTTGTCAGCGACGGGGCCAAGTGCGACACGGGCAACATCCAGGAGCTTTTCGCCGGCGACATCCGCATCGCCATCCCCGATCCGGTCTACCCGGTCTACGTGGACACCAACGTCATGGCCGGGCGCACCGGCGTCAACGTGGACGGCCGTTACGAAGGCCTGGTCTACCTCGACGGCACCCGGGACAACGGCTTCATTCCCGAACTGCCGGGCGAGCCCGTGGACCTGATCTACCTGTGCTATCCCAACAACCCCACCGGCGCGACCATCACCAAGGCGCAGCTCAAGGTCTGGGTGGATTACGCCCGCCAGAACAAGGCGCTCATTCTTTTCGACGCCGCCTACGAGGCCTTCATCCGCGATCCCGAGCTGCCCAAATCCATCTACGAGATCGAAGGCGCGCGCGAGGTGGCCATCGAGTTCCGCTCCCTGTCCAAGACCGCCGGGTTCACGGGCACGCGCCTGGCCTTCACCGTGGTGCCCAAGGCCTGCATGGCCTACGACAACCAGGGCAACGCCCACAGCCTGCACGCCATGTGGAACCGCCGCCACACCACCAAGTTCAACGGCGTGTCCTATCCGGTGCAGAAAGCCGCTGCGGCCGTCTATTCGCCCGAGGGCAAGGCGCAGACCAGGGCGCTGGTGGACCATTACCTGAACAACGCGGCCATCATCCGCAAGGAAATGACCCTGCTTGGCTATGACTGCGTGGGCGGCGAGAATTCGCCCTATGTCTGGATCGACGGCAAGATGGGCTCGTGGGACTTTTTCGACATGCTCCTGGGCAAGGCCGCCGTGGTCTGCACTCCCGGGGCGGGCTTCGGAACCTGCGGGGAAGGCTACATCCGCATCTCCGCGTTCAACAGCCTGGCCAACGTCCAGGAAGCCATGGAGCGGCTGCGCTCCGTTCTGAAGTAGGATGACGGCTGCGGCCGAGGATCAGGCCCGGCGGCATTTTCCGCGCGGGCTCTCCCAGCCGGAGTCGGGTTTTCGTTTTTCCATGGACGCGCTGCTGCTGGCCGCTTTTGCCGGACGGGAGCAGGTGCGCGGCCGGGTCCTTGATCTGGGAACCGGATGCGGGGTGGTGGGGCTCGGATTGGCCCTTGACCACCCCGATTTTTTTGGCATCGGCCTGGACCTGAATCCGGACATGCTGCGTCACGCCCGCGAAAACGCCCGCCGTCTGGGGTGCGCGGAGCGCTTCGCCCTGCTCCGGGCCGACGCCTGCGCTCCCTGGGGACTTGCGCCCGAAAGCATGGATCTGGTGCTGTGTAATCCGCCGTACCGTGATCCGGGCCGGGGGAGGATCTGTCCGGACGAGGCCAGGACCCTGGCGCGTTTCGAACGCCGGGCCGGGCTTGAGGATTTTGTTCGCGCCGCCGCGTATCTGCTGCGCAACCGGAAGAGCTGCGTCTTCATTCATCTGGCCGAGCGTGTCGATGAGCTGCTGGACCTGCTGCGCGCCTCCCGGCTGCAACCCAAGGAGATGCTGTTCGTGCATCAGCGTCATGACACGACGGCGCGGCTGGTGCTCGTGCGCGGCCTCAAGAACGGCGGGCCGGGCATGACGGTGCGTCCGCCCCTGATCCTGCATGAGGGCCGGGGCAATGAAACGCGCCTGAGCTCGGCGGCACTGTCCTTTTGCCCGCGTCTGGCGTGCAACGCGGGATTCAGAAACAGGAATTCCCGCGCGGATGGCGGGAATTCGGAAGGCCTGGAGTCTGACGATGCGTAGGGCTTATTTGCTCATGCGACCGATGATGAAGGAAATGATGGCCGTCGCGAAAAGCAGGCCGATGACATAGTCCGTGTCGAGAGCCGCCTGCAGGGTGTTGGTGATTTCGACGAAAGTGTCCTTGATGGGATAATGCTCTTCCATGGGTGCTCCTGCCTGGGCGCTCCCGCCTGCATGAACGGGACCCGCGCATCAGTCCACGGGTCCCGGGTAATGGCGGACCGGTTTAGTTGATGTTGTCCCGGACCCAGAAGGTCAGGTTGTATTTTTCGGACAGCTCTTTCTGCAGCGCGTTGAGCGCGGATTTGTCCATGTCCATGATGCGGATGAAGACCTGGCGATGGCCCTTCTCGACCTTGTCGTAGGAGGTGAGGATGGAGCTGATGCGGGCCTTGTGTCCGCGGATGCAGTCGAGCACCTCTTTCAGGCTGCCGCGTTCGTCGGTCAGATTGAGGCCGATCTGCACGCCGCCGTGGTAGATGCCGGTGATGCTCAAAAGCACGCTGTAGACCTCGTTCTGGGTCATGATTCCGACCAGTTCGTCCTTGTCGTTCAACACGGGCAGGCCGGAGATTTTCTTGTCGTGCATGATGGCCGCGCACTTCACCACCGTGTCCGATTCGCGGATGGTGATGGGGCTCGGGGTCATGATGTTTTTGACCTTGATCTCGGAGAGCAGGTAGTAGAGTTCGTGCACGTCAAGGGTCGTGGCCTTGGAGGGCGAGGCTTCCTTCACGTCGCGGTCGCTGAGCATGCCCACGACCTTGCCCTTGTCGTCGACCACCGGCAGGCGGCGGATGCCTTTCTCCTTCATCAGCTTGGCCGCTCTCATCATGGAGGTTTCTGGGTCCACGGTGATGACGTCCTTGGTCATCCATTCTTTTATGATCATGATATTTCTCCTTGGAGGCGGGGTGACCGCCATGAAGCTGTGTTGCTTTCAGTGCAGCGAGAATTGCATGTAAGTTGTTCATGCAATAATATCTTTTCGGCATTCCGTCAAAGGATCTGTGCTGAATTGCCTGCAACTCCGGCATAGAGTTCGGGGCGGCGATGAGCCAGGGCCGGGATGCTCCGGCGGATGACGGCAAGTTCGGCCAGATCCACGGCGCCAATGGTCAGGCCTTCGTGATCCTCGTTCGCCGAAGTGATTTCGCCGTCGGGCGTGACGAAAAGGGAACGGCCGCCGAAGGGGAAGGCCCCCTGGTCGCCGACCCGGTTCGCTCCCAGCAGGTAGCATTGGTTTTCCAGCGCCCGGGCCGCGCAGAGCGTCTGCCAGATGTCGATGCGCCTCCTGGGCCAGGCTGAAGCCAGAAGCATGGCCTGGCAGCCGTGAAGGGCCTGCACCCGGTACAGTTCGGGAAAGCGCAGGTCGTAGCACACGGAGAGGCCGAAGCGGACTCCTTCGAAATCGAAGCAGACGATTTCGCTGCCGGGGCTGAAGACTTCGGTTTCGTCGGCATCCGTGGCCGTGAAGAGATGGATTTTGCGGTACTGAGCCAGAATGTCGCCCCCGGGCCCGAAGGCGACCAGCGCGTTGGCCAGTCCGTCCGGCCCGGGCAGGCACACGCCGCAGACCAGGCAGATTTCAAGTTCCCGCGCCAGCGCCATGAGTCTGTCCCGGACCCGTGGCCACCAGCCCTGGCCGGCCAGGGCGATGGATGGCATGTCGTAGCCGAGGTCCGAAATTTCGGGGAAAAGCAGCAGGCGGCAGGAGGCTTCGGCCCCCGCGCGGGCCTGGTTGCGGATCTTGTCCAGATTGCCGCTGACATCTCCTGGAAATCCGGACAGTTGAACTGCGGCGATTTTCATGTGATACCCCTTTTCCCGACACGTCACCATTTGTGAGGAAACACATGCCCGAGTTGCATCTTGATTGTCCAGCCGGGATCGCTGGCGACATGTTCCTGGCGGCCATGGCCGATCTGGGAGTGGATCTGGCCCCGTTGCGCGCAGCCTTCGCCAAGGCCGGAGTTCATGTCGAAATCACGGCCCTGGACGCCAGGGACAAGGGCATACGCGGCAAGCGCCTGGAGATCCTCGCGCCTCAGAGCCAGCCCATGCGCCATCTGGGCGAGCTGACCGCGATTGTGCGCGCGCTGCCGTTTTCGGAGCGGGTCCGGGAACGCTCCGAAGACGCCCTGACGCGCCTGGCCGAAGTGGAGGCCGGGGTGCACGGCTGCGCGGTGGCGGATGTCCATTTTCACGAGGTCGGGGCCGTGGACACCCTGGTCGATGTGGTTGGGGCGTTCTGGGCTCTGGAGACGCTGGGCATATGTCGCGTGACCTGCTCCCGCCTGCCCTGGTTTTCCGGCACGGTGCGCTGCGCCCACGGGCTCATGCCCCTGCCCGCCCCGGCGACGGCGGTCCTGTTGCAGGGCAAGCCCGTGTACCCGACGCGGTTTGAAGGGGAGCTGATCACGCCCACCGGAGCCTTGCTGCTGGACAGGATGGTCGATGACTTCACGTCGGGTCCGAACGGCCGCCTTGAGCGGACCGGGCTGGGGCTCGGAACCATGGAACTGCCCACGGTCAACGGTCTGCGGCTTTTGCTTATGGCGGGCGAGGGGCTTGGACTGGAGCGGATCATGGTGCTGGAGACCAATGTCGACCATCTCACCGGCGAGGAGATCGGAGGGGTTTTTGGAGTCTTGCTTGATGCCGGGGCGCTGGATGTGCTGTTCCTGCCCGGAGTGATGAAGAAGAACCGGCCCGGAGGGCTCTTGCAGGTGCTGTGCAGGCCCGAGGACCTGGGCCGCATTCGCGACCTGACCTTTGCCCAGACCATGACCCTGGGCCTGCGCATGACCGAGACGACCCGCGCCGTGCTGCCCCGCGCCGCGTCCACCCGGCCTACGCCCTGGGGAGAGGTGAGCGCCAAGGAGGCGGAAATCGACGGGCTGCGTTACGCCCGTCCCGAATTCGAGGCCCTGCAGGCCCTGGCCAAACGCACGGGCCGCTCCGTGACCCAACTGCGCTACCTCTTGGGCGAAGACTGAAATGTTGTCCGGGAGCTTTCGCCCATCCGGTCCATAACGTCCATTTCGTCCATCGCCGCAGTCGCCGTCAGAATCCCCGCCGCGTCAGCAACCGGTCCAGCTGGTTGGCGAACTCCTGCCGGTCCTTGGCACTTAGGGCCGACGGCCCGCCGGTCATGACTCCGCTGCCGCGCATCTCGTCCAGAAAGTCGCGCATGGTCAGGCGGCTGCGGATATTGTCCGGCGTGAACAGTTCGCCCCGGGGGCTCAGGCCCAGGCCCCCCTTCTCGATGACCCCGGCGGCCAGGGGAATGTCGGTGGTGATGACCAGATCCCCGCTTCGCGCCTGCTCCACGATGGCCAGGTCCGCCTTGTCGAAGCCTGCGCCGACCTGCATGAAGTCTATGAATTCCGATTTGGGAACGGGAAAGCGCGAGTTGGCCACCAGGATCAGGCGGATTCTGCGCCGTTCGGCCGCGCGGTAGAGGATGTCTTTAATGGCTCTGGGGCAGGCGTCGGCGTCGACCCAGATGCGCATCGGTGCCTCGGCCATGGGTCAGCCGGCCTGGCTGTTGTAGACGCCGGAATGGTGGGCGCGCAGGAACATGCCCGCTTCAAGGCCCGGATAGGCGCAGCGCAGCACCACCCGCATCCCGCCATGGACCGTGGGCAGGCGCCCGCCCTCGGCGTTCTCCACGCCGTAGTCGGCCGCGCCCAGAACCGGGCGGCGCAGTCCGGGGAACAGGATTTCAAGGGGCGAGCCGGTCTCGAAGCGGTGCTTGACGTCCATGATCCAGCCGTCATCCCCGACGGGCTCGACCAGTCTGCCGACGATGTTCTTGGTCAGGGACCTGGACAGGGCCGGGAGCATGGTCACGGGTCGGGGTGTGAAGAAGGCCGTGGTCAGGGGGCGGGTGACCAGCTGCTGCAGCTCCTCCAGATAGAGTCCGGGGCGGAAGGTTCCGGCGGCCAGGTCGTCCAGGGCCGTGCGATACACGTCCGTGACCTGGGCCAGGTAGGAGGGCGTCTTCATGCGGCCTTCGATCTTGAGGCTGGCCACGCCGTTGTTGCGGAACCAGTTCAGATATTTGACGAGGCAAAGGTCCTCGGCGGCCATGACCTGGCTGAACTCATCACCGCACTGGATCTCCCAGGTGTCCTCGCCGGGGCGCAGACGCTCTTCCAGCCGCACGGCGGTGACCTTGTAGTCGAAGCGGCAGGGGTGGGTGCACTGGCCCAGGTTGCCCGAGCGTCTGGTCAGGTGGGAGGAGAGCAGGCAGCGTCCCGACACGGCCATGCACATGGCCCCGTGCACGAAGACTTCGAACTCCAGGTCCGGGACGTTTCGCACCATGGCCCGGATGCGGGCGGCCCCGAGTTCGCGGGCCACGTTGACCCGGCGCGCGCCCATGTCGCGCCAGAACGCGGCCGTGGCGGAATTGGAGGTGCTTACCTGGGTCGAGACATGGATCGGGATGTGCGGGACGCGCTTCATGGCCATGCTCATGATGCCGGGATCGGCGATGATGAGCCCGTCCACGTCGATGCCGGCAAGCTCCTCCAGGTAGGCTTCCACGCCAGCCAGATGCTCTTCCCAGGCCAGCAGGTTCAGGGCGAAATAGACGTGTGCTCCCCTTGCGTGGGCCAGGTTCACGGCCTCGCGGAGCTGGGGGAAGGAGAAACCGTCGGTCTTGGCGCGCAGGCTCAGGGCCTGGCCGCCCAGGTACACGGCGTCGGCTCCGTAGCGCAGGGCCGTGGCCAGTTTGTCCGGGCTTCCGACAGGGACGAGGAGTTCGGGGAGTGCGCGCATGATTCAGGAGCAGACCGGAAGTTGAAGACCGAGCTTGCTGCGCGCCTCTTTCATGCGCAGCACCAGGTCGTAGGAAGGACGCAGGCCGCCCTTGCCCCGGCCCAGGGCGATGCCCGGCTTGTTGGCGCCGTGGAAATCCGAACCCGCGCTCTGAAGCAGGTCGAGTTTGCGGCACAGCCCGGCGTAGAAATTGGTCTGGGCCTGGGTGTGCATGGAGTAGAAGACTTCCACGCCGTCGAGGCCCAAATCCTTGAGCTCGATCAGCACGTTTTCCAGCTCGTCCTTTTCGACCTTCAGGGTGCAGGGATGGGCGAGGATGACCGTGGCCTGCTCGCTTTTCAAGAGCTCGATGGCCTCTCGGGGCGAGAGCTTCTCCTTGGGCGCGTATCCTTTGGTGCCGGGGCGCAGCCAGTTCATGAAGGCGTCCTGGAAATTGACGGCCACCCCTTTCTCCACAAGCAGTTGCGCGAAATGCGGTCGTCCGATGGAGCCGCCGTCGGTGATTTTTTCCAGTTCGGCGTAGGTGATGTCCACCCCGTAACTGTTCAGGTTGGCGATGATGCTCTCGTTGCGCTTCGTGCGCAGATCGGCCAGGCGTTCAAGGGCCAGGCGCAGACGCGTGGGATGCCGGGGCAGCCAGAGGCCCAGCAGGTGCATGCTGCCGCGCTCGAACCCGACGCTCAATTCGCAGCCCCCGATGACCTCAATGCCCAGTTCCCGCCCGGCGGCGCAGGCCTCGGGCAGTCCTCGGACCGAGTCGTGATCGGTCAGGGCGACCGCCTGGAGCCCGGCCTCGACGGCGGCAGCCACCAGTTCCGCCGGTTTCAGAGTGCCGTCGGAAGCGGTGGAGTGGGTATGAAGATCTATTTTCGGCATGGGCTCATGGGTACGGCAGGGGGCGCGCGATGACAAGGGTGTTCGCCCGGCGGCGCGGCGATAAAAAAACGGCACGCGCCTTGATTCGCGTGCCGATACGTGTCGTCGGAGGGGGTTATTTGAAGCGGTAGGTGATTCTGCCGCGGGTCAGATCATAGGGGGAAAGCTCCACCTTGACCCTGTCGCCGGGCAGGATGCGGATGTAGAACTTGCGCATCTTTCCGGAGATGTGACCAAGCACCTGATGACCATTTTCCAGACGAACCAGGAACATGGCATTGGGCATGGCTTCCTCGACGACACCTTCAACTTCGATAGACTCTTCCTTGGCCATATAAAACGGATACCTTCTCTGTTTTTCAGTAGTTTTCGGGTAAAGACATGACTCCTTACCCGCTTGATCCGTAAATGACAAGGCCGGATATCCCCATGGCCGCGCCCGCGTGCGCGCACACGGATCCGCCGGCACGATTCGTGTCGCCGGAAAGTCGCGGTGAAAATTTTTTTCTCGAAACATGAACGGCCTTGCGGTACAATGATACCAGTCCACTCTCCAATGTGTCGGGAAACCGTTGCGGTTCTTGAAGGATCGGTTCACATATGGCCAGCGTCCCTTCCGGCAAATCCCTCTCCAAGCGGCTTTCTCTCGCGCTTGGCATTCTGAGCACGACAGTCATCCTCGTCGCCTCGGCCCTCGTTTTCCTTGTTCTTTCGTGGCAGGTGGACAACCGGATGAAAATGCGGGCGGACGACATCACCGCCTTTTTGTCCCAGGCCCTGGAGCCTCCCCTGTGGGCGTTGGACAAGGAAGAGGCGGCGTCGGTGGCTCAGGCCACGAGCATGGATGCCAACGTGGGCTTGCTGGAGGTGCGGGACGGCACGGGGGAGGCGTGGTTCGCCCACGACGCCGGCAAGCCTCTGTTCATCGTCCGCGAGGCCGCGGTCAGGCATGACGGCCTGATCATCGGCTCCATCCGTCTGGGTCTGGCCGATTCCGCGCGGCGCAGCGCCCTGGTCGGCATCGGTCTCGCCGCCGGCGGCATGGCCCTGCTGGTCATCGTGGCCCAGTACTGCCTGGCCAAACGTCTTTTGCACCATTTTCTGCGAAAACCCTTCGCGGCCCTGGATTCCCTGGTCGGGGCCTATGCCCGCGGGCAATACACGCAGACGGACCCCGGCGTGTATTACGCGGAGTTCAGGCCGTTGGTGGATGCGTTTCTGGACATGGGGCAGACCATCGAGCGCCAGATCCGCGCCCTGGCCGGGAGCGAAGAGAAATTCCGTCTGATTTTCAACCATTCTCCCGTTGGGATATTCTGCTCCACCCTGGAAGGGGAATTGCTGGAGGGCAACGAGGCGCTCGGGCGCATGTTCGGGTATTCCTCCCGCGAGGACTTTCTGGCCTCGACCGGACTTCGGGTCGAACCGGTCTATGCCGACCCCTCGAAACGGGAGGCGTTTTTGCGCGAGCTCATGGCCGCGCCGGGGGCCTTGAGCAGGGAGATGGAGTTCGTGCGTCGTGACGGCGCGCATTTCGAGGGCATGCTGACGGCTTCGATCCAGCGGGGCGCTGACGGCGGCGGGGCTATCCTGAACGGCGTGATCGAGGATGTCGGCGCGCGCAAGCAGGCCGAGGAGCGTCTGCGGCAGTCGGAAGAGAAGTTTTCACGCCTGTTCCGGCTTTCGCCCGACGTCATCATTGTCATGAGCATGGCCGAAGGGCGGATCGTCGACGTCAACGAGGCCTTCAGCCGCCTCACGGGTTTCGCCTGCCACGAAGCCGTGGGCAGAACCGCGCACGAACTCGGCCTGTACGGCGCGCCTTCCACGCGCGACGCTGTCCGGCGGCGCATGCAGGCCAAGGGGCAGATCGAGAACATTGATTTTCTTCTGGGCTGCAAGGACGGAAGAAGCGTTCCCTGCGTGCTGTCCAGCCAACTCTTGACCGTGGGCGACGAGGAATGCGTCATGGCCGTCCTGCGCGACGTCACGGAGTTCAAGCGCATGCAGGAAGTCATGATTCAAAGCGAGAAGATGATCTCGGTCGGAGGCATCGCGGCGGGCGTGGCCCATGAGATCAACAATCCTCTGGGCATCATCATGGTCAGCAGTCAAAATCTGGTGCAGAGGACCAACCCGGACTTCCCCAAAAATATCGAGGCGGCCGAAAGCATCGGCCTGGATATGAATCTGTTCGACCGCTACATGCGCGTGCGCGGCCTGTATGACTTCGTGCGCAACATCCAGGACGCAGCCAGGCGGGCCGCGGACATCATCCGGCACATGCTCGATTTCAGCCGCCGCAGCGAATCGCGGCGGGCGGTCTGCGATCTTCGCGTCATCATCGAACGGGCGGCGCACTTGGCCGGAAACGATTACGATCTGCAGAGAAACTATGATTTCAAGCGCATCGAGCTCGTCTTCGAAGGCGACGAGAATTTTCCCGCAATCAGTTGCTCGGAGACGGAGATGGAACAGGTCTTTCTGAATCTGTTTCGCAATGCGGCCCAGGCCATGGCCACGGCCAAGCCGGAAATCGCGCGCCCGCGCATCGTGGTGCGCATGCGGGCCGTGGACGACCGTGCGGTGGTGGAGGTGCGGGACAATGGGCCGGGCATGCCGCCCGAAGTGCTGCGCCGGGCCTTTGAACCGTTCTTCACGACCAAGCCGCCCGGAGTGGGGACCGGGCTTGGCCTGTCCGTATCCTACTTCATCGTCACCCGGGGTCACGACGGGCAGATGCGGGTGGAGTCGCGTCCCGGCGAGGGCACATGCTTCACCATCGAACTTCCGAATGTCGGAAAGCCTGGAAAAAAGGAGGACGAGTGCGCCAACGACTGATGACCATCAATGACGAGGAGCACATTCGTGGTGCCCTGCCCTGTTTTCTGGAGGACTTCGATCGTTTTCAGATCCGATCGGCCCATTCCGCGGAATCGGCGCTGCATGACCTGCGGCGGGAGCGGGCGGATGTCTGCATCGTCGATATCCGCCTGCCGGGCATGAACGGGGCCGAGTTCATCAGGGTCTCCCTGGATGAGGGCTTGTGCCGCCATCACCTGCTGCACACGGGGTCCGCCGATTTTCGCCACTACATCGACATCGCCAGCTTGAACATGCGCGAAGCGGATGTGTTCCAGAAGCCTTGCGACAGCATGGCCATTCTGGAGCGGATTCGGGAGGTGCTCAGCTAGCCCTGGGTTCAGGTGCCGCAAAAGGTTTGGTAGCCCGGGTCGAAAGGCGCTGGTTCCCTGTACGCGGCGTGTTCGGGGCGGTCCTCGAAGGGCGCGGCCAGGGCGGTCAAAAGACGCTTCACGGGCGTGAAATCGTTTTCCCGGGTCGCGGCCGCGATCACCTCCTCCACTCGGTGGTTGCGCGGGATGATGGCCGGGTTGCGCGCGCGCATCAGGAGGCGTGATTGTTCGATCGTCTCCGTTTGCCTTTTCATCCGCTCCTGCCACGCGGCGCGCCAGCGCATGAAACCCGGATCGCGGAAGAACGAGCCCTGGGCCATGTCCCCGGCCAGGCCGCGCAAGGTCAGCGTATAGTCCGCGCCTGCGCCCTGCATGAGCTTCAGAAGATCCTGGGCCAGGACCGCGTCGTTGTCCTCCCGCGTGAACAGCCCGAGCTTGGCGCGCATGCCGTCGACCCACGCCTGCCTGAACATGGCCGGGAACCCGTCAAGGGCTTCCCGCGCCAGGTCCGTCGCTTTTTCCTCGTCCTCGTGCAGCAGCGGGAGCAGCGTCTCGGCCAGACGGGTCAGGTTCCATTGGACGATGGAGGGCTGGTTGCCGTAGGCGTAGCGGCCTTCGTGGTCGATGGAGCTGAACACGGTGGCCGGGTCGTAGGCGTCAATGAACGCGCAGGGGCCGTAGTCGATGCTCTCTCCGCACAGCGACATGTTGTCGGTGTTCATGACCCCGTGGATGAAGCCGACGTGCAGCCATGCGGCCACAAGCCGCGCCTGGCGGCGCATGACCTGGCGCAACAGTTCGAGAAAGGGGTTTTCGGCTTCGGACAGCTCCGGATAGTGGCGGCGCATGGTGTATTCGGCCAGGGCGCGCAGGTCGTTGGTCCGACCGCGCGCGGCGAGGTATTCGAAGGTGCCCACGCGGATGTGGCTGCCCGCCACGCGGGTCAGGACGGCTCCGGCCAGGGGTGTTTCGCGGAAGACCGGTTCGCCGGTGGTCGCCACGGCAAGGCTGCGCGTGGTCGGGATGCCCAGGCCGTGCATGGCTTCGCTGACGATGTATTCGCGCAGCATGGGACCCAGGGCGGCGCGTCCGTCGCCACGGCGGGAAAACGGGGTCTGTCCGGAACCCTTGAGCTGGATGTCGAAGCGTTCGCCCCCGGGCGTGACGTGCTCGCCCAGGAGAATGGCCCGTCCGTCGCCGAGCATGGTGAAATGCCCGAACTGGTGCCCGGCGTAGGCCTGGGCAATGGGATCGGCGCCGGAAGGCAGACTGTTGCCGGCGAAGACGGCGGCCCCCTGCGGACTGTCCAGACGCTCCGCGTCCAGGCCGAGGGAGCGGGCCAGTTCGTGGTTGAGAAGCGCGATGGCCGGGGCTTTCACCGGCACGGGTTTTTGGCGGACATAGAGCGAATCAGGCAGGCGGACGTAGGTGTTGTCGAAATTCCAGCCCGGGCCGGGGAGGGCGTTGTGGTCCTTGGCAGGCATGATGCTCCGATGGGTTGCGGATTTGGCGCGGCGTTTTTGAGAATCAATACTGTTTTTAGACGCGGATCGCAATGGCGCTGGATCAGCCCGCAAGACGGCGCATCGGGCCGCGCGAAACGAAAAAGGCGACGCGCCCGGAGAATCGAGGAGACGACGCGGGGACGCCTTGAGGCTGCCGCTCCGGTCAGGCCTCAATCAAAGCAGAACTCCAGGGTGAATTTTCCGGCCTTGCAGGAAAAGGGGATGGCGATGGCCTGGGCCGAGGCCCGATAGGAGATGGAGTGGTTGTCGCCCATGATCACCGACGGCGTGGAGCCTTGCAGCTTGAGGCCCATGTTCACCAGTCCGACCCGGGCATGGCCGGAGATCATGTTCGTGATTTCGCCCATGGCGTCCTGCACGTCCTGCACGATGTCCTCGATGGAGTCTCCAAGCATGTGCCGGACGATGTGCACCGCGGTGGTCTTGTCGAAGGAGATGCAGAATGTCCCCTTTTTATCTCCGGTAATCCCGATCAGCGCGGAAATACAACCGCAGGCGACTTTGTCCTTTTTTATGTAGGGCGGCCCGGCCACGACATCGAGGTCCGCAGTGGAGGACAGAACATGCCTGGTTGCATTGATGAAAGGTTTTGCCAGGTCGGGACTCATTGAACACTCCTTGGGGCTGTGCGAACATGTGAAATTCATTGAGATGGGATGCAATGAACTCGGCTTCGAGAAACCGCTTGTCCAACCCTGCATAGAGATCGGCGCATCAATGCTTGAAATCTAAAATCTCAAAATGTGCAAAAGTCAATGGGACTTTATGTATGACAGCGCGATTGTGACATGGCGATCCGCCAGGTTTGCGCCGGCTTTGTCAGACGGTGTCTGCTTCATTGCAGTCGCACGGCGGGGTCAGTGGTCTTCTTGGTCACGGAGAGTCGTGGCGTCTGTATTTCGCACTTGAAACCAGTCTGGGCTTGACTGTCACGGGGTGGCGGGTTTGCCAAATCGGAACGCGACCGACGCGGGCATTCGGTTTGACTGTTGCGCCTGACTCACTGTATGCGTTGACGATAATTTTTTGAGGCTTCTCCCGGCCGATGCGTGTTTCATTGGCCGAGGGGCGCATGAGCAAATCCTACCCGGAGGCTTCTGGCATGAATCGACAAAATAAGTGGTTTTTCGATGTGCGCGTGTGCTGGCCGATTCTGGTGGCCTATCTTTTCATCGCGATCATTCCCTCCAACGCCGAAGCGTTCCTGGCGCAAAGCCGCCTGTCGACGGGCGAGATCGTTTCCGAGCGCAGCGCGGACATCGCGTCCATCCAGGCCGCCCTGGAAAACAAGGTCGTGACCCAGCGCCTGGCGGATTACGGTCTGACCCCCGAAGAAGTGGACGCGAAGCTCGGTTCGCTTTCCGACGAGCAGCTGCACCAGCTGGCCGGTCTGTCCGGTGACGTGGGCGGCGGTATAGTCGGGGCGGTCATCGCCGTTCTCCTGGTCATCCTGCTGGTCGTGGTCATCCTGCATATAAGCGACAGGCGCATTGTCATTCAATAGGCCCTTTTTCCTTTCGGTCCTGATGCTGGGGGTATTCTGCGCCGGATGCCTCCAGCGTCCCGCTTTTCAGCCGGCCCGGACGGTTTCCGCCCACGCGGCTCGACTCGACGTGCCGTTTTTTTCTCAGACTCAACGCAACGACTGCGGCCCGGCCGCCCTGGCCTCGTTGCTGGCTTTTCGCGGACGGAACCCGGACGTGGACGAGGTGACGCGCCAGGTTTTCACCCCGAAGCTTGAACGGACCCTGCTGCCGGACATGGAAAACTACGCCCGGTCGCTGGGCTTCTCCACCCGGTCCGGGCGAGGCGAACCGGGCCTGGTCAGGGAGTTCATCGACGCGGGGAGTCCTGTCGTCCTGATGCTTGAAATGGGAGGCAGGATGTTCAGCCAGGGGCATTATGTGGTCGTGTACGGCCATGATGCCGATGGGTTCTTGATGCATGCCGGAACACGCGCGGACGTGTATCTGCCGGAGCGGGAGCTGATTGAGCGCTGGGAGCCGATGAACCGTCTTTACCTTGTCGTGGAGTGAGCCGTGCGTGCTGCCGCATTTCTTTTGTTCTTGGTCGTTCTGGCCGGTTGCGCCGTGCCCCGGGTCGTCGTGCTTTCCGACCCCCTGGACGCTCGCGAGCACAACGATCTCGGGGTGTCCTATGAAACGTCCGGAGAGCTGGATCTGGCCCTCAAGGCCTATGAAACAGCCGCGGACAAGGACCGTTCCTGGGATCAGCCGCTCATCAACCTGGGCAACGCGCATGCGGCCAAAGGCGATTGGGCGCAGGCCGCCAGCGGCTATCGGCAGGCCCTGAAGCGCAATCCAGAAAATACCGAGGCCATGAACAATCTGGCCTATGCGCTCGTGAACCTGGACGAGCTGGACGAGGCCCTGGAATGGTCCTCCAGGGCCGTGCGGACCGAGCCCGGCAACCCGCTGTTCCGGGCGACCCTGGCCCAGGCCCTGGCCGGGACCGGTGAGAGGGAGAGGGCGCTCGCGCTTCTGGCCGAAACCTTGCGAACCCTTTCCCCCGATGATCCCCTGCATGAAAAGATACGCGGCCTGCGCGAGCGGATCGCGAGCGACGCTTTATAAAAAAAAATGCGGGCGCCTCTGTCAAACAAGGGCCCGCATCGACGCGACGTCGGAGGCATCCGCGCGCGGTATGTTTCCTAGAATGCGTACCGCAGGCCGAGCAGTATTTCCGTGGCCGACATTTCCCCCGTCGCGGATCCCTTGTCGGTGATCGTCGTGGCGGTGTTCTTCCATTTGGCCTTGCCCATGTCGATGTAGCGGGCCAGGATGTCCAGCGTCAGATTGTCGCTGATGTCATATCCCAGTCCGGCCCCGATGTTCCAGGCGAACTCCGTGCGCGTGACGGTTGATCCCTCGTAGTCGCCGACCATTCCCAGTCCTTTGACGGAATTGTCGGTCTTGTGGATGGCCATGCCGATGCCGCCCATGACGAATGGCGTAAAGGCCGTCGTGTTTCTGAAGTCGTAAAAAAGGTTGGCCAGTACGGTGTGCGTGGTCAGGTCATGGTCCACATCGAAAAGCCCGTTGGTGGTGGGCTTTTTGTCGTGCTCGAAATTGGTCCTGTACATGTATTCAAGTTCAACGCGCAACGGCAGCTCCAGCTCGTAACCCAACGCCGCGCCGAAAGCGAAGACCGCGTTGTCCTCGCTTTTGTCGTACTGGTGCGTCTGATCGCCGGCCACTTCACTTTGCCAATTGCCATCAGAAAATTGCATGAAGGATGCGCCTGCTTTTGCCGCGGCATAGAACCCTGAGGTGTCGGAAAAGGCGTTTGTTGAAAGCAGCATGATCGCAGCAAAGAAACATGAAATGCATTTTGTCATCTACGCAACTCCCGTATGAATAAAAGTATTGTGTTCGTCGTATTGCAATACGACAGTCTTGCATATAATATCAGATGATTGCAAGAAATGCAAGGCAATGTTCGCATTTGAGTCGACATGGGCGGCATGCATGATCCGCGAAGCCGATTCGCGAAGCGGGATAGATTCGTGGGAATGAGGGCGGCGAGGTCAAGGGCCTGGATTCGGCATCAAGTTCTGAACGGCCGCTCGCCTGGCTAGTTCAGATCGATCACGTGGTTTGGGCCGGAGATGCTGACGTTTTTTTGCGACGCGAATCCGTCGCCCACGATTTTCACGGAATATTCGCCGTAGGGCAGGGGCGTGTTCGCAAGGTCATGGGGCGAGACGTTCTTCATGAGGAGCAGTTTGCCGGATGCGCGGTTGCGCACCGTGACGCAGACGGGCCGCATGGAGGAGAAGAGGACGCTGGACACGTCGCCAGAGGTTTTCGACTTGATGGGGAAGCATTGTGGCGGGCCGCTTTCCGGCACGCCGCCGGGCACGGAGGGATACGGCGCGGCCACCTGGGGCAGAGCCCTTGATTGCGCCTTGTGTCGCTGGATTTCGGCCGGGTCCGCCCCGAGGACCTCGATCTGGATGATCCGCCACTGCCGCGAACGCTTCGCGGCCCTGAACCCGCCTTCGAACGTCTCGCCCTGGCCGGAAAAAGCGGTTTTGCGGATGGTCACCCGGTGTGTTTTGCCTTCATCGTTCTGTACATGAACGATCGCCTGAAAGGGTGTCCTGACCGGTCCGCCGCTGACTCTTCCGCTGACCCGCACATCCGTCCCTTTCTGCCATGCATGGACATTGGAAAAAGCATGCCCTTTGACCCGCCAGACGCCTTCGGCAGCGGCGACGGAGCAGAGGAGCAGGAAAAGGAGGGTGAAGCCGGCATGTTTCATTGGTGGCGATCCTGATGTTGATGTTGTGCGGAGGACGGATCCTGAGATGTCTTTGTTCTGGCCAAAAGAAGGTAGCGTGTTTCCTTCTGCGTGCATATCCGGACAGACCGGATTTTCGTCATTTTTGGGGCGAGCAGATACTGAGCGATACGGAATGTTATGTAAACAGTGTTGCGAATGTGATCGTATCACCCTGCACTGTTGGTGGTCAATGTCGTGGCGCAATACCAGTCTGATTAAATGTTCAATATTGTCCGGATTGATCCAGAGCAGCCACTGCCAGGGAATATGCGGTCGGAATTTGAAAAGTGAAGAAGCTGGGGCTTGTCGATGAGGTTATTCAAGGGGCATGGCTGCTTTGAGGTGGATGATCGTTGCAGTGCGGAAACTTCGGACAAGTGGTGTGCGACAAAGGGGAGCGATCCTCTTCAGGTCCACTGAATTATTTCTTGACCGCGGTGCGTGTAAGGGCGAAATTTATCCAGCTTTCCAACCGAACACGAGGTCTGCGCATCATGGCAAACACGAGAAGACGTCCCAAGGCAGACAAGAAGAATCTCATCATCCGCCGCATGTCCATCTACTTGCGCACGCTGGATCATCTTCAGAACAAGGGCGTGAAAGTCATCTCGTCTGCGGACTTCGAGAGGATTGACGGCGTGACCCAGAGTCTGGTCCGTCGGGATTTTGCCGAGTTTGGCTCCTTCGGGGTCAGGGGCCTCGGCTACCATGTGCCGGAGTTGCGCGAGCAGATTGCTCGGATCATCGGGGCGGACCGGCAATGGAAGGTCGCCCTGATCGGTGCCGGAGGCCTGGGCAGCGTGCTCATGCATTCGGCGTCCTTCAAGAAGCGAAACCTCGAGGTGGTCCAGATTTTCGACCACGCCAGCGCCAGCGTGGGCACGTCCATCGAGGGCATTCCTGTTCACGGGATTGCCAATCTCGAACACGAGCTGGACGCAAGCCGCATCAATCTGGCCATCATCGCCGTCCCCCCGCCGGAAGTTCAAGGCGTCATCGATCGCCTTTCACAGATTGGTGTGCGCGGAGCCCTCTATTTCGCTTCCCGCTCGGTGCGGGTCCCGGAAAACATGGTGGTGTTGAACATGGACATCACTGTGGAACTCGGGGTGCTGACGTACCAGCTGCAGGGGGGCTGATGCATTGACCTGCCGGTGGTGAGTGCATCGCAGGTGACGGCGTGAGGGGGCTGTATTTCGATCCGACCTGGATGATTGCAATCGTGTCGGGCAGGGTTGAGTGCGGAGGGCCGCGAAATTGAGGGAGGGGGCCTGGCTTGCAAGCATCACGAAGACAGGCCGCACAAGCCCTCAGACCTTTTTCAAGCGAACATGCGGCCTGTTTTCTTGCGCTGCATGCGGCCCAGAATCAGCCCAAAGAGCAGGCTGGCGCCGACGACGCCAGAGCCGGTGAGAAACCAGCGGAACTGCGTGTCACCGCTCAGATCCCTGTTCTTCATCTCCAGGGCTTCGGCTCGTTGCGCCGTTTCCGCCTGGAGCGCGAGGAGTTCGTCATGCGCTCTTTTCAAGTCCACATAGGCTTTTGATCCCTGTTCCAGTTCGGCATACCGCTGCTGCAAGGATGCCAGTTCCGCTTCGGCGCGGTTCAGGCGGTCCAGCAAGGCCTGGTTCTCTCCGGTCGTGGCGGACGTCTTCTCGGTCATCTCGGCCATCTTGGCTCGCAGGGTTTCATTTTCCTTGGCGAACCGCTCCACTTGCAGGGCGGCCGGAGCCGTCCTGGTCAGATACCGCGCCAGCACCCATCCTTCCACGCCGTCGCTCCGCACAAGGGACCAGTCCTTGTCGGTCCTGAGCACCTCCACCGGCGTGCCGGACGGCAGCATCTTCAGGATCTTGTTGCTGTTGGTCGGTCCCGAACGCAGCGTTATCTCGAAAACGTCGGTCACGTAGGCGGGCTGCGCGTGGGCTACGCCCACGACCAGCAACCCCGCGATCATGGCCAGCATCAAACATTTCTTCATATCATCCCCTTTCTGTTCACGGTCGGACAAGGCCGTCTCCACTCTTTCCTGAGTGGGCACGAGTACTCATCCCTGCCAGATCAGGCATACCGAGTCAAAATCATGTGCACGACGAAAGCGCTCCGGCAGGTCAAGGCCACGGTCTGAAACAAGCCGGCAGGTCACTTCGCAAAGAGCCAACCAGCACGCTTGACTACTCAAGCTGAGTCGTTCGCCCGAGCCCTATGGCCGCCTTCTGGTTGCATCGGTCATGCGCGAGCTGATTCTGGCATATGTAGGACATGGCGAGGCCGCCGACGGGGAGCGGTATGCGCTCGGAAAACGAACCTGGAAGAGATGCTGGGCGTGGAGATAACGCAGAGCGTGGATCGGTTGCCAAGGTCAGTCGGGTCACACGCCGCAAATCTCCTCCTCATCCCGATCGCCCCTCAAATTCGCCCATTGCCTCCCGTCCGGTTAGAGGGTAGGGTCTTTCAATAGAGAACATGCCACAAGGAGATTCCCTTGTGGCTTTTTTTTCCCGCAACGACATTCCAAGGATCGATCATGACAGAAAATCAAATACAAGCAGGCAGTTCCGTTGAGTCCCTATGCAAGAAGTGCAAGACCGTGACCGACCATCACGTGGTCGTCATGTCCGGTGAGAAGATCGCCAAGGTCGAGTGCAAGGTTTGCAACGCTCGCCACGCCTACGTGTCTCCCACTGCCGAACCCAAGGTCAAAAAGACCGCCGCGCCGCGTCCCAAGAAGGCCGCCCTGGCGTCCAGCAAGCAGGCCCAGGCTCAGGCCGAGCAGTGGGAAAAGATGGTCTCGCCCTGCGCCAAGCCTGTGCCCTACAGCATGGAGCGCGTCTTTGAGGTCGGCGATGTCATCGATCATCCGACCTTCGGCCTCGGCTACGTCCTGAAACTCATGAAGCCGTGCACCGCCGAGATCCAGTTCAAGGATGCCACGCGCAACATGCGCTGCGGATCGTGCAAGTAGACTCGCGTTCCCTCCGGCTTTTCGTGCCGTCCGTCTGGCCGCCCGTCCGGCCCTCCTGAAAAGGATCCGCATTTTCCGTTTCTTTCCTTCTTGACGTCGTACAAAAGGTGGGCGTAATGGAAAAATAGTGTCGTGCGTCGTGTGGCGTACGACCGGTTCCACATCGGCTTCAGTCTAGGAAGCCGTTTTTTATGCTCTACGAGGAAAATATGCCCACCATGCAAAATAATGACAAGATCAGAAATATCGCAATCATAGCGCACGTCGACCACGGCAAGACCACATTGGTGGATGTCATGTTCCGGCAGTCCGGAGTGTTCCGGGACAATCAGGCCGTGGACGACCGCGTCATGGATTCCATGGATCTGGAACGCGAACGCGGCATCACCATCGCGGCCAAGAATTGTTCCGTGCGCTGGAAGGGCGTGAAGATCAATATCGTCGACACTCCCGGTCACGCCGATTTCGGCGGCGAAGTGGAGCGCGCCCTGTCCATGGTCGACGGCGCGGTCCTGCTGGTGGACTCCTCGGAAGGGCCGCTGCCCCAGACCCGCTTCGTGCTCAAGAAAGCGCTCGACGCCAGCCTGCCCATTCTGGTGGTCGTGAACAAGATCGACCGTTCCGACGCCCGTCCCCAGGAAGTGCTGGACGAGGTCTACGACCTGTTCATCGACCTCGGCGCCGACGAGGATCAGCTCGAATTTCCGGTGCTCTACGCCATCGGCCGCGACGGGGTGGCTTCTCCGGTGCTCGAGGAACCGGGCAAGGACCTGTCCTGCCTCTTCGACCTGATTCTGGAGCGCATTCCCGGCCCGCGCTTCGATCCCGCCGCGCCGTTTCAGATGCTTGTCTCCGACCTGGGGTATTCCGACTACCTCGGCCGTCTGGTCATCGGCAAGATCAAGGCCGGCCTGCTTCAGGAAAAGGCCGATCTGCTGTGCATCGGCGAAAGCGATCAGTACTCCTTCCGCCCGACCAAGATCCAGGCGTACGAAGGCTTGCAGCTCAAGGACCAGACCACGGTCGAGATGGGCGACATCGTGGTCATGGCGGGGCTGAACAAGGTCAGCATCGGCGACACGATCTGCCTCAAGGAAACCCCCGTGCGCCTGAAGCGCATCGACGTGGACGAACCCACGGTGTCCATGCGCTTCACCATCAACACCTCCCCCTTTGCCGGGCGCGAGGGCAAGATCGTGCAGTCGCGCAAGATCAAGGAGCGTCTGGAGAAGGAGGCGCTGACCAACGTGGCCATCCAGGTCGAGGAGAGCGAGGACAAGGACTCCATGATCGTCAAGGGGCGCGGCGAATTCCAGCTGGCCATCATCATCGAGACCATGCGCCGCGAAGGCTTTGAAATAGGCGTCGGCCGTCCGGAGGTCATCTACAAGAAAGAGGACGGCAAGCTCCTGGAGCCCATGGAGCATGTCTATGTGGACTGCGACGAGGCCTTCATGGGCGTGGTCACGGAAAAGCTGTCCATCCGGCGCGGCAAGCTGCTGAACCTGGTGAACAACGGCAGCGGCCGCGTGCGCATGGAATTTTCCGTGCCGTCGCGCGCGCTCATCGGCTACCGCGATGAATTTTTGACCGACACCAAGGGCACGGGCATCATGAACTCCCTGTTCGACGGATACGGCGAATACCGGGGCGATTTCCCGACCCGTTTTTCCGGCTCCCTGGTCTGCGACCGTCAGGGTCAGGCCGTGCCCTACGCCATCTTCAACCTGGAGCCGCGCGGCCGCATGTTCGTGCGCCCAGGCGATGCGGTGTACGAGGGCATGATCGTCGGCGAGCACAACCGCGACAACGACATCGACATCAACCCGTGCAAGGAAAAGAAGCTCACCAACATGCGCGCCTCGGGCAAGGATGAGGCCATCATCCTCACCCCCGTGCTGCCCATGACGCTCGAAATGGCGCTCAACTTCATCCGCGACGACGAGATGGTCGAGGTCACTCCGCAGACCATCCGCCTACGCAAGATCGAGCTTTCGGCCCAGAAGCGGCACACCATGTCCGCGCGCAAGAAGAAAGTCGAAGGGAAATAGCCATGTCCAAGAAAGTCCATGACGTGATCATCGTCGGCGGGGGGCCCGCAGGCCTGTTCGCCGCCTTTTATCTGGCCGAGCACGCCAGCCTCGACGTGCTCCTGATCGAGAAGGGCCGCGACTCGATCACCCGCAACTGTCCCATGACCGGTGAGCAGGACTGCATCCACTGCAAGCCCTGCAACATCCTTTCGGGCATGGGCGGCGCGGGGCTCTTCTCCGACGGCAAGCTCAATTTCATCCCCAAGCTGGGAAAGACCGATCTGACCCAGTTCATGAGCCTGAGCAAGGCCACGGCGCTCATCGACGAGACGGAGGCCATCTTCAACCGCTTCGGCATGGACGGCAAGGTCTACCCGACCAATATCGACGAGGCCCGCTCCATCCGCAAGGAGGCCAGAAAGTTCGGCATCGATCTCCTGGTCATCAAGCAGAAGCACCTCGGCAGCGACAACCTGCCCGGCCACATCACGGGCATGGTCGAATACATCAAGTCCAAGGGCGTGACCGTGCGCACCAAGGAGGAGGTGGTCGACATCCTGGTCAAGGACGGCCGGGTGCGCGGCGTGACCACGGCCAAGGGCGAGTATCTGGCGGACAGCGTCATCCTGGCGCCGGGCCGGGTGGGGGCGGAGTGGGTCGGACAGCTCGTGCAGCGCCACGGACTGGACGTTACTCAGCGCGGCATCGAGGTCGGCGTGCGCGTCGAGGTCCACAACGAGATCATGCAGGACCTGTGTTCCATCATCTACGACCCGACCTTCTTCATCCGCACGGCCAAGTACGACGACCTGACCCGCACCTTCTGCACCAACTACGGCGGGTTCATCGCCCAGGAGAACTACCAGGATTTCGTCTGCGTCAACGGCCACGCCTACATGGACAAGAAGAGCGAGAACACCAATTTCGCCTTCCTGTCCAAGGTCGTGCTGAACGAGCCCGTGACCGACAACCAGGCCTACGGCGAGTCCATCGGCCGCCTGGCGACCCTCATCGGCGGCGGCAAGCCCATCCTGCAACGCTTCGGCGACCTGAAGCGCGGGCGGCGGTCCACCTGGAACCGCATCCGCAACAGCTACATCGAGCCCACGCTCAAGAAAGTGATCTGCGGCGACATCGCCATGGCCCTGCCGGAACGCATCCTGACCAATCTGGTGGAGGGGCTTGAAAAGCTCAATCAGGTCGTGCCGGGCGTGGCCAACGACGAGACGCTGCTCTACGCGCCGGAAATCAAGTTCTTCGCCACGCAGGTGGAATGCGACGAGAATCTGGAGACGGCCATCAAGGGCCTGTTCGTGGCCGGCGACGGGCCCGGCGTGGCCGGAAACATCGTTTCCGCCGCGGCGACGGGGCTCATTCCGGTCAAGAGCATCCTGGCCAAGGGCTAGCAGGCCGTCCTCAAACGGCGATCCGCTTCGTCACCGCAAGAAAATCCAGACCCGAAGCGATTGCAATCGCTTCGGGTCTGGATTTTCTTTGCCCCTCGCAGCAGGGCATTTTGGAACAGCTTGGACATCGGCCATTTTTCAACCGCCGGCCCGCCTTTTCCCGGGCGCGGGAGAGGTGGACGGACGTTGCCCCCGGAAGGCGGAGCGCTCGTTTTTTATTTCCGGACGTGCTCGGCGATGAACTCGTCGATCTTGTCGAGCAGGATGGGCCTTGAGAAATGGTAGCCCTGGGCGAATTCGCAGCCCATTTCCCGCAACGCCAGGTACTGGGATTCGCTTTCGATGCCCTCGGCCACCACGCTCAGTCCCAGGCTGTGGGCCAGGTTGACGATGGTGCGCACGATGACGCGGTTGGCGTGCTTGTCCAATTGGGTCACGAAACTGCGGTCGATCTTGAGCGTGTCGATGGGAAAACGCTGCAAATAGCTCATGGACGAGTAGCCGGTGCCGAAATCGTCGACAAGGATGTCCACGCCCAGTTCCTTCATCAGCCGAAGCTTCTGGATGGTGGCCTCGGGGTTGGTCATGACGTCGCTTTCCGTGATCTCGAGCTTGATCTGGCGCGGGTTGACGCGGTTGAGGCGCAGGCAGTCGTACAGGTTCTGGACCAGATCCGGGCTTGAGAACTGTCGCGCCGAAAGGTTGACGGAAACGCTCAGCTCGTTGCCGGGATATTTCTTGGCCCAGGAGCGCAGCACCTTGCAGGACTGCTCCAGGACCCATTGACCTATGGGCAGGATGAGCCCGGTCTGTTCCGCGATGGGGATGAATTCTCCGGGGGACACCCAGCCCTTGTCTTTGGGCTTCCAGCGCAGCAGGGCTTCGAAGCCGCTGAGGACCGGTTGCTCGGCGATCAGGAAAATGGGTTGCAGGGCGAGGTGGAACTCGTTTTCGCGGATGGCGTTGCGCAGCCGGGTTTCGGTGTCGAGTTTCTTGAGTGCCTTGTCCTGCATTTCCGAGGAGTAGAAGCGCAGCTGGTCCAGCCCCTGCTCCTGGGCGTGGCGCAGGGCGATGTTGGCGCCCTGGAGATAGTTTTCCGGCGAGGCGTACGGCTTGGGGCCGAAGAGGGCGCCCAGGCAGGCGCTGATGTGGATGGGATGGTTCTCGATGTCCAGCGTGCCGTGCAGGGCGGCCTTGATTTTTTTGATGGCCGCCGCGCCCGCCTTCTTGGAGGGCAGTTCTTCCAGCAGCACCACGAACTCGTCGTCACCCAGCCGGGCCACGGTGTCGATGGCCGACACCGTTTCGAGCAATATCTTGCCGATGGACTGGAGCAGCTGGTCGCCGATGAGATGGCCGAGGCTGTCGTTGACGTCCTTGAAGCGGTCGATGTCGAGCTGCACCACGGCAAAGAGGTAGTCGTCGCGGACCTGGCTGCGCTCCATGGCCTGCTTGATGCGGTCCAGGCACAGGGCGCGGTTGGGCAGGTTGGTCAGGGCGTCGTGGAAGGTGCGGTGCTGGAGATGCTTTTCGGCGTCCTTGCGTCCGGTGGTGTCTTCGAATATGGCGGCCACCTGGCCGGGCTGGGGGCTGAAGGCGACGACGGAGAAATGCTTGCCCACGAAGCCGGCGAAACTGTCGAAGCGAATGGACTCGCGGGTCAGGGCGGTCTTGGAGAGGACGTCGATCCAGTAGGGTTCGACCTTGTCCGACAGCCGACGCAGGCTGTTGCCGATGATCTCCTCGGCGGGCAGGTCGAAGAAACTGGCAAAGGCCGGATTGACGTCGAGGAAAAGCAGATCCCGGGGTTTGCCCGAGTCTCCGAGCACGACTTCGTGCAGGGCGAAGCCGTTGAGCATGGAGTTGAAGAGCAGCCTGTACTGCTGCTCGCTTTTCTGCAGGGCCTGGGCGGCGGCGTGCTTGTAGAGGGCGATCTCGATGGCCACGTGCAGGTCTCGGGACTCGGCGGGCTTGATGATGTAGCCGAAGGTTTCGGTGATCTTGGCCCGGCCCAGGGTTTCCTCGTCATCGTGGCCGGTCAGGAAAATGATGGGGATCTGCGTGTCTTTGAGGATGGCCTGCGCCGCTTCGATGCCGTCGATGGGCCCGTCGAGGAAGATGTCCATGAGGATCAGTGACGGGGTCTGCCGGGCCACGGCCCTTATGGCCTCCTCGCCGGAGGCGATGATGCCCTGGACTTCGTATCCGAGTTTCTGCAGGCGCTGCCGCATGTCGAAGGCCACGATGGCGTTGTCTTCAACCAGCAGGATGCGGGTTGGTTTCGCAGTATCCGGGAGAGGGGCGTTGGGGGGCTGGATCATCGGGAGTTTCACGTGAAGTTGGGGTGCTTTGACGATTTTACGCCTTTTTGGCCGCGCTGGACAAGGGCATTTTCTACTTTCCAGAAATTCACAATGTTGACAAGGCTAAAGCGTGGATTTTCGGGATGATTTCAAAAAAAACGCCTGTTATGTTCGCCAGGTATGGCGGTTGCGGGCCAAGGCGTCGGCATGTTGGAAAATTCCGGAGCAACGATCAGATTTTGTTGCAAAATATCGCTACTGATGTACATTGATATCGAACGGACCCCTGTGTAGGAAGGTCGTTCCGGTCAAGATTTTTTCAAGGAGTCGAATATGTCTGTTATCGTCCGCGAAGGAAACGTCGTCACCATCACCCCGGGGCAGGATCTTGTGTCCACCATGGTTCCGGAATTCAAACGGGAACTGGGCGAGGTGCTGTCCGAATCTCCGGCGCGGTTGCGCCTTGATCTGAGTGGAACGGGGATGATGGACTCCATAGGAATCGGGGTGGTCATCGCCACGCACAATTCCATGAAGAAAAACGGCGCGGCGCTGGTCATTGTCAACGCCTCGGAAAACATACTCAAACTTTTCAAGTCGATGCGTCTGGATAAGCACCTGAATCTGGATTCATGATCCGGCCTTGCGGCGGTCGGTCGTGACGATCCGGGAGCGGCCGAACGCTTGAAGCCGCTCTCGCCGCCTTTTCGGTCGAAGAAGAGGGGTCTGCCGGGTCCGCCGCTCGGTGACGGCGCCCGCGAATATGGAGTCGGGCCTCATAAATTGAAATCTACATGGAGTTCGCGCAATGATGATGGATGACGAAACTCTCCAAATGTACGTGGAAGAAGCTACCGAACACCTCGGGGATATCGAGAACGATTTGCTGGCCATAGAGCAGGCGGGCGCGGACATCGATGTGGAGTTGGTCAACAAGGTCTTTCGCGCGGCGCACTCCATCAAGGGCGGCGCAGGGTTTTTGGGCCTGACCAAGATCAAGGACCTCGGGCACAAGATCGAGAACATCCTGGACATGGTCCGCAATCGCGAGCTGGTGCCGGAGCCGGAAGTGGTCAACATCGTGCTTCTGGCCTTCGACAAGCTGCGCGACCTGATTTCCAACGTGGCCGAGAGCAACGACGCCTACATCGATGACCACGTCGCGGCCCTGACGGCGGCGGCCTCGGCCAATCTGCAGGGCGAGGAAAAGGCCTCCGTGGACCGCATGGTCGAGGTCCGGGACCGGCGCGGACGAGTGGTCTTCGAAGTCCCCGAGTTCGATCTGCTCCAGAACAGGAAGGGCGGGAAGAATCTCTACCTGCTCGAATTCGACCTGATCCACGATGTGCAGCGCAAGAGCAAGACCGTTTTCGATCTGCTCAAGGGCATGGACTCCACGGGCGTGATCCTCGACCTGAAGGTCGATTTCGAGGCCGTGGGCACCCTTGAGGATGACGACTTCTCCAACCGCATTCCCTTTTTCGTTCTTTTCGGGTCCATCATCGAAGACGACATCATGCCCGCGCTTCTCGACCTGGGCGGCGAGTTCATCACCACCCTGAATGTGGACCTGCCTTCGCAGCAGGCTCCGGAGGCGGATTTCGCCCGCGAGCTGCTCGATCAGACGCCCCAGGCGCCCGACGAGGATCAAACCGACGCCCTGGTCTCGGAGCTTTTCAGCGAGAAAAGCCTGGCCTCGGCCCTGAACGCTCCCGTTTCCGAGCCGGCCCCCGCGCCCGCCGCTCCGGCCGCGGTGTCCAATCCGGGCCCTGCCGCGAGTCCGGCCCCGGCGCCCAAGGCTGCGGCAAACGTTGACGACGACCGCAGGTCCGATCCCCGGGCCAAATCCGCCATCGCCCAGCCCGACTCCCTGCGCGTGCACGTCAGCCTGCTGGAAGACCTGATGAACCTGGCCGGCGAGCTGGTCTTGAGCCGCAACCAGCTCATGCAGGCCATCTCGTCGGGCGCCATCCACCAGATCGAGGTGGCCGGGCAGCGCATCGACCTGGTCACGTCCGAACTTCAGGAAACGATCATGCTGACCCGGATGCAGACCGTGGGCAACATTTTCAACAAGTTTCCGCGCGTGGTCCGCGACCTGGCCCGCAACCTGGGCAAGGAGATCGACCTGCAACTGGAAGGCAACGACGTCGAGCTGGACAAGACCATCATCGAAGGCCTGGGCGACCCGTTGACCCACCTGGTGCGCAATTCCGCCGATCACGGCATCGAGATGCCGGATGCGCGCGTGGCCGCGGGCAAGCCCGCCGCCGGAACCATCGTGCTCAAGGCCTATCACGAGGCCGGGCAGGTGATCATCGAAATCGTCGATGACGGGGCGGGCCTCAACACCGACAAGATCGTGGCCAAGGCCCTCTCGCGCGGCCTTGTCTCGCCGGATCAGGCCAAGTCAATGTCCGACAAGGAGAAGGCCAACCTCATCTTCCTGCCCGGCCTGTCCACGGCCGAGCAGGTCACCGACGTCTCCGGGCGCGGCGTGGGCATGGACGTGGTCAAGTCCAACCTGGACCAGCTCGGCGGCCAGGTCGATATCGAGACCGAGAGGGGCAGGGGCACGACCATCCGCATCAAGCTGCCCCTGACCCTGGCCATCATTCCGAGCCTTTTGGTATCCGTGGGCCAGGAACGCTACGCCATTCCGCAGGTCAATGTGGACGAGCTGCTGCGCATTCCCGTCGACCAGATCACCGAACGGGTGGAGCTGGTGGGCGATGCCGAGGTTCTCCTGCTGCGCGGCGAGCTCATTCCGCTCCTGTATCTTTCCAATGTGCTCGGCCTCGACGCCACGTCCTGCGAGGCGTCGCACATGGTCGGCGAAATCCTGCGCGGCGACAAGAGCCTCGACGACATCCGCAAGGACGGGTGCGCTTCCGCGGACGTCAACCTGGTCGTGGTTTCGGCCGGCCAGTTCCGTTACGGGCTGGTGGTCGACCAGCTCCACGACTCGGTGGAGATCGTGGTCAAACCCCTGGGACGGCATTTCAAGGATTGCCAGGGCTACGCGGGCGCGACCATCATGGGCGACGGACATGTGGCCCTTATCCTCGACGTGGCCGGTCTCGGCCGTCTGGGCGACCTGAGCCTGAGCATCGCCCGCGAGCAGGTGCAGGTGGCCAAGGAGACCGAGGCGGCCAGCGGTCAGGAAAAGCTCTCGCTCTTCGTCTTCCGCAACACGCCGCAGGAATACTGCGCCGTGCCTCTTGATCTGGTGGCCCGGGTCGAGCTCATCGACGCCGCCGAGATCGAGGAGGTCGGCGGCAGACGGGTCATCAAGTACCGGGGCGGAACCCTGCCCGTATTTTCGCTGGACCAGGCGACCAACGTCAATCTGCTGGACATCTCGGGCGAACTCATCGTCATCGTCTTCCTCATGGCCGGCCACGAGATCGGCCTGTTGGCCAAGCCTCCGGTGGACGCCATCGAGGCCCGCGTCACGCTCGACAGCTTCACCCTGAAGCAGCCGGGCATCAGCGGCTCTGCGGTCATCGGCGACAATACGACCCTGATCGTCGACATCTACGAGCTGATCCAGACCGTGCAGCCCGAATGGTTCGCCGTGCGCGGCAGCATCGAGATCGCGGACGACGCGGGCGAAGTGGGGGTTCCGCACCTGTTGCTGGTCGAGGATTCGGATTTCTTCCGCAACCAGGTCAGGAAGTTCATCGAGGATGACGGATACACGGTCGATGTGGCCGAGGATGGGCTGGTGGCCTGGAACATGCTCGACGCGGAGCCTGAAAAGTACGATCTCGTGGTCACCGACATCGAGATGCCGAACATGGACGGATTCGAACTGTCGCAACGCATCCGCCAGGACAAGCGCTTCTCGCTCATGCCCGTCATCGCACTGACTTCCCTGGCCGGGGACGAGGACGTGGCGCGGGGCAGGGCGGTGGGCATCGACGATTATCAGGTCAAGCTGGACAAGGAGCGCCTGCTGCAGTCCATCTACGAATGGCTGAAGCGTTACGCCTCCTGATCCGGCGCGGGGGGGGTGATAGCGGTGGAATCTTTTGCGGTGAATGAGTGACGCCTAGAGTTCTTTCAAGGAGATATGCATGAAACAGCAGGCCAAAGAGAAGACGGGTGCCTTGCAGCTGTCCTGCTTTTACGTAGGTTCGGCCCTGTGCGGGATTGACATCAATCTCATCCAGGAAATGAACAGGCAGATGGAGATGACCAAGGTGCCCCAGGCCCCGCCCTATGTGCTGGGCATCATGAACCTGCGCGGGCGCATCGTGACCATCATCGACCTGGGTCTCAAGCTGGGGCTGGCGCCGTCGAAAACCACGGAGACCAGCCGCATCATCATCGTCAATTCCCGTGACGAGAACATCGGGCTGCTGGTGGACCGCATCACCGACGTGGTCACCTCCAAGTGGGAGGACGTGGAGCCGACCCCCTCCAACATCAAAGGCGTGAAGGGCAAGTACTTCCAGGGAGTGCTCAAGTCCTCCAAGGACCTGATCGCCGTGCTCGATGTCGGCGAAGTGCTCTCCGACGACTAATCATCTTTCAAGGAGTCTGGATGAATCTGCGTGTTCTGGTTGTGGACGATACCATCATGTATCGCAAGGTGGTGGGCGACATTCTCGCCGAGATGCCGGGAGTCGAGGTGGTCGGAACGGCCAACAACGGCAAGATCGCGTTGACCCGCATCGCGTCCCTGAAACCGGACCTCATAACCCTTGATGTGGAAATGCCGGTCATGAACGGGCTTGAAACCCTGGAGGCGATCCAGAAGAGCCATCCCGATGTGGGCGTGATCATGCTTTCCACCCTGACCAAGCGCGGCAGCGAGATCACCATGCGCGCCCTGGAGCTTGGCGCTTTCGACTTCATCGCCAAGCCCGACGCCGACGCGATGCAGGAAAACGTGCAGATGCTCCGCGGCGCCATCGGTCCGAGGGTCAAGGCCTTCGCCAAGCGGATGGAGCTGCGGATGCTGCTCAAGCAGCGACAGCGTCCCGTGGGCGCGGCCGCTCCGGCCCCGGTGGCCCCGTCCGTGCTGGCCTCCCCCCGGCGCACGGGCAAGTCCAAGGCGGTGGCCATCGGCATTTCCACCGGCGGCCCCAACGCCCTGACCAAGATGCTGCCCCAGCTGCCCAAGCTTGGCGTGCCCATCTTCGTGGTTCAGCACATGCCGCCGGTCTTCACCAAGTCGCTGGCCGAAAGCCTGGACGCCAAATGCCTGTACGAAGTCCGGGAAGCCGAGAACAACGAGCTTGTGCGCCCGGACGTCATCTACATCGCTCCGGGCGGCAGGCACATGCGCGTGGCCGCGAACACCGGCGGGGCCAAGATCATCCAGATCACCGACGACCCGCCCGAAAACAACTGCAAACCGGCGGTGGACTACATGTTCCGCTCCGTGGCCCGCGAATACGGCGCCATGTCCACCGGCGTGATCATGACCGGCATGGGCGGCGACGGAACCCTGGGGCTGAAGGTGCTCAAGAGCTTCGGAGCCGTGACCATCGGTCAGGACGAGGAGTCCTGCGTGGTTTACGGCATGCCCAAGATGGCTGTCGAAGCGGGTGTCGTGGATGTGGTCTCGCCTCTGCAGATGATCGCTTCCGAGATCGTCCGCACGGTGCGTTAGCTGTGCCAATCGAAACAGTGGCGGCAAAATGACGACGATCACAGCGGACGAATTCAACGTCCTGTCCAGATACATCTACTCCATTTGCGGCGTGGCCCTGGATTCGACCAAAAGCTATCTGGTCGAGACCAGGCTCAAGGCCATGATGCAGCAGTACGGCTGCGTCTCCTACATGGACCTGCACTCCAAGGCCAAGGCCGATCGCAGCGGGAACATGGAAAAGGAGATCGTAAACGCCATCACCACCAACGAGACCCTTTTCTTTCGCGACGCCTCGCCCTTCGAGGTGTTCAAGCACAAGATCCTGCCGGACCTGATCGACGCCCGCTCCAAAACGGGCGGCGGGCGCGGCATTCCGCTCCGGATCTGGAGCGCCGCCTGCTCCACCGGGCAGGAGGTCTACAGCATCGCCATCGCCCTGCGCGAGGCCCTGGGCAACCTGGGCAATTTTCAGATTTCGATCCTCGGCACCGACATCTCCGACGAGGCCGTGACCAAGGCCAGCTACGGGAAATACAACAAGTTCGAGATCGAGCGCGGCCTTCCCGTGCAAACCCTGCACAAGTACTTCACCCTCATGGGCGACGGCTGGAAGATCAAGGACGAGATCCGGGCCATGGCCGTGTTCAAGAAATTCAACCTCATGAAGCCGTTCGCGGGACTCGGCAAGTTCGACATCGTCTTCTGCCGCAACGTGGCCATCTATTTCACGCCGGCGGACAAGAAGGCCGTCTTCGAGAAGATCGCCTCCGTGCTCGAACCCGACGGCTCGCTGATCATCGGTTCCACCGAGTCCCTGACCGGGGTGACGGGCATGTTCGAACCCAAACGCTACATGCGCTCCATCTTTTATCAGCCCGTGCCCGGAGCGACGCCGCTCACACCGGCGGCCTTCTCCTACGCGTCCGCGCCGCCCGCCCAGGCCGTCCGCGCGCCGCTCCCGGCCCCGCGTCCCGCGCCGGTTGTCGCGCCCATGGCCTCGTCTGGCGCGGCTCCGAGGAGCGCGGCTCCGACAAGCGCAGCTCCGCCGCGTACGGCTCCGTCGAGCCCGGTCTCGCAGGCCCCGCAGGCCTCGCAGGCCTCGCAGGTCTCGCAGGCCCCTCAGGCCGCGCAGGCTCAGGCCATGCCTTCTCCACAGCCCCGTCCGGCTCCGCCAATGCCCCGACCGGTCGAGCCGGAGACGGGCATGGTCGCCGCCGGACACCCCGCACCCCGGGAGGAGGCTTCGCGTCCTGCGGCTTCGCGCGTTGCTCCGACGCGTTCCCAGCCTGCGCAGGTGTACCGCGCGGGGGACAAGTCCGACCTCAAGCGGCTGCTCCTGCAAAAGAAGCAGAAGGGCCGGTCCTGATCGATTCTTCCCGGAAAAAAGACCATGCCCATTCTCTGGACTCCTGACATTCCCGGCGTGACGGATGCCTTTTCCGTCGGACACGGGGACGCGCCCGCGATTCTCGGGTCCGGCGAGCCCGGAGCGAGCGCGCCGAGGGAACGCGTTCATCTCTGCGGTCCGTGCTCCTCGGCTCTGGATGTGGCCATGCATCTGGCCGGAAAGGGGCTGCTCGATCCCTGGGATTCGGTGCTGGCCACCCGGCAGTGGGCGGGAAGAGGGCAGATGCGCAGGAACTGGATCTCGCGGCCCGGCAATCTGTTCGCGGCCTGGCGGCTGCCCATGCCCCCCGCGCCCTGGCAGAGCATGCTCTCCATCCTGGTGGGGTGGGTCATGTGCCTTGGATTGGCCGAAGTCGGCCTGCCCGTGCGGCTGAAATGGCCCAACGACATTCTGCTGCATGGCCGCAAGGTCGGCGGCATCCTGATCGAGGAGCGTGGGGATGTGCTGCTGGCCGGGATCGGCCTCAACATCGCCTCCAACCCCGAGGACGCCTGCCTGCGCAATGACCGGGCCTGTCCCGCCGCCAGCCTCGGCGCGTCCCTGCGCGGGGTTTCCATTTTTAGCCTGTGGTTACGGCTTGTGAATTCCGGTCGCCTTCGTTACACTATTGAACTTTCTGATTCGACCCCTCTGGAGTTTTCCCAGTTAATCGAGCCTCTTTTAGCCTATCTCGGAGCCGTGGTGCGTGTTTCGGACAATCGATCATCGGTTCGCGGTACGTTGGCGGGGCTCGGTCCGGACGGCGGCGTCATCCTGCTCACGGACGGCGGAAGGCGGACTCTGCATTCGGGGTCGCTGCGTCCGGAGGACTGCACGGAAGGTCAAATATAACGCGTACGGAGAAATATATGTGTTCTCAGATTCCCCGCAGTTTTGAAGAAGTGGCCCGGGAGATTCGGGGCAAAAAGATTCTTGTCGCCAACCGCGGCATCCCCGCCAGAAGAATTGTCCGCTCCATCAAGGAAGTTTTCCAGGCCGTGCCCATGATCACTGCCACGGACGTGGACAAGACCGCCCCTTTCACCTCCGGCGCTCAAGAGCTTCTGCATCTTGGAGAAAACTCGCGTTCGTATCTGGACATAGACAAGATCATCTCCAAGGCCAAGGCCAGGGGGGTCGTGGCCATCCATCCCGGTTGGGGATTCGCCTCCGAGGATGACTCCTTTCCCACCAAGTGCGCCGACGCGGGCATCATTTTCATCGGCCCCACCTCCGAGGCCATGCGGCTCTTGGGCAACAAGGTGCAGGTCCGGGCCCTGGCCCAGAAGCTGGGCATCCCCGTGGTGCCGGGCTCCGAAGGCGCGGTGTCCGTGGAAGAGGCCAAGCGGGTGGCCGCCGAGATCGGCCTGCCGGTCATGCTCAAGGCCGAAGGCGGCGGCGGCGGACGGGGCATCTACGAGGTGTTCAGCGAGGATCAGCTGGCCGACGCCTTCATCAAGGCCTCGACCTTGGCCCAGGCTTCCTTCGGCAACCCGCGCCTGTACGTGGAGCGCCTGCTGACCTCCATCCGCCACATCGAGATCCAGGTCATCGCCGACAAGTACGGCAACGTCTTCGCCTTCGACGAGCGCGACTGCACGGTGCAGCGCAACCACCAGAAGCTGGTCGAGATCACGCCGTCCCCCTGGCCGGGCATGACCGAGGAACTGCGCGAGCAGCTCAAGGAGTATTCGCGCCAGCTGGTCCGCGCCGTGGGCTACTATTCCCTGTGCACGGTGGAATTCCTGGTCGATCCCGACGGGCGGCCCTATCTCATCGAGGTCAACACCCGTCTGCAGGTCGAGCACGGCATCACCGAATGCCGCTACGGCATCGATCTGGTCGAGGAGCAGATCGCCGTGGCCTTTGGCGCCAAGCTGCGTCTCAACGACGGGAACTGCACGCCCAGGAGCCACGCCATCCAGGTCCGCGTCAACTGCGAGGACCCGCAGAACAATTTCTCGCCCAACGCCGGTCGCATCACGCGTTACCTCTCTCCCGGCGGACCCGGCGTGCGCGTGGATTCGTGCGTGTGCAGCGGGTACGAGTTCCCGTCCCAGTACGACTCGGCCGCGTCGCTGCTCATCGCCTACGGCCCGCAGTGGGACAAGGTGCTCGGGATTCTGGAAAGGGCCCTGGGCGAATACATCATCGGCGGGATCAAGACCACCATTCAGTTCCATCGCCAGATCATAGCCCATCCCCGTTTCCGCGCCGGAGACTACGACACCAAGTTCGTGTCCAGCGCGCCGGAGCTGATGATCTACATGGACAAGGAATCCGAGGCCGTGCGTCTTTCACGGCTGGTGGCGGAGATTTCCGCCTACGGGTACAACCCCCACGTCAAGCTCGGCGAGTACCGCACCCGCGACGGCAAGCGCATGGACGCCTTCAAGCCGTCCCTGCCGGGCATCGAACCGGAGTATTACCACTATCCCTACCCGCGCGGGGACCGGGACGCGATCCTTTCCTACATCCGCGATTCCGATCATGTCCATTTTTCGGACACCACCACCCGCGACATCACCCAGTCCAACTCCGGCAACCGCTTCCGCCTGGCCGAGGACCGCATCATCGGGCCCTACCTTGACAACTGCGGATTCTTCTCCCTGGAGAACGGCGGCGGGGCGCATTTCCATGTCGCGATGCTCGCGAACATGACCTATCCCTTCAGCGAGGCCCGGGAATGGAACGAGTTCGCGCCCAAGACCCTGAAGCAGATTCTCATCCGCTCCACCAACGTGCTCGGGTACAAGCCGCAGCCCCGCAACATCATGCGCCGCACCGGAGAGATGATCTGTGAGCATTACGACGTCATCCGCTGCTTCGACTTTTTGAATCACGTCGAGAACATGCGTCCCTTTGCCGAGGTGGCCCTGAACTCGAAGAAGAACATCTGGGAACCGGCCATCTCCCTGTCCTACGCCAAGGGCTTCGACGTGCCCCATTATCTGGGCGTGGTGCAGGAGATCATCGATATGACCGCCCAGGTGGCCGGATGCTCCAAGAAGAAGGCCGAGCGGCTCATCATCCTGGGCCTCAAGGACATGGCCGGGGTCTGCCCGCCCGTGTTCATGACCGAACTGGTGCAGGCCATCCGCAAGGCCTACCCGGAGCTGGTCATCCATGCGCACCGCCACTACACCGACGGCCTGTTCGTGCCGGCCGTGGCCGCGGCCGCCAAGGCCGGTGCGCACATCGTGGACACGGCCATCGGCGCTTCCGTGCGCTGGTACGGCCAGGGCGAAGTGCTCTCCACGGCGGCCTACATCGAGGAACTGGGCCTCAAGACCAACCTCAATAAGGACATGATCCGCACCACGGGCTTCGTGCTCAAGCAGATCATGCCCTACTACGACCGCTACACCGCCCCGTACTTCCAGGGCATCGATTACGACGTCATCGAGCACGGCATGCCCGGCGGCGCGACATCCTCGTCCCAGGAAGGGGCCATGAAGCAGGGCTACATCCACCTGCTGCCGTTCATGCTCAAGTTCCTGGCCGGAATCCGCAAGATCGTGCGCTACCACGACGTCACCCCGGGTTCCCAGATCACCTGGAACACGGCCTTTCTGGCCGTGACCGGAGCCTACAAGCGCGGCGGACGCCGTGGCGTGCGCAGGCTTCTGGCGGTGCTCGACCAGGTTGTGACCCTGCCCGAGGAGATGCTCACCGATGAGATCCGCGCCGAGCGGCTCAATATCTATCTGGATGCCAACGATGCGTTCCGGGACCTGCTTCTGGGCAAGTTCGGACGCCTGCCGCTGGGCTTCCCGCCGGATTGGGTCTACGAGTCCGCCTTCGGGCCGGAGTATCGCGAAGCCATTTCCCGGCGCACCGAATCCTCTCCGCTGACGACCCTCTTGGACGTGGACGTGCCCAGGGAGCAGCAGAGCCTGGCCGAGCACATCGGACGGATTCCCACGGAAGAGGAACTGATAATGTACCTCAACCATCCCGGCGACGCCCTGAACACCATCAAGTTCGTGGGCAAGTTCGGCGACTGCAACCGTCTGCCGCTGCATGTCTGGTTCGAGGGGCTCAAAGCCGGGGACGAGGTCATGTTCAAGGACAGCCAGGGCAAGCACCACGTCCTGACCATGCAGCACATCTCCCGCCCGGACGACCACGGCATGAGCCTTGTGTCCTATTCCCTTGATTCGGAATCCTTTTCCGCCCAGGTCAAGGTGGCCGAGGCCGTGGGCAAGGACGACACCGGGGTGGAGATGGCCGACTCCCGCAATCCGTACCATGTGGGCTCACCGTCCAACGGCGATCTGTGGGTCGTGCACGTCAAGCCCGGGGACATGGTCAAGAAGGGCGAGGAGCTTTTCAACATTTCCATCATGAAACAGGAAAAATCCATTCTTGCACCGGTGGACGGCATGGTCGAGCGCGTACTCAAATTCGCCGACTATCAGGAAGACAAGAAAATGGTGCCGGTCAAGGAAGGGGAGCTTCTGGTCGAACTGGTGCCTGCCCCCCGGAAATGTCCGACCTGCGCCGCTCCGGTGACCAGGGACGATTTCAAGTTCTGTCCGTCCTGCGGCCAGAAGGTCTAGGGCAGGTTGTGGCCTGTTCTTTTCTGTCAAGAACTTTTGCAGATATTATTTTCGTGTCATGAAGGCTCAGTGTTGTTGACGTACTGACTCGTCGGCATGTACCCAGGCCCTGTTTTTTTCGGGGCGATCACAATTGTTTTCGATTTGCGCACGAAGAGGAGGAGAAGATGGCTGAGAGCGACAAAAAGAGTCCCAAGAAGAAAGCCGAAGTGTCTGCGGAGGCCGCGACGACTGCGGACGGGATAGAGCGGATTCAGAAGCAGCTCGTCCTGACCGGCAAGGACATCGTGACCATTGGCGAGGACGCCGAGCTTCTGGTCGGCGGCAAGAACTACAACACCGCCATCATCAGCACCATAGAGGGCATCAGGGCTCCGCAATTCCGGGCCATCTCCTCCATAGCCTTTCATAAGCTCCTTGACGAAACCAAGGTCAACGCCGCCCTGGTCCGCAATTCCGTGGACAAGGCCTACGACGCCATGGACTGGACCGACGCCGAAATCAACAAGGATTCTGAGTTCTTGCAGAAGTTCGTCCGCAAGATCGCCCTCGACGTGAAGGAGGCCGCCAAGAAGCAGGAAGGTACCCTGATCCGCCTGCGCACCTTCGTCAACAACGTGGTCGAGGGCTTCGCCGTTTCGCCGGAGGGCATCGATCAGCTGCGCAAGCGTTCCGTGCTGGTGCAGGCCGCGATCCTGTCCGTGGACCTGCCCAAGGAAGTGTCCGAGGCCGTGCGCGGAGCCTACCTCGACATCTGCAAGGAAGCGGGTCTCGAGAACGAGCCCGTGGCCGTCCGTTCCTCCGCCGCCGGCGAGGACAGCCGCAAGAAGGCTTTCGCCGGCCTTCAGGACACCTATCTCAATATCGTCGGCGACAATTACGTGGTCCAGGCCTATCACTGGGATTGCGCCTCGGCCTACAACCTGCGCTCCATGACCTACCGCCGCGAGGCCATCCTCGACGCCGTGGCCAAGGCCGAACAGACCGGCGACGACTCCATCGCCATCAAGGCCAAGCAGGAATGGGCCATCGAGAACACCTCCCTGTCCGTGTGCATCATGCGCATGATCAACCCGGTCATCTCCGGCACGGCCTTCTCCGCCGACACATCCACCGGGTGCCGCGGCACGTCGCGCAACGATCTCGTGTCCATCGACGCCAGCTACGGCCTGGGCGAGGCCGTGGTCAGCGGCCTGGTCACTCCCGACAAATTCTACGTGTTCCAGCGCGAGGACGGTCAGGAGATCGTCATCCGCTACATGGGCTGCAAGGACAAGCGCATCGTCTACAAGGAGTCCGGGCGTGGCACCAAGGTCGAAGCCGTGGCCGAGGACATGGCCTATCGCTGGTCCCTGTCCCTGGCCCAGGCCGAATCCGTGGCCAAGGGCGTGCGCTGCATCAGCAAGGGCTACGGCGGCATGATCATGGATTCCGAATTCTGCATCGACCAGTGGGACCGCCTCTGGTTCGTGCAGGCCCGTCCCGAGACCCGCTGGAACGAGGATCTGGAGCATCATCCCCACACCATTTTCATGCGCCGCAAGGAAGTGGACCCGTCCGCCGCCAAGGAAGCCGAAGTGCTGCTCGAAGGCAACGGCGCGTCCCGCGGCGCGGGCCAGGGATTGGTGCGCTACCTGCGCTCCGCCCTGGAACTGAACAAGATCAGCAAAGGCAACATCCTGGCCGCCGAACGCACCGACCCGGACATGGTGCCGGGCATGCGCATCGCCTCGGCCATCATGGCCGACGCCGGCGGCGACACCAGCCATGCCGCCATCACCTCCCGCGAGCTGGGCATTCCCGCCGTCATCGGCATCAAGCGCCTGGAGAAGCTGCGCACCCTGGACGGCCATGAAGTGACCGTGGACGGCTCCCGCGGCAAGGTCTACCGGGGGCTTCTGCCTCTCATCGACGTGGGCGGCGAGATCGACGTCAGCCAGCTTCCGGCCACGAAGACCAAGGTCGGACTGATTCTGGCCGATGTGGGGCAGTCCCTGTTCCTGTCGCGGCTGCGCGAAGTGCCCGATTTCGAGGTCGGCCTCTTGCGTGCCGAGTTCATGCTCGGCAACATCGGCGTCCATCCCCTGGCCCTGGAAGCCTACGATCTGGGCACGTTGGAGTCGGTGGTCGGCACCAAGCTCGAAATCCTGGAAAACGACCTGACCAAGATCGTGTTCGAACAGATGGCGGCGGGCATCGTCTCCCTGGACATCAAGCTGCGCAGCTACGTGGGTATCGTCACCGGCCTGGCGCGCAAGATGGAGGAGCTGACCGAGAAGGAAGGGGCCAAGGGCACGGACGAGGTCCTGGCCATCCATCGCCAGCTGCGCGAACTTGACAAGAAGCTCGACGAGCACCTGGAATTCGCAACCCAGCGCTTCGAAGTGCTCAAAACATCGCACAATCTTCGCGACCATGTCTCTGTCATCATGGGCTACGCCGACGAACTGGAACTGCTCGGCGCCGACCCCCAGTCCCAGCGCCGCCGTCTCGAACTGCAGGAAGCCATCTCCCGCGACGTGGGCCGCATCGAACGCGATCCGGTCATCGTCTCCACCCTGGAAAAAATCTCCGCCATGCGCGAGGATGTGGCCAAGAAGGTCGGCCTGCAACAGGAGATGGACACTGTCCGCACCCTGCCCGAGAAGATCCGCGAGATTTTGAAGTCGCGCGGTTACCGCAGTGGCAAGGAACTCTACATCCAGTCCCTGGCCCAGGGTCTGGCCCTCTTCTCCATGGCCTTCCACGGCAAGACCATCGTCTACCGCACCACGGACTACAAGACCAACGAGTACCGCAACCTCCTGGGCGGCATTCTGTTCGAGGGCCACGAGGACAATCCCATGCTTGGATATCGCGGCGTTTCCCGCAACATCCACGACTGGGAGCTTGAAGCCTTCAAGCTGGCGCGCGGCGCGTTCGGCGGCGTGAACCTGCACCTGATGCTGCCCTTCGTGCGCACCCTGGAAGAGGCGCGTTCCATGAAGCGGTATTTGCAGCAGGTGCACAACATCCAGTCCGGAGATTCTGGCCTCAAGATCATCCTCATGTCCGAGATCCCCAGCAACGCGGTGCTGGCCAAGGAATTCATCAAGGAATTCGACGGGTTCTCCATCGGCTCCAACGACATGACCCAGCTCGTGCTGGGAACGGACCGCGACAACGCGCGTCTGCGCCACATCTATGACGAAGAGGACCCGGCGGTGGTGTGGGCCATCCTGACCACCATCTTCACCGGCCAGAAATTCGGCAAGAAGGTCGGCTTCTGCGGCCAGGGCGTGTCCAACTCCAAGATCATCCGCGGCCTGGTCTGCATCGCGGGCATCGTCTCGGCCTCCGTCGTGCCGGACACCTACCAGCAGACCAAGTTCGACGTGGCCGAGGTCGAGGCCGAGAACATCCCGCTCTCCGGTCTCGGCGCATGGCTCAAGGAGCAGCATCTGGAACGCCTGCACATGCTGCTGGCCGAGAACCGCTATGAGCACATCCTCAAGAAGAACACCTCCGGACCCGATCTCATGGATTGGTACGAAGGGGAGCTGGCCCGCCTGCACGAGCAGTTGCAGTCCAACCTGGGCAGCGTGAAGGAGGATTTCTACCGTCAGGAGCTGGCGTCCTTCCGCAGCATTTTCCACAAGCCGGTCATCTACGCCAACTGGGATTGGGAGGTCACGGTCCTCGATGCCCTGCATCAGGCCGGATTCTCGGGTTTTGACGAGCAGGCCAAGGCCTTGGCGTCTCAACGCGAAAACATCTGGTAAGAAGGGGGGCGGCGCAAGCCGCCCTTTTCGTTTATGCTCTGGCAATCCATTCCCGTCACCGTGACCCGCAGCCCGCGAGCCCGCAAGGTCTGGCTCAAGATGCGCTCCTGCCGCGGGATCGAGGTCGTACTGCCGTACCGCGTCTCGTCCTCCGAAGTGCCTTCCATCCTGGAGCGCCATCGGGAGTGGCTTCTGACCCGCCTGGACGAACTCAAAAACAGGGGGGAGGCTCCGGGGCAGAATCCGCTTCCCGCTGAAATCCGGCTGGGTTTTCTGGACCGTCGCTTTTCCGTAGACTACGAGGAAGGCCCCCGCGCCGAGTTGCATGCAAAGGAGGACGGACTGCGCGTTTTTCTGCCGCCCGGACAAATCGGAGCCGGGCCCCTTTTGTTGCAGATGTGGCTGGTGGATCTGGGCAAGACGCATCTTGTTCCCTTTTGCCGGGAACTGGCCGCGCATCACGGGGTGCCCATAGGCGGCGTGCAGGTGCGCAACCAGAGCGGGCGCTGGGGCAGTTGCTCGGCGCGGTTCACCATCAGCCTGAACGCCAAGCTGCTTTTTCTGCCCGCGCCGCTGGTCCGCAATGTCGTCCTGCATGAGCTTTGCCACGTGGAGCACCGCAATCACGGTCCGGCCTTCAAGGCGGCCCTGCGTTCGCTCGATCCCCTGACCGACGACCACGAGGGCCGCATGCGCGGCGCCTGGGAGAATCTGCCGGCCTGGACCAAGTGGCGGCAGGGGGATGATGCTCTGTGATGGGCGCTTGCCGTCCACCACGCAAAAAAGAAGGAGGAATGATGAGAAAGCTGCTGTTCGCGTTGCTGCTGGCCGGTCTTTTCGGGTGCACGCAGGAAGCCCAGAATCAGTTGGGGCGCACCATCCAGAACTGGACCGGAACCAACGGAGTGCTTGAAGTCTATTCCGGAGACAATCTGGTGCGTCGTTTCGTGAAGATCGACAAGCTTTCCACGGCCTACGGCACCTCCGACAGGCAGGCCCGCGGCTACCGCTTCGGATACGGCATCGCCGACACCAACCTGGACGGCCTGCCCGGCGCCGACGAGAAGAAGGTCTATTTCGAGGTTTCGGAATTCGCGACCTACGTATTCTACGAACAGCCGTAGGCGCAGGCCGCCGTGCCTGTCCAATTTTGGCGGGCGAAGAAGGGCGGCCACGCAGGGCGAAGAAGGGCGGCCACGCAGGGCCGCCCTTACGGTATTGTGGCGTTGATGTGATGATTGGTTTTGGGTCGGAATATTGTAGGGGCGAAAAATTTATCGCCCCACCCGAATTCACGCAAACTTATCACCCTCGCGATGAGGTCGGAGCCGACGCAAATCCCGTCGTTCTACGTCCCGTGCAGTGCCAATCCGGCCAGGGCCGCCACGCCCCAGGCCAGGCAGTCCTCGTCGAGGTTGAAGCAGGCGTTGTGCAGGCCGCCCCGGCCATCCGCTCCGCAGGAGCCGCAGCCCATGAAGATGAAGCATCCCGGAACCTCTCGCAGATAGTACGAGAAATCCTCTCCCGCCATGACCGGCTCGATCCCCTCGTCCACCTTGTCCGAGAAGCCCCGCAGCGCTGTGACGGCGAGCGCCGTGCTTGGCGCGTCGTTCACCACCACCGGGTAGCCGCGCTGGTAGTCCAGTTCCGCCTGCACGTTCATGCCTGCGGCCAGGCCTGAGATGAGTCTTTGCATTTCCGCGCGCACCAGTTCGCCGGTGTCTTCGTCCAGGGTGCGCACTGTGCCCTGCAGGAAGGCCGTATCCGGAATGATGTTGTAGCTGCTTCCGGCTTGAAAGCGGGTCACGCTCAGGACTGCGCGTTGTCCCGGCGCAACCCGGCGTGAGATGACGCCCTGCAGCAGGGCGACCAGATGGCTCGCGGCCAGGATGGGGTCGGTGCAATGCTGTGGGGCCGAGGCGTGGCCGCCCTTGCCCGTGACGGTGATGGAAAAGACGTCCGGCCTGGCCATGAGCGGGCCGGACCGCGTCCCGAACCAGCCTGCGGGATGTCCGGGCCAGACGTGCAGGCCGTAAACCCTGTCCACGCCGTCCAGGCAGCCGGCTTCCACCATGGGCCTGGCTCCGCCGGGCTGGAATTCCTCGTTGGGCTGGAAAAGAAAACGGACATGGTTCTTGGGCGTCCCGGCCTGGGAGGTTACCAGCCTGGCCGCGCCAAGCAGCATGGCCGTGTGCGCGTCGTGGCCGCACATGTGGCTCTGGCCGGCGATTTCGGAGGCGAATTCAAGGCCGGACTCCTCCTGAATGGGAAGGGCGTCCATGTCGGCGCGCAGGGCTATGCGAGGGGCGTCATGCGCGCCGTCCAGATCGGCCACGATGCCTCCGCCCATGTCTTCGCGCACGCGCAGATTCAGTTTGCCCAGTTCGCGCAGCACCAGCGCCCTGGTCCGGGGCAGGTCCGTCCCGACCTCGGGAAAGCGGTGCAGTTCACGGCGGATGCGGCGCGTGTATTCCAGGTGTTCGCGGCCGAGGGCCAACAGGTTCGTGGTCATTTGAGGGCCTCCTGCATGGTCACGGAGACGACCCCGATGTCCGTGCGCCAGGTCCAGCTGATCCGTTCCCAGAATTTGCGTCCTGTCTCGTTGTCGCTGAACAGGAAGGCGTGGGCCTTTTCCAGGCCCTGGGCGCGCAGGGCCTCGAGTGCGCGGATGACGAGCCGGCGGCCTAGGCCTTGCCCCCTGAAGTTTTCGTCCACGCAGAGATGGTGCAGATAGCCCCGGCGGCCGTCGTGCCCGGCCAGAACCGTGCCGATTAGGCTTGCGCCGGCCAGGGCGCATTGGCTCATGCCCGGATTGCGCAGCAGGTAGGCGCGCATGGTTTCGGCCTCGTCCGCCGCGGACAGGCCGATGCCGGGAGTGGTTTTCCACAAGGCCATCGCGGCGGGATAATCGTCCATGGTCATGGGACGGATGCGTGTTGCTGGCATGAAAGAGTCCTTTTGAAGCGGGGTCTAAAAATTCATTGTGCGTTCTTTGCGAGCGGGGATCAAGTGTCCGGCCGCATGCAAGTCCGGTCCATTTTGGTCCGGCCATTGTCATTTTTTGCTGATTGCCTTACGGAGCCTTGAGCGGGCGCGGGTCCGCGCACATCACAGCCAACAGCCCCACGGGAGGTCATATGCGATTTCTGGACGAACTCAACGTCAGCGGCAAGCGGGTTCTCATGCGCGTCGATTACAACGTGCCCCTCAAGGACGGGGCCATTGTCGACGACAACCGCATCAAGCAGAGCCTGCCGACCCTGAAGCTGGCCCTGGACAATGGTGCCTCCCTGGTGATCTGTTCCCATCTCGGGCGGCCCAAGGGCGCGCCGGCGCCGGAGTTTTCCCTGAAGCCCGTGGCCGCGCGCCTGGCCGAACTGCTCGGGCGCGAGGTGGGCATGGCCCCTGATTGCGTAGGCCCGGAGGTCCTGGCCATGGCCGAAGCCCTCAAACCCGGCGAGGTCCTGCTGCTTGAGAATCTGCGTTTTCACCCCGGCGAGACCAAGAACGACCCGGATTTCAGCCGCGAGCTGGCCAAACTCGGACAGGTCTACGTCAATGACGCCTTTGGCGCTTCCCACCGGGCCCACGCTTCCGTGGTCGGCGTCACGGAATACATCAAGGATTGCTGCGGGGGGCTCCTGCTCAAGAAGGAGTGGCAGTATCTGGGCGAAGCCCTGGAAAATCCAGCGCGGCCCTTCGTGGCCATCATCGGCGGGGCCAAGGTGTCGTCCAAGCTCGGCATTTTGAAAGCGCTGCTGGAAGAAGTCGACTCCATGATCGTGGGCGGGGCCATGGCCAACACCTTCCGCAAGGCCCAGGGCTTCGAGGTGGGCACGTCCCTGGTGGAGGACGACCTGCTGGAGGAAGCCATGGCCATCATGGTCGAGGCGCGGGAGAAGGGCGTCAAATTCTACCTGCCCGTGGATTTCATTCTCGGCACCGACCCCAAGGGCGGCATCGCCTCGGGCGTGCGCACCTACCAGGACATTCCGGCGGACGAGATGATCCTGGACACCGGCCCCGCATCGCACACCCTTTTCGCCGAGGTCATCAAGAACGCCGGCACCGTGATCTGGAACGGGCCCATGGGCGCGTTCGAGAACCCGGCCTTTGCCCAGGGTTCCATCAACCTGTGCCGGGTCGTGGGCGCCATTTCCGGCATGACCATTCTCGGCGGCGGCGACACCAACGTCATCGTGGAACAGATGAACATGGCGGACAAGTTCTCCTTCATCTCGACCGGGGGCGGCTCGTTCCTGGAATTCCTTGAAGGCAAGGAGCTGCCTGCCTTTACCGCGCTGGAGAAGAAATCATGAAGAAGCTCATGGCCGCCAACTGGAAGATGTACAAAACCGTGGCAGAGGGCGTGCGCACGGCCGAAGAGCTGGCCGGCCTGCTGGGAGAGGCGCCTGCGGACCGGGAAGTGCTGGTCTGCCCACCGTTCACCATGCTGGACGCCGTCTGTCCCATCCTGATGCAGGCTGGGTGCCGCGTCGGAGCCCAGAATTTCTATCCGTCGAAGCAGGGCGCCTTCACCGGGGAGATCGCTCCCGAACAGCTCAAGGATCTGGGTTGCACCCACGCCCTGGCCGGACATTCCGAGCGCAGGCACGTGCTTGGCGAGATGGACGAGCTGATCGGGCGCAAGGTGGCCTTCGGACTGGAAGCGGGCCTGCACATGATTCTGTGCGTCGGCGAGACCATCGTCGAACGCAGGCTTGGACAGATCGAGGACGTTCTGACCCGGCAGCTCGAAAGCGGATTGGCCGGGGTGCTGTCCACGGCGAAGGCCGGGAACCTGTCCGTGGCCTATGAGCCGGTCTGGGCCATCGGAACGGGTGAGGTCGCCGGACCGGACGAAATCCTGGCCGCGCACGCATTCGTGCGCGCAAAGCTTGAGTCCTTGATGCCGATGGAAGGGAAGCGCATACGCATTCTTTACGGCGGTTCCGTCAAGCCGGACAACGCGGCGGCCATCATCCGCCTTGACAATGTGGACGGTGTGCTGGTAGGCGGCGCAAGTCTCAAAGCGAGCAGTTTCAGCCAGATCGTGCTTGCATAATTTAGGAGGTATTTTCTTGAACTCCCTGATGATCACCATACATGTCATTGCCTGTGTCACCCTTGTCGTTCTCGTCCTGCTGCAATCCGGCAAGGAAGGGATGGGGGTAATCTTCGGCGGTGGCGGCGGATCCGTCTTCGGTTCCACCGGCGCGGGCGGCTTGCTCAGCAAACTGACCGCCGGAGCGGCGACGGTTTTTTTCCTTACCTCCATGATTTTCACGTATGTCAGCACGCAGAAGCACGCTACTCCCAAGGAATCCATCGTCATCGACATGCCCGTGACCCAGACCCCCGAGGCCCCCGCCGGAGTGACCACGGACGCGACCGAAGAACCTGCGGCGCAGGAAAAAAATCAGTAAAAAAATACTGGACAAACCAGGAGGTCGCAGCTAAAGACTGCATCTCCGGTTTGCGGGATTAGTCACGCAAATTTGAATGCTTAGATGTCGAAGTGGTGGAATTGGTAGACACGCTATCTTGAGGGGGTAGTGGGGTATCCCGTGGGGGTTCGAGTCCCCCCTTCGACACCAGGAAACTAGGGCGTTGCAGCTAACAAGCTGCAACGCCTTTTTCTGTTTTTTCAGGCGGTTGCAATCTTGGCTTTAAGGTCAGTCGAAGGGAATTTGGCTGAAATTTGAGGGTCAAACCCGGGGGTCAAACTCGGGGGTCAAGATTGCAAACCCATGGTCTGAAAAAGGGAGCCTGGACTATGCGAAAATCAGCATTTCACTCGAAGCCACTGAGCGTCATAAGTGGACCGCCTATTGTCCCATCTGATCAGATTTCGAAAATCACTCGCCGCAAGAAAAATACATATTCGCCAAGTAATCTTTACCTGAAAGGGAAATTTTATTATTTTCGCGCATCTATTCCAAAAAAATTTCGAGTCGGAATAGGGCAATCAGAAGTACGAATCGGCTTGCAAACTCCATATATTGGCGAGGCAAGGCGGATAGCCACTAAGCTCCGCGTAAGGATGGATGAAATTTTGGACGAAAATGTGCCAGTTAGCCCAGAACATTTACGCAAAGAACTGCTTGCTAGGTTTATCAAGGTGCTTGAGCAAGATGAAAAAATTCATATCTCCCACAGGGAGATTAAAGATAGGCTGCAAGAATATTTAAGAAAGCAGTTAGATTTGCATTCTCAAAATATTAACAAGAGACCAAGAGTGCAAATCGAAGAAAATGTATCCATATCAGATGGGCAATTCTCTGATGCATGCGCAAGGATACTGAGTAGCGCCGTCAATAATCCTGATTTATTGGCAAATGATGGATTTATTGGCGTAGTGCATTTGATGAAAGAAGGAGTTTTCAAGCCCGATGAAGTTACCAAAGATAACGTTTTGGAAATTATTAATGAATTTATAAAAACTCAAATCACATGTCACGATATTGTAAACGCGCGTAGTAATGGCGATTTTGTCAAAGAATTGCCTCTCTTTAATGAACGCGCGAAGCAAAACAATCAAATAGATGTTCAATCGTCTGCTCCCAAGGAAGAAACGAAAATCCCTAGTTTGAAATTTTCTGAATTGGCAAATAAATATATAGATTCAAAGATTTCAGATGAAGCTTGGAAGTCTCATAGCTTGCCTGATCACAAAAGTCGTCTCAACACGTTTATCGAGGTTATGGGGGACAAGCCTATCGATGAGATAACTCGCGATGATATGCGAAAGTATCGAGAGACACTTCGAAAACTGCCTCCGAATCGTGCTAAATCAAAGTTGTATAAAGGCAAGTCTATAGATCAAATACTAAAAATGAAGCCTAAGACAGTATACTCTATAAAAACAGTAAATATATTTGTTGAAGCTGCTTCGAGTCTGTTTGAGTGGGCTATGCGAGAAGGGATAATGACTTTTAATCCTGCAAAGTCCCTCAGCATTAAGGATGATAGGCAAGAGATTGATCTTCGTGATGCGATAACTGTCGATGATTTGAAAATTTTATTTTCTCATCCAGATTTTAAAATGAAAAAAATCAAAAGGCCATCCTTTTATTGGGCGCCCATTATTGCTCTGTACACAGGAATGCGGCTTGAAGAAATCTGTCAATTACACTGTGATGACGTATATAAAGTTGACGATCTTTGGGTGTTTGACATTAATTTGAATAAATCTAGAAACGGCTTGGTTGAGAAAAAGCTTAAAACAAAAAATTCAGTTCGAATAATTCCAGTACATAGCAAGTTAATTGAATTAGGACTGCTTAAGTATAGAGATAAAATTTTAAAAGATAAGCATGAGCGATTATTTCCTGATTTAAACTTGTCTAAAAATATTTCAAAATATGGAAGGCAGGTGGGTAAGTTTTTCTCTGATTTGATCAAGAAATGCGATATAGCAGGGAAAAAGAGTTTTCACTCATTGCGCCATACGTTCAGCGATTATTTTAAAGTGAGAAATTTGCATACTGATGTTTTTAGGCAAGTTTTTGGTCATGAAATTGAAATGCTAGCTAGTAGGCAGTATGGATCTAAGTTCAGTCCAAAAATTTGTTATGATGAAGTGATATCAAAAGTTGAATTTGATATAGGATTTTAATAAATTTTTGTTGAATTAAAATTTGGCGAACATTATTTTGGGACAGCAATATATCGTTAATTACTTTAAACGTAGTAATGCCTATTATCTTTTTTAATTTTTCCTTCTTCATGTAACTTTTTGAGATTTTTTCCTAGTGTTGAACGATTCATTTTTAAAGCATTAGCAGCAGGTCGGATGGGTTTTTTAGGATTTTTAGTATAGTAGTTTATTATCTCTTCATATTTATTATCTTTTGTATTTTTGTCTTTGCTTGCATTTTTCTTGATTTTATCAATGACATATTCATTTTTGCATATATGTAATTTAGCATTATTTTCATCTGCGATCAATTTATACTTTATTTTTTTATTCGATTCGTCAATTTTGTAATTTCGTGATTTTGTAATTTCAAAATCAATTTCACTATTTTTAGTGCTTGATAATTTAATATCAACATAGAAATCCAGGCCCTCTGGGCCTGGTCAGAGTTCAACGGCTATGCCAGTTGAACGACCCATGATATCTCCAGAGTTCCGTTGTCCCCACAACTGAACAAGGAGAAGACCATGGGTCGCTTTTTCAAGCTATCTCACACGATATGGTATTGCCAATATCATATCGTGTGGACTCCCAAATATCGATTTCGGATATTGGGAGGGGCGGTTGGGGTTGAGGCAGATCGGTGCATTCGTGCGTTTTGTGAACACCAAGGCTGCCAAATTTTGGAACTTAACGTTCAACCAGATCATGTGCATCTCTTAACTTACGTCCCACCGAAAGTGTGTATTTCCAAATTCGTCGGGACAGTCAAAGGGCGAACTGCCATCCGGATATTCAACAAATTCCGGGAACTGAAGCGTAAACCCTATTGGGGTAATCATTTCTGGGCACGTGGTTACTGCGTTGATACAGTCGGATTAGATGCTGATAAAATTCGAAGGTATGTAAAATATCAAGAAGAACAAGAACGTAAATTTGAAAAATAGTGTCTCGAAGGGGACAGCGGCAACCTTGCCTCCTTTGGGGGCAAGGCAATTATACCCCTTCTAGGGGTTATCCCAAGTCCTGGCCCTCAGGGCCAGGATTCTTTAATAATATAAATATCTTTACGCTATTTATGGAGTTTGAACAGCTCTAGTTTGAACAATTTGTGAATTGTTAAATTGATCTTGCCAGCGATGAGCACCTTCGCAACGCCATCAACCATTAGCTGACTGTTGAAAAATTCTCAGAAATATAGAAGGTTGCCATGAACAAGGAGTTGTTATGGGACTTGGCAACCAGGGTGATGATCAGAGTCAAGTGTTTGTCATGTGTGCGGATTTACCGCGCT
>JAEWKZ010000108.1 GCA_023393525.1 Pseudomonadota bacterium | reverse complement strand
GCCGCAGGAACGTGTCTCCCCCGGCAGGGTCGACAGGCATGTCCGATTCAGTCTCCGAGGAAGCATCGATCAAAGCCTGTGGCGATTCGTAGCCGAAAATCCGGGCCATGGCCGGATTCACGGACAGGTAGCGGCCTTCGGGCGAGGACGTGAAGATGCCGATGGGAGCGCCCATCAACAGGTCAAGGGGATCTTTAAAGTTCGATGGCGAGAGTGGCATGTGCACCGTTTAAGCCCTGAAAGGCCATGCAGGATGACAATTTGGCGACGAAATTCCAACCAGCCTATGCCGGAAACCATTCGTGGTGGCTGAGCTTTCTTACAAGATAACGCAGTATGCGCAAGCCAGGAAATTCCGAATGGCGAATGATTCCCGACGCGCCGGACGCAATTCACGGCCGGTTGCTTCTGAACAGCGCAGAGCCGGTAACTGCGCAGGAGCCTCGACAGCACTCAAGGGCAAACCGAATGTCACTCTGCTTTCGACCCTATTTTCTCCAGCATCGCCTTGGCCCGCTCAAAGCCGGGATCGAGCTTGAGGGCGATTTTCATGAAGCGCTCCACTTCCTGCAGGCGGTTCATCTGGAAATAGACCATTCCGATATTGAAAGGGATAAGCGGCGATTCCTGCAGAATTTCCGAAGAAGCGGCTATGGCCTTTTCGAACTCGCAGACGGCCTTGTAATGCTCTTTGCCCTGGGCGTAGGCCATGCCCATGTTGTAGTGCAGCCCCGCTTCGTTGGGAATCACGTTCAGCGCCTGCTGGTAGGTCTGCACGGCGCCCTTCCAGTCCCCCTTCTTGCGCAGCGACACCCCCATTTCATTGACCATCCACAAGTCTTCGCGGGTCATGTCGCCACCCTTTGTCTCAAGGGCCTGGTTCATGAACAGGATGCTCTGCTCGGGGTTCACATCACGCAACTTCACGCCGATATCCATGAGTGTGGAGGCAAGCATGTCGTTGGCCTGGGTGCGCACGATATTGACCGCATCGGCATAGAATTTCTTGGCCTTCTCGTCCTCGCCGGTCTTGCTGTACTGTTCACCGATGTTGATTTTGCGTTTGTGGTTCAAAGGAGAAATCTTGTCCATGAGAAGAAGATATTTGATATATTCCTTTGGCTCCTCAATCTCTGCATAAAGATCAGCGAGCTTCTGCAAAGGCTTCAGATTAAGCCTGGACTCCTTTACAGCCTCTTTATAGTACATCTCAGCACTCTTGATATCACCATTTTTTTTGGCAATATCACCTTTCAAAATCATGCAGATGGAACTTCCAGGCTTCTCTTCAAGAAGCAAATCAATCTTCAATTGAGCCTGATCATATTCGTCTTTATCAATCAAAACCTTTATATTTTCGACTTCTGTTTGAAAAATATTTGAAGGCCTTATGGTAAATGCTATTTTTTGTATGATATTGTTCACTGAAATTGGCTTGACAATTATTGAATCAACCTCGTTTTCAGCGATAAACGATACATGCTCTTCTGAAACCTCAGGCGTTATGCAGATTATTTTCAGCCTGTTTCCAAAACTGTCCTTCAATGATTTGAAGTCAAAAACGTTTGACCTTCCATTGATCTTCGATTCAATGAACATGACCACTTGCGACTTTTCTTCCAAAAGGTCCTTGCACTTCTTCCATATGTCGGAAGTGACATGGGCGATGGACAAGGCATCGTAGTTCAGACCCATGGTGCGCAATGCTCCGCGCATCGTGCGTACGAATACCTCGTCGTTGGTGACCAGAAAGAATGCTCCGTTCTGGTTCTGCAAAAAATTGGCGACTATCCTGTCGTAAACCGGAGCGACATCTTTCCGTATCAATTTGTGCGACATATCAGGGGCCTCAAAGGGATTGACTGTGGAACCATGCGTATCGCCCTTCAAAAACGCGATCACGCCTGAAAAAAACAAACGCGCCAAACTGAAAAACTAAAGCAATACACGGGCGCGAGCAACCCTAGCCACGCTTTGAAATATTTCAATATGTTCCAACCGCGCCTTTATTCCGACGACGGTCTGCGAGATGCGAGGGCCGCCCCGGACGTCCTCACGGGGCACGCGCAACCCTGGCGACAAGCAGCCGGAATTCCCTCGGCACAAACAAACACAAGACAAAACAACAAGTTGTCTAGACCAGTTGAGACAGACTTGTCATGACTCGGACACGTTCCCGTCACAGATGTTTCCTAGTGAAAGCAAAACGCGAGGGAACATCATGATCCAGATCAAACAACTGACCAAGACTTTCAAGAACACCAAAGGGCTCGACAACGTGAGCGCCACCGTGGAGAGCGGCGAGATGGTCGCCCTCATCGGCTCTTCCGGTTCGGGCAAGTCGACCCTCATGCGCCACATCTCGGGTCTCATGTGCTGCGACACGGACAGTGGCGGCCAGATCGAGGTTTTGAGCCGCATCATGCAACGCGACGGGCGATTGTCCAGGAACGCCCGCCAGGTCCGCGCCGAGGTCGGCGTCATCTTTCAGCAGTTCAACCTGGTGGACCGCCTCTCGGTCATGACCAACGTGCTCATGGGCGCCCTGGGCCGGGTGCCCACTTGGCGGGCCGTATCCAACCTCTTTCCCCCCACCGAGAGACGCCTGGCCATGGAGTCCCTGGCCCGGGTCGGCATGGCGGACAAGGCCTGGCAGCGGGCCTCGACCCTGTCCGGCGGCCAGCAGCAGCGCGTGGCCATTGCCCGCGCCCTGACGCAACGCGCCAAGGTCCTGCTCGCCGACGAACCCATCGCCTCCCTTGACCCCGAGTCATCCCGCATAGTCATGGACATCCTGGCCCAGATCCACCGCGAGGACAAAATAACCGTCGTGGTCTCCCTGCATCAGGTCGAATACGCCATCCGCTACTGCCCCCGGACCATCGCCCTGCGCCGCGGCCGCGTCGTCTACGACGGCCCCAGCACAGCCCTGACCCCATCCTTCCTGAAGGAGGTTTACGGCTCGGAAACCGAAGAGCTTTTCGCCCCGGCCGTGGACAACGCCCGGCGTCAATTCCCGAAAGCCGCTCAGAACCAACCCGCCCCGGCCCCTGCCGCGGCATAACGACCATCCGCACTTCATAGGAGTACAGAATGTTACGCAAACTTTGTGGCCTGATCATCTTTCTGGCGTTTTTCGGCATCCAAACCGTTTCCGCCGAAATAAAGGAAATCAATTTCGGAATCATCTCCACCGAAGCGTCCATGAACCTCAAAACCATTTGGCAACCGTTCCTTGCCGACATGGAAAAGGCCACCGGTCTCAAGATCAACGCCTTCTTCGCCTCCGATTACGCCGGAATCATCGAAGGCATGCGCTTCAACAAGGTCCAGGTGGCCTGGTACGGCAACAAGAGCGCCATGGAGGCCGTGGACCGTGCCGATGGCGAAATCTTTGCCCAGACAGTGCCCGCCGACGGAGAGGCCGGATACTATTCCCACCTGATCGTGCACAAGGATTCTCCCCTGAACTCCCTGGAAGACGTGCTCAAGAACGCGGGCTCCCTTTCTTTCGGCAACGGCGACCCCAACTCCACCTCCGGATTTCTCGTTCCCAGCTACTACGTGTTCGCGGTGAACAAGGTCGATCCCAAGAAGATCTTCAAGAACGTGGTTTCCGCGAACCACGAGACCAACGCCTTGAGCGTGGCCAACAAGCAGGTCGACGTGGCCACCAACAACAGCGAAAACCTGGCTCGCCTGGATGTGACCCACCCCGACAAGCGCGACCTGATCAAGGTCGTGTGGACTTCCCCGCTCATCCCCAGCGATCCGCTGGTCTGGCGCAAGGATCTGCCCGAGGCCACCAAGGCCAAGCTCAAGAATTTTCTCATGACCTACGGCGCCACCGGCAAGGAAAGCGAAGTCGCCGTGCTCAAGGCCCTGGGCTGGGCTCCCTTCAAGGAATCCACCAACGACCAGCTTCTGCCCATCCGCCAACTCGAACTCTTCAAGAAGCGCGTCAAGGTTGAAGGCGACGCCACCTTGTCCGCCGAAGACAAAACCAAACAGCTTGCCGAAATCGACGCCAAGCTCGACGCCATCAAAGCCAAGATCTAGCCGTCTCCTCCACACCATGCGGCCGGTGTCCTCATCGGCCGCATCCAAGGATGCATTCATGACCGTTCAGAACACAATTCTCATCGACAGCCGCCCCCCTCGCAGCGCCCAGTCCTCGCTGACCAGGCTGACGGGCTGGGCCATTGTCCTGGCCATCCTGGCCTGGTCATGGGAAGGCGCGGACATGCGCCCCATGGACCTGATCAAAGACTCAGGCAACATGGCCACCCTGGCGGGTGATTTTTTTCCTCCCAATTTTTCCGAATGGAGGCTCTACCTCGATGAAATCATCGTAACCTTCCACCTCGCGGTCTGGGGCACGTTCCTGGCCGTGATCTGCGCAGTGCCCTTCGGCATTCTCAGCTCCGAAAACATCGCGCCCTGGTGGATCTACCAACCCGTCCGCCGCATCATGGACGCCTGCCGGGCCATCAACGAAGTGGTCTTCGCCATGCTTTTCGTGGTCTCGGTGGGTCTCGGCCCTTTGCCGGAGTGCTGGCGCTCTGGGTGCATACCACCGGCGTGTTGGCCAAACTTTTCTCCGAGGCGGTGGAAGCCATCGACCCCCAGCCCGTGGAAGGCATTCGCGCGACGGGCGCGACCGTGATCGAAGAGGTCATATTCGGGGTGATTCCGCAGGTGCTGCCCTTGTGGATATCCTACTCCCTGTACCGCTTCGAATCCAACGTGCGCTCGGCCACGGTGCTCGGCATCGTCGGGGCGGGCGGCATCGGGGTAATTCTCTGGGAAATGATCCGCGGCTTCTACTTCGCCCAGACCTGCGCCATCATGATCCTGATCATCATCTCCGTGACCCTCATCGACCTGGTTTCCCAACGCCTGCGCAAACTCTTTGTCTGAACCGGACACCATCATGCCATCTTTTCGCTGCACCAATGCCCGTCTGGTCACGCCCGACAAAGTGCTTCACGGCTCTCTCAGCACCGAGGACGGACTCATCATGGACATCGGCCCGGACACGGCCAGCCCCGAAGCCCTCGATTTCGAGGGAGACTACCTCCTGCCGGGACTGGTCGAAATCCACACCGACAACATCGAAAAGCACTTCCTGCCGCGCTCCGGCGTGCGCTGGCCAACCGGCCTTTCCGCCATCATGGCCCACGACACGCACATGGTCGGGGCCGGGATCACTACCGTGCTCGACGCGGTCAGCGCGGGCGAGTTCAGCGCCAAGCGCATGCGCCGGGAAATCTTCTCCGCCACCCTGGACGCCCTGGCCCAGGCCATGGACAACAACCTGCTACGCGCCGAGCACCTGCTGCACATCCGTTGCGAACTGGCCGACAAGGCCGTGGTGGAGATGTTTTCCTCCGTCATGGATCATGAACTGCTGCGCCTGGTGTCCATCATGGACCACACCCCGGGCCAGCGTCAGTGGAGCGACCTGGAAAAATACCGCTCTTTTCACGCCGACAAGAAATGGACCGACGAAGAACTCCTGGCCGAGATCGAACGCCTGCGGGCAGTGCAAGCCAGCCATGCCGAGCCAAACAGGACTACGATCCTGAACCTGTGCCGCGAGCGCGGCCTACCCCTGGCCAGCCACGACGACAGCACGGTGGAACACGTGGAGGAGACGGCGCGCCTGGGCATGGGCATCGCCGAATTCCCCACCACCCGCGAAGCCGCGTCCAAGGCGCGCCAACGTGGACTCGTCACCGTCCTCGGCGCTCCCAACGTGGTGCGCGGAGAGTCCCACTCGGGCAACGTCTCGGCCCTGGCCCTGGCCGCCGAAGGTCTGGTGGACATCCTCTCCTCCGACTACATGCCGGCCAGCCTCCTGCAAGCGCCCTTTGTCATGACCCAGCGCCTGGACATGCCCCTGCCCAAGGCCCTGGCCACCGTCACCGCCAATCCGGCCCGCGCCCTGGGCCTTGGTGACCGGGGCGAACTGCTCCCCGGCAAACGCGCCGACCTCCTGCGCGTGCGCATGGTGGACGACGTGCCCGTGGTTGTCGCAGTATGGCGTGAAGGCAGGCAGGTGATGTAAGAGGAGGCAGGCCTCCGGCGGGCAGGGGGCGCGCCCCCTGCACCCCATCAATTGGGGATAGTCATGATAACGAACCAACCTTGATCCGCTTGATGTGAACATGTCCGAAGCACGCTACGCCATATATTTCGCGCCGCCTGAAGGATCTGAGCTCGAACGCGTCTGCTCGGCCATCCTGGGCCGCTGCGCCCGCACGGGAGTTGCCCTGAAGCAGCCGGGCATCCCGGGCATCGAGCCCGCGCGATGGGCCGAACTGACCGCCTCGCCCCGGCACTACGGGTTGCACGCCACCTTGAAGCCGCCCTTTTTCCTGGCCGAATCGCATGATGAAACGGATTTGCTGGAAAACGCTGCCATGATCGCCTCAAGGACTCGACCGTTCGACCTGCCCGGACTTGAGCTGGCATGGTTCGGCTCCTTCCTTGCCCTGACCCTGACCGCGCCGTGCCCGGACCTGGAAGACCTGGCCCGCATCTGCGTCACTGTCCCGGACTCTTTGCGCCGCCCACCCCGCCCTGAGGAACTCGCCCGCCGCCGCGCCAAGGGCCTGACCCCGAACCAGGAGCGTCTGCTGAGCCGTTGGGGATACCCCTTCGTACTGGAAGAAATGCGCTTCCACCTGACCCTGACCGGCAGCATCCACGACCCCAAAGAACGGGAACGCATCCACACCGCCCTCACCCCCCTCCTCGCCCCCGTACTGCACAGGCCCGTCCCGGTGCGGGAGGTCTGCGTGTTTCGCCAGGCATGCCCGGAAAAGCCCTTCACCATCCTGAAACGGATCACCCTCGCCCAGCAAGCCTAAACCAGACGTTGTTGACAGTGTCGGTCACACGGTTCGTCCTCCGTGGCGCTTGCGCTTGCGTACGTCCGATGAAAACGGTTGGGATTGATTTTGACCCAAGAAACTACGGATTCAGAAAGTTGAGCGAACTCATCGCGGCCATAGGGCTTTTTGAAATCGACCGGCGGGAAAAAGGCGTGTATATGAAAGACACACGCAAAAAATGACCATTGACTCTCTCGTGAAGACCGCTTCAAATCCGTTTCGGAGGCATAACCATGAACGCCGCGAAAGAAACCGTCAGAGATCTTCTGAATTCCCTGCCCGACGACTGCTCTCTTCAGGATGTCCAATATCATCTGTATGTCGTTGAAAAAATACGCAGCGGCATTGCCAGAGCGGAGCAGGAAGGGACCTTGAGTCAGAAGGACGTTGAAAAAAAGCTCGAAAAATGGCTCTCCTGATCGACTGGTCCCCCCAGGCGCTCGAAGACCTTGAACTGATTGCGGAGTATATTGCGCGCGATTCGGATTTTTATGCTCGCGCTGTCGTCCAGGCGGTTGTGGAAAGCGCACGGAGCCTTGGCACCCTGCCAAACCGTGGACGAATCGTTCCGGAATTCGGCGATCCATGCACTAGGGAAAGATTGGTCTACAGCTACCGTCTCATTTACCGCATAGAGACCGAACGGATAGTAATCGTCGCAGTTATTCATGGCCAACGACTGCTCACGAATGTGGACGGGATGCTTTGAAGCGCATTGAAGGACTCGCGCATGATCCCAGGCCGAGCGGCAGCGAAATACTGTCCGGCCAGGAGCGGTTCCGGGTGAGGCAGGGGACGTATCAGATCGTCTATGAAATCAAGGACCAGGAATTCATCGTCACGGCCGTGAAAATCGGGCATCGGCGGGATGTCTACAGATTTCTCTGATTCTGTCAGCTCCGGGAAAAAGCATGATAAAAAAAATTGTACGGGTAAAGAATATCCAAGATGACAATTCAATGGATGATCTGAAATATTGGTTGAGCAAAACTCCAGACGAAAGGGTATCGGCAGTTGAATTTTTAAGGAGACAAGCGCATGGAACTACAGAACGACTTCAAAGAGTTGTTCGAATTATTCAACGCCCATGATGTGCAATACCTCATAGTCGGCGGATACGCGTTGGCATATTTCGGAGCACCGAGATATACAGGAGATATCGACATATTCGTCAAATCAGATTCAAAGAACGCGTCTCTTATCTTAAAGGCTCTGAGCGACTTTGGATTCGGTTCAGCTGGCCTTAAATTGGAAGATTTTACAAATACGGACAATGTTATTCAGCTTGGCTATCCTCCAGTCCGGGTTGACATCATGACATCGATATCCGGAGTTTCCTGGGAAGATGCATATAACAGCCGCGAAGAAGGGAAATGCGGTGATGTTACTGTGTATTTCATCGGTCTCGATCAATACATTCAAAACAAAAGAGCATCCGGAAGAAAGAAGGATCTCGCCGACCTGGAGGCCCTTGGAAAGGAATGACCGACAAAGAGAGCATCCAGACCTCTTCCCCTCTCACCCCGCGTACTTTTCGACAAAAGCTTCAATTCCCAATTCCCGAAAGTCCCTCAATGCCGCAGCCAGCCGCCCGTGTTCCCAGTCCCACCAGGCCAGGGCCAGGAGTTTTTCCTGGATCTCGCTTGGGAAACGGTACTTGATGGGTTTTGCTGGGACCCCGGCCACGATGGCGTAAGGCGGCACATCCTTGGTCACCACCGCGCCCGAAGCCACCACCGCCCCCGTGCCCACGGTCACGCCGGGCATGATCAGGGCTCCGTGCCCGATCCAGACGTCATGCCCGAGTACTACGCCATGTTCCTTGCGCCAGGCGAAAAATTCGTCTTCATCCGGCCCCATGCCGAATTTGGAACTGCGATAGGTGAAGTGGTGCTGGGTGGCCCGCCAGGTCGGGTGGTTGCTCGGATTCAGGCGGGCGTGGTTGGCGATGGAGCAGAACTTGCCAATCCTAGTGTACATGACGTGGCAGCGGTCGCACAGGTAGGAATAGTCGCCGACTGTCGAGGAAATGATCTCGGTCTGGGCGCCGATCTCGGTCCATGCGCCAAGGGTGCTGTCGACGACCATGGCCGTGGGGTGGATGGTCGGTTCGGAGGAGAGCATGGTCATGATTTTCCGGAGGACATGGCTGTTTCAAGAATAAGCTCGGCCAAAGCCTGGCCCCGTTCGGCCAAGGGGCCGGAGTTGTCGAAGCGCACCAGGCCAGGCGTTTCGAGCACGGACAAACGCGCCCGCTCCAGCCGGGCCTCGATTTCCCCGGCGTCCTCGCGGCCGCGCGCGCCCAACCGTTCCCGCAAAATGTGCTCAGGCACATTGATCAGCACGGGCAGCAGCTCCGGGTAGGCCTTGAGCGCAGCAGGCAACGCCCCGCGCGAGCCGTTCACGACCACGCTGAGTCCCGCCTCCATCCAGATGTCTATCTCGCGGCCGACGCCGTAAGCGAGGCCGTGGCTTTCCCAAGACAGGACGAAGAGGCCGCGTGACAAACGAAGCTGAAATTCAGGCCGAGTCAGGGCGACGTGATTTTCCCCGCCCGCGTCCGCCGGGCGGGTGATGTAGCGATGGGCGAAGACGACAGGCGCTTCGGCGGCAAGCCGCAAACGGGCCTCGCCCATGAGAGAGTCCTTGCCCGAGCCTGAAGGTCCCATGATGTAGATCAGTTTTGGCATAAGAATCCTGTCACAGAATAAAATAATTTCCCATGTTATCCGTAGGGGCGAAAAATTTTTCGCCCCTAAAACGTGTCGCCCCGGATTCCGTTACCGGATCAACGCCATAATATCGACACCGTAGGGGCGGCCCTACGTGGCCGCCCTTCTTCCGGCCTACCGTAACCGCCCCTTCTTCCGGCCCTATGCGGTCGTCCTGGTCGTGCGCAGAAAATTGGGCAGGCACGTAGGCCTGCCCCTACGGGCGTTCCGCCGTGGTCGGTGTTGCCCGAAAATTTTCGGGATTCCGTGTAGGGGCGAAAAGTTTTTCGCCCCTACAATGTGTCGCCCCCGAAATCCATTACACCGTTAATACACCCGCACCCCATCCCGCCAGACCCGGCGCACCACCGGCAGGTCGCGGTCGATGTGGACGCGCACGAGGTCGGCCTTGAGGCCGGGGTGGATGCGTCCCCGGTCGTGGAGGCCCAGGGCGCGGGCAGGGCTTGCGGTGACCAGGGCCATGGCCTCGGGCAGGGGCAGGCCGACCTCGGCGTGCAGGATCCAGGCGGCGTGCAGCAGGCTCGCGGGCACGTAATCCGAGGACAAGCCGCCCAGGAGTCCGGCCTTGGCCACTTCGCGCACGGACACGTTACCGGAATGGGAGCCGTTCCGGACCACGTTGGGCGAGCCCATGAGAGTCAGAAGGCCCAACTCGCAGGCGCGGCGCGCGGCGTCCATGGTGGTCGGAAATTCGCTGATGACGATGCCCTGGTTGTGGGCCCAGTCCACGTGACCGGTCGTGGCGTCGTCATGGCTGGCCACGGGCACGCCGCGAGCCTGGCACCAGTTCAAGATGTCCTCGGCGTGGGCTCCTGCGAACCGGGTCTGCGCCTCCTGCATGCGGGTCAGTTCGGCCTCGAATTCCTGGTCCGACCACTGCCGGTCCTTGCTGTAATACGTGCGATAGGCCTCCGTGTCGACAAACTGCCGCTGGCCGGGGGTGTGGTCCATGAGCGAGACGAGGTGCACGTCGTCCATGTCGCGGAAGGGTTCGAAGAGGCGCGGCATGTCGGGGTCGGAGATTTCGCAGCGCACGTGCAGGAAATGTTCGGCGCGCAGATGCCCGGTGGGCCGCAGCTCTTGCAGGGCGGTCAGGGTCAGGTCGAGCATGGCCCGGCGGTCGCTTTTCTCGTAGTATTGCCCACAGGACAGGGCGTCGAGGACTGTGGTGATCCCGGCGGCGACGAGCTGCGCGTCGTGGGCCAGGAGCGCGGCGCGGGCCGAGGGCCAGAGCACGCCGGGCCGGGGCAGGAGCAGCTTTTCGAGATTGTCGGTGTGCAGTTCGACCAGGCCGGGGATGAGCAGGTCGCCGCCGAGATCCACGGCGCCAGGACTCGCGGCCCCGCCGGGGGAGACATCGTGGATCAGCCCGTCACGCACGCTCACGGCGCCGAGGACTGTCTCGCCCTCAAGGACGATGCGGGCGTTGGCAAGGATCATTTCACTCATGGCTTACTCCGGTCTGTTCAGCAGCAGGCAGCGGTCGGCGACCCGCCCGCGCACGTCGTCGTCGTGAAAGATGCCCACCACGGCCGCGCCGCGTTTCTTGGCTTCGAGGATCATGTCCACGACGGTGCTGCGGTTCTCTCCGTCCAGGGAGGCCGTGGGCTCGTCGAGGAGCAGGATGGGATAGTCGCGGATGAAGCCGCGCGCGATGTTGACGCGCTGCTGCTCGCCCCCGGAAAAGGTCGCCGGGGCCAGGGACCACAGGCGCTCGGGGATGTTCAGGCGGGCCAGCATCCGCCCGGCCCGGTCCCTGGCTTCGTCCAGACCCACGCCCATGGCGGCGAGGCGCTCGGCCACCAGATCGAGACAGGAGACGCGGGGGATGACGCGCAAAAACTGGCTGACATAGCCGAGGGTGCGACGGCGCACGTCCAGAACCGTCCGGGGCTGGGCCGCGGTCATGTCCACGCCGTCACCGGCATGGCTGACGACGACGCTGCCCGTTGTGGGCCGGTAGTTGGCGTAGATGGAGCGCAGCAAGCTCGACTTGCCCGCGCCGGAGGGTCCGTGCAGGGCGACGCACTCCCCGGCCGCGACATCGAGGTCCACGCCGTCGAAGGCGCGGATGCAGGTCCCGCCCTGGGTGTGCAGGACAAAGGTCTTGGCCAGGGAGCGAATGGAGATCATGGGAATGTTCATGGATGCCTCACGCTTGCAGAATGGATGAGACCAGAAGCTGGGTGTAGGGGTGGCACGGGTCGTCCAGTACCTGATCGGACAGGCCCGTCTCCACGACCTCGCCGCCGCGCATGACCATCATGCGATGGGCCAGGATGCGGACCACGGCCAAGTCGTGGGTGACCAGGACCACGGCCAGCCCCAGGGACGAGACCAGATGCCGCAACAGATCCAAGAGCCTGGCCTGGACCGAGACGTCGAGGCCGCTGGTGGGTTCGTCCATGAAAATCAGGCGCGGCCCCGTGACCAGGTTGCGGGCGATCTGCAGGCGCTGCTGCATGCCGCCGGAAAAGGCCGAGGGATGATCGTCGATGCGGGTCTGGTCCAGTTCGACCCGCTCCATCCAATCCAGGCCCGCCCCGCGAATCCGGCCATAATGGCGGTCTCCCAAGGCCATGAGCCGCTCGCCGATGTTGCCTCCGGCGCTGACGCGCATGCGCAGCCCGTCGCGCGGATTCTGGTGCACGACGCCCAGATCCGTGCGTTGCAGGCGGCGGCGGTCGGCCTCGGACAGTTCGGCCAGGGACAGCCAGCGCCCATCCCGATCCCGGTAGGACACCTCCCCCCTGGTGGGCATGAGGCGTCCAGACAAAAGGCTCAACAGCGTGGACTTGCCCGAACCCGACTCACCGACAATGGCCAGCACCTCGCCGGGCCAGAGGGTGAAATTCACGTCGCGGCAGCCCACGCGGTTTCCGTAGTAGCGGGTCAGTCCCGTGACGCGAAGCAGTTCAGCATCCATCACTTATCCTCCTGCTCACGCACGCACCGCGTGCAGAAATCCGAATCCGAGCACACGAACATGCGCCCGCCCCGGTCGTCGGTGATGATCTCGTCGAGAAAGCTCTGCCGCGATCCGCAGATGGCGCAGGCCTCGTCCCAGGACTGGATCTCGAAGGGATGGTCCTCGAAGTCCAGGCTCCTCACCCTGGTGTGAGGCGGGATGGCATAGATGCGCTTCTCGCGGCCCGCGCCGAAAAGCTGCAAGGCCGGGCACTCGTCCATCTTGGGATTGTCGAATTTGGGGATGGGGGATGGGCACATGATGTAGCGACCCTCGACCTTGACGGGATAGTTGTAGCTGGTGGCGATGCGGCCGTGCACGGCGATGTCCTCGTAGAGCTTGACGTGCATGACCCCGTATTCCTCCAGGGCGTGCATGGTGCGCGTCTCGGACTCGCTCGGCTCCATGAAGCGCAGGGGTTCGGGGATGGGCACCTGGTAGACGAGGATCTGGCCGGGTTTGAGCGGCGCTTCCGGGATGCGGTGCCGGGTCTGGATGACCGTGGCGTCCTGCGTGGCGGTGGTCGTGGCCACCTGCGCGGTCCTGGCGAAAAAGGAGCGGATGGAAACCGCGTTGGTCGTGTCGTCGGCGCCCTGGTCGATGACCTTCAAGACGTCATCAGGGCCGATGATGCCGGCCGTGATCTGGATGCCGCCCGTGCCCCAGCCGTAGGGCAAGGGCATCTCGCGGCTGCCGAAGGGAACCTGATAGCCGGGGATGGCCACGGCTTTCAAAATGGCGCGGCGGATCATGCCCTTGGTCTGCTCGTCCAGGTAGGCGTAGCTGTACCCTGACATGGCTTCAGCGTTCATGGTCTTCCTCCTTGCCTATCTTTGCGCAATCCGCGCAGCAGGGCCAATTCGGACTGGAAATCGACGTAATGCGGCAGCTTCAGATGCTGCACAAAGCCCGAGGCTTCGACGTTGTCGCTGTGATAGAGAACAAATTCCTGATCCTGGGCCGGGCCGCGCAACTCCTCGCCCAGCTCCCCGGCGCGCAGCGACCGGTCCACCAGGGCCATGCTCATGGCCTTTCTCTCGCCTTGGCCAAAGGTCAGCCCGTAGCCGCGCGTGAAACAGGCGTCGCCGGAGCCGATGAACTGGTTCACGGTCTCGCACTCGGTCAGGGTGATCTCGCCGATGGTCACGGGAAAGCCCAGTTCCTCAGGCACGAACTCGATTTCCACCTCGCCCATGCGTATTTCACCCACAAAGGGATGGGAATTGCCGAAGCCGCGCTGGGTGGAATAGCCCATGGCCAGCAGAAAGCCCTCGTCGGCGCGGGCCAGATTCTGCAGGCGCATGGAACGCCCTGCGGGCAGGGTCAGGGGATGGCGGGTCAGGTCGCCCGGCTCGGGATCGTCGCCCCGGCCCTCGGATTCGATGATGCCTTCGCGGCCAAGCACATCGAGCACGCGGGGCATGTCCGGCGTGCCGGGCGTGCCAGGCGTGATGATCGCTTCGTCGAGCTCCGTCGGCACGGGGGGTCCGCCTCCCTGTTCCCCGGCCAGACCCCAATCAAGCAAACGGTGCGTGTAGTCGAAGGTCGGTCCGAGCACCTGGCCACCCGGGACATCCTTGAACGTCGCGGAAATGCGACGGCGAACATGCATCCGCGAGGTGTCCACGGGCAGGGCGCAGCCAAAGCGCGGCAAGGTCGTGCGGTAGGCGCGCAGAAGAAAGATCGCCTCCATCAGGTCGCCCCTGGCCTGCTTCACGGCCAGGGCCGCGAGGTGCGGGTCGTACAGGGAGCCTTCGCTCATGACCCGATCCACGGACAGGGACAGCTGCTCGCGAATCTGCTCCAGGGAAATCTCCGGCACGGACTCGTCCCCGCGCCGCTCCCGGGCCAGCAGCCTGTGCGCGGCGGCAATGGCCTTCTCGCCGCCCTTGACAGCTACATACATGGCCGGTCCTCCATTTTAAGGGTCCGGGGCAAGCCCACGACATGGGCCTGACCGACAAGGATCAGGTCGACGCCACGGGGAAAAAGACGGCCGTTGCCGCGCCAGTCGGCGACGAACCCGGCAGGAAGCCAGGAAAGGGGCAGACGCTCCTGCCCGTCCACTCCCGGCCCCGTGACGCTGATGCTTTCGCCCGTGGCACCATCAAGGTCCGTGGCCAGCAGCACGGTGGTCGATTGTTCGGGGTACTCGGCGCTGCCCAGGGCGAACGCGTCCAGGGACGGCATGAGCGCGTGGTTCCTGACCACGGCGAAGGAAGCCTGTGCCGGTGCGTCGATCAGCGGGCATGCGCAGTGAAAGCGCAGAAAGCGCCGCACGTCGTCGGTGGCTGCCTGGGCATCGAGCCAGACCGGGGTGTCCATATCGCACAGGGTCAGGACCACGGAGGCCATGCCCCCGCTCCACCCCTGCGGTCCTTCGGCCTGGACGGGGAGCGGCACGACTCTGCCCGGGCGGGACATGGCGTCGAGGATGGCGCGGAACGTGCCCTGGCTTTCGAAGACCGGGCGGGCAAAACCGGCGGGGATGGATTGAAGCATCATTCCTCCCCCCGCACCAGGGTGAAGAAATCGACCCTGCTCGACCGAACCTCTTCCCGTCGCCTGGCCAGATGCGCCTGCCGTTCCTGCCGCAACGGACCGATCAGCGTGCGGCGCAGCTCCTCGCCCCTTTCGGGGAGTTGCAGCAGGGCGTCGAACACCGCCGCCAGACGGGCGCGCTCATGGCAAAGGCCGCCAATGAAGGCGTGGCCCATGACCCCTTGGTCCAGGGCCACCGTGCAGCGGGTCACACTCATCTCGCCCAGGTTGAAACGCTCCCCGCTGTTGCCGATCCGGGCCCGGACCATGACCAGCCCCGTTTCCGGCCCGCGCACGAGTTTGTAGCACGGCTGCGTATCCAGACCGTCCCAGGCTTGCCGCAAGCGCCCTTCCGGGGCCAGGGCCAGGGCAGCCATCCACTCCTGCCGGGTTGTCTCTTCAGTTGACATCGCGAAAACTCCACAATATGAAAATTTGTATAGACATCTATGTCTTTCGACTGGGACTGAAGTCTCAGCCTTGTGTGACATTTTGCATTCGGGGAGGCGGCGATGGAGTTACAGCGCAGAAACGGGGTGGCCCTGTGGAGGCAGATTCAGGACTGGCTGGAGTTCAGGATCAAGGAGGGCGAGTTGCCGCCCGGCAGCAAGCTGCCTACGGAGCAGGAGCTGGCCGAGCGCTTCGGGGTCAACCGCCACACGGTGCGCCGGGCGCTGACGCTCCTCGCGGAAAAGGAGCTGATTCGCACGGAACAGGGCAGCGGTAGCTTCGTGCGCGAACAGGTCATCGACTACGCGGTGGGCGCGCGCACCCGCTTCCACGAGAACCTGCTGCGTCAGGAACGAAAACCGCGCGGGGAGCTCGTCTCGTCCGGCGTCATTCCTGCCACGACTGAAGTTGCCAGGGCGCTGGAGTTGGAAAAAGGCGAACCCGTCATCGTGCTTGAAACCCTCGGCGAGGCTGACGGGGCGCGCATCTGCCTGGCCAGCGCCCATTTCCCCCAGGCCCGCTTTCCGGGCCTGGCCGAACATTTTCGCGAGACAAGTTCCGTGACCCAGGCCCTGCGCCATTACGGGGTCATGGACTACCGCCGCAAGAGCACGCACATCTCCAGCCGCCTGCCCACGGCCAGGGAGGCCCGCATGCTGCGCCAGTCCAAAACCAGGCCGGTGCTGGTCACGGAAAGCGTGAACGTCGATCCCAGGGAATGGCCCATCGAGTTCTGCGAAACACGGTTCGCGTCCGAAAGGGTGCAATTCGTCATCGAGGCGTGAAACTGAAGGCCGACGAATCTCGAGCCCGCGCCGGACGGGGAGAGAAACGGCTTGCGAGGGAGCGCGGGGACCAGGACCGCGCATGCGGAAACCGCACCAATCGAGACAATTCAACGGCTGCGTGGGCAGGAATACATCGCCGGAACAGGATGAGGGCCGTTATCCGAGGACTGCTTCCAAAAAAAGGGCCGCCCGACGGCAGCCCTTAGATCGGGGTCAGTTCTTCGCGCAGGACGGCAGGGGCAGCAAACGGCTGACCCGTTCGCGGTAGGCCTGATAGATCTCGCCGTACTGGTCTTCAAGCTCCAGTTCCTCGGCGTCGACATTTTTGAAGAACAGGAACGCGGCGGCCGCGATGCCCAGAATCCCCACATTGGTGTTCAGGATCAGGCACAGGCCGGGCATGATGCCAAGCAGGTTGGCGGCCATGATCGGATTGCGGCTCCAGGCGAAGGGGCCGGACTGGACCAGCATGTAGCCTTCGCCTTTCTTCAGCTCCCTCAAGGCCAGAATCAGACCGGCCAGGCCCAGCGCAAACCACAGAAATCCGATCACCGAACCGAGCATGAACCAGTCGGTGCGCAGAACGAAATTTTCCACGACAAAACCACCCGCAATGATTGCGTATCCCGTGCCGAGCACTTTTCCGGCCAGACTTTTCGTATTCATGACGTTCTCCTCAGGTGCGAATTTGGGTGTGTCTTCACGTCTACGTACTGCTACCACCACCCGTCGTAATTGAAAAGAACCCGGCCTGGACAAATCCGGGCCGGGTCACAATTTCAACTTCAGCGGGTCAGCTGGCGATAGCGGATGCGGCGCGGCACCGCCAGGGTGTTGCCGGTGCGGCGTTTCAAATCCTGCTCGTATTCGGAGTAGTTGCCCTCGAACCAGACCACCTGGCTGTCGCCCTCGAAGGCCAGGATGTGGGTCGCGATGCGGTCCAGGAACCAGCGGTCATGGGAGATGACCACGGCGCATCCGGCGAAGTTCTCCAGGGCCTCTTCCAGGGCGCGCATGGTGTTCACGTCCAGGTCGTTGGTCGGTTCGTCCAGGAGCAGGACGTTGGCCTCCTTTTTGAGCATCAGCGCAAGATGCAGCCGGTTGCGCTCACCGCCGGAGAGCATGCCCACGGTCTTCTGCTGGTCGGGGCCGGCAAAATTGAATTTACTGACGTAGGCGCGCGAGTTGATCTCCCGGCCACCGAGGTTGATCATGTCATACCCGCCCGAGACCATCTCCCAGACCGACTTCTTGGGATCGAGGACGCTACGGTCCTGGTCCACATGGGCCAGCTTCACGGTCTGGCCCAGACGGATGGTTCCGGAATCGGGCTGCTCCTGTCCGGTGATCATGCGGAAAAGCGTGGTCTTGCCGGCGCCGTTGGGACCGATGACGCCGACGATGCCGCCCGGAGGCAGGGCGAAGTTCATGTCCTCGATGAGCAGCTTGTCGTCATAGGCTTTCTTCACATGATCGGCCTCAATGACCACGTCGCCCAAACGCGGTCCCGAGGGGATGAAGAGCTCCAGGGTCTTGATCTTTTCCTTGGTCTCCTGATTGAGCAGGTTCTCATACGACGAGATCCTGGCCTTGGCCTTGGCGTGCCGTCCCTTGGGCGACATGTTGATCCACTCGAGCTCGTGTTTCAGGGTGCGCTGGCGGGCGCTCTCCTCCTTCTCCTCCTGGGCCAGACGGTTCTGCTTCTGATCCAGCCACGACGAATAGTTGCCCTTCCACGGAATGCCCACGCCTCGGTCCAGTTCCAGAATCCAGCCTGCGACGTTGTCCAGGAAATAGCGGTCATGGGTCACGGCGATGATGGTGCCTTCATACTGCTGCAGGTGATGTTCGAGCCAGGCGATGGTCTCGGCGTCGAGGTGGTTGGTGGGTTCGTCCAGCAGCAGGATATCGGGCTTCTGGAGCAGCAGGCGGCACAGGGCCACGCGGCGCTTCTCGCCGCCGGACAGGACCGCGACCTTGGTGTCGGGCTCGGGGCAGCGCAGGGCCTCCATGGCCATCTCCAGCTTGGAGTCCAGGTCCCAGGCGTCGGCGGCGTCGAGTTTTTCCTGCACTTCTCCCTGAAGGGCGATAAGGGCGTCCATCTCGTCGTCGCTCATGGGCTCGGCGAACTTGGCATTGATATCCTCGAACTGGGCGAGGAGGTTCACGGTCTCCTGCACGGCCTCCTGCACGATCTCGCGCACGGTCCGCTCCGGATCGAGGCTTGGCTCCTGCTCCAGGTAGCCCACGGAATAGCCGGGAGAAATGACGATCTGGCCGTTGTACTCCTTGTCCACCCCGGCCATGATCTTCAGGAGCGAGCTCTTGCCTGAGCCGTTCAGGCCCAGCACGCCGATCTTGGCCCCGTAGAAAAAGGACAGGGAGATGTCTTTTATGACCGGCTTCTTGTCGTAAAACCGGGACACCTTCAGCATGGAATAGATGATCTTGTTTGGTTCGTCGCTCATGAATATACCCTCTGTGAATTGATTACGTGTATCCCGTCTTCTCCCAGAAGGAAAAGCCGGGAATGAAAGCGGCCGCCAAGAGGCCGGCCGCATGAATAAAGCCGGGGCCAGGACCGGCTAATGGCCGAAGCCGGGAATCTCCAGCCTTTTCTCCAATCTGCGCAGACCGTAGGACGCCACGCTGACCAGGGTGAGGTAATAGACGCCCACGACCATGAACACCTCGCTGAAGCGAAAACTCTCGCTGGCCACGATCTTGGCCTGCCCGGTCAGCTCGAAGCAGGTGATGACGTAGGCCAGGGAGGAGTACTTGATCAGGTACACGATCTCGTTTCCACAACCCGGCAGCGCCCGGCGAAAGGCCTGGGGAATGATGATCCAGACCAGCGTGGTGAACGTTGAAAAACCCAGGGCCTGGGCCGCCAGCACCTGACCCCGCTTGATGGAGAGCAGGCCGCCCCGGATGTATTCCGAATGGTAGGCCGCGCTGCACAGGGTGAAGCCGAGCACGGCCGCAGTGTACGGCTGAAAATAGATGCCCACGTTCGGCAGGCCGAAATAGAGGATGAAAAGCTGGATGACCAGGGGCGTACCCCGGAAGAGCGCGGCGTATCCATTGGCCAGTGCTCCCAGGAATCGGCCCCCGAAGGCCCGGCAGGCGCCCACCACCACTCCGAAAAAAATGCCCAGGATGGCCGAAGGCACGATGAGTTGCAGACTGACCAGCACCCCCTTGTTCAGGGCCGGCACCAGGCGTTCCAATAAAAAGATGAACTCCTCGTTCATGCGCAGGCGCCCTCGACATCGAGGATCTGGGAGCAGAAATCCAGGGTGCGGGTGCCCGACCCTTCGGCCAGGAGCTCCTTGGGGCTGCCCTGCTCGATGATTCGGCCCTCCTGCATGAAAAGCACCTCGTCGGCCAGCGAGCGGGTGAACCCCATCTGGTGGGTGGCCATGACCATGGTCATGCCGTTCTGGGCCAGGCCGCGGATGACGGTCAAAACCTCGCTGACCAGCTCCGGGTCCAGGGCCGAGGTCGGCTCGTCCAGCAGCATGACCTTGGGGTCCATGGCCAGGGCGCGGGCGATGGACACGCGCTGCTTCTGCCCGCCGGACAGCTCCGCCGGATAGAGATGCCCCTTGTCGGCCAGTCCGACGCGGTCCAGTTCAGCCTGGGCGCGGGTCTTGGCCTGGGAACGGCTCATGTCCTTGACCTTGCGCAAGGCGATGCTCACGTTGTCCAGGGCGGTCAGATGGTCGAAGAGGTTGAAATCCTGGAAAATCATGCCCACCTGCTGACGGAACTCGCACAGCTCCCGCGCCTTGCGCGGATCCACGCGACGGCTATCCAGCTCGATTTCCCCACGGTCGGGCACGATGAGATAGTTCATGCACTGCAAAAGCGTGCTCTTGCCACCGCCCGAGGGACCGATGAGCACCTTCATTTCGCCTTCGTAAAGGTCGAGACTCACGGATTTGAGTATCTCGCGGCCGCCCAGCACCTTGGAGATGCCCTGTACCCGCATCAGCGGTTTTTTTGAGTTCATATTCGTCATTAGTGCACGTAACCCTTTATTCTGACACGTTTTTCAAGGGCACGCAGCGCAACGACACCGGCCCAGGTCAATACAAAATAGAGCACCGCGGCACTGACGTACATGGGCAGGTGCTGATACGTCCTTGAGGCCACGAAGTGCGTGCGGGCCATGATTTCGCTCGCCCCCAGCACAAAGGCCAGGGCCGAATCCTTCAAGATGATGGAGTACTCGTTGGACCAGCCCGGAATGGACAGGCGCAGAGCCTGCGGCAGAATGATGGAGCGGATGGCCAGGGAGTCGGACATGCCCAGCGCCCGGGCGGCCTTGAGCTGCCCTTTGGACAGGGACAGGATGGATCCGCGGAAAATTTGCGACTGGTAGGCGCCGCTGGTCATGCCGAGCACGATGGTGGCCGCCGCCACGGCATTCAGATTGAGGCCAACGAAATTGAACAGGCCGAAATAGAACAGGAAGAGCAGCACCAGGATCGGCACGCCACGAAAAAACCAGACATAGAGGCCGCACAGGGCGCGCACCGCCCATGGGCCGTAAACCTGTCCCACGGCCAGGGGCACGCCGATGAAAAGGCCCAGGAACATGGCGCCGACCACCGCGATCACGGTGACGGCCGCGCCCTGCAGCACATACGGCATGGCGTCCAGAAGAACGGTGAGAGTTTCGTTCATGGTCGGGGCGAAATCCTTGAAAGAGAGGCTCGGCAAAAAAACGGGAAGGCCGGGGCGTTGCCAGGCCTTCCCGAGGTTTCAAAAAACGATCGGACTACTTGTTCAGGTGCTTGGCGATGAGTTCTTCCCAGTACGGATCGGCCTTGAGCATCTCGAAGCCCTTGTTCAGGGTGTCGAGCAGTTCCTTGTCTTCCTTGCGCACGGCGGCTCCGAAGGGCTCCACCTCGCCGAAGATGCCGATGATCTGCACGGGGCGCTTCTTTTCGGCGTCGCGGGCCGGCGGATAGTTCATGGCGGCGGCGTCAATGCGGCCGTTGACCAGGTCTTCGATGGCCATGGGCGCGGAATCATACAGCTTGATGGTGAACTTCCAGCCCTGCTTTTCCTTTTCGTCGGCCATCCACTTGGCTTCGGAAGTGCCGGCCTGCATGCCCACGGTCAGTTCCTGGCCGTAAATCTCCTCGGCCTTGAGCGCGGAATCCTTCTTGGTCACGAACACGTTCTTCACTTCCCAATAGGGGGCGGTGAAATTGACCTGCGCGGCGCGCTCTTCGGTGATGGTCATGCCGGAGCAGATGAAGTCGATCTTCTTGGCCAACAGGTTGGGGATGATGCCATCCCAGTCCACAGGCACGTGCTTGACCTTGAAGCCCATCTTGGCCGCGATCCAATCCACCGCGTCCACGTCGAAGCCGCTGGGCTTGCCGCTCTGGTCCACGTAGGCGAAAGGAGGATAGTTGGCGTCGATGCCGTTCAACAGGACTTTTTCCTCGGCCAGGGCCGGACCGGCAACCATGCACACAAGACAGGCGATCACAAAAGCAGCGCGTTTCAGCATGTTTTTCATCCTCATGAAAACGTTTGACAAAAAATCAGGTTCCCCCACAAGTAGCCATGAACCGCCCCGGCCGACCCGTTTTCCCCGGGACGCCGGAACCAGTTCGTCGTGCGGCACAACGCTTCCAAATGCCGAATGATTTGCAGCATTGTGACATCTGTACCGGTATATTCATTTTTCAAAAACCGCAACACATCCCGGTCGCCATGCACGCGCAGAAAAACCAACGCAAAGCCTACATTCTCGGATTCGCAGCGGTCTGCCTGTGGTCCACGGTGGCCACGGCCTTCAAGCTGTCCCTGCGCCATCTCGGACCGGAACCGCTGGTCTTCTACTCCAGCCTGACCTCGACCCTGGTCCTGGCCCTGATTCTGGCCCTGAGCGGCAGGCTGAAGGATCTTTCGCGCCTGACCTGGAAGGAGGCCCGCTTTTCCCTGATCCTGGGCGGCCTGAACCCTTTTCTCTACTACCTTGTGTTGCTCCGCGCCTACGACCTGCTCCGCGCCCAGGAAGCCCAGGCCATCAACTACACCTGGGCCATCACCATGAGCATCCTGGCCATCCCGCTCCTGGGCCAGCGCCTGCGGGGGCTTCAGATTCTGGCCATGAGCCTGGGCTACCTCGGCGCGCTGGTCATCTCCACCCATGGCGACCTGCTCGGCTTCGAGATGGAAAGCCCGCTGGGTTTTGGACTTGCCATGGGCAGCACCGTGATCTGGGCCCTGTTCTGGATACTCGGAGTCAAGGACGCCCTCGACCCGATCCTGCGCCTCGCCCTCAACTTCTGCTGCGGCACGGCCTACACCGCCGCGTGGTCAATCCTGTCCGGCATCCCGCTCGTCCCCAACGGGCCGGGACTGGCGGGCGCGGTCTATATCGGCGTCTTCGAGATGGGGGTGACCTTCGTACTCTGGATGTCGGCCCTGCGCCTCTCGCGGACCGCGGCCCAGGTCAGCAACCTGATCTACCTGGCCCCGTTCCTGTCCCTGTTCATCATTCACTTCCTGGTCGGCGAAACCATCTACCCGTCCACCCTGATCGGGCTGGTCTTCATCCTGGCCGGCACCGTGGTTCAGAAGCTCACGGACGCCCGCGACGCGAGATGACGATGTCGCGCCCCGTCCCGGAGCTTCTTCGCGCAACGGCTGTCGTCACACCGACATATGGTGCCGTCCGCGTGCTTCGCGGGCGGGAAAATACGCAGATTCGTCGGCCCAACCTCTTGTAAACCCTTGCGAAACATCGATCTCAAGAAAATTCGTTGACAAAGCCTCAAGGCGCTACTAAAAAAATAAATTGTTTTGAAGCGTCATGCCATTTCATGGGAAATGAACGTGGCGCTGGTGCGGACCAGCTGGTAGCTGTTTCCAGCCGGAACTTCCGCATTTTTTTTACCTTTTTTTTCGGAGTTATAGTCTAGTCTATGAACATCTATGTTGGAAACCTGTCCTGGTCGACCACCGATGCCGACCTGAAGTCCCTGTTCTCCCAGTACGGCGAAGTCACCTCTGCCCACGTCATCGAAGACCGCGCCACAGGCCGTTCCCGTGGCTTCGGCTTTGTCGAGATGGACGACGAAGGCGCCCGCAAGGCCATCCAGGCAGTGAACGGCACCGATTTTCAGGGCCGCAACCTGAAGGTCAACGAATCTCAGCCCCGTGAGAGCCGCCCCCGCTACTAAGCGGACTGTTCGATCATGAGGAAGCCCGTCATCGACGGGCTTTTTTTTGCCCAAAGTCCGCCCGGAGACTGACCGGAACCCGATTGACGCCGCTCTGCCTTGTGCATAATCAGGCCCGACAATCATCCCCCCGTCTCAGGAGCTTACGATGCCTTTTTCCGCCAAAGCGGTTCCGCTTTTCCTCGTCTTTTCCCTGTCGATGCTCTTTGGCTGCGCAAAGACCGTCCCCCAGCCTTCGCAACCCGCCCGGATGCAGAGCGAAAGCGTGACGAATATCCCCCAAGCTCCGCCGGCTGCGGAGATCCCCAAACCGTCCGGAGCGCCGCAAGCCAAGCCCGAGGCCAAGCTTCAGTCCGCCGAAGAGCCGCCTTGTCTTGAATGCGAGGCAGCGAGTCCGGGCCAGGACCGCGCGGACTGTTTCAAGCTCCAGCCCGGCAAGACGACCAAAAATTCAAAGGGCAAGACCGTGACCGGCCGCTGTCAGCCGCAGTGCGTGCCTTACGCCCGCTGCCGCAGCGGCATCATGACCTGCCGCCTGGGCGACACCGGCCCGGTGGAATGGTTCGAGTGCGCGCGCAAGAACAAGGGCACCACGTCCATTCCCAAGGCTGGATCCATCATGGTCATCGACGTCAACACGCGTCGCAAGATGCCTACCGGCCATCTCGGCTACGTGGAAGAAGCCTGCCCCAACGCCGACGGCACCTGGACCTTGCGCTTCAGTCACACCAACTTTGACCGCAAATGCCACCTGGACCTGGACGCGAAAGTCCTGTTCAACCCCAAGACCATGACCGCCAGTTTCCTGAGCGGACCATGGAAAACCTGGGCCAAGGATCTCAAAATCAGCGGCTTCATATTGAGGTAATCCATGCAGCCGTGCATTCTGAAGCGCAATCCAAAGAGCGAATACTACTTCCGGGAAGGGTGTTTCATTACCGAACTCTCCAACGGCGACCATGACCCGGCCGCGTCCCTGGCCCGCGCCCGGGTCGAACCGGGACGCACCACGGCCTGGCACGCCTTGCGCGATACGCAGGAGCGCTACGTGATCCTTGAAGGTACGGGGCTGGTGGAAATCGGCGACCTGCCGCCGCACGAAGTGGCCCCCGGCGACGTGGTCGTCATTCCCGCCGGATGCAGGCAGCGCATCACCTGCACCAGCGCCTGCGACCTCATCTTCCTGGCCGTCTGCACCCCACGCTTTGAGACGAAAAACTACATCGCCCTGGAAGAGTGAAGACTCTCTACAAAAAAACAATGGGATGGATCCCCGCCTTCGCGGGGATGACGCAACTCCAATACCATTTCTTCATTGATATTTCGTAGGCCCCCTACCTTCTGAAGAAGCAACCACCCCGCCCTTCGGGCACCCCTCCTTGGCAGGAGGGGAGTTTGAGTGGCTTTTGGCGGATCTTTAAGTTCCACCGAAGTGCCGTGGGGGGGGGGGGGGGGGGGGGGGGGGGCCCCCCCCCCCCCCACCCTCCTCTTCGAACCAAACGTTGAACCGTGGCTTATCCCAAAAAAACCGCCGGTTTCCCGGCGGCTTGCATCCCATTTCGCAGGGCTTTTCCTATACGCAATGTCTGATCAGAGCGGCAGCAACAGACTTTCCCCGGTCATCTCCACAGGCTTCTCAATTCCCAGAATACCCAGAATGGTCGGAGCCACGTCGGCCAGGCGACCGTCGCGCACCCTGAAGTTTCCTGGTCCCACATAGACGAAAGGCACGGGATTCAAACTGTGGGAGGTCTTCACGTTGCCCTGCTCGTCCAGCATGTCTTCGGCGTTGCCGTGGTCCGCCGTGACCAGGAGCGTGCCGCCCAAGGCCGTCACGCAATCCATGACCCGCCCCAGGCACTGGTCCACGGCTTCGCAGGCCTTGACCGCCGCCGGAATGACTCCGGTATGGCCGACCATGTCCAGATTGGCGAAATTGCAGACCACAAGGTCGTATTTCCCTGACTCCAGGGCCGCAACCAGGGTGTCCGTGACCTTGAACACGCTCATTTGCGGCTTGAAGTCGTAGGTCGGTACGTCCTTGGGAGAAGGCAGCAGTTCGCGGTCCTCGCCGGGAAAAGGGGTTTCCTGGCCACCGTTGAAAAAATAGGTCACGTGGGCGTATTTTTCCGTTTCGGCGGTGCGCAGCTGGCGCAATCCCCGTTCGGAAACGACCTGACCAAGGATGCGGTCCAGGCTGACCGGCGGAAATAGCGCGGGCAGGTCGAGATTCTTGTCGTAGCGGGTCATGGTTGCGAAGGCCGACAGGATGGGCTTGCGCGGCCTGCTGAACCCGGTAAAATCGTCTTCGGTCAGGGCCCGGGTTAGCTCGCGCGCCCGGTCCGCCCGGAAGTTGAAGAAGAGCACCGCGTCGCCGTCGCCGATCAGGCCCGAAGGCTGACCGTCCGCGATCACCACGCGCGGCTTGACGAACTCGTCGTTCTCGCCGCTCGCGTAGGCGTCGCTCACGGCCTCGGCGGCGCTCGCCGCCGGCAGGCCCCGCCCTTCGGTCAGGGCCGCGTAGGCCAGCTCGACCCGCTCCCAGCGCTGGTCGCGGTCCATGGCGTAGTAACGCCCCGAAACCGTGGCGATGCGCCCCGCGCCCATCCGCGCAAGGCTCGCCTCCAGCTCTTCGATGTAGCCCAGTCCGCTGCGCGGCGGAGTGTCCCGGCCATCCAGAAAGGCGTGCACGCAGATGTCGGCCACGCCCTGATCGCTCAAGGCCTGGATCAAAGCCACGAGATGGCTCTGCATGCTGTGTACCCCGCCGTCGGAGACCAGGCCCATGAGATGCACCCGGCCGGAGGCTCTCTTGGCTGCGCTCGCAAGATCGGCCAACACCGGATTCGCGGCCAGGGAGCCGTCCTCGATGGCCAAGTTGATGCGCATGATGTCCTGATAGACGATGCGCCCGGCTCCGAGGTTCAGGTGTCCGACCTCGGAGTTGCCCATCTGGCCGTCAGGCAGGCCCACGTCCCGGCCCATGCACTTGAGCTGTCCTTTGGGGTGACAGGAGAGCAGCGCGTCCATGCGTGGGGTATGCGCCAGGCTGACCGCGTTGCCCGGCCCCGGAGCGGCTTTACCCCAGCCGTCAAGGATGAGCAGCACGCAGGGCTTTTTCATTTGCCGTCCCCGGCGACGATGCCCGCTGGCAGTTCCAGGGCCTCGGCCTTGGAATAGAGGCCCTCGACGTTGTACAGGGAGCGCATCTCGTCCTGAAAAACATGCACGATGACGTCGTTGCAATCGACCAGCACCCATTGGCCGGCCTGCATGCCTTCGACGCCGAAGAATTCCCATTTCCGTTCCGCCAGCTTCTGCATGACCTCATCCGCCAGGGACTGGGCATGCTTGGCCGATCTGGCCGTGACAAAAACCATGGTCTCGGTCAGGGGAGAAATCCCCCGCACATCCAGGGCCTTGATGTTCGTTCCCTTCTTGTCCGCAAGCCAGGTCACTATCTGTTCGATCTTTTCTTCCATAAGGTTCGCTTACTCTCCATGATGCTTGTGTTCTCGCTCAAACGCACATTTTCTACGTCAATTCTCCACCCAGGGCAATGAGGCAAACCTTGACGAATCCCACGGGTCAAGGCATAAAACGGCGATGCAGTATATTATCGATTCACCTTTTATTCGCATATTTAGAAGCCCCATCGAAGGGGCCACGGTGTAGCGCCAGCCGCGCGAATGATTCCAACTGCCGTGAACAGCCCCTTGTTCGCGGCTTTTTTATTTTTTTACCTGGAGGATCGACCATGCTTTACGACGTTTCCAACGAAACCATGCCCCGGGAAGAACTGGAGGCTTTGCAGCTGCGGCGGCTCAAGGCCATGGTTGAAAAAGTCTATTACAACGTGCCCTTCTACCAGAACAGGTTCAACGAGATGGGCGTGCGCCCGGAGCAGATCCGTTCCCTGGACGACCTCAAATACCTGCCCTTCACCGAGAAGCAGGACCTGCGCAACAACTACCCCTTCGGCCTCTTCGCCGTGCCCCGCGACAATGTCGTGCGCGTGCACGCCTCCTCCGGCACCACGGGCAAGGCCACGGTGGTGGGCTACACCCAGCGCGACGTGAACACCTGGGCCGAGCTCATGGCCCGCTCCCTCATGTGCGCGGGAGCCAGCCGCCGCGACATCGTGCACAACGCCTACGGCTACGGCCTCTTCACCGGGGGCCTTGGCATGCACTACGGCGTGGAGCGCCTGGGCGCGACCATCCTGCCCATCTCCGGCGGCGGGACCCGGCGCCAGGTCATGCTCATGCGCGACTTCGGCTCGACCATCCTGTGCAGCACGCCCTCCTACGCCCTTTTTCTGTACGAATCCATCCTCGCCGCCGGCATGAACATAGGCGACCTGAAGCTGCACACCGGCATCTTCGGGGCCGAGCCCTGGAGCGAGAAGATGCGCTCCGAGATCGAATCCAAGCTCCAGATCAAAGCCCTCGACATCTACGGCCTGTCCGAGATCATGGGTCCGGGCGTGGGTATGGAATGCTGCGACGCCCAGGACGGGCTGCACATCTGGGAAGACCATTTCCTCATCGAGATCATCGATCCCGAAACGGGCGAACAGCTTCCCCTGGGCGAATCCGGCGAACTGGTCATCACCACCATCACCAAGGAAGCCCAGCCGCTCATCCGCTACCGCACCCGCGACATCACGCGCATCGAGGCCATCCCCTGCCGCTGCGGCCGCACGCACCGGCGCATCTCCCGCATCCAGGGCCGCAGCGACGACATGCTCATCATTCGCGGCGTGAACGTCTTCCCGCAGCAGATCGAGACCATCCTGCTCGAAACCCAGGGAGTGGCACCGCATTACCAGCTCATCCTGACCCGTCAGGGCAGCCTGGACATGCTTGAGGTCAAGGTGGAAGTGGACGAAAAGCTCTTCTCCGACGAGATCAGGCATTTACAGCGTATCGAAGCCAAGATACAAAAAAATATCAAGGAATTCCTGGGCGTCACCGCCAAGGTGACCCTGTCCGAACCGCAGAGCATCGAACGCTCCGAGGGGAAGGCCAAGCGCATCATCGACCTGCGCAACTCGTAACCAAGAGGGCTGGCGCCAACTGCGCCCCCACCTCAGACCGGGAGGAATCATGAAAGTTGAACAGATTTCCGTTTTTCTGGAAAACAGAGCCGGCCGCCTGGCCGAAGTGACCAAGACCCTGGCCGAAAACCAGATCAATATCCGCGCCCTGTCCCTGGCCGACACCTCCGATTTCGGCATCCTGCGCCTCATCGTGACCGACAACGAGAAAGCCAAGGAAGCCCTGAAAGCCAAAGGCTTCACCGTTGGCCGGACCAGCGTCGTGGCCGCCGAAGTGGGCGACCGTCCCGGCGGGCTGCATTCCATCCTTGAGATGCTCAACGCTGGCGGCGTGAACGTGGAATACATGTACGCCTTCGTGACCCAGAGCGGCCGCAACGCCATCCTCATCTTCCGCTTCGACCGCACGGACCAGGCCATCGAGGTGCTGCAGAAGAACAACGTGCGCATCCTGTCCGGAGACGAGCTCTACACCCTGTAAAACAATCGCGCCGCGCCCAAAGCCGGGCGGGTTCATGCCGTCACTCCTGGCCCCCGTTTCGCGACGGGGGCTTTTTCGTCCCCGAGGGGAGGGTGCAAACAGGCGCGAAGCCCCATCATTCCGGCGGAGCCGAAAGACCATATGACCAGCGATCCTGCCTTGCGTTTCCAGCGGATCTACGTGGAGATCACAAACATCTGCAACCTGCGCTGCGATTTCTGCGCCGGAACCAGGCGACGCCCCGCGAGCATGGAGCCGGCCTTTTTCGAGCGGGTCATCCGGCAGATCGCCCCGCTGTCCGGGCAGGTCTGCCTGCACGTCCTCGGCGAACCGACCCTGCATCCGCATTTCGGGACGATCATGGAACTGTGCGCGGACGCCGGGGTGCAGGTCAACCTGACCACCAACGCCACACTGCTGCCCGAAAAATCGCGTCTGCTCCTGCAAAACCGGACTCTGCGGCAGATCAACTTCTCCATGCAGTCCCTGCGCCGAACTGACGGCCTCGATCACGGCACCCTGGAGGCGATCCTCGATTTCAGCAGACTGGCGCTCAGCCTGCGGCCCGAGCTCTACATCAATTTTCGGCTCTGGACCCTGGACAGCCTGCACGCCCCCGCGCGCAGCGAGTTCGACGCGGCGGTGCGGGCACGCATCGCATCCGGCCTTGACTGCGAGATTCCACCTCTCCCGCCGGGACGCAAGAGCGCCAGGCTCGCGGGCCGCGCCTATCTGCACCTGGACACGGTCTTCGACTGGCCGGGCGACCCAGGCACGCAGGAGCGTGAACAGGGCTTCTGCCACGCCCTGTCCACCCACTGCGCCATCCTGGCCGACGGCACGGTCTGCCCGTGCTGCCTGGACGCTGACGGCCGCATCGCGCTGGGCAATCTCCATGACGCCCCATTGATCGACATCATCGATTCGCCCAGAGCCCGCGCCATGCTCCAAGGGTTCGCGGCCGGGCGATTGGTGGAGAAGGTCTGCCGCCACTGCACCTATTGCCGCAGGTTCAAAAGCAGGGCACAACGCTGAGCACGCCCCGCGCGCAACCCGCGCCGAACACAAAGCCGCCCATCCGAGTGCCTCATGGATAACTACTCCCGCTCTGCCCTCAACACCTTCGCCGGACTGGTCCTGAACCGCAAACCCCTGCCCTGCCCCGACGCTCCGGACTGGGGCCTGACCTCGGGCCGCGCCCTCTATGTCGTGGTCAGGGGAGACGAAATCCTTTTCGACGCGGCCCGGAATGAACCTCTCCTGCTCGCCGCGCAAATGTTGGGAGAATGCGACCAGGGACACCTGCAGGCTATTCTGCTGGGCGAAGACGGGAGCAGCCGTTACTTCGCCATCAACATCGAGCGCCTGCCGACGAGCACGACCCAGTGTCTGGGCAGCCTGGGCGTCTTCGTGCCGCTGAGGCAGCACGCGGCGGCGCTGCCTAATCAGATGGCCGCCCTGCTCGGTTACGCCCGCGCCGTGGCGGGCTGGCACAGCCTGGCGCGTTTCTGCAATCTTTGCGGCCACCCGACCGCGATCAGGCCCGGCTCCCTGGCGCAGACCTGCACAAACCCCCAGTGCGGCGCGCAGCATTTCCCGCGCGTCGATCCGGCCATGATCGTGCTGGTGCACCACGCGGGCACCCATGGCGACAAATGCCTGCTCGCCCGCCAGAGCACCTGGAAACCACGGGTCTATTCGGCCCTCTCCGGTTATGTGGAGCCAGGCGAGAGCGCCGAGGACGCGGTCCTGCGCGAGGTCATGGAGGAAACCGGCATAAAGGTTTGCGATGTGCGCTATTTTTCCTCCCAGCCCTGGCCGTTTTCCGGATCGCTCATGCTCGGCTTTCATGCCCGCGCCACGACCACGGATATTCATATCGATAAAACCGAACTTGAGGACGCCCGCTGGTTTGCCCGCCATGAAATCCCGGCCTTGCTGGCCTCGGGAGAGTTCGCCCTGCCCTCTACCGAGACCATCGCCCGCCATCTCTTCGACGCCTGGTACCTGGGCCACGAATAGCCCGGACCTCGCCGGGCCGTTCGGCAACGGCAGGGGAAACACGGTCAGATCATTGCATCCACCCGGGGATTATGGTTAAACATGGGCAAGCGACCTGCCTGTTCCGAAATATCACCACGGGAGAAGACCATGGGTAAGAAACTGCTTCTGGCCGGCGGCGGCCATGCACATATGACCATCCTGGCCCACATGCGCGACCTGGTCCGGGAAGGGCACAAGGTCACCGTCGTCCAGCCCTCCGATCACCACTACTACTCCGGCATGGGTCCGGGCATGCTCGGCACGACCTACACCCCGGACGAAATCCGCTTCGCGACCCGCCATGTGGTCGAAGCCATGGGCGGAAGCTTCGTGCGCGACAAGGTCACACGCATAAACGCCGAAGAGCGCCAAGTCACCCTGGCTTCCGGCCAGGTCATGGACTACGATGTGCTGTCCTGCAACGCGGGCAGCTTCATCCCCTTCGACAATATCCACGGCGACACCTCGAACGTATTCACGGTCAAGCCCATCGAACGCCTGCAGGAGGCGCAGCGGGCCGTGATCTCGCTTTGCGCAACGCGCACCCGCCCCCATGTGGCCGTGGTCGGAGGCGGCCCGGCCGCCCTTGAAATCGCTGGCAACGTGCGCAGACTGGCCAAACTCAAAGGGCGGCACGAGCCGCGCATCACCCTTTTCGCCGGACGGGAGCTGCTTGGCCGCTTTCCGGAAAAAATCGGAAAAATGGCCCGTGAATCCTTTGCCCGCCAGAACATCGAGATCAACGAAGACGGCTATGTGGACGAAATCAGTAACGGCGTCATCCTCCAGGGCGGAAGGCAACATCACCCGGATCTCATCTTCGTGGCCACGGGCGTGAGGCCCTCGCGCATCTTCGCCGACTCCGGGCTGCCCACCGGCATCACGGGCGGGCTCCTGGTCAACCAGTGGCTGCAGAGCGTGAAACACCCCGAAATTTTCGGCGGCGGCGACTGCATCGATTTCGAGCCCAGGGCCCTGGACAAGGTCGGGGTCTATGCGGTGCGCGAAAACCCGGTCCTGCTGCGCAACGTGCGCGCCGCCTTGAACGGGACCAGGATGCAGCGCTTCGATCCCGGCGGAAAATACCTGCTGCTGTTCAACATGGGCGACGACACGGCCATCTTCTGCAAGGGGGGGCTTATCTTCTGCAACTGGCTGGGATTTTTACTCAAAGACCACATCGATCGCCGCTTCATGTGTCATTTCCAGGCTCTTGAACGCTGACGGGCCCATGGATGTCCTGCTGCGGGTAGAGGCCCTGGGCAAACGTTTCGGCGCGGCCACGGTCTTCGAGGACGTGAGCTTCGACGTGGGCCGGGGCGGCCTCGTGTCCCTGGTCGGCCCCTCGGGCGCGGGCAAGACAACCTTGCTGCACATCATCGCAGGGCTGCAGGCTCCGGACAGCGGAACGGTCGAACATCTGGACGGCGGCAAACCCCCGGCCATTCTCGTCTTTCAAGACTACGTACTCTTCCCGAACATGACGGTGTTCCAGAACATCGCCTTCGGCCTCAAAGCGCGCGGGCTGTCCAAGGCCGACATCCAAGGCAAGGTCATGCCCCTGCTCGGCTATTTTCACTTGGAGGACCGGGCCGACGCCTACCCGGCCCAGCTCTCGGGCGGGCAGAAGCAGCGCGTGGCCATCGCCCGGGCCATGATCCTGGAACCATCCCTGCTGCTTCTGGACGAACCCTTCGCCAACCTGGATCGCAACCTGAAGATGGAGACGGCCCTCTTCATCCGCTCCACCCAGCGCGCCTTCGGCATCACCACGATCTGCGTGACCCACGACCTGCAGGAGGCCCTGGCCATGTCCGACCGCATCGGGGTCATGTTCGGGGGCAGGTTGCGACAGTTCGCTCCGCCGCTGGAGGTCTACCGGCGGCCCGTGGACATGGACACGGCCCGCTTTCTGGGTCCGGTCAACACCATCGGCCCCTCCCTGGCCCGGCTCCTGGGCCTTGAGACCTGCTGGCTGCGACCGGAAGCCCTGCGCCTGCAAAGGGATGCGGACGGACCCGGCACCGTCACGGCCGCGCACTTCGCGGGGCATTATCTGTCCTACACCGTGCGCGTCCTGGATCAGGAACTCGCGGTCTACGCCCTGGAGCCCCTGGCCCAGCCCGGCGACAGGGTGAGCATCCATGTTTCAAACCAGTATCCGCCGATCATGGGCGATTTTTTCCCGGAGGATTCATGCGCGTAATATTTCTTCTCTCCCTCTTCCTGGCCTTGACCGCCGGGTGTTCCGAGGCTCCGACCGAGGAGTCCGTGCTCCGGCAGGACTACGCGAGTCTGGAACAAGCCGCGCGCGGCACGGAGGTGCGCTGGCACATGTGGGGCGGCAGCGCCCAGATCAACCAGTGGGTCGATACCTATGTGGCCGGCGAAATGAAGCGCCTGTACGACATCAACGTGGTGCGCGTACCCATGGACGCGCCGGTCTTCGTCAACAAGCTCCTGACCGAAAAGGCGGCGAACAAGAACACGGGGACCATGGACCTCTTGTGGATCAACGGCGAAAACTTCAAGAACTCCATGCAGGCCGGGGTGCTTTTCGGCCCCTTCACGGACAGGCTGCCCAATTTCACGGCCTGGTACGACCCTCAGAAATCGGCCCATGATTTCGGTTACCCCGTGAACGGGTTTGAAGCGCCCTATGGCCGGGCACAGTTCGTGTTCGAGTATGACACGGAGCGCACTCCCACCCCGCCAGCCACGATGGCTGAGTTTGCGGACTGGATCAGGGCCAATCCGGGACGTTTCACCTACCCTCAGCCCCCGGACTTCACGGGTTCGGCCTTTCTACGCCAGGTTTTCTACGCCACCACGGGAGGGCACGAGCAGTACCTGAACGGCTTCAACCCCGAGCTCTACGCCAAAAACGCACCGCAGACCTTTACCTGGCTAAACGACTTAAAGCCGTATCTCTGGCAGGAAGGACGGACCTATCCGAAGGACGCGGCCGCCCTGGACACCCTCTTTGCACGCGGCGAGATCGACATGGGCATGTCCTACCACCCGGCCCACGCCCAGATGAAGATTTTGGAGAAGACCTATCCGGACACGGTGAGGACCTTTGTCCTGGCCGAGGGGGCCATTTTCAACACCCATTTCACGGCCATCCCCTTCAACGCCCCGAACAAGGCCGGGGCCATGATCCTGGCCAATTTCCTGATGAGCCCCGAAGCCCAGCTCTCCAAGTTCAAGCCCGAGAACTGGGGCGATCTGCCCGCCCTGGAGATCGGGAAGCTGGACGAGGAAAAGCGCGGGGCCTTCGACGCGGTGGACCTGGGCGCGGCCACCCTTGGCGCGGATGCGCTCTCGGCGGCGGCCGTGCCGGAGATCGCTTCCGAATATCTGGAGCTTCTGGAACGGGACTGGGACACGATCATCCTCGGGCACTAGCGGGCTTTTTCCCATGAAACACGGGATCATCCACGGTCTTCTGCCCCTGCTGCTGCCCTACTGCGCCCTCTTCTGCGCGGGCCTGGCCCTGACCCTGGCCCAGAGCCTGGGCCTGTTCCTGCCGCTGGGATCAGGGGAGGCAGGCATCGAGCACTACCAGACCCTGATTCAGGATCAGGGCATACGGCAGTCTCTTGGCCTGTCCTTGTCCGTGGCCTTTTTTTCGGCGGCGGGCTCGGTCCTGGGCGGCACCGTCCTCGCGCTGGCCCTGTGGCGCATGCCGCCCGGCCTGCGCAGGGTGGGCGTGGTTTCCAAAGTCGGGCTCATCCTGCCCCACGTGGCGGTGGCCTTCCTGGTCCTTTTGCTGCTCAGCCGGACCGGCCTTGCGTCCTCGGTTCTCTTCCAGACCGGGATCATCTCCTCGCCGGAGGAATTTCCGAACCTCCTGCACACGGGCAGCGGACTGGGCATGATCCTGGCCTTTCTGCTCAAGGGCGTGCCCTTTGCCCTGCTTCTCATCGGGGCCGTGCTCTTCGGCTTCGACATCCGGCTGATCCAGACCGCGCGCATGCTCGGGGCCGGGTCCGTGCGCACCTTCTGGTCCGTGACCCTGCCGCGCCTCTTGCCGGCCATGCACAGTGCCTTCATCATCCTTTTCCTGTACGCCTTCGGCTCCTTCGACATCCCCTTCGTGCTCGGGGAGTCGCACCCCGGCATGCTCTCCATCAGGGTGTTCGACATCTTCTTCCAGCGCGACCTGAGCCAACGCCCCCAGGCCATGGCCATCCTGACGCTCATGTTCGTCTTCGCAGCCGTCTTCGCCATGCTCTACAACCGCTTCGCCGCCTACCTCGACGGCTGGAGGCGCAAGCTGTGAGACACGCGCCGACCATCATCGTTCTGGCGCTTCTCTTCCTGCTGCCGGTGGTCGTGCTGATCCTGCAGGCCGGTGCGCCGGGCTGGCGCTTCCCGGAGCTCTGGCCGGAGCTGACTTTTGACGGGCTCCGCTTCCTCGCGGCGAGGCCAGGACCTTTCCTGACTGCGCTGGCCAGCTCCCTGGGCTATTCCCTGGCGACGATGGCCGTGACCCTGGCCATGACCATCCTGCCCGCGCAGGTATTGGCGTTTCAGACTTTTCCGGGCAAGAACCTGCTCGAAGGCCTGCTCCTGCTTCCGGCCCTGGTTCCGGCCATGACCTTTTCCATGGGCCTGCACTTCATCTTCCTCAAGATCGGCCTGGCCGACACCACGCCAGGGGTGATCCTGGTCCTGTCCATGATCAGCTACCCGTACATGCTGCGCGCCCTGACCACGGGCTACACCCTCATGGGTCGCGAATACGCCGTCTGCGCTCGCAATCTGGGCGCATCGAAACGGCGCGTCTTTCTGGAAGTGGAACTGCCGCAGCTCCTCCCGGCCATGGCCGCGGGCGCAAGCGTGGTCTTTCTGGTGGCGTTCTCCGAATATTTCCTGGTCTTCCTGATCGGAGGCGGAAGCGTCGCGTCTTTCACGGGCTATCTCTTTCCCCTCATCACCTCCTCCAACCGGGGTCTCGGGGCGCTTATCACCCTGATCTTCCTGGCCGTGCCCATCGTCCTCTTCATCGTGCTGGAACTGGGGCTGTACCGCTTCCACCGCAAGCGGTGGATGCGGTAGGCGGTTGCGCAAGAACACCCCACACCTCGTGATTCCTCTGGGGCAAGGTTTTCCGGAACACTTGCGGGATAGAGCCATCCGATTATACAAGAGTAAAGAAAGCCCCGCCCATCGGGTGCGACAACATGTCGAATACGTGAGCCCATATCGGAGGTGCGTCGTGAGCGTTGAGGAACTGAAAAAAGAAGCGTTTGGCTTGAACCCGGAGGGCCGTGCGCACCTGGCCCGTGAACTGCTGGCCAGTCTGGACGCCCTGAGCGAACCGGAAATCGAACGGTTATGGATCGACGAAGCGATCCGCCGTGACCAGGAACTTGGCGACGGCACCGCCCGCGCCTATCCCGCCGACGAGGTATTGGCACGGGCTCGGACCGGGCGAAAATGACTCTCCGCGTCTTGATTCACGAGACAGCCGAAGCGGAGATCAATGAAGCCGCCGATTTCTATGACCTCCAAGCTCCCGGACTCGGAACTGTTTTTCTGGACTAAATCCAGCGCACGATCGAGGCCGTCAAACAGCATCCCGAAGCGGCGACAGCGCTGCGGGGCAACCTGCGCAGGAAACAGTTGGCAAAATTCCCGTATTACCTCGTCTACTCCATCCGCCCTCACGAGATCCGATTGCTGGCCATCGCGCATCAGAAGAGAAGGCCGTTCTATTGGCGCGGTCGGCGATAGCTTCTCCCAGGCCCTGTGAGCTTAAAACCTCGTGAGCCCGAATCCCATTTTGGGCACGACTATACTTCATTTTAAAATTGAATTATAGTTGCGCCATGAAACGACTTCCGCTCATCACGCACAGCCTTTTTGCCGAACTGGCGGACCAGTGCAGGTCGGAACCGCGCAATCCCGAACTATGGCCTTTGAGCGGCAGTATCGTCACCGTGCCGGTTGGCGATCAGGCGCACTGGTATTTCCAAAAAAGCAGACGCACCACCTCCGGAAAATATCAGCAGCGTGAATATATCGGACCTGTTGGAGATCAGGGACTCGCGGCCAAGGTGGCCGCGTTCGAGGCGGCCAAGGCGGGATACAACGGGCGCATGGAGATCATCAGCACGCTCAAGTCGTCAGGAGTTGCCGCGCCGACGGGCAAGGTGGCCAATCTCCTGCTTGGGCTGCATGAGGCTGGCGTGCTTGAACGCGCCCTCGTTGTCGGGACCATCGCTTTCCAGGCATACGGCGCGATGCTGGGGGTAAAATTCGGGCAATCCGCGTTCCACACCCTGGACGTGGACATGACCGAGGTTCATACGATCTCCCTTGCGATGGAAAAAAATCTGAACGTCCCTTTGCTGGAAGTGCTCACGAACCTGGATGAGACATTTGGCGAGGTGCCCGGCATGGACCCGCGAACCCCGCCGGTTTCCTACATCAATCAAGACAAAATTCGCCTTGACGTGCTCATGCCCTTTTCCGGTCCGGACAGAGGCCCCATCCACTCCAAAGGGCTCGGAAGTCACGGACAACCACAAAGATTACTCGACTACCTCGTAGTTGATCCTGTCGAAACCATCCTGCTCGTCGGAGGAGGAGCGCCCACCCACATCCCAAACCCCGCCCGCTTCGCACTGCACAAGCTGATCGTCTCGCAACGACGGAATCCCATCGAAGCCGCCAAAAAACGCAAAGATCTGCTCCAGGCGCAACAGCTCATCGAACTGCTCCTGGAAGATGACCCGGATGCACTGCGTAGCGCTTATAAAGACCTCAAGGGCCGGGGGCCAAAGTGGAATGCGTATTTTAAAGATGGGGCTGGGGCACTGGGAAATGTGGCGATCAAACAACATCTTGCCGAAATCTACGAGGAGGATTGGGATTATTCGGGTTGACACGATCGTGCTATTGTGAAGCCAGCTGAACATTTCGGAGAGAGGAGTGCTGAACCATTCGCGCCCCCTTCCCTGAAGATGATACGCGACCTTCATGGACAGTTCGGTATTCCGGCGGAAAGCTTGATCCAGGAACCGACTCGGCATCGGAACAGCACCGCATAACCGGATACACACCAAACAACAGTCATCGCGTTATCTGACCTGAAAAGGTCCGAGAACCGACGATTCCAGGCTACTTTCCGTCCCGGTCCAGCACGCAGACCGTCTTGTCTTCCGGGTCGAAGACCTCGTCCAGGATGGCGTCCACATGCTCGCGCTGGCGGGCGAAGATTTTCGCGCAGCATTCTTCGAGCACCGAGCGGGACGCGGAATCCAGGGGCAGGTCGGGGTATGCAGGCAGGGCATAGTTCTCGAAAACCAGGGGAACATAGGCCAGATCCTGATCCAGGGTCCAGGTCTGTCCTCCGCCACCGGTCACCGACTCCTTGTGCACCTGAGTCTGGTCCATGCGCTTGGCGAAGGCCAGGGATTCGGAAGGCCGGTTGGATTCGTTGACCTCCCGGACGCGGGCGTTGATTTCGTCGCAGAGCTTGCGCAGCTGGTCATGGTTGACGCTGATCATGACCCGTCCGGGATGCATGGGATCGGTGTACGGGGTGCCGTGCATGTACGATTCGATCAAACGCGCCAGCGGCTCGTAGATTTCCCAGACAGTCTTGGCGAAAAGGCCCTTGCGCGTGAAGCTTCGCGGCCTGCGGAATTGCAGGCTGCACGCCTGGAGGGTGTAGAGGTCCGGATCGTCCAGGGTCACGCCCAGGGAATCAAAGAGCAGACGGGTGTTGGATTCGGAGCCCAACAGGCAGTTCAGCCCCGCGAACCAGGACCGGATTTCTTCGGCCCGGCGTCCGAGCTTGGCGGCCCGGGACTCGAAAAAGGCGATCTCTTCATCAAGAGCCGTCCTGACCCCGAAAAACGTATCCGCCGCCTCGCGCAGGCCCTCTTCCACCAAGGCATTGCCCCATTCATCCAAAAGTCCCATGCACCCTCCCCGTCGATCATGGATTCACGCAGACTCTATCCGGGCTGCAAGGCCATGACAAGAGCGCTCCCGATCTTTGATTGACAGGCTTTCGGGCTGGCTATAGTACTTTGTGAAATTTTTTACAGGAGGTCTACGCCTTGAATATTCTGATTTTCGGACCCAACGGCAGTGGCAAGGGAACCCAGGGCTCCCTGGCGAAGAAGAAGTACGATCTGGACCATATCGAGTCCGGTGCGATTTTCCGCAAGCACATCGGCGGCGGCACGGAACTGGGCATGAAGGCCAAGGCCTTCATCGATCGTGGCGAACTCGTTCCCGACGACATCACCATCCCCATGGTTCTGGACGTGCTCAAGAACTCCAGCCCCAACGGCTGGCTGCTGGACGGCTTCCCCCGCTCCATCGTGCAGGCCCAGAAGTTGTGGGAAGCACTGCAGGCCGACGGCGTGAAGCTGGACTTCGTCATCGAGATCCTCCTGCCCCGCGAAGTGGCCAAGAACCGCATCATGGGCCGCCGCCTCTGCAAGAACGACAACAACCACCCCAACAACATCTTCATCGACGCCATCAAGCCCAACGGTGACAAGTGCCGCGTCTGCGGCGGCGAGCTCACCGCCCGCGCCGACGACCAGGACGAGGACGCCATCGACAAGCGTCACAACATCTACTACGACACCACCACCGGCACCCTGGCGGCTTCCTACTATTTCAAGAACCTGTCCAAGGAATTCGGCTTCAAGTACATCGAACTCGACGGCGAAGGCTCCATCGACGACATCCGCGCCACCCTCATGGCTCAGCTGTAAGACCGGCGCTCATCTCAAGACCATCAAGGCGGGGGCGACCCCGCCTTTTTAATGCATCATGACGCTTCAAATCGGCAGAATCGACTATCTCAACATCTGGCACGTTTTCCACCTCCTGGCCAAAATCTGCCCCGAAGGTCGGGATTTTCACTATGTGCCCGGCCACCCCAGCAAGCTGAACCGCAACCTGCTCACCGGCGAGCTGGACATCTCGCCCTCGTCCTCTTTCGAATATCTCCTGCACGCCGAAAACTACGAACTGCTGCCCGGCGCATCCATCTGCGCCCGTGATGAAGTCCAGAGCGTCCTTTTCCTCTCCCCGGCCCCTCCGAAGGATCTGCCCGCGTGGCTTGCCCGCAATCCCGGGCCGGTCTGCCTGACCGGAGCGTCGGCCACGTCCACGGCCCTCCTGAAGGTGCTGTGGCGGCAAAAATGGGACCTGCCCGAACCGCGATGGGAGACCGTCGAACCCGGAAGCGGCCTGTCCACCGGCCGCCCCTTCCTTGAAATCGGCAACCTCGCCCTGCGCCATTTCGTCGAGCCGCCGGAGGGGTACCACATTTTCGACCTGGCCACCGAATGGTCGAGCTGGACCGGGCTGCCCTTTGTCTTCGCGGTCTGGATCGTACGCCGCGCCCTGCCCGCGCCCACCCGCGCGCTCCTGGGCGTCCTGCAGGAACACATCGAAATCATCACCGCCAATCTGGACAGCCATTTCGAAACCCTTTCACGCCTGCCCGAACTCCCGGCCTGGCTGACCAGCCCGGACCTGCTGCGCTATTGGCGGGCCATGAGCTACGGGCTGGGTCCCGAAGAGCAGGCATCCCTGGCCCTTTTCGGGGAGCATTGCACACGCCGGGGCCTCCTGCCCGGCATGCCGGGGCTGCGCTGGTTCACGGGCTGAAAAATTTCGCAGCGCTGAGCATCTTCCTGACCTGCCGAAAAATCGTTTGAAGCATGCGCCGCCTGTAGGCTTCACGGTGCCGTGAAGCTACGTTTCGCAGAGCCAGGGCCCGCCACCCCATTTGTTCGACGTCCACCTTCTTTCCTCCCCTTCCCCGTGCTCAAGTTTTCGTGTATATTTGCCGATAGGTTTGATCAGGCGTCATGTTCTGAAAAAATGGGAGGAGCCATGGACATTGAAGGGATCTCCGGGGGCAACGCCCGGGGCTATGCGAACCAGACCTTCGGGGCCGCCGTGGTCGGGAAGACTCTCGACTACATGAACGGCGGCGGCGCCTCGAATGCCCAGCCCTTTGACAAGAAGACATTCGGGGCCGCCGTGGTCAGCAAAACGCTGGACACCATGAACACGAACACCCACCGCTACCAGAACAGAAACCAGAACTCGTACTCATTTCAACAGGACGTGCTCATGCCCGTGTACACGGGCCGGGGCACGCTTCTCGACGATCTGGGATGAGCAACTCGACATGACGCTCATTGCGGAGAAGCGCTCCGCAAGAGGCCCCGGGTGCCCGCATCCGGGGCCTTTTCGCATTTTACGGGCCGTGGAATTCAAGTTTTTCGCCGTTTGTCCGATACACTCTGCAGGGGCATGGACGCCCTTTTGGACGCAACACCCGTGGCCAGGGACGGCCAAGGAGGCGATAATGAGCTTGCGCATAGGCAAACCCCAGGCCCAGGGAAGATGGAGAGACGGTCAGCTATCCTGGGACATGGGGCACCAGAAGAAGAGACAGCAGAAGAACCAGGACCAGGACGAGGACGCTTACGGACGGCACTCCGAAGACGAATCGCTGTACAATTCCAAGGGAGATCTTGTTCCCATTTCCTCTTCCCTGAAATACAGCATCTGACCACGGGGCGCGGTCACGCGCCCTCCAGCCGCAGCAGGGCCAGCAGTTGCTCATGGATTGATCCGTTGGTGGCCACGATCATGTGGCCGCCCAGGCCGTACCCTCCATCCAGACCGCTGACCGTCCCTCCGGCCTCCTCCACCAGGAGCCAGCCAGCCGCCGTGTCCCAGGGTTTGAGACCGGTCTCGTAGTACCCTTCGAACCGGCCGCAGGCCGTGTACGCCAGATCCGCGGCCGCCGACCCCAACCGCCGGATGCCCTGGGAGGCCAGCAGCACCCGGCGCAGCCTTTCGCAGATTTGGTCCACTTCCGTGTAGAAGGAATAGGGAAAGCCGGTGGCGACAAGGGAGTTCTGCATGACCTTCTCCCGGCTGACGGCGATGCGCCTCCCGTTCAGGAAAGCCCCCTGCCCGCGCATGGCCCAGAAAAATTCGTCGAGCACCGGCAGATAGACCGCGCCAAGCTCTACCCGCCCGTCTTTCCACAAAGCCACGGACACGGCCACGATGGGCAGTCCGTGGGCATAGTTGGTGGTGCCGTCCACCGGATCCACGATCCAGGTCAACGTTCCGGGATCAAGGGACGAGTGCGACTCCTCGGCCAGAACCGTGGAGCCTGGCAGCAGCGCGGGCAGACTCCCGAGCAGCAGCTTCTCCACGGCCAGATCGGTCTGGGTGACCAGGTCGATGCGCCCCTTGAAGGCGATCTCCTTGACGTCGTGCCACTGCGCCCGCACCACTTCTCCCGCCTGCCGCACGCAGGCCAGAAAACCGTCCACCAGCTGTTTATCCATGATTTCCCTCCGTTTACTGAATTCTGCTTGCGCTTCGTCTACAGTCCGGTAAATATGAACTTGAAAAAGCAACTTGTGTTTCTTCTCCCGCGCCCGCGGGCGCATTACCGCTCCGGGGTGCGCCATGGCGAAAAAAAACACAAGCCCGAAGCCTCGGCCTCTTCCCTGAAATCACAGGAAACCACCGAGACGACCGGGAGCCGCGGCGCCCCCCGCGGGCCACCGGCCGCCCAAGGATCGGACTTATGCTTATCGGAATAGATGTCGGAGGAACGCACACGGACGGCGTCTGCATCCGGGACGGCCGGGTGGAAGCCATGGCCAAGGTCCCCACGGATCACGACAATCTGCTCGCCACCATCACCGAGGCGCTGTGCGCCATCCTGAAGGATTGCAAGGGCGCGGAAATCCGCACCATCAACCTGAGCACGACCCTGTCCACCAACTCCATCGTCACCGGTCACACCGAGAAAGTCGGCATGTTCGTCATTCCCGGACCGGGGCTCGACGCCAGCGCCTACGCGCTGGGCAGCCAGTACCATATCCTGAGCGGATGCGTCGACCATCGCGGCGCCATTTCCGCCAAGGCCCGGGTGGATCAGATCAAGCCCATGGCCAAACGCTGCCGCGAAGAGGGGATTCGGGTCTACGGAGTGGTGGGCAAGTTCTGCACCCGCAACCCGGAACAGGAAATGGCCATCGCCGAAGCCCTCGCCCCCCAGGCCGACTTCGTGACCCAGGGGCACCGCGTATCCGAATCGCTGAATTTCGGACGGCGCATCAGCACCGTCTACTACAACTCCGCCGTATGGCGCACCTTCAACGCTTTTGCCGACGCCCTGGAACAGAGCCTCAAGGATTTGAACATCCAGGCCGACATCAACATCGTCAAGGCCGACGGCGGGACCATGCCTTTGAAGCTGGCCCGCGAAATCCCGGTGCAATCCATCTTCTCCGGCCCGGCGGCCTCGGTCATGGGCATCCTCAGCACCACTGCGGTGACCGAGGACGCGTTGATCCTCGACATCGGCGGCACCACCACCGACATCGCCGTGCTACTCGACGGCGTGCCGCTGCTGGAGCGCGACGGCATCTCCATCGGCGAGCACCCGACCCTGGTGCGGGCGCTCAAGGTCGAATCCATCGGCATCGGCGGAGACTCGTTCATCAGCTCCCGCGACGGGCAGCTGCGGGTCGGACCGGACCGCCACGGCCCGTGCATGGCCGCCGGCGGCCCCGCCCCGGCGCTCATGGACGCCATGAACGTCCTCGGCCACGCCGCCTTCGGCGACCGCGAACGTTCGGCCAAGGGCATCAAGGAAGTGGCCATGATCCAGGGGCTTTCCGCACGCGAATGCGCCGAGCAGGCCGTGAGTCTGGCCATGGACATCCTGAAGAAAAAGGTCGACGCGTTCCTGGCGGCCATCAATGCCCGCCCGGTCTACACCATTCAGGAAATCCTGGAGGACCGCCTTGTGCGTCCCGCGAGCATCCAGGTCATCGGCGGCCCGGCAGTGGCCATGAGCCCGCTCCTGGAGGAGACCTTCGGCCTGCCCGTCGTGGCCCCCAAGCACGCCGAGGTGGCCAACGCCATCGGCGCGTGCCTGACCCGGCCGACCCAGTCCCTGGTCCTGACCGTGGACACCTCGCGCGGCAGCTTCACGGTGCCGGGCCTTGGCATTCACAAGACCGTCAAGCGCACCTACACCCTGGAAGAGGCCGTGCACGACGCCACCACCATGCTCCGGGCCGAGCTGGACCGCCAGGGCATCCCGGCCGAGGACGGCGACATCCAGGTCATCCAGGCCGACGCCTTCAACATGGTCGAGGGGCACTACACCATCGGCCGCAACATCCGCGTCCGCTGCCAGATGCGCCCCGGCGTCATCACCACCCTGGCATCCTGAACGGAGGGACCATGCTCACCGCACAATCAAGCCTCGGCATCATATTCTTCCCGGCCTTCGACTGGGCCATCTCCCCCACCCACCCCGAGCGGGAGGAGCGCCTGCTCTACACCCAGGACCAGTTCCGGGAAGAGGGCATCTTCGACATCGAGGGCATCCGCGAATACCGCCCCCTGGTGGCCGAGGAAAAAGACATCATGCGCGCCCACTTCTGCTTTCCCGGCGTGCAGTCGGTCTGCACCGACTCCCATTTCATCTCCGCCGGAGGCGTGATCCGCGCCGCCCAGCTGGTCATGCAAAAGGAGAGGCAACGCGCCTTCGCGGTGGTCCGCCCTCCGGGACACCACGCCATGCGCACGGTCCACGGCAGCAGGGGCTTCTGCAACATCAACATCGAAGCGGTCATGATCGAATGGATCCGCGAACACTACGGCAACCTTCGCGTGGCCGTCATCGACACGGACTGCCACCACGGCGACGGCACCCAGGACATCTACTGGCACGATCCGGACGTGCTCTTCATTTCGCTGCACCAGGACGGACGCACCATCTACCCCGGCACGGGCTTCCCCTCGGAGTCCGGCGGCCCCAAGGCCCTGGGCCGGACCATCAACGTGCCCATGCCCCCGCGCACCTCGGACGAAGGGTATCTGATGACCGTGGAGCGCATCGTCATGCCCATCCTCGACCACTTCAAGCCGGACCTGATCATCAACTCCGCCGGACAGGACAACCACTTCTCCGACCCCATCACCAACATGAACTTCACGGCCCAAGGATATGCGAAGCTGACCCAGATGCTCAAGCCCGACATCGCCGTGCTCGAAGGGGGGTACGCCATCAAGGGGGCGCTGCCCTACGTCAACCTGGGCATCAGCCTGGCCCTGGCCGGGGTGGATTTCTCCGCCGTGCAGGAGCCTGATCTGGACCGCGAAAAGATCCGCGAGCAGAAATCCACCATCGACTACCTCTCGGCCCTGTGCGACCAGCTGCCCGAGGTCTACTTCAACCCCCGGCCTTCAGAGGCCGTGCGCGAAAGCGGGTATTTCGTACGCCGCCGCTCCATCTACTACGACACCGACGACATCACCGAGACCCAGGTCGAACGTTTGAAAGACTGCCCGCACTGCCCGGGCCTTTTGATCGTCGAGAGCGAAACCGCGCAGACTCCCAAATCCCTGGGGCTCCACGTCCCGGTCCAGGGCTGCGACATGTGCAGCCAGGAAGCCGAAGAGCGTTTCGCCAAATCCCGCCAGGCTGGCTTCGCCCACGCCCAGATCTCGGACAGGGTGACCAAAAGGTACGAATACGCCCGGTAGGCGGCAGACACGACAAAGATTCAACCAAAGAAACTGCCTGCCCGTCATCATGCAGGACCAGGCCTGCCTTCCGCAAACGCCAAGGGCGGCACTGTCCTCACCGGACATGCCGCCCTTGCTTCTCCGCCCCGTCCCTGCGGAGTCTTCCATTGGAGATCTCACCGGCGCGCGTCGCTTGAAAAGCCGCTCCCTCCCGCTAGGACCGTCAGTGTCCAACGTCTTGAGACGTGGTCAGGAATTGCGAACCTCTTCCACGGATATACGCAATTCTTCGAAAAGATTGATAAAATTTTGAAATTCCGATTTCACGCCCTCGACATCGCCCGCCTTGGCGAGGGTTTCGAGCTGCGCGCATTTTTCCGCCAGCCTTTTCGCTGAGAGATTCGCCGCGCCGCCCTTGAGGGCATGGAAAAACATGGCGACCTCCTCGCTCTTTCCGGTGTCAAGGACCTCGCGGGCTTTCTGCTCCACGGCGGCATTGAGCTCCAGGAACCGCAGCAACAGCCGCACCAGTATCTGCCTGTTTCCACTGAATCTCTGCAACGCCTCGCCGACATCAAGTGTCGCGGTTTCAACCGACATAAGTAACCTCCAAAAATTGGGTTGTCACCGGATATTCCTTGCGAAAACCGATCTGTCCTCGAAAAATGCTTGGCGGCAAGTCACGATCGATTCCCGTCAACGCCGCGAAAACAACGCGCCAGGGCCTCGAAGAGAGCCAAGGTATCCACGGGCTTGGTCAAAAAACCATTCATGCCCGCTTCGACGCATCTTTCCCGTTCGCCCGTCACAAGGTTGGCGGTGACGGCCAGCACGGGCAGCCCCTTCCAGCGCGGATCGACCCGGATGCGACGCGTGGCCTCGTACCCGTCCATGCCCGGCATCTGCACATCCATGAGCACGGCGTCGCAGGCCGGACCGGCGGACAGGGCCTCAAGTGCGCCGGGACCGCTCGAGGCTGTGGTCACGTCCAGTCCGGCCATGGTCAGAACGGTTTCCAGCACGTCGAGATTGAATTCGTTGTCGTCAACGACCAGAATGCGTTTCCCGCGGCACGCCTGCGCATTCGGATCGGCTCCCGCTATCGCAGACTGTTCGACCGGTTCCTGCGCCCGAAAGGCTTCGTCCACGGCCTCGCGGAACGAACTGCGCGATGCCGGCTTGAAGAGAACGGCCCGGATACCGGTCCGTCCACATTCGAACTCCTGGGCCTTGGCGTATCCCGCCGGTTCGAGAAGAATGATCGGGACATCGGCCTCCAGACCTGCTCCGCGCAGCATCCGCGCGGCCTCAAGGCCATCCATGTCCGGCATTTCCAAATCCACAAAGACGAGGCCGTACCGTCCGCCAGCGCCGCGCACCAAATCCCGGGCCTCGGCCGCCGTCCCCGCCGTCTCCGCCGTAATCCCGAACTCCCGCGCCAGGTCGGCCAGAGCCTTTCCGGCCGGGGAGCTGTCGTCGAGAATCAGGGCGTTCCGCGCGGCTTCAGGCACCTCCGGACAGGTTCGTCCAGGCTGCGTCATAGACACGCCGAGCCTCAGGGTGGCCGTGAAGGCCGCACCCTCTCCCAAGTCGCTGAGCACGTTCAGATCGCCACGCATCAAGCGCGCCAGGCTGCGGCTGATGTTCAGGCCAAGGCCGGTTCCGCCGAACTTCCTGGCCATGGAATCATCGGCCTGGAAAAAAGACTCGAACAGGCGCTTCTGCTGTTCGGGCGAGATGCCGATACCGGTGTCGCTCACGGTCATGCGCAAGAGGATTCCAGACCTCTCCCCTTCATCCGGTCCGGCCATCTCCTCGCGTCCCACCTCGATGCGCACCTCGCCGTGCCTGGTGAACTTCACGGCGTTGGACACGAGGTTCAGGAGTATCTGCCGCACGCGCAGAGGATCACCGAACAACAACGAGGGAATTTTCCCGTCGACCACACAGATCAGCTCGTTGTGGTTCTCGCCTGCCTTGGGCGCACAGACGCGGATGACATCCTCGACCACGTGTTCCAGGGAAAAGTCCTTCTCCTCCAGGGCGAGCCGACCCGCGTCGAGCCTGGCCATATCCAGAATATCATTGACGATCCCAAGAAGATGGTCCGCAGCGACTTGCACATTGCGCAAGTAACGCCTGCCCTGAACGGGCAGATCAAGGTTTTGGAGCAACTCGGCATACCCCATGATGGCCGTCATCGGAGTCCGTATCTCGTGGCTCATGGTGGCCAAGAAGGCGCTTTTGGTCTGCGTTTCGGTCTGGGCCGAAACCAGTTCCTCGCGCTGAATTTTGGTGCGCCAGGCCAGAACGATGGACATCAGCATGGCCTGCGCGGCCAGGATGAGAACGGGAAAGTCAGGAGCGCCAAAGTTGAACAGGCCGATGCCTGCGAGGCTGTGAATCAGGAACAGGCCCAGGGTCAGCGTCCAGACCGCGCACATCGGACGCGCCGCACGGACGCCCCCAAAGTTTGAGAGAAGGCTCGACGCATAGCCGAGGAACATGGCGCATAGAGCCAGCACGTGAGCGGGCATCGAAATCTTCTCCGCTGACGTGAAGAGCCCGACGATCGCCAGCGTCACGGCCAGGCAGGCCATGACCGCGAGCGCCTTGTGCCCCCAGGGTGTGCGCTGCCTGGTATCCAAGAAGCTCTGGACGAACAGGCACCAGCCGGCCACGCTCAGATTCATGGCCGTCATGCCGACGATGCTCCGGCAGGATCCCATGAAAAGCGGGGTCCACTGACCGCAGAAAAAGTACACCAGAGTCCCGAAATGGATGCAAACGAACCAGAGGTAGGAATAATCCCGCACATTCAAAAACGCCAAAAAATTGTAGATGCACATGGACAGCACTATCCCGGCTACCGCGCCGAACGCGAGGCTCTTGCGCAGATTGCTCATGAGCGCCGCTCCTTCGGCCTTGATCGTGGGCGTGAAGGTCAGCGCGCGGTCGCTGCCGACCATGAGATAATACGTCGCCGTTCCGGCTGGCCGGATCGGAAAAAGAAGGGGCTGCGCTTTCAGGTCTCGGGCGGGCAGTCCACGATCCACGACCTCGAAACGGCCCGGATCGGAGGCATCCGGACCATGGAAGAGCAGTTCGCTGAAATGGGACCATCCCGGATCCAGAAACCAGAGCTGCTCAGAAGACGTCGGGTTCGAAGCGATGGTTATGCGCAACCAGTAATGGGAACCGGAGAAGCCCAGACGCAGGCTGTCGGAAGTCACGAGCCGGAAGGCCGCGTCCATTTCCGGAGAGCGGACCACGTCGATGCCCAAGGATGCCGTAGGGTCTTCGAGTATCTCAAGATATCCGGCCAGGGTTGAAACATCATGCCCCTCCGAAAGCTCAAGAATCGGCGCACCACCGGCACACGATTTTCCGGCTGGACAAAAAAAGGCAAGAGCAATGAAAGCCACCAAAACCGAAGCGGCAAAAGACGGACAGCACCTGCGCACATTTTGGCCTGACATGATAACAAAGCGTACACCTTACTCTGCGCACGCCGCAATACATATTCGCGCTCAGGCTAAAAAACGTCCGATTGTTTTCAAAAATGCAGGGTTCCACACCCACAGGAATGATGCCGGCTTCACATTCTCATCGCGAAACAAAAAACATAAAATTTCTGCTGAACAATCGAGAGCAAATGTCACGTTACCACGCTACGGGGTATAAACAGATATATAAATATTTTTCATGATCACCAGCATGAACGCGGCGACAGCAAAGCTGCACAAAAAATTCCATGATTTTTTCCATCCATTTTTTGGCTTTGGCTTTCCGCATTTCGGGCAATAAAACACTGTCGCATGAATATGCGCACAACAAGAAGGGCAACGAACAAAAGACATGACACTCCTCCGAACCACACTCCTTATCCCGTGAATACACGAATAAAAATCACGCACTAGAAAATTTATCAGAACACATCAAACACAGATTTTACTTGAATAATAAATACAGAAGCACTAAATGAAAATATTTTCGGCATCGATGAAATCAATAAATACCATCTTCTTTTCAAAAAACAAGGTAACAGCAAGACAAGGACATGAAAATACGCAATTGATTGCACTAATTCAAAAAAATGATACGTAATGATACTTACGTCACTCCTGAGCCTGAAGCAGCCGTCGTCTCCTTGAAGAAAAAACCGTATCCTCCCCATCCTAAAAAATTGAATCACCCCTGACGGACATCGGCCCGCCGACCCGTATCGACACAGGCGCGACGGAATGACGCGGGTCGTTTCCGCAGCCTTTTCACAGTGCATGGAACATCTGAAAAATCATCCCAAAACCTGCAACACGCGGCCAAGGCGCCGCCGACTACAGACGGCAGGCTCCAAAAATGGGCATCCGTGGGCGGGAAAAGAATGTGGAGGGTCGTTGCCGAACAACGAAAAGGCGGGAAAAACGCGAACGGAGGATGACCACAGGATCATAGCCGCAAACCCGGGCCCTCCTGCGAGCAAAGCGGACAGGGGCGCGTCTGCCGGAAGGCCCGGAATGGGAGGCTCGGCGTTCGTCTATGTATCGCGCAGGGCAAGACCAAGCGCCTCGGGCATGAAGGGAAGCAGATCGGCAACCCCGAATGCGGGCGTGGGATCGGCCAGAACCCCCAGATAACGGTTGGCCAAAGCGGCCTTGCGGCACGCGTCGGGCATGTTCATTCCAGCGGCCAGCAGCGCCGTGACCAGTCCGGTCAAGGTGTCGCCGGTTCCGCCAATGGGTTCCATGGCCGGAGTATCGGGCTGGCTCAACCGGGACACGATGCGCCCTGCCGAGACCACATAATCCGTTTGTCCCTTGACCAGGAGGTGGCGAGCCGCATTCGCTCCGGCATAGGCCGCGTCGATCAGTTCCGGAATCATGGTTTCCTCCTGCAGCAGGAACCCCCTCGTATAGAAGGGATGAGGCGCTGTTTCGTCGGCCAGGAAGGCCATCTCCCCGGCATCCGGCGTGAACAGGTCATAGTGCGCGGCATAGCCGCTCATCTTGGCCGCGTACATGAACCCTGCGTCAGCCACCAGCAGGGGGGGCTCGGCGCGTTCCTCCAGGCCCCACAGGATCTTGTTGTGCCAGACGACATCGGGCATGAGGTAGTGAAAGGTCAGCCCGTCATGACGGACCCGGTCAAGATTTTCCACCAGATACCCATAAAGAGCGCGACTGCCCTCCCCCGAACCGGTGTCTCCGACGATCATCGCCTCGGGCGGCTCGATGCCGAGCGCCTGGGCGGCGACAAAGGCCGTAGCCATCAGCGCCGGAGTTCCCCTGGCCACATTGACGCAAGCGCCGGACATCTCCACGGTGCGCCCCCGGACTGCGTAGCCTCCCCAAATCAGGCCGAAATCAGCCCTGGGGACCGTTCCGACAATCAACCATGACATTGTCGCCGCGCCTCATCGAAAGCCAGTTGCAGGGCGTATCCGCACAGGGTCTGCCCCAAAGAGCGGGGTTCGGGCGCCGCATCGAGGGTCTGCCCCACCAGCATCTCGGCCAGATAGGGCACATCCGGGCACCCGCCGCCGGACACGTTGACGATGCGCCGGTCCCGGCGGTCCACGGTGATCTTCATGTTGGCGGCCCGAACCATCAGATACGACCCCAGTTCCTTGGACTGAAACAGCGACACGGGCTCAAGCAGGTGATCCTGGGCCACGGCGACTTGCAAGGGCTTGAGATTCTTCTCCGCCAGCACCTCCCGCACGCGCAATTCCTGTATCAGGGAAAATTCGACCACCATGTCGCACCCTTGACGCAAGTCCGGCGGAGGGCCTTTGACGGCGACCTCCAGGCCGGACCGACGCAGCGCATCCTCGGCCCGGATGACCTCCCCCGTACTTGGAAAAAGGAGCATCCCCTTTTCAGACAGGCCACGAACGGCAGAAGCCCTGCGGGACAGAAGTTCCCGCAGCCACTTCACGGCTTTGCCAGGGACAATCTGAACTCCCCTCCGTCAAGCTCGTCCACGACCACGCTCCAGCCCTGGCTCTGCGCGGCGCGGGAAACGTTTTCCCGGCTGGCCTCGTTGTCCACGAGCACTTCAATTTCCCCGGAGCCTTTGCGCATGGCCTGCATGGCCATGAGCACCGGCTGGGGGCACGACAAGCCTCTGGCGTCCACTTCCTGCTTCATCTCCACATCCCCTATTTTCGATTTGTGAACCCGATGAACATCAACACGGCCAGACAGATGACGACCGCCTCCGCTCCGTGAGGACCGATGCCCTGGGGCGAGCTGGCCAGCCCGAAATTATGCGCGATCCCCGCGCCCGCCAATGACCCCAATACGAAGATGCCCGCGTCGCTGTTGCCCTCGCCGGACATGAAGAGCTGTCTGCCCGGACAACCGCCCGCCAAGGCGAAGGCCAGACCGGCCACAAGCATGCCCGCGAAATTCCAGAACCACATGGTGTGGGCCACCGGCTGGCCTTCAAAGCCGGGATTGAACTGGCCGAGCAGGACGTTGGCGATCAGGGCGGATACCAGGAGCGCAAGAAAGCCGAACATCAGATACCACTGATTGAACAGCACGACGTCGCGGATGGCGCCCATGGTGCAGAACCTGCTGCGCTGGGCCAGAAAGCCGATGCCCAGACCTGCACCCAGGGAAAGCAGCAGGGGCGCGTAGGCGGCGCCGGGCCCCTTGAGGGAATACCAGATCACCCCGCTTTGGGCTTCTCCGGGCACCGGGGGAAACAGCACCCGCAAGGCCAGAAGGCCAAGCATGAGCAGAGGCAGCAGCAGCCCCGTTCCGGTGGATTGGGCTTGGGCTCGACCCAGATTGAAACCGTTCTTGAAGAAAAGCGTCCCGATCCAGACGCCGGCGACAAGGCCCAGGAGTCCGAACAGGGCGTTGCCGTCACCGCCGGCCAGTCGCAGAATCACCCGCCAGGGGCAACCCAGGAAAACCAGCGCGCCGATCATGGCGATCATGCCCAGAACAAAACGCGCCAGCGGAGCCGAGCCGCCGGTGGGCTTGAATTCCCTGAAGGCCAGGGCCGCCGCGAATGAACCGAGCACAAAGCCGATGATCTCGGGGCGTAGGTACTGCACCACGGCGGCGCGATGCAGGCCAATGGAACCCGCGATGTCGCGCCCGAAACAGGCCACGCAGATCGCCATGTTCGCCGGATTGCCGGATTTCTGCAAAAATGCGGCGACCACCCCGATCACTGCGCCCACAGCCACGATTCCCGCAGTCGTGGCAAAGACATTCCTCACTCCACGAGTCATCACGCTCCCCCTTTGACGTTACAATTCCTTCGACTTTTCAACACCGGCCACCAGCGGACAGGGCAACTCGTCAGGCTGGTAGACATGCGCTCCCCCACACAACGGACATGTCGCCGTGACCGTGCCGCGCAGATGTCTGATCCCCTCATGGTCAAGGGTCACGGATTCGCAACCCGAGGCCTCCCATCGATCTGTACGAAAAACATCACGTTTCAGCGGACAAAAAAAGTACAGCTCCACAAAGCCTCCACCAGAGAACCGCAAATAATTACAAATGATATTCTCATATGTTCATTCATGTCCAATAGACATTATCGATTCACTATAAATCGACGCATCACAAAACTTTTCAAAACAAAAAAATAATACTGTACTAAAATGGTACGAAATAATCTCGAAACATAACTAAATACGTACTCGCGCGACAACTTTGGCTCTGACTTTCACCATACAAAAACGTATGAACATCAAAATCGAACACCATACTACAGAAAACGAGGCTCAGAACTCAGTAACACGTTGCATAACGTTCACACCAGACTGCGCAATATCGTCAGATTCCAGAAAAAGAAGGTCGATATTCTTGTCTCTGTCCAAGAAGCAGGGTTTCGCGCCATTGCCCGACAGTGCCCGCTTTCGAGGGAATGACGCCTGGCCGCTTGAATCTTTCGCGACTGTTCATGCTCTGGGACCTGAAAATTCAGTCTTGACGAAACTGGCGGACAATCTGTATTTTTATTTTTTGAAGGGGAGTAGCTCCTCGAGACAAGGTCAACATCACTGGCGCCCAGGCGCTTGGCCTTGTCGTCGGATGAAGCCGATGAGCAAGACCTTCAGCATGACAACCATGCTGGAGGTCTTTTTTATTGGCCTCCGGCCAACTTCCGGAGGTTCCATGAAATTGTTCTCTCCCCCCGCCCACGCCATGGGTCGCCGGCCATGGCCGAACCACCCTCGTTTCCCGTCCAGCGACTCGCCCCGCCCTCCTGGCGGTGTCAGAGGTCGTTTCGTTGAACCGCCTTTCCCAATCACCAATACCGCAACCACGGGCGTCTGCGTGCGCCCCTTGTCCATGAACGGACGTTGGAGAAAGTTATGAACACAGTGCTGCTGTGGATAGGATTTCACGTTTTCATTTTCGCGCTCCTGCTCGTCGATCTTGGCGTGGTGCAGCGCAGGAACAAGGACATGAGCGTCGGCACGGCCCTTTGGGTCAGTCTGGGCTACGTGCTGCTGGCGCTCATGTTCGGGGCGGGGGTGTTTTATTTCGAGGGTTCCCAGGCCGGGCTCGAATTTCTGACGGGGTATTTCATCGAGAAAAGCCTGAGCGTGGACAACATCTTTGTTTTCCTGCTCATCTTTCTGCACTTTTCGGTCTCAAAGGCCAACCAGCGTCGGATCCTCTTCTGGGGCATCCTCGGCGCCCTGGCCATGCGAGCCACCTTGATCATCGCCGGAGCCAGCGCCATCGCGACCTTCCACTGGCTGCTCTACGTGTTCGGCGTCCTGCTCATCGCCTCGGGCATCAAGATGCTCGTCACCATCAACCAGGAACCGGACCTTTCGCGCAACCGCATCGCCCGCTTCATGCGCAGCCACTTCCGGGTCACCGAAGACTTCGAGGGCGAGAAATTCTGGGTCCGGCGCGACGGGCTCTTGTACATGACGCCGCTCTTCATGGTCCTGGTCATCGTCGAGGTCTCGGACGTCATCTTCGCCATCGATTCCATCCCCGCCATCCTGGCCATCAGCAAGGACACGTTCATCGTCTACTCTTCCAACGTGTTCGCCATTCTGGGCCTGCGGGCCCTGTATTTCGCCCTGGCCGGGGTGATCCACCGCTTCCACTACCTCAAATACGGCCTCTCCTTCGTGCTCATCCTGGTGGGAGCCAAGATGACCGTGAACACGTATTTCGGGACCAAGGTCATCTCGACGGAAATGGCGCTCATGGCCACGGCCGCCCTGATCGGCAGTTCCATGCTCTACTCCATGTACCGCACGCGGCAGGCCACGGCCTCGGAAACGAGGAAAACCCTGCGCTGGTGGATTCCGGGGACTCCGGCCCGCGAGGAGGAAAAAAAGCATCCGCAAGGGAACGGGAATTGACGGACAGGACGCGCGCCAGCCGCAAGGAGGCCGGTGCGCGTCCGATCATGAAGGAACAATGGGCAGGCGATGTGGACGCAGGTTCAGGCTCTCTGCGCGCTCTCAGGCGGACGCGTTGTTTTGCCGCAGGAATTGGGCCAAGGGTTTGTCGTACTCCAGGATGTGCTCCAGAAGCCATTTGCGCATGTAGGCGAACAGGAATTCGTCACCGGACTTCAATTCTTCCAGCTTGATCCGCTCAAGCTCGGACAGAAGCCGGGCATGGGCCTGATCGTGTTCGTATATGGACGGATAGGAGAACTGCCGCATGAGCCTGTGCTCGCTGGCGAAGTGATATTCGGTGAAGGCGGACAGTTCCCGCAGTAGGCACTCGGCGATGACCTGGTCGTCCGACGCTTCGCCGCTTATCGTGCCCAGACGCTTGATCAGGGAAGCCATTTCGGCATGCTGGTCGTCGATCTCCCGTATCCCGACCAGATAGGCTTCATCCAGCACGATCGTCTCGTCCAAAGAAGACTCGCCCGCTACCTCGTAACGATTCTTCCCTTTTTTCTTGCTCCGGTACATGGCCATGTCCGCGGCCATGAGCAGATCGTCCCTGGTCGTGCCATGCTGAGGATAGATGCTGATGCCGATGCTCGCCCCGACCTGGCAGGCGGTCGTCGGGGAAAGGGGTATCTCGGTGGCGACAGCGGAGAGAATCTTCTGGGCCACGCGGACAGCCCCGACCTGATCGTCTATCTCGCTCAGAATAACGACGAACTCGTCCCCACCCATTCTCGCCACGGTATCCGTGGTCCGCACAATCGACAAGAAACGCTCGGCCACGGTCCTAAGCACGATGTCTCCCGATTCATGCCCGAACTTGTCATTGACGACCTTGAATCCGTCCAGATCGACAAAGAGGATTCCGAGGTGTTTCTGGCCGCGCTTGGCCCTGGAAAGGGCCTGCGCAAAGCGGTCGAAAAAGAGGGTTCTGTTGGGAAGGCTGGTCAGGCGGTCGTAATAGGCAAGATTGTGCAGATGCATTTCCGCTTCCCGGCGGGCGGTGATGTCGTGCGCTGCCAAAAATATCAATCCGTCATGGGCGGCCAGCGACCATTCCAGAAAGCGGTAGCTCCCGTTCTTGTGACGGAAGCGGGCCACGAAGCCGGAGGCGGACTGTCCGGCTCGCATGTCCGCGACCAGGGAAACAGCAGCAGACTTGTCTTCCGGATGACATAGATCGGAATACCGGGTGCCCTCAAGTTCCCCGCTGTCGTAACCCATCAGTTTTTTCCAGGCGGGGTTGACCTTTACGCATCTGCCGGATGGATCGGCGATGCCCATCATGTCGGGAGCGATGGAAAAAAAGCTCTCAAGTTCCGTCCGCAATGACTTGAGCTGCGCGCCGACCCGAATGACTTCATGCTCGGCCTTTCGCCACCAGCGCTGGGTCACCAGCAGCCACGCGGAACCGACGACAAAGACGATCAGGTAGAACAGGGCATAAATTTTCACGGACCTTCTCCAGTCCGCGAAAATGGCCGCCGTGCCGCGTCCGATTCCGATGACGACGGGGTGATCCATGTGCAACCCTTCGGGGCGCATGGTTCGCAGCATGAGCATGGACTGTTCGTTGGCGGAGTAGCTTATTCCTTTGAAAAACGAACTGCGTTCCCCGCTGCGCAGATGACTGGAGAAGAAGGTCTCGGGTACGGACAGGTCAAGCCCCGCCATCTCGTCGTTTCCAGGCTGCCAGATGAAAACTTTGCCCGCCCCGTGGACAAGCCTGGCCCATGTGGAGGGGGCGTATCGGACCGCATTGAAAAGAGAGGCGAAAAACTGGGCATCGAGGGCTGCGGAGATCACGCCCGAGAACTCTCCATCCCGGCCCGTGATGATGCGGGTCAGATTCATGGTCCAGATGTTGGTGGCGGTGCGAAACGGAGGGCTGACATACAGCGTCTCGTTTTCTGGATTTTTTTGCGGTACAAGAAAATAGTCCCGATGCGAAGCGTCCTGCCCGACCAGCGCGTCTAGATTGGAAAAAACGATCCGGCCCGAAGCATCGATGATCGAAATGGAACGTACGCTGTTCATGGCGCTGGACAGCGTTTTGAGGCGCTCGGAAACGATGAAGCCCGCATCCGGCCGCAGCTCCCATCCCGGAGTCATGCTTAGCAGCATGCCGCCAAGGGTCACGGCTATCCGTTCAAACTGCTGCGTGAGCATGTAGTCCGTGATGGAGGACACGGCCAGGAGGCGTTCTTTCTCACGCTCGCTGATGTGCCGGTGTTCACGGTAGGCAATGGCGAAGAGCAGGCCGCCGAGGAAGACCGAGCAGACGCCGTAAATCAGCCATTCGATGTAAAAATTCCTGATTCTCGTGTTCATTGCCTTGCGCCTGCGGACATCGTCAGGGTGTGTGTTCGCGCATACTGACACATGATTCAAGCCACGTCATCAAAATCAGGAATCGGACAAGAAGGCCGAACCAGGGAGCGGCCAACCGTACCTACTTGACCACAACCCAGCCTTCGGGGCCCTTCACGAAGCGCGCCGTGGCCATCTCCTTGGAGCGCCCGGTCAGGGGAACGGTCATGTCGACCTCGACGTCGCAAACGAATCCCGGGGCGTCCTTGGCCTGGGCGCAGCCGATCTTCTTGACGGCGTGCAGTTCCGTCTTGCCCAGGGAATCCGTCAGCGCCTTTCCCACTCCGCCGAACATCTTTCCGGCATCGTCGAGGCTTTGCGCGGTCTTGGCCATGTCCTTCTCGAAAGCGGCCTTGATGTCGGCTTCCGACGGTTCACCGGAACATCCGGCCACGAGCATCGACACGGCGACAAGGGCCATGGTCAGCATGAATCTCATGTGTATCCTCCAACGGTTTGGGGTTTGCCCGATCAGAGCCGGCCAGGACCGAATTGTGGCTATAAACGCGGCGGTTGTCCAATGCTGTCCGCCAGCAGAAAGTCTGCCGCCAGATGCAGCTTCACGCGAGCAGGAAAGGAACTTCACGTCAAGGAAGGGCCTTCCTCCTTCCAAGAGGCGTTGACTTCCTCGCCGCCCTGTGCTCAAGATTCCGCTCCCGGATGCGGTGGTTTTCATGGCCAGACCCGGGCTCGCCGTTTCAATCCGGACAGGCGCAATCGTCTTCCCGTCGCACGCCCGGCCATGAAACACAGGTAACATTCAAGGCTCCGGCCACGCAAGGCCTGAGCCTTTTTCGTTGTGCCCCCGGATTGACATCATGGGGACGGGTTACTAGATTTGCAACTTTACCTGTCCGGCGGACATGCCCACCCGGCCCGTCGGACGGCACAATGCGCCCCTATTTACGGAGTTCCATGCACCCTTCGACCCTGATCTCCCGCATTGAGTCCACGGCGCCGCCACGGCTGGCAGCGTCATGGGACAAATGCGGCGTTCAGATCGCTTCCGCCGCGTCGGAGGTGAAAACCGTGTGCGTGGCCCTGGACCCCAGCCTCGAGACGGTACGCCAGGCGGTGGAGCGTGGGGCGGATTTTCTGCTCTGCCACCACCCATTGAGCCTCTCGCCCCGTCTGCCGAGCCGCCTGGACGACTTTCACGAGGTCCTGAGGCTGGCCTTGGGCGCGTCCCTGTGGCTCTACAGCGCGCACACCTCCCTGGACGCCAACCCGGACGGACCAGTCAACTGGCTGGGTCGCGCCCTGGGGATGCGGGACATGCGCATTCTCGAAGTGACCCGCCGCGAAACACCGGCGCTCATCCGCCTGACCGATCCTCTCGCGTGGGAAAACGTCCGGGAATTTTCCGGCTCCCTCGCGCGCCGCGACGGAGACACGAGGGAGTACCTCCTGTGGCCGGATGAAAGCGCAGCGTTCAAGGCCAGGCTGGGCGCCGAGGCATCCTGGCAGGAAATCGCCCTGGCCGCGCCGGTCCGGGAGTACGGGTTCGGGTGCATCGCGGCGCTGCCGGCACCCACGTCCTGGCATGAATTTTCAAGCGACCTGGAAGCCCTCGGTCTGCCCCTCTCGCGCACTGTCGGCCGGACTCCGGAAACCGTCAGGCGAGTGGCCTATTGCCCCGGATCGGGGGCCGACCTGGGGCCCGTCGCCTTTGCCGGAGGCGCGGACGTCTATCTGACCGGCGATGTCAAATACCACCAGGCCCAGGCCGTGCAGGATCTTGGCCTGACCATCGATGCCGGACATTTTTGTCTTGAAGAGACCATGATGCGCACCTGGAGCGAAAGCCTGGACCGCGATCTCTCCCCCCAGGGAATCCGGGTCGTCTTTCTGGCCGGGCGCAATCCCTTTGCCTGATTCTTCCCGGGAAAACCCGGAAAATTGATACGTTTTTGAGGAGGATGCTACCTTGAGTATTTATATGGAACAGATCGAGCAGCTTGTCGTGCTGCAGAAAGTGGATTCGGAAATGATCACCCTGCAGCGCATCCTCGAAGACGCGCCCAAGCAGCTGCAAAGCCTACAGGAAAAACAGGCCTACCTCAAACAGCAGCAGGCCGTGATCCAGGAAAAAGTCGATGTTCTGATGGAACAGAAGAACCGGCTTGAAAACGAGATCGAAAACGACACGCAGAAGGTCAAGAAGAGCAAGAACAAGCTCATGATGGTGGAGAACACCAAGGAATATCACGCCATGATGCGCGAGATGGACACCATGGAGAAGATGAACCGCTCCCGCGAGGAGGAGCGCGCCAATCTTCTGGCCGACCTGTCCGATCTTGAAGGCCGCAAGGACGCCCTGCAGAACGACATCAACGAACTCGAAGCGACCATCACCGCCCAGCAGTCCACCCTGGACCAGGAACTGGCGGAAAAGCGCGCGCGCATCGACGTGCTGGACAAGGAAAAGAAGAAGGCTTCCGAGGCCGTTCCCGCTCCCATCCTGACCCGTTACAACTTCATCCGCGACCGCATCCCCAATCCGGTCATCGTGCCGGTCAGCGAAGGCGTATGCCAGGGCTGCCATGTGGTCATCCCGCCCCAGGCCTTCATCGACCTGCAGAAGGGCGAGCAGATCTTGAGCTGCCCCAATTGTCTGCGCATCATTTTCTGGGAGCGTCATTTCTCGGGCAATGATTGATTTTTTGCGGAGCCGGACAGGCTGTCGCTGCCGGCCGCAAGGCCGGGAGAGGAAAGTCCGGACACCACAGGGCAGGATGCTGGATAACGTCCAGCGGGGGCGACCCCGGGATAGTGCCACAGAAACAAACCGCCCGGACTCGTCCGGGTAAGGGTGAAAAGGCGGGGTAAGAGCCCACCAGTTGTCGCGGTGACGCGGCAAGCTCGGTAAACCCCATCCGGTGCAAGACCAAATAGGAAGGTGACCGGCCCGGTCACGACCCTTCGGGTAGGTTGCTGGAGACGGCGGGCAACCGCCGCCCTAGAGGAATGACAGCCGCCCGGCGACGGGCACAGAATCCGGCTTATCGTCCGGCTCCGTATTTTTTGACAATGACACACTCACTCTGGACCATAATCCTGGCCGCGGGCCAGGGTTCGCGTCTGGCCCCGGCCACGGGCGGCACGCGCAAACAGTTTCTGCACCATGAGGGACATCCCCTCTATTGGCGCAGCGTCCTGACCATGTCCGCAATACCCGAGCTTGCGGGCGTGGTCCTCGTTTTTCCGGCCCAGGAACTGGACCGGCGCAACGCGGAAATCGAAACCCTCAAAGACATCGCCGACCCGGGCGTGCGCATCCTGACTGTCTGCGGCGGGGACAGAAGGCAGGATTCCGTGCGCATGGGCCTGGCCGCCCTGCCCCGGGATTGCGACCGGGTGCTGGTGCACGACAGCGCGCGCCCCTTTTTCACGCCCGCCCTGGTGCGCTCGCTTCTGGAGCGGCTGACGGACGAAGTCGGTGGAGTCGTCCCCGCCATCCTGGTCACGGATACGATCAAGCAGATCGAAAACGACCGCGTCCTGGCCACGCTTCCGCGAGAAACCCTGCGTGCGGTCCAGACCCCGCAGCTTTTTCCCACCGGCCTGCTGCGCCGGGTCCACGACCAGGCCCTTGAGGACGACTGGATCGTCACGGACGACGCAGGCATGATCGAACGCGCCGGGCACGGCGTGCGGATCGTCCCCGGCGAAATCTCCAATCTGAAGATCACAACCCCGGAGGACCTGCGCGTGCTTACCCCCCCCGCTTCCCAGCCCGTGCCCTGCACCGGATTCGGCTACGACGTGCACGCATTCGGCGGCAACCGACCCATGGTCCTGGGCGGGATGCCCATTGCCGGGGCCCCCTTCGTCAAGGCGCACTCCGACGGCGACGTGCTCCTGCACGCCCTCTGCGACGCCATCCTCGGCTGTCTGGGCCAGGGAGACATCGGCGAACATTTTCCGGACAACGACGACAGGTTCGACAACATCTCCTCCGCCATCCTGCTGTCGGAGGTCATGGACAAGGCGCGCGACCAGGGGCTTGTGATCACGCACGTCGACCTGACCATCATCGCCCAGACCCCGCGCCTCACCCCGCACAAGGCGGCCATTCGCGGCAACGTGGCGCGCCTGCTCGAACTGTGCGACGCACAGGTCAACGTCAAGGCGACCACGGAGGAGCACCTGGGCTTCACCGGGCGCAAGGAAGGCATCAAGGCGGTGGCCGTGGTCACGGCGACAAGGAACGCGGCATGACCAACTTCAAGACCGGCGGCCCCTTCGTCACCCGCTTCGCCCCCAGCCCCACCGGAGTCCTGCACCTGGGCAACGCGCGCACGGCCATCCTGAACTATCTCCTGGCCAGACAAAGCGGCGGCAAGTTCCTGCTGCGCCTTGAGGATACGGATCAGGAACGCTCCACCTTCGCCGCCGAAGCCGCCATTCTGTGGTCCCTGTCCTGGCTGGGCCTGGCCCCCGACGAACCGGCGCGCCACCAGAGCCTGCGCCTGCCCCTCTACCGGCAGACAGTGGACAGGCTCATGGCCGAAGACCGGGCCTATCCCTGCTTCTGCACCGACGCCGAACTGGACCGGGACCGCAGGGAAATGGCCGCCCGGAATCTTCCCCCGCGCTACGAGGGACGCTGCGCGCGCATGACCCCCCAAGAACGCGCCGAGCGTCTGCGTCGCGGCGAGCCCCACGCCATCCGTTTCCGTCTGCCCGAAAAGGCGGACGTCGCCTTCACCGACCTCATCAAGGGCCAAGTATCCATTCCGGCGGGGGCGTTCGGGGATTTCGTGCTGCTGCGCTCAAGCGGATGGCCAAGCTACAATCTGGCCGTGGTCGTCGATGACGCGGACATGGGCGTCAATCTGGTGCTGCGCGGCGAGGACCATCTGACCAACACGGCCCGCCAGATTCTGCTGTATGAGGCCCTGGGCCTGACCGCCCCGGCCTTTGCGCACCATGGTCTGCTCGTGGACCCCGAAGGCAAGAAACTCTCCAAGCGCAGCGGAGCCCTGAGCATCCCCCAGTGCATGCAGATGGACCTTGAACCGCTGGCCGTGGTCCAGTATCTGGCCTCGCTGTCCGGCGCCATGCCGACCAAGAAGATTTTCCCAGGCCTCGGCGAGATGGCCGAGGCCTTCAACCCCTTTGCCCTGGGCCGTGGCAGCGCGATCATGAACCTCGATGAGATGAAGGCCTTGAGCGCGCGCTTTTTCCGCGCGGCCGATTTCGTCAGACAGGACGGCGCTCTTGCCGAAACCCTGCCCGCAGACGACGCGTGGCACGAACTCGCTCCGGAAATTCGTCAGAAGATACTGGCCAGCCTGCGCGAAAACGCGGCGAATTTGCAGGAGCTGCGCGGCCTGCTGCCTCTTTTTACGCGAACAGAGACCAGCTTCACCCCTCAGGCTCTGCATGAATTGGCTTCAAACCTGCCCGTTCTCGACGCCCTCGACCATGCCCTGTCCGCGCACGAACCGGAAGCGCGGCTGCAAAAGGACTCCGTGAACGAGGTGTTGCGCCTGACAAGTGAACAGGCCGAAGCCAAGGGCCGAGGGCTTTACCATCCCATCCGTCTTGCACTGACCGGCAGCGACAACGGCCCGGAACTGGCGACCCTGCTCACACTTCTGCCCGTCGAACTGATCAGGAAACGCGCCCGAACGGTGCTGAACATATTTTCCCATTGCAACCACAAGGAATGAGCATGCAGATCTACAACAGCCTCACCAGGAAAAAAGAAGAATTCGTCCCGCTCAAACCCGGCCATGTTTCCATGTACGTCTGCGGCATCACGGCCTACGACTACTGTCATATCGGACACGCGCGCTCCGCCGTGGTCTTCGACGTTCTGGTCCGCTACCTGCGCTACATCGGCATGCAGGTCACCTTCGTACGCAACTTCACCGACGTGGACGACAAGATCATAAATCGCGCCAACCGCGAAGGAACGGATTTCGAATCCATCGCCCGCACCTACATCGACGCCTTCTACGCCGACATGGACCGCCTGGGCATCCTGCGGGCCGACATCGAGCCCAAGGCCACCGAGCACATCAAGGAGATGATCGAACTCTGCGAAAACCTCATCGGCAAAGGCCACGCCTATTCCACACCCAGCGGCGACGTCTATTTCAGGGTCCGTTCCTACGGCGATTACGGCAAGCTCTCCGGCCGCAACATCGAAGAACTCATGTCCGGCGCACGCATCGAGCCAGGTGACGAAAAAGAGGATCCCCTCGACTTCGCCCTGTGGAAGGGCGCCAAGCCCGGCGAGCCGTCCTGGCCCAGCCCCTGGGGGCCGGGACGGCCGGGATGGCACATCGAATGTTCGGCCATGAGCGAACGCTACCTGCCCCTGCCCTTCGACATCCATGGCGGCGGCCAGGATCTGGCCTTCCCGCACCACGAAAACGAACGCGCCCAGACCGAGGCGGCCACCGACAAGCAATTCGTGCGCTACTGGGTGCACAATGGCTTTGTGCAGATCAATTCGGAGAAAATGTCGAAATCGCTCAATAATTTTGTGACCATTCGCGACATCCTGGCCAATTATCTGCCCGAGGTGCTGCGCTTCTTCCTGATCACCAAGCACTACCGCAGCCCCCTGGACTACACCGCCGACGCCCTCGAAGAGTCGGAACGCGCCTTGAAGCGCATCTACCTGACCAAGGCCGCCGCCGAGGCGCATGTGGCCGGCGCCAAATGGACCGCCACCCCCCTGCCGGCGGAAATCGTGGTCGAGGCCACCGCCCTTGAGGCCAAATGGGACGAGTCCATGGCCGATGACATGAACACGGCCGCAGCCCTGGGGCATATCTTCGTGCTGATGAAGATCGTCAACCGCATTCTCGAAGACAAGGCCCTCAAGAAATCCGAGCAGGGCCGGGACATGGTCCGCCACGCCCTCAAGCTCTTCGAACGGTGGGGAGAGGTACTGGGTCTTTTTCTCATGCCCAGCGGCGATTTTCTTGCACAGCTCAAGGAAAGCCGGGTGCTGCGCAAAAAAATCGACACGGCGCTGATCAAAGCCAAGCTGGATGAGCGCCAGGAGGCCCGCGCGGCCAAAGACTTTGCCCGTTCGGACGCCATCCGCGACGAACTGCTCACTCTGGGCATCACCATCCAGGATACGGCCCAGGGCGTGCAGTGGGACGTTGAATAACCCTGTCCGCACCAGATCCCGGCCCGCGAAGGACTGGCGCTTGAAACCCGAAAGGCCGCAGCCTTTCGGGTTTCAATTTGTGACGCGGCATCTTACTTGAAAAGATTCTTCAAACCTTCCACGCCTTTGTTCAAGCCCGAGCCCACGCCTTTCAGAACGTCCTGCACGGCCTGCCCTCCGCGCAACCCCAGATCCCGCAAAATGGCGTCCATGTCCGGGCTGATGGTTGGCTCACGCACCGGACCGCTCACTCTGACCGGGACGCTGCCGAGCCCCAACGCACCTTCATCGAAACGGCCCTGACTTCCTTCAAGCTCGATCACGAGCCTGAAATCAAGGACTTCGGTAACCAAATCCGTCTGTCCACTGCCAATGACGCGAAACCGGGGAGCGAGCAGATACAGGTCGGGAGTCGTTTCCACGCCTGAAGTGACCGTCCCGCTGGCCGAAAGCACGGAGAACAGCGTCCGGGGGGCCTCGACCGGGCCTGGAGATTGCCCTTTGAGCTTGCGAATACCATCTCGGAGCAGCTGTGAAACGTTGGTGCCGCTGATGGCGCCGTCCGCGACCTTGAAATCCAGCTTTCCATTGAGATTGCGCCTCAACTCCCTCTCGGTCATTCCGAAAGTCGTGAGGGACGCCGAGCTGCGCATCGTCCCGGAAAGACTTTCCCGGCCATGCAGGGCGAGCAGGAACGGGCCAAGCTCCAGTCCGTCGAGGGCATGATCCCAGGAATAGGCGGGGATATTCGAGCGGACATCGAGTGACGCCGATCCGTAGAGTCGCCCGTTGTAGAGCTTCGAGGCGATATCCCGAAAGCTGAACAGCCCGTCCCGAGCCGTGATGGAAAGATGCGTGTCGGAAAGGTCCAGATTGCTCACAGCCAGAGAATCCGCCGCCATGGTCGCGTTGAAATTGAGAGTGCGCATCAGCGCGACAGGCAGATGAAACGCATTGTCGGAGACGCCGGACGCGGGCTGCGGATCACCGGCTTCGGGAAGGATGCGGTAGCGGTCCAGGTTCACGGCATCCAGGTGAAGATCGAGGTCAACAAACGGGTCGGCTGACCCGCGCACCGTGACCCCGCCTTTGATCGAGGAGTCGTCCACCGCGAGCAGCACATCCGAAACGTCGAGCCGCTCCCCGCTGACGGACCACGCGCAGGTGAATGCCACGCTCTCCAAGGCCAGCGGATCTTTGAAACGCGGAAGGGACAAGCCCAAACGCCTGCACGCGTCCTTCGGATTGAAGCTCCCGGCCTCAACAACGCCGCCCAGTTCCGAAGACGCGTTCTTTTGCGCCGAAAACCGTATATCAAGCCCCAAACCCCGCATGCGCCCGTTATCTATGCGCCCGTCGGTGGCCAGATGGTCCGCGGACAGCGTCACTGTCTCCGGACTGCCGGGCAGGGCGTTTCCACTCAGGACTGCCTTCATGTCCAGATTTTCAAGGGTCAGGCGCTCGAGTTCCAATACCGCACGGGTGGAAAAATCAAGCTCGCCCGTCACGCCTCCGCGAGAAGCTTGGGCATGGGTATCGACATCGAAGGGCTTTCCGAAAGCGAAGTCGGACACATCAAGGCTGATGCCGCTGACCTCGAAGTTTTCGCCGCTGCGCAGATCGTTCCAGACAATCCGGGCATCGGAAATCTCCAGCCCATCCACGATGAGGCCGGCCAAGACCGGCACTCGACGGTCGCGCTTCAGGGGCGACGCGCTCCCCGACTCAGCTTTCTGTCGCGGAGCGGCGGCAAGATCCATCCAGTTGCCCTGTCCCGAGGCGTCACGGTCCAGGAACAGGGACAAGCCTTCGATTTCTATGGCCACGACATCCAGGCGCGAGGCAAGCAGCGGCAGAAGCCTCGCTTTCAAATTCGCGCTGCGCAAGGTCAGAAAAGGTCCGCTGAAACCTTGCCTGTTGCCCAGTTCGAGAGTGCCGGTGGAAACGTGGAGATGGGGAAACAACTCAAGACCCAGATCGCCGGAAATGACCAGTTCCCGTCCCGTGTTGTCGCGCACCGCCTTGATGATCTGCGGCTTGAAATCATTGGGATCGACGGTGAACAAAAGCAGCGCCATGACAATCGCCGCGGTCAGTACCAGCCCCAGCACTATGCGAATACTCCGGCGCATCATATGCATCCCCCACTTGCGTTTCGTAACAGCGACACGCATTCCGGATTGCCGCTCCATGATCAGTTGTCGCCCAACCCGGCTGCGCATGAAAGACCATAAAGGGAAAAGAGTGCGGAATAAAGGGATGAAAACACTGCAACCGAAATGCGCCCGCACGCGGCTCCAAAACAGAAAAGCCGACATTGCTGCCGGCTTTCCTGTACGAAAAACAAGAGATCAGGGGGAATCTATCCCCAGTTGGACGATGACAATCGCGCGCCGGTCGAAGTGACCAGGAGGCAGGAATGTCCGGACAAGGAAGATGTCAGCCGCAGCGCCTCGCGCGGAGACATGAGGCTCAGCGCCGTGGCCAGACCGTCGGCCTGCATGACCGTGGGAGCCTGGACGCTGACGCTCTTTATGTACTGCGGCGAATCGCCCGTCGCGGGATTGATCAGGTGCGTCGATTTGCGGGATTGGTCGAAATAGACTTCGTACCCGCCGGAAGTGGCCACCGCGCCGGAACGCAGTTCGATCACGGCAGGGTAATCGCCGTGCTTGTCCGGATCCTCGATGGCGATGCGCCAGGGGCGGTCGTCGCCCTTGGGCGAACCGTTAACCCGGATGTCACCGCCGGCATCGACCATGAAATGGGTGACGCCAGCGTTCTTCAGAACTTCCGCGGCACTGTCGGCGATGAACCCCTTGGCGATGCCGTCGAGAGTCGTCTCCATGCCGGTCAGGGTAAACTTGAGGTCGGCGCCGCGTCGCGAGAGGCGGGTGGAATCGACCAGAGCCAGGGCTTCTTTGAGATCCTTGGGATCTGGGCGTCCGTTGGCGCGTTCCATGAGCTTGACGACCGGAGCGATGGTCATGTCGAAACGCCCGCCTGACTGCCGATGCAATGCTGCTCCGTGATCCAGAACTCGCAGCAGCTCCTGCGGAGATCCGGAGAGACGGCCGTTGCTGTTCAAGGCCGACACTGCGGTGCCGGCATCGAAGCGGCTGAAAATGCCGATCAGCCGATTGATTTCCTCAAAGGCGAGCCCGATGGCCTCCTGCCCCTGAGCCTTGGTCGGGGTCATGACGGTCAGACCGACAATGGTGCCCATGAGCATGCGCTTTTCGGTGGAAGCGGCAAGCCCGCTTGCGGCCATGGCCGGAATCACGCGCAATGCGGGAGCCAAAGCCGCTCCGCCGGCGAGCACGGCCATCTTTTTCAGAAAATCACGGCGATCTTGTATGTGAGTCCCATGCTTCATTGTTTTGCTCCGATGCTGTGCGTGGTTTAGGCGTTCAGGTCCGCGACATGCGATTCTTCGGGATAGCGCGCCGGTTCGGTATCGGGAGCCTCCGCGATCAGGTCGGGATTCAGACAACGCAGAATGTTGCGGGGACACTTCTCAACGCACACTTCCTCGCAGGACGGTCCGTAGGCCAGGCACGCTTTATGGTCGATGAAAATGCGCTCGTCGACCAGGGAAATGCACTGGGCCGGACATTTCTTGATGCACGCTCCGCAACTGATGCACCCGGCGTCACAGACATCCTTCACGGCCTTGCCCTTGTCCTGGGACGAACAGAAGACCATCACGCGTGCGCGTCTGGGGATGAGTTCGAGAATTGAATTCGGACAGGTCCGGACGCAGGTGCCGCAACTGGTGCACTTGTCGGGCGCGATATGAACGAGGTCGCCCTCGATCCACATGGCGTCGAAGGGGCAGGCGCGCACGCAGTCGCCAAAACCGAGACAGGAGTACTTGCAGGCGTCGGGGCCGTCCTGGAGCAGTTTGGCCGCGGCGCAACTCTGGATGCCGAAGTAGTCGAATTTCTTGGCGACATTGCCTTCGACCTTGACGCAGCGCCTGAATGCCACTTCCGGTTCGGAATCACCGGCGGCCTTGCCCGTGAGCTCGGCCACCTTCGCGGCGACGTCGGGACCGCCTGCGCAACACTTGTTGGGCGGCATGTCCGGATCATTGATGACCGCCGCGGCATACGCCTCGCAGCCGGCAAATCCACAGCCGCCGCAATTGGCGCCGGGAAGTGCTTCGGTGACAACCTCGATGCGAGGATCTTCCTCGACATACAACACTTTGGACGCGATGGCCAAAATACCGGCCGAAGCGAATCCCAAGCTGAAAAGGGTCAAAACGGATACAGTAATCATAAAGGAATCTCCACCTTAGGCTATCATACCCTTGAACGCCATGAATGCCAGCGACATGATCCCGGCCATGATCAGGCCGATGGGAACCCCACGCATGGCGCGGGGGATCCTTGTGATCTCGAAACGCTCCCGTATACCTGCCAACACGACAAGCGCGAGCATGAAGCCCGTTCCGGCCGCAACAGCGTAAAGCAACGAAGTGACAAAATCATATTCTTTGCGCTGTACGAGGATGGCCACGCCCAGCACCGCGCAGTTCGTGGTGATGAGGGGCAAAAAGATGCCCAGAGCTTTGTACAGAGGTGGAACCATCTTTTTAAGGAACATTTCGACAAACTGAACAAGAGCGGCGATAACCAAAATGAAGACGATGGTCTGCAGATATCCAAGATTGAATGGAAGCAGAACGTGTTTTTGAATCAGGAAGGTGAACAGGGTCGCCATGATGGTCACGAAAATGACCGCCGCGCCCATGCCGATGGAGACGCTCTTCTCTTTTGAACAGCCAAGGTACGGACAGTTACCGAGGTACTGCGCAAGTACGATGTTGTTTACGAAGATGGCCGAGATGAAAAGCAAGAAAATATCCATATGCCGTCGCTCCCGTTTTTAGCCTTTGGCTGCTTCAAGCCGTTCCAGCTTCTTTTGGTTGACGATTTTCTCCAACCCTTTACAGGCGGCGCAACCAGCACAACCCGCGTCGAAATTGGGATCGAGTTCAACGCCCTTGCGCTTGGCCTGCCAGACATTGAGGAAATTCATTCCAGCCAGAATCAGACCCAGGCAGACAAAGGCTCCCGGTGCTTGGACCATGAACGTGAAGGGCTGAAAATCAGGCCCGAACAGCGATACGCCGAACCATGTGCCCGAACCAAAAATTTCACGCAGACTGCCAAGGAAAGTGAGAGACAGGGTAAAGCCGATTCCCATTCCCAGCCCGTCAGCCAATGCCAGGTGAGGGGGGTTTTTGGCCGCGAAAGCTTCCGCGCGGCCAAGAATGATGCAGTTCACGACAATAAGAGGAACAAATATGCCCAACTGCTGGTAAAGCGGATAGGCAAAAGCCTGCATGAGCATCTCGACAGTAACAACCAGAGAGGCCGCAATGGCGATAAAACAAACGATGCGGACTTTTTTCGGAATGATGTTTCGCACGAGCGAAATAATGACGTTGGAAAGAGAAAGAACAAAAATAACCGCAGCCCCCATGCCCAGACCGTTGTTGGCAGTGGTCGTCACTGCAAGGACAGGACAAAGGCCCAGCACCAGACGGAACGGTGGAAGTTCATTCCAGAGTCCTTTGGTGAATTCTTTCATCATACTGGCCATGAAAAATCTCCTTGGGATGATTAACCGCCGGGTTACCAGGTGGTCTTGATCGTATCCTTGAGGGCTGCGTACCAACCCGCAGCCTGCTTAACCGCATCCGCAGCGCCAATGGACGAAAACGTCGCTCCGGAAATGGCGTCGATGTCGCCGCCATCCTTTTTCAGCGTCGCTTTCGCGGGATCCTTGGCCTTGAACTGCTTCGTAAAGGCCGGTTCTTCAATACGAGAACCAAGACCCGGCGTTTCCTTGTGCGTCGTGACGCTGATGCCGACAAGATTATCTGCGGCGACATCAAAACCCACAAGCACGTTCACATCCCCGCCATACCCTTTGCCGGAAGCCTCCATGGCCACGGCCTGCAGCTTGCCGCCCTTGAGGGAAGGGAACACGATGATCGTCTCGCCTTCGCTGCCAGGTTTGGGCATATTCTTTCGATCCGCGATGGGATCATTGTCGCCCTGAAGAAAAATCTGCTTCAAAGCCGGGCCCTGAACGTTGGTCAGAACCTGTTCCTCAATGATGGGCGTGGTCCAGACCTTGAGCCCGGACAGGACGAAACCCGCAAGACCGGTGATGGCGGAAAGCACAACCACCATTCGTACAATTTCCATCATGCCGTGCTACCTCCCGCCGAAGGGTTTGGGTTGGATGAGATCAAAAAGCGGCGTGCAGAGATTCGCCAGCAGGATCGCAAAGGGCACGCCATCGGGATAGACGCCGTAGGTGCGGATGATGATCACCATCACGCCTCCGAAAAAACCGAACAACAGCATGGGCAAGCGCCAGGCCGGAGACGACGACGGATACGGCATCAGGAAGAAAGCCGCCAAAAGAGTGCTCCCCGAAAGAAGATGGAAAAGCGGCGAAGCGTAGAGCTGGGGGTCGATGAGGTTATACACCAGCCCGGTCACGATCACGCCCGCCAGGAAAGAAACCGGAATAAACCAGCGCACCACCCCTCTGGAAAGGAGATAGACGCCTCCGACAAGAACCATCAACGCCTGCGAGGCGCCCAGGGCGCCCAGGTTCTCGCCCAGCAGAAGACTCATGGGAGTCACCGAGGCGATGGCGTCAAGGCCGAAATACTTGAGTTCGCTCAGGGGCTCGACCAGATCCCATTTGAGAAGCATTCCGTTCAGGTCCATGAAGTCCGGCCAAGAAATGGCCAAAACAGCCCAACCGAGCGCGGGTGCGCAGATCGGACTTCCGCCGTATCCGCCAAACACCATGCGCCCGAGAATGATCATGATCGCGCTCCCGATGACCACCATCCACACGGGTGCGGTGGCCGGGAGCAAAAAGGCGAAAAGCAGTCCATCCACCAGGGCGCTGAAGTCATCGGAGGAAGGGGCCTGTTTCATGATCTTTTGCACGAGAGCTTCAGTGACGACGGCCGTGAGCCCTGCCCAGGCCATGACCTCGACCGCGTCGTATCCGTAGCGGTACACGGCCATGGCTATCACCGGCAGAAGGGCCAGCAGCGTCTGAAGCATGTTCTTTTGAAGCGTTCTTCCGCTATGCCAAAGCGGAGCCGTGGCGACGGAATAAATTTTCTTGGAAATATCCTGGCTTGCCATGTGCTTTTATCCTTCCTTGTTCATGTCTGATTGAAACGATGCGGGAAGCATCAGTCCTGCAATCTGCATGTAGACACTGCTTCGTCCTGGGCGGCAAGCTGCTTCTTTGCCAGAAGCAGGTACTGCATAACCGGACGATTGGCCGGGCACACGAAAGTACACATGCCACATTCAAGGCAGGCTTCGACGTGCTGTGAGCGGGTACTTTCAAACATATTGAACTCGGCATACCGGGAAAGCATTCCTGGTTGAATGCGCGCCGGACAAACCAGGACGCATTCGCCGCAGTTGATGCAGGGATTGGGCTGAACCGAAGGATAGAGGCCATCCCGAACCAGAGTCACGGCAGTGCAGTTTTCCGGTATGCCCACGCCCAGGTCGCTCAAGGCCTCTCCGCGCATGGGACCGTTCAAAGCCAGCTTCCAGTCCGGGCCATGCTCGACGCCCGCCGCATTCAGCAGGTCCTGCACCGGCATGCCCGTGGGCACCCGATACACCTTCTCTCCGACACTGACCGCGGCTTCCATGAGAGGAAGCTTGGTGGCGGCCACAAGACCGACCCGGTAGAGCGCGGAAATGGAGATGACATCGACGTTGTCCGGTCTTTCGGACCCGGTCGCCGCATGAACGACCAAGGGGTCTATGGTGGCCGGATACACGTCGCTGGCATTGACCGTGGTGCACCCGTGCAGCGAGATCTGCTTACCGTTGGCGACAACCAGCTTCACCGTACCGGGCTTGATGGCGCGTTCCAGAATCTGTAGACCGGCCTTCAAGGTATCCTGGGCATCCCGGACCAGCTGTTCGCTGACCAGCACCCCGGGCTCGGGGTTGAGGCCGTTGATGATCAGCGCGCGGGAAGCATGGAACCTGCTGGTGTCGATACCCAGCTCCAGGAGCTTGCGGCAAAGCTCTTCGTTTGCGAGGGAATCAAGCTCGGCGCAGGGTTCCGGCCGGGCGGGAACCACTGGCTCCTCACCCTCTTTGGGTGCGGGAATGGGACCGACGACAATGGCGTCGGGAAGCACATCCTCGACGATGCCGTCGATGGAGGAATGGACAAAGCCGATGCCGTAAGCGCTTTTCGAGGGATTTTCCGCGACGACCTGGCCACGGCCCACGATTTGTTTCTTTTTGACGACGGGTTTGTGTTTTTTCTGAATGGGAATCCGCACCGACGCGGGCGCGGGCACGTTCTGCAAAACGTCCTTGATCTCAACCGAGGTGTTCAGGCGTAATTTCATCATGATGGTCTTACCTGGTGTGACAACGGGTACACGATTTTTCGCCAAAAGGTCCTTTTCCCGCCTCTTCGTGACACGTCATGCACTGGTCGTGAAACGCATCCATGCGGTGCGGCAAAGGCGTGGCGTCGGTATCGAAATGACAGGAATTGCAGGACGGCTGGGGGGTTCCGGTTTTGCCGGGCAGCAATTCATGACACTCGTTACAACCTTCCAATTTCTGCTCGTACATGTCGGCGTGGCAGCTCTCGCACTTGGCGTGAACGGCATCGCGCAAGGCGGGCGTATCGCCGTCGGCCTTTTCGCCATGACACTGATTGCACGCGCCCGGCTCGGGCTCGATGTCCGTGTCGTGATGACAATCGGTACAGCTCGAAGCGAACTGCTCCGCGTGGTCGTCATGACTGTAGGTGAGCTTGCCCAGTTCCGCATGGTGACATTGGGTACACGTCTCCTCCGGTAACGTCGTCTGGTGGTCCGAGGAGAACTTCGCGTCAAATTCCGTCGCATGGCAGGAGCCACACGGCAGCGGTGTCAAACCTGGATCTTCACTCTCGTGATGGCACTTGGCGCAGTTGCCGCCATCTTTCTCAACGTACTGCACGTGACGAGAATGGGTGAAAACTACATCGCCGCCCTTGTTGTCCAACCGAAGACGAACAGGCAGCTCTTCAGAAGGGGCTGGTGCAAACTGGCCGCCCAGGGCCAGGAGCGCCAACATGCCACAGACAATGGTGATGGGTACATAACGTTTTTTCAAAACAGTGTCCTTGTGCTCCGGTTTGACGCAACTAAAGACAGGATGCTTCACTTGAACATCCATCCCCTACAAAAAAACAACGCCAGGCCGATTTTTCTCGTCAAAAAATCTGCGCCAACAGGACGACTATTCAATTATCGATTTTTTGTAAACAGAAATCTGAAATGATTTTTAAACTCAACTGTTTTGCTCAGAATTTCTTGTAATACAAAGCCCTCCGGGGCACTGCCTTCCCGGGCTAAAATGACGTCTGGACCTCGGCTTTTTTTCGAGACATGATACTGCGCCTACGTCTTCGCGGGCAGCCCGCTTTCCGCGCGTCTGCCGACCAATCCGAAGGCAAAACCTTTAGTCCGAACGTGGTGTCACATGGTTGTCCCTTTTCTCGCTTTGTGCCTCGGCCTGGCCGTCCTCGTCTGGAGCGCCGACCGCTTCATCGACGGCGCGGCCAGCGTCGCCCGTCATTTCTCCATGCCCCCTCTGCTCATCGGCATGATCGTCGTCGGCTTCGGGACTTCCGCCCCGGAAATGGTCGTCTCCGCCCTGGCCGCCATGAACGGCACGCCCGGAATCGCCTTGGGCAACGCCTTTGGATCGAACATCACAAATATCGCGCTCATTCTTGGCTTCACCGCGCTGCTCAAGCCCATCGAGGTTCATTCCCAGGTATTGCGCAAGGAGCTGCCCTTGCTCACGGCCATGACAGCGGTGACGGCCTACCTAATCCACGAAGGAACTCTCGCCCGGACCGACGCGCTGATCATGCTGGCGTTCTTCGCCGTCCTCATGTTCTGGACCGTGCGCCAGGGCATGCAGGCCGGGAGCGACGCCTTCGGCGATGAAATGGGCGACGAATTGTGCGCGTCGTGCATGCCGCTGAAATCCGCGTCCTTCTGGCTCGTCGGGGGCCTTGCGCTTCTTGTCGCCAGTTCCCGCCTTCTGGTTTGGGGCGCTGTGGAGATCGCGCACGCTCTCGGAGTGAGCGATCTCATCATCGGCCTGACCGTTGTCGCGCTCGGCACCTCCCTGCCCGAACTGGCATCGTCGGTCATCGCCAGCCGCAAGGGAGAGCACGACATCGCCCTGGGCAACGTACTCGGCTCCAATCTCTTCAACACCCTTGCCGTAGTGGGCATTGCCGGCGTCATCCACCCCATGGACGTGGAGCCCGATGTCCTTTCGCGCGACATACCGGTCATGACCGCCCTCACGCTCTCCATCTTCCTGATCGGTTTCCGGTTCAAACGTCCCGGACGCATCAACCGCTATGCAGGCGGGGCGCTGCTGGCGTGCTATGTCGGCTACACCGCCTTTCTAGTCAAAACGACCCTCATGCCCTGAATGCGCATCGGGTAGGAGGCGGGGTCACCCCCGCCGTCCTCCCACACCACCGTGCGTACGGTTCCGTACACGGCGGTTCACGTAGCACATTGAAGTTTACGGTAGTGATCCAGCAGCGACACGAGTCCTAA
>JAEWKZ010000107.1 GCA_023393525.1 Pseudomonadota bacterium | reverse complement strand
CATTTACATCCGACCAACTGAATGAGCTGTTCATCAATTTACGCGGGCAGTTGTTCCGGGCGACTGTGCCAAATTACTTCGACATCAACGACGCTGTATTCCACCATAATTTCGTTGAGTTCACTGCCGGAACCGACCAGCGGGCAAAAAATACTTATCCTTATAGCTTCTGCACGACAGGAAGCAAGTGGCGCTGGCGGCTGGATGATGCTGATACCATTTTCCCGATCGACAACCAGGGACAGGATCGCAAACCCTATTGGTGTGAGATGCATGATTATTACGACAACGGTCAGCCAATTTGGAATGGTGAGACTTCTGTTTTCTGGAATCTGTTAGAACAGGCTTTCAGTGCTGAGATTACTGCGGGAATGCGTAAGATGTTCGCCGCAATGGAAAGTTTATGCGGCCAGTCTTCCGGTACTCCTTATGATAAGGCTTATGCTTTCTATAAGAAGTATTTCCTCGGAATAAAAGAATATTTCCCGGCTACGTTAGTAAATGCTGATGCCAAGCGTTATGAGCTTGCCAAGATAGCTTATGATAATGATTCCTATAGTAATGATACCGACCCTATTACGCAATCTCATGGTGATTTCTATAGTGCAGAAACGGCATGGATAAAGAAGCGTATCATGTATATTATGAGTAAGTATAATTATGGCTTATTCTCTGCCAATGGTACCGACACCATCATTGTACGTGCTGCCGGTGATTTGATAGACTATGACATCACTCCGGCTTTCGATATGTATCCGGCCATTGCAAATGGTACGTCCATCGTACAGGGCACACGTACCAAAGCCGGTGAGACGTGTCGCATAACTATCGACCTTGGCGGTAGTGCCGACCAACAGAATGCGATTCAGGCGGCGAGTTGGTTATTGAGTATTGGAGACTGGCATAAAAAGAATGTTTCCGGTACCATGGTGGTACGCGGTAAGCGTCTGTCAGAACTCATACTTGGCAGTAAGACAGATGACGTAATAATCTCTATAACAGGACTTACGCTTGCTGATTGCGGTAGTATGCAGAAGGTTCTACTTTCTAATATTGCCACTTTACAGGGGACTCTCGATTTAAGCACAATAATCAACATTCGAGAGGTTTATGCAGATGGAACTAATCTGAGCCAGATAAAACTACCGAATGGTGGAGGGCTTGAGGTTATCGAGTATCCGGCTAACAATAAATACATCACTTTCCGGAACTTTCCAATGTTGACGACAGAAGGTTTGAGAATCGGTCAATGTGCCGTTAATATCACCGACTTTTTGATTGAGAATTGTCCTTTGCTGAAGCCTGTGAAGCTGCTTTCAGATATCATTGAGGCACAGCAATCACAAGGTGCTAATCATGTGTTGAAGCACATTCGTGCGGTAGGTTTCGAAGAAGAATATTATACTGCTGATGCTCTTGATATGCTTGCCAAATTAGCTGACGGCAGCTATGAGGGATTATCCGCCGAGGGGATAGCTGGAGAGGACCCTATACCAGTGTTGGATGGCAAGATAACTGTGGATTCTTTCTATTACCGTGAAGAAGTGGAAGTGTTACGAACCACTTTCTCACGTTTGGAACTGATAGTAACCGGTCCGGCTTGTATTCGAATTTCTGATCCGGAAGTAAAGCGGCTATTGGTTAAAGCCTTTGATGTCAATGGCGATGGAGAAATAGGTGAGGACGAAACAGATTCTGTTATAGATTTACCCAATGTCTTTTCCGGCAATACGGTAATCGTTGATCTAAGCTGCTTGAAGTATTTTAAAAATTCCCGAATCAAGTACAATGGAGGTTTTAGTGGCTGCACATTCTTAGAAGTAGTGGAGCTATCCGATTCATCCGAATGGCAGACTTATCAGCTTTTTAAAGATTGCGTCTCGCTTCATAGGGTTAATCTTCCGGCTAATATCACACTATTGGCTTCGCAGTGTTTCCTCAACTGCGCCAGCCTAAAGGGTGTGGATTTACCGGCAGGTCTTCTACAGATAAGTCCAGGTGCTTTTACCGGTAGTGGTATTGAGCGGCTTGTTGTGCCTCCGTTAGTAGGTTCGGCAGGCGACTTTTACGGAATGGCCAATTTGCGGTTTATTGATCTTGGAGCTGGCGTATCCGGATTTAGCAACTTGGCGTTTAATGCCAGTACTAAATTGGATGTCATGATCGTGAGAGCCTCTATTCCTCCGGCATGGGGTTACAACATGATGAATGGCATCAATCCTAAGATTTATGTACCTGATGAGTCCGTTGATGCGTATAAGACTGCATCCGGATGGAAAAGTAAGGATATTAGAGCTTTATCATCCTATAAAGATTAACGATATGGAAATAAAGAATAGTGGAAATAGAATCGTTGCGGCAGAAGGCAAAGTGCTGCGCCGTATATCGGATGGATTTGTAGCCGGTTCGGAATTGTGGATAGGATATACTTATTATTTACATGGCGAAAAGCTGGATAAGCCTCTTCTGGAACTTCCGGAACACTATGAGGAAATATATGCTCCAGATGAATTTGATAACAATTTAAACGTTGATTGATATGGCAATATTAAGTACAGCTAAGGTGGTTGGCATGCTTGCTTCTGCCAAGAAGACGGGTAGGCAGGTGATGAA
>JAEWKZ010000104.1 GCA_023393525.1 Pseudomonadota bacterium | reverse complement strand
GTCCGCCACCACGCACCTGCTGTCGAGCCTGGAATACATGGCGCGTCCGAGCGACCGGTCGGAGGGCGGGCTGAACGACTGGTCGCTCACCCGCCAGCAGGTGCCCGCCAAGACCAAGCTGGTGCAGAAGCTGCGCGACCTCGTCGCCCGCGAGCCCGTCACGCAGGCGCTGCACGGGTCCCGCGTCGTCGCCGCCGCCGTGCTCATCTCTCCGATCAGGCACAACGGCGTGCGCATGGCGGCAAACGCCTACCTGGTGGGCACACAGATGCTCGTCTACCCCCGGCACCTCTTCGGCACCGATGGGTCGGACCAGGTCTCCTTCCTCGTGCAGTCCGCCGCGGCGCTCGGTCGCGCAGGCGGCACTGACGCCAGTCGCCTGGCCGCCGTCCAGTTCATCGGTGCTCAGACGGTCCTCGCCTACGGGGCGTCCGGATGGGCCAAGCTGCCCGGTGACGCCTGGCGCTCCGGGGACGCCCTGGTGAAGATCATGCGGACGCAGACCTACGGCGACCAGTGGTTCTTCACGCTCCTCGAGCGCTACCCGAACGCCTCACGGGGGCTGTGCCACGCGGTGCTGGCCATCGAGTGCGCGTTCCCGCTGTTGCTGCTGAAGCGCGGCAGGTACATCGACGCCGGCCTCCTCGTCATGGGGGGTTTTCACCTGGCGAACGCGCGGTTCATGGGCCTCTCCCGGTTCGCGTGGGCCTTCATGTCCACCTACCCGGCCGTGCGCGCACTGGCCCGGCGCACCGGGAACGCGGACTGATGGGACGCGACGTCGCACGTGTGCTCGACAGTTTCCCCGGGCTAGTCGGGGCCGGCCTCGCCGGGTGCCTCGTGGCTGGGCTCGCCCACCGCGCCTACGCCACGTTCCGCAGCAGCAGGCCGCATCGCGGCTACGAGGAGCGACGTGTCCGCTGCGCCAGCGGGAACATCCTCAGCTACCACGTGCGCGCCGGCCGGCCCGGAGGCGCCACGGTGGTGCTCGACGCCGGGCTGATGAACACCTCGACGGCATGGCGGCTGGTCGCCGACCACCTCGATCCCGCCGTCGGCGTGGTCCTCTACGACCGGGCCGGCTACCGTGCCTCGCTGCGCCGCGCCACGGAGGACTACTCCCTGCAGGAATCCGTGAACGACCTCGCCGACGTGGTGCGGGCGGCGGTCCCGGAGGACTCGGCGTGCGTCCTGGCGGGGCACTCGCTCGGGGGGTACCTCGCGCACCGCGCCGCTGCCGCACTCGGTGACCGGGTCGGCGGCGTGGTCCTGGTCGACCCGATGCACCCGCTGGAGCTCACGACCTCGCGCGCGCAGCGCGAGGGTTCACGCGGCACCAACTTCACGCTGAAGCTCGGACCCGGCTCCGTCGCCTTCGGGTCCGGTCTGCTGCTCGACAAGAACGGGCTGTTCGCGTTCGCCGAGGGCAACCCGCACCTCCAGGAGCTGCGGCTGGAGCTCTCTGCGCTGTCCACCTGGCGTACGGCCCGCCGCGAGTGGGAGTACAGCTACGCGTTCATGCTCGACGGCGGGCGTCCCCTCGACAGGCTCGACGCACCGGTGTGGGTCGTGGCCGCCGAGGTGACGCTGGAGCGCATCCCCGAGCACGGTGAGCTGTACGAGGACTACCTCAGCAGCGGACCAGGTGGGCACCTCGTGACCGTCGAGGGCGCGAGCCACCTCTCGCTGACGGGCGGTGTGGACCACGCACCCTTCGTGGCGGACGTGCTGCAGCGCGTCGCCGCGGAGGTGACGTCACACCCCGGAGGCGGCGCCGCACATCCGAGCGAGCAGGTGGAGGTGGACGCATGAGTGCATCAGCAGCCCGGGTCGTGGCCGGGCGAGTGGTCTCGGGCCTCCTCGCAGCGTGGTTCATCGCGACGCTCCTGAGTCAGCACCCCGACCGGAGTTACGACAAGGCCCGCAGGTTCGACCGGAGCGGGACGGGGATCGTCATCCCGAACTGGCGCTTCTTCGCGCCGACGCCGGCCGTCGAGGACCAGCACTTCCTCTACCGGCTCGCCAACGAGGACAGGACCGAGCACACCGAGTGGCGTGAGGCGTTCCCGATCACCCCGCGGAAGCTGGTGCACGCGTTCTGGTTCCCGGGACGGCGGATCGAGAAGGCCGTGTTCGACGTCGCCTCGACCCTGCTGCACAACGGGGGTGCGATGACGCCGCTCCACCAGGAGGCGAAGGAATCCGCCTACCGGCTCGTCAACTCCTTCGTCCGGCACCGCATCACGCCGGAGCCCGGGTACCCGTGGTTCCAGGTGCTGCTCGTGCGGTACTCCGGCTACGACCACAGCGAGGACCCGAAGTACGACATGGTCTTCGACTACGAGAGGGTCTCCTGATGGGTCTCGACGTCCAGTACGGGCCGGTCGTGGCCTCGGTCTACGACTCCTTCATCGCGACGATGCTGCCCGCCGACGGGGCGATCAGGCGGCTGCGCCCCCACCTCGACGGGGCGCACGCCCTCGAGGTCGGGGTGGGCACCGGGAGAGCCGCGGTACCGGCAGCCGCGTGGGCGCACCGGCTGGTGGGTGTCGACAACTCCGTCGCGATGCTCGAAGAGTTCCGCCTCAAGGGCGTCCCCGCGAACGTCGAGCTGGTCGAGGCGGACGTGCGGCGACCCCTGCCGTTCGCCCCCGGGACGTTCGACACGGCCTACTCGCTCATGGGCTCGATGGCCTACGTCTGCTCACGCGCGGAGCTGGTGGAAGCGCTCGGGCACGTCCGGGACGTGCTGAGGCCGGCGGCGACGTTCTCACTCGAGCTGTACTCCGTCGCGGCGTACCGGCCGCTGATCGAGCAGGGTCTGTTCACCGTGCCGGTTCCGCACCACGGTGGTGAGGCCACCTTCGTGGTGTCGCTCGACGAGGCGGACGTCATGCGCATGGACACGCGTCTGCACGGTGGGGACGCCGCGCCGGTGGAGTTCAGCGAACGGGTCCTCCTGCTCGACAGGTCCGACGCCGAGAGCTGCTTCGAGGCGGCAGGCCTGGCGGTCGAGCAGGTCTTCATGGCGGAAGGGCCGCAGGCCTATGACTGGTACGTCGTCCGTCGCGGCGACGCGTGAGGAGGAAGTCATGCTGACGAGGAAGCTCACCTTCTGGCACCTGGTGGTGTTCCTGATGGCTGTCCCGATCGCGGCCCTGCTGTTCGCCGGGCCTGACGGCATCGACGGCCGGGCGTTGGTGTCGGCCGTGGTCCTCGCGGCCGTCGTGACGGTCGTCACCGCGCTCCTCTTTCCCAGGAGCAGGCGATGACGCTGTCGTTGACCGTCCGGCGCCAACGACTCGTGCTCGCGGCAGCGATCGGTCTGGGACTTCTCGGCACCGTTGCGACGCTGCTCCAGCCGCTGCTCATCGGTCGGGTCATCAGCGCGGTGTCCGCCGGGGAGCCGGTCGTCGGGCCCGTGGCGGCCATCGCCGGCCTCTTCCTGGCCGACGCGCTCCTCACCGCGGTGCACCTGTACCTGCTCGGTGTCGCCGGCGAGGGCATCACCCTGGACCTGCGCACCCTGCTGACGGGTCGTCTCCTGCACTCGCGGCTGGCGGCCTTCAACCGCCTGGAGCACGGGGACGTCCTCAACCGCACGCTGGGTGACACCGCGTTGGCGCGGCTCGCCATGACGTCGGCCCTAGCCCAGATGGTGACGTCGGGGGCCACGACGCTCGGCTGCCTGGTCTTCATGGCCGTCATCGACTGGCGGCTCCTGCTGGCGGCCGTCGGTAGCCTGACGGTCGCCTCCGTCGTCGCGCTGGTGCTCGCGCGGGCGGTCCGCATGGCGGCGGCCCGCAACCGGGAGGACACCAGTGCCTACAGCTCGGCCGTGCTGCGTGTCCTCGGCGGGCTGACCACGGTCAAGGCGTCGCGGGCCGAGGAGCGCGAGGCGGCACTCCTCCACGAGCTCGCGGACACGGCCCGCCGGAGCGGTGTCCGGCTGGAGCGGGTGTCCGCCCTCTTCCTGCCGGCGATCAACGTCGGCACACAGATCTCCCTGGCCGTGGTCATCACC
>JAEWKZ010000091.1 GCA_023393525.1 Pseudomonadota bacterium | reverse complement strand
TTTTTGCATGGGGAGAGATGGTCGTTTCGATGATTTTGGTAGAGATGAAGAGCGAGACCGGCGAAGAATTCGTCGGAGCGCAGATTACCGTAGAGCGGTGTTGATCATGAATAAATCAACGGACTGTTAGCTCTTTGACCGTGTAAAGCGCCAACAAATCTTTGAATTTCAGGACGCCCGACAACCGCTTCCCAACGTTTGGCTTGAAGGTAAATTACATCCAAACCTAAGCGATCCTCTTTAATAACGCCATCAATTCCTTCATCAGCTGTTTTTCGAGTTGCTTTTCCTGCCTCTTTGACGGAACCTCCATATCCCATGGAAACAATGAGGTTAACAACAAGTTTCTCAAAGAATTCTGGTGTATTGTTCTTGATCAGCGAAAGCAACTCATTAGCTACCTCGTCACGTATCTGCTGATAGGCTTGTTCTAATTTTTCTTCAGGAGTTGCGTACCTAATTTCTTTATCATCAACATGCGTGACCTTTTCAATACGGTTTTTACTTCCAGATTGCCGAAACTCTTGAAATTCAGCATATCTTTCCAGACACTTAATATCAATTCGATCAAGTCCTTCTGACAAAATTTGACGACCACGCTGAGAAATGTGAAATTTACCTCTTTTAGGCGACTCCACAATCCCTGCCTGTGCCAGGTAAACTTTTGCCCATGCAATTCTATTTGCAAATGTCGTTTGCCGGCCACTAGGAAGCCTTTCTTCCAAATCACTTTGCGAAAGACCCAGCGTTTTGGCTAAACCATCACGGGCTTCTTGCATCGTATGCTCTTTACCGTCAGCTGCAAATTTTAACATTGGCAACATTAATGATTGAAAATCAGGAACAGCCATTGTTTACCTCTGTAATTTAAAAATGCATAAATCCATTTTTTTAAGGGCATGAGGACTTTTTGCAGTGCATATAGGTATTCCACGTATACGCATGGCCACTGTCATGAAAAACTCCTGAAAGCCAATTACGTCACATCCACCCTCTTTGTCGCATATTACTGCTATGAAAGATCCTCGCATCCAGGCATTTCGGTCAAGTCAGCGGCATGGGAATATGGGATGTTCGCTCCCGTGGCGCAACGCTGCCAGATTGGTTCGCGGTGCGAGGCATCGTAGATGCTCTTGTTGGTCGGAAAAGTCCGGGCGATAGCCACGATGAGGGCTGTTTCAGACTTGCTGAGCGGAGGGGCGCTGGTCATGTCGGCTTTAAGTATCTCATCGATCAGGTCTCGATAATTGTTGAGTTGCGGCCCCATCGGCAAAGCTGCATAGGTTGCACCTGTCATTCCGCGGCCCAGATCCCTGAAGGCGGCCATGTCGGCGTACCAGAGGTATTTCGCCGCATAGAGCATGCGGTCGTCTTTTTTCAGCAATGGGCGCTTCAGTTGAAGCGCAAAAGCTTCGAGAACCAAGCGGATGCGCGGGATGGAGAATTCACGACTACCGGTGTGCTCAGTGCATGGATTGGTCTGCAAAAACGATCTGAGCAAGGTATCCATGGACTTACTCTGGATTACGCCGGTTTCCCAGCGCTTTATGCTGGCTACTCCCACATCCAGGGCATCCGCCAGACCCTGTTGCGACAAGCCCTTTTCCTGACGCAACCGACGGATATCTTCACTGCTGAGCAGACCAACCGTTTTCCGGTACGCATCGGCAAGCCGCTCCTGCATGACCGCTGCTTCTTCAATTCCCGCCAACTCAAGCCCGCATTCGGCACACTGCTGCAACGTGGCGGTGTACGTAACCTCAACGCCTCTAAACACGCCGTGCTTTTCAAGCTCGGCGTGCTTCACGCACCCCTCGCAGACGGGACACGTCTTTGTCATAGTCTGCCTTATCATGGAGATCTCCCTTCAATCCGTCGCACTGGTACTGACATGCAGCGATACCAGATAAAAACAATCGTTCTTGAGCGAAAACTTGTAGTAAACGCGCTGATCAAACATCGGGCAAGTCACCGAAAAAGCCCATAATTCAAGAAGATGGATACGTGTTTCGTAGGACTTTTGCGGCGGACGATGACCGACATAGTGTTCTGGACCTGTATATTGTAAAAGTTCCAACAAGACTTGCTGCAATTCATCTCGAATCGAATAACCGAGTTCAACAGCATGAGCTACAATGATTCCAGCTTCAACAAGGATGATGCGATTCTCATGAACAGCACCGAGGGCCGCGTGCAGCTTGTTATTCAGTTCCTTGTGGCTTGGTCGTTCCACGATTCACTCCAAAAAACCGAGGCGCGAAACAACTAACCTCGGCTCAATAATGGTATCAATTGATACCGATGTCAAGTCAATGACCGGTCACTCGGCCCTGACTCCATCCCTCGCCAACCCGCCTTTAAGATGAAGCGCCTCCAGCTTGTGAGCTTTCATCAAATGGCCTGAACCACATTTTGCCGCGTACACGCACAACTGCGGCAACGGCAAGCGCCTAGGACAGTGGCTTTTTGAAATACGGATACACCCTCGCAAAGCAAACTTCCGCATACTCCAAAAACAGTACTCAGCAGTCACCCTTCGGACAAATGGAAAATCCGTTTCCGGTCACCTGCGGCATGCTTCTCCAACGATCACGCCGCCTTCCCCCGCCCGCATCCCGAAAGCATTGACCAATGTTTTCCGCCAAGGCATCAGCACCGGGAGCAGGAGGATGTTCATGAAAGCAAGCACCCGTCTCATGCAGACGCCGGATCTGGGCCTTCCGCCGACCCGGACCGTCACTCCGGAACTGTATCGCGGCTCGACCGTGTATTTCGATTCGTACGCCGATCTGCTCAGCGCCGGTCGGGGCGAATACCCCGGCGTGACCTACGGCACCGACAGGCTGCCGCAGCAGCGCATTCTCGAACAGGCCATCGGCGAACTCGAAGGCGCGGCCCTGACCCGCGTCTTTCCCTCGGGCATCAGCGCCATCAGCGAGACCCTTCTGGCTTTTGCCAAGGCCGGCGACCATCTGCTCGTCTGCGACAATGTCTATGGCCCGACCCTGCGCTTCTGCCGGGAGGTCCTGGGCAAATTCGGCGTTCAGACCGACACCGTGCCAGCCAATGTCGGCGCGGATATCGCCGAATTCCTGCGTCCGAACACCCGGCTCATCTTCCTGGAATCACCCGGTTCGAACACCTTCGAAATCCAGGACATTCCGGCCATCACCAACATCGCGCGCGAGCATGGCATCGTCACGGTTCTGGACAACACCTGGGCCACGCCGCTCTATCTCAAACCCTTCGCCCTCGGGGTGGGCATCTCCATCCATTCGGTCACCAAATATCTTTCCGGACACTCGGATGTCCTGATGGGCTCGGTCTCGACCACCGCCGAGCACACCGAAACCCTGGCCAAAACCTATGCCTGCCGCGAAATCTACGCCTCGCCCGACGACTGCCTGCTGACCCTGCGCGGCCTCAAAACCCTGCACGTGCGCATGAAGGAGCATTTCGCCTCGGCCATGCAGGTGGCGCAGCGTCTTCAGGACCATCCGCTAATCCGCGACGTGCTCTACCCGGCCCTGCCTTCGCACCCGGAACACCATATCTGGAAACGGGACTTCAGCGGCGCGTCCGGTCTGTTCGGCATGACCCTGCGGCATGAGTACGCGACGGAGGCCCTGGGCATGTTTCTGGATTCCCTGCGCCTCTTCGGAATGGGATACAGCTGGGGTGGATACAAGAGTTTGATCACGGCTGGAGTGCCCGGACGCAACCTGACCGGTCGCCACCACGGGCAGACGATCATCCGCCTGCACATCGGGCTTGAGGACCCCGAGGACCTGCTGGAAGACTTACGCCATGGGCTGTCGCTGCTTGAGAAGCAGGCGCCGATACGCGGGGCGTGACGCCACCCTGCCCGATGATTGGGACGGCATCCACTTCTTGTTCAGCAACTCACCGATACTCGAACCAGTCTCAAAAGCCTTCCCGCTCCACGCCGTAGCGCCGCATCTGGCTCCACACGCTGGTCCGGGAAATACCGAGGATTCGGGCCGCTTCGGACTGGTTTCCGTTCGTCTCCCGCAGGGCCTGGGCGAGGCGCTCTTTTTTGATCTCGTCCAGGCTTTTGGCCGCGACATCGGCAGGTGTGCACACGACCGCGCCGCTCATGAGTTCGGCCGGCAGGTCGCGGGGTTCGATCATGTCCGTCTTGCAGGCCACAAAGGCGTACTCGAAGGCGCTGCGCAGCTCGCGCACGTTGCCGGGCCAGGAATGGCGCGCGAGCAGCTCCATGGCGGCGGGCGAGATGCCGTGCACGTTCTTGCCGGTTTTGAGCTGCGTGCGCAGGAAAAAGGTGGAGGCCAAAAGCGGGATGTCCTCGCGGCGCTCGCGCAGCGCAGGCATGCGAATGGGAATGACGTTGATGCGATAGTAGAGATCCTGCCGAAAGAGATTTCTGGCGACCAGATCCGTCAGGTCGCGGTTGGTGGCGGTGATGATCCTGGCCTGGACCGGGATGGGCCGATGGTCTCCAACGCGCTCGATGACCCTTTCCTCCAGCACGCGCAGGAGCTTGACCTGGGTGCTGGCAGGCAAATCCCCGATTTCGTCCAGAAAGATGTCCCCGTCCCCCGCGCTCTCGAAGCGGCCCATGCGATCCTTGTGCGCCCCGGTGTAGGCGCCTTTGACATGTCCGAAGAGTTCGCTTTCCAGCAGCGATTCATTGAGCGCCGCGCAGTTGACCTTGATGAAAGGCTTGTCCCGGCGCGGTCCGGCATCGTGGATGGCCTTGGCCACCAGCTCCTTGCCCGTCCCGCTCTCGCCGTAGATGATGACCGGAGAATCGATCTGCGCCACCCCTTCAACGAGGTCGAAAACCTGCTGCATGTTGGCCGCGCGGCCAACGATGCCGTGAAAGGAATCCTCCCGCGACATCTCGCGTCGGAAGATCTCCAGCTGCTCCTCCTTGTCCACCAGATCGGAGATGTCGGTGATGGTCTCCACCGCGCCGATGGTCTCGCCGTCCTTGTCTTTGAGCACGGAGGCGTTCTTGACCACGGGCACGCGCGTTCCGTCCTTGCGCACCAGGGAGCACTGCTGCTTGCGCAAGGACCCCTGCTTGAACATGACGCACCAGTGGCACTGCGGAATTCCCCGCGCCAGCTCGCAGGCCGAACAGCCGAGAATCGCGCATGAAGCGCCGATGAGTTCCTCGCGGGAATAACCTGTCATCTCCACCAGAGCTTCGTTGACGGACACGATCCGACCATCGGGCGTGACGATCATGATCCCGTCCTGGATGGTGTTGACCACGGTTTTCCAATACTGATTCAGATTTTCTTCCATCCCCGCTGCTCCATGCCCATCTGCTTTGTTTGTGAACACAACACCTGTTCACCTGTTTATTTAGTGAACACAAAAAAAGCAACACCTCGATTCACCGTGCATAAACAAACGTCGCGCGCATCAAATTTTAATCAAATATTTCAAAAATTTGCTTCAACAATAACGAATTCTCCTCAAAAAGCGGCGTTCTGGCACGACGCTGGCTAAAGAGAAGATGTCGGCATTGGCCGGCATGCGAGGATGATTGCCATGAACACGCTCGACATGCGAAACACGGTGGATTTTTTTGGCATGCTCACGGCATGCGCGCTCATCAAAAGGCTTGGAGCCGGAGAATCCGTGCTGATTCTGGCCAACGACACATCCTTTCTGCCAGACCTGCGCAGGGTGCATCCGGAGTGCAGCTTTCAGCTCGTCCCTGCTGCCCATGACGCGGAAGACAGCGGCGACTACCTGTTCCAGGTCAGAAAGGCGTGACCCCTCGAACCTGCAACCCTGTCACAAGGAGGCCCCCATGTCCGCAGTCACAGTCAACTGTCCGTATTGTCAGCAAAGCGTGACCGTCACCCAGGGCGAAGATTATGCCCCGCAGTTTCATGCCTGTCCCGGATGTGGCAAGCGGTTCATTGTCGAACGTGGAGCGAGCGGAATCAAGGTGATGAAGGAAAAGGAAGCGCCGTGCATGAGCAACCCGGAATGCCGGGACATCGAAACCAGCGCCACGTGTGAAGAATAACGAACAAGGATGAAAGGCGATGTGGAAGATACTGCAGTCGATATCGAAGAATCTGGTCCTGGCCATCCCCACGGCAATGATCCTGGGATTCGTGAGCGGGCTCCTGGGTGACGCGGGGTGGCTCAAAGACCTGATCGTGCCTTTCACCTTTCTGATGGTCTATCCGATGATGGTCACGCTGAAAATCAACCAGGTCTTTTCCGGCGGCGACCTGAAGGCGCAAATCGCCACCCAGTTCGTCAACTTCGCCATCGTGCCTTTTCTGGCTTTCGGAGTGGCCTGGGTCTTTTTCCGCGATCAGCCGTACATGATGCTCGGCATTGTCCTGGCAGGCCTGGTGCCGACCAGCGGCATGACCATTTCCTGGACCGGATTCGCAGGCGGAAACGTGGCCGCGGCGGTGAAGATGACGGTCATCGGGCTGACGCTCGGCTCCCTGGCCACGCCGTTCTATGTCCGCACCCTGCTCGGGGCGAGCATCGAGATGGATGTGAGCGCCGTCTTCTCCCAGATCGCCCTCATCGTCTTCCTGCCCATGGCCCTGGGTTACGCCACCCAGCGCTTCCTGATCCGCGCCTACGGCCAGAAGACATTCGCCGAACGCCTCGGGCCGCGCTTCCCCGCCCTGTCCACACTGGGCGTGCTCGGCATCGTGTTCATCGCCCTGGCGCTGAAGGCCCGGACCATCATGGCCTTCCCCGCCGTTCTGCTCCAGATACTCACTCCGCTGGCCATCATCTACGGCGTCAACTTCGCCTTGAGCACGGCCCTTGGCCGCCTCTTTCTGCCGCGCGGCGACGCCATCGCCCTGGTCTACGGAACAGTCATGCGCAACCTGTCCATCGCCCTGGCCGTGGCCATCAACGCCTTCGGTTCCCAGGGTTCCGATGCGGCCCTGGTCGTGGCCATGGCCTACATCATCCAGGTGCAAAGCGCGGCCTGGTACGTGAAACTGACCGACCGCCTCTTCGGCCCGGCCCGGCCCAAGGGCGTCTTTTCTCCCCAAACCGAGACCAGGAGCTGAACATGCTGCCCACCTACACGAGTATCCTCTATGCCACGGACCTTTCGGAGAGCGCGCGCCTGGCCCTGCGGCACGCCGCGTCCCTGGCCGGACGTTACGGAGCGTCCATGACCATCCTGCACGTTGTCCCGGACCTGGTCGAGCTGATGAGCGAAGACGCGGGCTTTGACATCGAGAGTCATTTCAACAGTGACGAATGGGAAGCGATCAACAGCGCTGCCGCGAACCGGGCCAAGGACAAAGCCAGGGAACGGGTGCGCGAGATGACCGCCGAATGCGCCACGGACAGTCCCCGTTGCCCCGTATCCGGCGCGGAACTGAAAATCCAGGCCGGAGACCCGGCCGCGCGCATCCTGGCCGAGATACATTCCGGAAACTACGATCTGGTGGTCATGGGCGCGCACGGGCGCGGGGCATTCATGGACATGCTGCTGGGATCCGTGGCAAACAAGGTCGTCAGGCTCAGTCCGGTGCCGGTATTGACGGTACGGCTGCCAAAAGAAGATGCGGCAGGATGAATCCATGCCTTTGAATCCCGCATGACGGATACGTCGGAGACATTCATGAAAATCAATCGCAGACACTTCCTCGCGACCGGGCTGGCAGCCGCCACAGCGGCGGTTGCTCGCCCGACGGCGGCAAGCGCCAAGGGCGCGGCATCCGCAGAACGCGTCGTTCTGGCCACCCTCCTCGACATCTCCAAATGCATCGCCTGCGGCGCGTGCGTGGAGGCCTGCCGCGAGACCAACGAACACAAGTTCCCGCAGCCGCAAAAACCCTTTCCCAAGATGTACCCGTCCAAGGTCAAGGCCGCCGACTGGTCGGACAAACAGGATGTGGACGACCGCCTGACCCCCTACAACTGGCTCTACATCCAGACCGCCACGGGCGAATACAAGGGCAAGCCCTTCGAACTCAACATCCCCCGGCGCTGCCTGCACTGCCAGAACCCGCCCTGCGCCAATCTCTGCCCGTGGGGCGCGGCCTCCAAGGACGCCAAAGGCATCGTCAGCATCAACGACGAAATCTGCCTGGGCGGGTCCAAATGCAAGGATGTCTGCCCCTGGCACATCCCCGAGCGCCAAACGGGCGTTGGGCTGTATCTGAAGCTGGCTCCGAGTTTTGCCGGAAACGGCGTGATGTACAAATGCGACCGCTGCCGGGACCGCGTGGCCCTGGGCGAAATTCCGGCCTGCATCGAGGCCTGCCCCGAAGGGGTGCAGACCATCGGCCCCCGCGATGAAATCCTGGCCCAGGCCCGGGAGCTGGCGGAGCGCACCGGCGGTTTCATTTACGGCGACACGGAAAACGGCGGGACCAACACGTTCTACGTCTCGCCCGTGCCTTTCGACGTGCTCGATGCGGCCATTGAAAAAGGACCGGGAAAGCCGCATCTGGCCGCCGTGGGCAATCCCTTTTCCAAAGAGGAAGCGCTGGCCCGGGCCGTTTACGCGGCTCCTCTGGCCGGAGCGGTGGCCGGAGTGCTGCACCTGGTGCGCGGCGCGACATCGGAGGACGATCATGAATAAACCGACCCTCGTTTTCCGCCTGACCGTGGCGGCCCTCCTGTTCACCGGATTCGCCCAGATGCCCATCTTCGCCCGCTACTACCTGGCCGACGTGCCGGGTTTCGGCTGGACCGCCGACTACTATTTCAACCATGTGGCCCATTACATCCTGGCCATCGTGCTGCTGGCCATTCTCGGCTGGCGGCTGCCCCGCGTCCTGCGCCGTCCGGCCTGGACGGCCATGGACGTGATCGTTGGCCTGTGCTGGGCGGGCATCGTCCTGACCGGCATCGTCCGGGTCATGAAGAACCAGCCGGACAGCTACTTCGCCCCGACCCTGGTCATGTGGGTCGACTGGCTGCACCTCGGGTTTGTCATGCTGCTCGGGACGGCGAGCCTGGCTCGATTCATGACCACGGGCACGAAAGCGTCCGGACGCGGGGGCAACCGCCCGTGAAAAGGACGTGCCGTCAATCCGGCATCTGTTCGGGAAAACTTGGCCAGAGAAAAGGCAGGGCGGGAAAAAAGCGGATTTGCGGGCCTTCCCGCTCCTTCAGATGAGCTCCCGGACCTTGCTTATCAATTCCGAACTGTCGTAGGATTTGACCACGTAGGCATCGGCGGCGATGGATTTGAGGTCGATGCGGAAGCTGTCGTAGGCGGTGCAGAGGATGATGGGCAGTTCGGCGTGCTTGCAGCGGATGATCTGGAGCATGTCCAGTCCGGACCGGCTCTCAAGCTTGATGTCCAGGATGATCAGGTCTGGCTTGTGTTCTTCCACCAGGGCGAGCGGGTCGGAACCGCCGTCCGAAAGCACCGTTTTGTAGCCAAGAGCCCCAAGTTCCTCCGCATAGAGCATGCGCACATGCTCCTCGTCGTCGATGACCAGAACGGTTTTTCGATCCATCATAGCCTCCCTGTTGCCTGATTACTTTTTTCCGTAGCAGACTTTATCCGGCCTTGAAAAGAATCTCCTGTCCGAAATCCGATCTTTTTCACCGAGACGCGAATCGCGGCCCGGCAATCAGGCCCGTGGCCCGTGGATTCTTTTTGCCAGCGCTTCCCGCGCAAGGCGGGTGATAAACACGGTCACGGCCAGGGTGGCCAGCAGGCCGACGCCGTACATGATCCATTCCGCAGGGCTCCGCCCGCTGTTCCCGGCTCCCAGATTGGCCAGATCACCGGCCAGGGAGCCGAAATAGACATACATGAACATGCCCGGAATCATGCCCAGCCAGGATGCGAAGAAGTAGTCCCTGAGGCGCACTCGGGTCAGGCCGAAGGCGTAATTGAGGACATTGAACGGGAACACGGGAGAGAGCCTGGTCAGAAAGACGATCTTCCATCCTTCCCTGGCCACGGCCTCGTCCATGGCGGCGAATGTGGCGTTGCCCGCCACGTGGCCCGCGACCCAGTCCCGCGCAAGATAGCGACCGACCAGAAAAGCGCAGGTCGCACCCAGAGTCGCGCCCACGGATGCCGCGATGGCTCCCTGCGTGAACCCGAAAATCGCGCCGGCTCCCAGGGTCAGGATGGCCCCCGGCAAGAGGAAGACGCAGGCCAGGATGTAGAGCCCGATAAAGATGATCGGACCCAGGGGCCCAAGACCCGATATCCAGGCCAGGGCGGCGCGGAAAAGCTGCTGCACGTCGAAAAATCTGATGGCGGCGACCAGCGCGGCGGCAATGGCCAGGACAAGCATGATTTTGATGGCGGTGCGGCGGCCCGGATTCAGTGCGTTCATATGCCTAGCCTCCTCCGGCTCGGGAATGATGCGGGCGGGAGCGTTCGCGAAGTGTTGGCGGAGCGGACTCAGACGTCGTAGGATGTGGACGCGGTCTTGCCGCCCCGGCCTGTCCAGTCGGTGTGAAAAAACTCTCCCCGCGAGCGGTCGACGCGTTCATAGGTGTGCGCCCCGAAATAATCCCGCTGGGCCTGCAACAGGTTCGCGGGCAGTCGGCCCGAGCGGTAGCCGTCGTAATGGGCCAGAGCCGCGCCCAGCGCAGGCATGGGGATGCCGTGCAGGACGCCGGCAGCCATGATCCTGCGCCAGCCGCCCTGCGCGTTTTGCAGCGCCTGCGCGAAAAAAGGATCAAGGCAGAGATTCGAAAGGTCGGGCGCCTGCCCGTACGCGTCCCTGATCCTGTCCAGAAAAGCGGCGCGGATGATGCATCCTTCCCGCCAGATGCGGGCGATGCCGCCGTAATCCAAAGACCAGCCCTGCTCCCTGGCCATGGCCCGCAGAATCTGAAAGCCCTGGGCGTAGGACATGATCTTCGAGGCGTAGAGAGCCTGCTCAAGATCGTCGATGAAGGCCTGCTCGTCGACGTCGAAACGCGCCTGCGGACCATCCAGCACCATCGCCGCCGCAAGGCGTTCCTCCTTCATGGCCGCGAGGCTGCGCGCGAAGACGGCCTCGGCCATGAGCGTCAGCGGCTGACCCGCGTCGAGTCCGGCCTGCACGGTCCATTTGCCCGTGCCTTTCTGCTGGGCGACATCGAGGACGAGATCAAGCACGGCTTCCCCTTCCCGGTTCCGAAAAGCGAGAATGTCCGCCGTGATTTCGATCAGGTAGGAATTGAGCGGCCCCCGGTTCCAGCGCCTGAAGATTACCCCCATCGCCTCGTTGGACAGCCCCAGGCCTGTTTTGAGCACATGGTAGATTTCGCAGATCAACTGCATGTCGGCGTATTCGATGCCGTTATGCACCATCTTCACGAAATGCCCGCAGCCGCCCTCTCCGATCCAGTCGCAACATGGCGCTCCGTCCGGCGTGACCGCGCAGATCTTCTGCAGGATCTCGCGCACATGCCTCCAGGCCTCGGGAGCGCCCCCGGGCATGATGGAAGGGCCGGTCAGAGCGCCTTCCTCGCCGCCGGAAACGCCCGCCCCGACATACAGGACTCCCCGCTTTCCGGCCTCTTCGACCCGGCGAGCGGTATCCTGGAAATGGGAATTGCCGCCGTCGATGAAGATGTCGCCTGCATCGAGCAGGGGCATGACGGCGGAAAGAAGTTCGTCCACGGCGGCCCCGGCCTTGATCATGCACATGATTCTGCGCGGACTCGACAGGCTGGCGACCAATGCCTCAAGATCATGGCAGCCGATGAAATTCTTGCCTGCGCCGCGCCCGGCAAGAAAGTCGTCGACCTTTTCCGATGTGCGGTTGAAACAGGCCACCGTGAAGCCCCGGCTCTCCATGTTCAGGGCCAGGTTTTCGCCCATCACGGCCAGCCCCACGATTCCGATATCAGCCTTCATGACGGTCCCGCCTTGGTCAAAAGGTTGCCGGTCGGCCCGAAGAGCCGTCCAGAAAACACGAAGCCGCCCGGAGGCGGCATGTGCTGGATTCAGAGAGGCCCCGCCCCTACTCCTGCATCTCGAAAATGGCGTCCAGATCCGAAACAAAAGGCCGCACCGCGCCCTGATCTTCGGGCGAGGCCTCAAGCACTTTTTCCATCTCCGCCATGCTCGCCTGCATCTGCGCGATCATCTGGGATTTGTATTCGGCCGGGATGTCCTTGTTGGTTTCGATCTCCGCGATGGACTGCCGCATCTGCCCCATGACGTCCTGGCCGTCCTTGCCCAGCTTCAAGGCCATGTAGGCCTGGGTCACCTGCTGCGACACAGCGGCCCAGCGGTCGAAATCAAACCCGTGCTTGCCGATGATGGCCTCCACTTCGCCGCGTTCCTTGAGTCCCTGGGCCCAATCGCCAACGACCCTGGACGTGCTGGCAAGATCGCCATCGTCCTGGGTCTCTTCGGCGAACTGGTCGAAATAGGGTTTGAGTTCCTGCATGGAGGCGATGAAGCCCTGCACGTCCTTCGCGCTCAGACCCGAACACCAGGCGCTCTGGGACAACAGCAATGCCACCATGAGAAGCCCGGCCATACGCACCAATTTCATAATTCATCCTCCGAAAATATGTAGAATTGTGTAATCGATTTTCAAGACACCTTCATCTCTGTATTGCTCTTTCGTGGCAATATATTTATGTCAGCGCGAACTCAAGGGGCTGAAAACGATCCAGCTCCGAATCTCCAAAAAATCACCATGGAGGCGGTCATGAATCCCAAGGAACTTCTATACGCAAAATCCCATGAATGGGTCAAAGTCGAAGGCGACGAGGCCGTGGTGGGCATCACCCACTTCGCGCAGGAACAGCTCGGCGACCTGACTTTCGTTGAACTGCCGCAGCTCGGCGACGAGGCCGTGGCCGGGTCAGAAATTGGAACCGTCGAGTCGGTCAAGGCCGCCAGTGAAATCTATTCTCCGGTCAGCGGAGAGGTCACCGCCGTCAACGCCGAACTGGAAAACGCGCCCGAGCTGGTCAACAAGGACGCATTCGGCGCGGGCTGGCTCTACAAGGTCAAGCTGACCGCGACGCCCGAAGGGCTTCTCGACGCCGACGCCTACGCAGCCATGTGCGCCGCCGAAGCGCACTAATCCTCATAATCAGGCTGCCCACCCGCTGCGCGAACGTTCATCAACCAGTCCCTGAACCCCTCGCCTCCGGCTGGATGGGCACAGCCCACATCCGGAGGCACCATGCCCTTCATACCGCATACCCCTGACGAACAGCGCGACATGCTGGCCACCATCGGCGTGGACAGCATCGAAGCCCTGTTCGAAGACATTCCGCAAAAATTCCGGGCCGCGGAGCTGAACCTGCCCGAGGGCCTGAGCGAAATGGAAGTTCGCCAGAAGCTCGAAAAGACGGCGGCCAAAAACCACACGGATCTGACGTCCTTCCTGGGCGCCGGTTTCTACGACCACTACATCCCCAGCGCCGTGGACGCCCTGTGCGGCCGGGGCGAATTCTACACCGCCTACACCCCGTACCAGGCCGAAGCCTCCCAGGGCATGCTCCAGGCCATCTTCGAGTACCAGACCGCCGTGGCGCGCCTCTTGGACCTGCAATACGCCAACGCCTCCCTCTACGACGGCGGCACGGCCCTGTACGAAGCGATCATGATGGCCGTGCGGCACACCAAGCGGTCGCGCATCGTCATCTCCGAGAGCGTCAACCCCATCTACCGGGTCATGCTCGACAGCTACACGACCAATCTCAAGCTCGAACTGGTCACCGTGCCGCACAAGGACTGCCACACGGACATGGAGGCCATGCTCGCCGCCCTGAACAAAGACACGGCCGCGGTCATCGTCCAGAACCCCAATTTCTTCGGCACCGTGGAGGATTTCACCGCCCTCTTCGCCACGGCCAGGGAGCAGGGCATCGTGTCCGTCATCTCGACCTACCCGATCATGCAGTCCCTGCTCAAGACTCCCGGCCAGATGGGCGCGGACATTGCCGTGGCCGAAGGCCAGAGCCTGGGGCTCCCCTTGAGTTTCGGCGGGCCCTATCTTGGCATCATGGCCTGCAACAAGCAGCTCATCCGCCAGATGCCGGGCCGTGTCGTCGGCCGCACCGTGGACAAGAACGGGCGGACAGGCTTCGTGCTGACCCTGCAAGCCCGTGAGCAGCATATCCGCCGCGAGAAGGCCACGTCCAACATCTGCTCCAACCAGGCCCTGTGCGCCCTGCGGGCGCTGATGTACGTGAGTCTCCTGGGCCCGCAGGGACTGAAGAAAACCGCCCAGCTCGGCATCGAGCGGGCCCACTACGCCGCGAACCGTCTGGAGCGGCTGCCCGGCGTGCGCGTGGTCAACCAGCCTTTCGGCAACGAATTCACGGTCAAGCTGCCCGTGCGGGCCTATGAGGTCATCGACAAGCTCCTCGACTACAAGTTCGTGCCCGGCTTCCCCCTCGGGCGCTACTACCAGGGCATGGACAACCATCTCCTGGTGGCCTGCACCGAAAAAACCACGAATCAGTGCATCGGCATCCTGGCCGAGTTGATTGGAGGCGCCCTGTGAAAACCCTGTTTCAAGATTCAGCCAAAGGCCGCGTCGGCGTGTGGCCCAAGGAGCCCAGAGGCAACACGGAAGGCGACATCCCCGCCTACCTCCTGCGCGACGAGGCGCCCAAACTGCCCGAGCTGTCCGAAATAGACGTCATCCGTCATTTCACCCGGCTCTCGCGTCTCAATTTCAGCGTGGACAGCAATTTCTATCCCCTCGGGTCGTGCACCATGAAGTACAACCCGAAGTTCACCGAGGCCGTGGCCGCCCAGCCCGGATTCACCTCCGTGCACCCGCTCATCCCGCAGCTCAAGGGGGCCGGAAACATGACCCAGGGCGCATTGGAAGTGCTCTACGAAACCGAGCAGCTGCTGGCCGAAATCACCGGCATGAGCGCCTTCACCCTGCAACCCATGGCCGGGGCCCACGGCGAACTGACGGGCGTCATGCTCATGGCCGCCTACCACAACGACAAGGGCAACAAAAAGACCAAGATCATCGTGCCCGACTCCGCCCACGGCACCAACCCCGCCTCGGCGGCCATCGCCGGCTACGACGTGGTCTCCATCCAGTCCAAGAACGGCATGATCGACCCCGACGAACTGGAAAAGGTGCTCGACGACGAGGTCGCGGGCCTGATGATGACCTGCCCCAACACTCTGGGCCTGTTCGAATGCGGCCTGGAGCGCATCGTCGAGCTGGTCCACGGGGTGGACGGGCTGCTCTATTACGACGGCGCGAACCTGAACGCCATCATGGGCAAGATGCGCGTGGGCGACGTGGGCTTCGACGTGGTGCACCTGAACCTGCACAAGACCTTCGCCACGCCCCACGGCGGCGGCGGTCCCGGCTCCGGACCGGTGGGCGTGAGCCAACGGCTGGCGAACTACCTGCCCGTCTCGCGCGTGGTGAAACTGGAGGACGGCCAGTACTTCCTGGATTACGACTATCCCAAGTCCATCGGCTATATCGCGCCCTTCTACGGCAACTTCGGGGTCATCTTGAAGGCCTACGCCTACATCCTGCGCCTGGGCCGCGAAGGCATCGTACGCGCCTCGGAAAACGCGGTCCTGGCCGCCAACTACCTCAGGAAGCGCCTGGAGGATGTGCTCGAAATCCCCCACGACCGCATCTGCATGCACGAGTTCGTGGCCTCGGCCGCCAAGCAGGCCGAAAAGGGCGTGCGCGCCCTGGACATCGCCAAGGCCCTGCTGGACAAGGGGCACTACGCCCCGACCATCTACTTCCCGCTCATCGTCAAGGAATGCCTGATGTTCGAGCCCACGGAGACGGAGAGCAAGGAAACCCTGGACGGCTTCGTGGACGACCTGATCGAGATCCTCGGTCGTGTCGAAACCGACGCGGCATCGATCCAGAACGCGCCGGTCACCACTCCCGTGCAGCGTCTCGACGAAGTGCGCGCGGCCAGAAGCATGGAACTTGTGGACGACGCGGGACTCTGATTCACCCCAAACGCCATGAAAAAAGCCTCCACTTACGGAGGCTTTTTTCATGGTCGCACACAACATCCGCCCTCTTTTCAAAGCAGCGCCTCCGCGACATTCCGATGCGTTTATCAACAGCTCATCACATCTTTCGTACTGTGCAATAAAATCCATTGCTTTCGCGCACCCACCCGATTACACAAAACGCACATATATTTTTACGGGGTGCCCATGTCATACATATTTGTCATACCTGCGCTGCTGTGTCTTGCGGCACTCATGTATTTCTATGTCTCGCGCAAGCCTGAACTGGAACCCATCATCGGGGAAGACCACGCGCCCGTGAAGATGAATCCCCGCCCCTCGGAACACAATTCCTTCAACGAATGGGAAACAGTACTGATCAACGCTCTGGATCATATCTATTCCGGTACGCCGTCTTCCACTGGCAACCAGCTGACCCATGTCTACGAGCCTCCGTCCGCATTGGCCCACACGGCCATCGCAAGCCTGGTCAAGGCTTTCGACAAGGTCGGCACCCTGCATTCTTCCCTGGCAGCCATCGACAACCCGGACGTGAGCATGAAGGAACTCGGCGACCTGGTCACCCGCGATCCGCTGCTCTCGTCCCGCGTGCTCAAGACCGTCAACTCGCCGTTTTTCCGAGTGGCCACGGATGTCAAATCCATCCATACCGCCGTGAACATTCTGGGCCTGACCAATCTCAAAAACCTCATCGCCTTCGGGGTCATGCCCTATTCGCTGTACACGGATCCCGAGCATCGACGCATGTTCAAGACCATCTGGCAGCACATGAACTCCACCGCCATCACCGCCTCGTACATGGCCAGAGCCAGGCAGGACATGGACAGCGGCACGCTGTACACGGCGGGGCTGATGCACGACATCGGCAAGCTTGTGCTCATCCTGCTGGTCAAGGACCCGGACGAGGGAGAAGTCTACCCCCAGAGCCTGGATCGCGAATACGAACGGCTCATGGCCACCCATGTCCAGGCGGCCCGGATCATGGCCAATGGCGGCGGCATCCCGCCGCAGCTCGCCCCCCTCGTGCTGAACCATCACCTCCCCGGGCTGCTGCCCGTCCCCCAGCTCGACTGCGACGCGCAGCAGGCCAAGATTCTGACCGTCCTGTTCCTGGCCAATCAAGTGGCCAAACTCATCTCGCCCCACGGCATCCTGCTCGACGACGTGCGCAGGCTGGACCAGCTCGATCCAAGCTACCGTGAAATCGTGTCCAAGCAGGAGGCCCGGGAAATTCTGCTCAGCCCCGGCCTTATCGACGACGTGATGGGCAACGTGCGCCTGGTGCAGGCGACGCTGAACTGAAAATCCGGGTGGTGGACGGGAAAAAGTGGCCTTTTGTTACGGATGCCTCCGCGACGCGGGAGCGGGCTGTCGGCGAAGCGTTTCGCTCCGCTCTCGGCGAGTGGCGGGAAGAACGGGCAGACGCTATTTGCAGATCGTGGCGTTTCTGCCGCACTTCTTGGCCGCGTACATGTTCTGGTCGGCCCGGTCCACGAGATCCGAGACGGACTCGCCCGCACAATAGCTGGTCACGCCCAGACTGATCGAAACGTGGACTCCGTCTGACGCTTTGGGATAAAAGGCATGTTCGAAGAAAACGACCCGGATGCGCTCCGCCACCCGCGCAGCCTCCTCACGGGTTGTCTGCGGCAACACGATGATGAATTCCTCTCCTCCGTACCGGTAGGCGGAGTCCGATTCACGGATGAGCTTCTGGATGAGGCGTCCGAGTTCCGAGAGCACGGCGTCCCCGCTGAGATGCCCATACGTGTCGTTGTAGCGCTTGAAATTGTCGATATCGATGACGCACAGGGACAGCGGGCTGTTGTAGCGCGTGGCCCGCTCCACCTCGGCCTGCACCTGCCGGAAAAAGTGCCGCGCGTTGTAGAGCCCTGTAAGTTCGTCGGTGAGGCTCAGTTCCCTGTAGCGCATCTCGCTGCGCCGCAGATCCTCCTCGATGCGCTTGCGGGCTATGATCTCCTGGCGCAGCTCGATGGTGCGGCGCTGCACCTCTTCTTCCAGATGCTCGCGATAGAGCCTGTTTTCCCGCTTCAGATGCACCTTTTCGATGCTCTTGTTGACCGAATGCAGCACGAATTCCAGATTGAGAAAGGGTTTGACCAGAAAGTCCCACGCGCCCCGGCGCAGGGCCTCGATGGCGTCGTCCGTGGAGCCGACGCCGGAGATGACGATGAGCGCAGTCTCCTCGTCACGATCGGAGATGTGCCGCAACACGTCGAGGCCGGACAGGTCCGGAAGCTTGAGGTCAAGAAGCACCAGATCCGGAAGCTCCGAGTTGTAGAGGTCGAGCCCCTTGGCGCCGGTGTCCGCCAGAATGACATCATGGCCTTGTTCACGCAGAAAGTCTCCGAGCAGTTCGAGCAATGTCGGCTCGTCATCGACCAAGAGAATGCGGGCTTTCTGTGGGCTCATATTCGAATTAGGGGTTGAGGTCGTAGATATGAAAACGATAATCTTTATTTTATGTAAGACACAAGCATCTTTTTCAATGGCATAAAAAATATCTGACAGCACGGCGATTTCAAAGGGTTAGGCGGAAAGCATCACCAAAAACCCCGTCCCGCAGACATTGACATCGACAAAATCAATAACTACTTCCTTTCCCACATCAAAGGAGGATTCCATGTTCGAACTTACGAAGGCTGCCAAAGAGCAGCTCGATATGCACTTCGCCGGCAAGGAAGTGTCCCCGATCCGGGTCTACATGGCGGCTGGCTGAGGCGGGCCTCGCCTGGCGCTTGCTCTGGATGAGCAAAAAGACAACGACGTAGTACACGAAATTGACGGATACAAATTCCTGGTAGAAACCGCCCTGATGGAAGAATCGAAACCCATTTCCGTGGAATTTCACCCGCACATGGGCTTCAACATCAAGTCCGGGCTCAAAACCACCTCTTCGGGCTGCTCTTCCTGCACATCCTGCGGCTAGAAAGAAGGCTTCACGAAGATCCAAAAAGGCTGTCCGCTTTGGGCGGCCTTTTTCTTTTCCCAGGCCCGGTCGCACCATTTCGGATCGGTTTGATGGCAATTTCGACTTTTTTCGTTTTCCGTGAAAAAAGTCTTTGACAGCGGGCATGTGGCTCTATAATGACTGTTTCTCGTTGGACGGGACTGGGCGGTTAGCTCAGCTGGGAGAGCGTCGGCCTTACAAGCCGAGGGTCATAGGTTCGATCCCTGTACCGCCCACCACGAAGACAAAATGCGGGGTCGTAGTTA
>JAEWKZ010000071.1 GCA_023393525.1 Pseudomonadota bacterium | reverse complement strand
CAGCCCGACCCGCACCGGCACCCAGGTCGAGGGCGTCAGCGTGGACCTGGTCTTCGATGGGGCTCACGCCGTCGTGCTGTTCGATGACGGTCACGCCCGTGATGTCACCCCCCTGGTCTTCGGTGGGTGGCACGTCGTTCGCGTGAGTCCCGCCGACTCCCTCGAGGCGGCGATCGCAAGAAACCCCAGTGTCTTTGGAGGGACCACCTGATGGTCGGCTTTGCCCCCGGTACGCTCGTCCGCGCCCGCGGCCGTGAATGGGTCGTCCTGCCGGACAGCGTCGAGGACTTCCTTGTTCTGCGGCCTCTGGCAGGCGGCGACGCCGACCTGGCCGGGGTCCTCCCGGCAGTCGAGACCGTCGAAGCGGCCACCTTTCCTCCTCCGAGCCCGGACGACCTTGGGGACGCCCGTTCCGCCGCCCTGTTGCGCGACGCCCTGAGGATTGGGTTCCGTTCCACCGGCGGGCCTTTCCGTTCGCTGGCCTCCCTCGCGGTCGACCCCCGGCCGTACCAGTACGTCCCGCTGTTGATGGCACTACGACAGGAGACGGTCCGGCTCCTCATCGCCGACGACGTCGGCATCGGCAAGACCATCGAGGCCGGGCTGGTCGGCGCCGAGCTTCTCGCCCAGGGCACCGCGAAGGGTCTGACGGTCTTGTGCCCCCCGTCGCTGGCCGAGCAGTGGCAGGGCGAGCTGCGAGAGAAGTTCGGGCTCCACGCCGAGCTCGTCCTCGGCTCTACCGTCACTCGTCTCCAGCGCGGCCTGGCCTACGGGGAGTCCATCTTCGAGCGCTATCCCGTGACCATCGTCTCCACCGACTTCATCAAGGCCGACCGCCGCCGCGACGACTTCCTGCGCGCAGCCCCGGATCTGGTCATCGTCGATGAGGCGCACACCTGTGTGGTGGACGACACCGGCGCCGGTGGTCGTGGCCGCACCCAGCGCTACCGACTCCTGCAGCAGCTCGCCGCCGACCCCAACCGTCACCTCGTCCTTGTCACCGCCACCCCGCACTCCGGCAACGAGGGCGCCTTCCGCAACATGCTCGGCCTCCTCGACCCTGACCTGAGCACCATCGACCTGTCCAGCGACGCCGCGCGGCAACGCCTGGCGCGGCACCTGGTGCAGCGGCGCCGCGGTGACGTGCGCAAGTACCTCAACGAGGGCACCACCTTCCCCAGCGACCGCCAAACCCGCGAGGTCCCCTACACCCTGTCCGGGGCGTACCGGGCGCTGTTCGACGACGCCGTCGCCTACGCCCGCGGTCAGGTGCAGGACCGATCCGGCACGGCCCTCCAACAGCGGGTCCGATGGTGGTCGGCTCTCTCCCTGCTCCGATCCTTGGCCTCCTCGCCGGCGGCCGCGGCCGCAACGTTGCGCGCCCGATCCGCATCTGCCGCCGCAGAAACCCCGGAAGGCGCCGACCTCATCGGCCGCGCGGCAGTCCTGGATCAGGTCGAGGACGACACCACCGACGCCGACGACACCGCACCGGGCGCCATTCCAGCTCAGGTCGCGTCCCCCGAGGCCGCATTGCTGGCTGAGCTCGCCAGCCGTGCGGAGTCCCTCACCGCTGGTGAAGATGCCAAGCTCACGGCCCTGGTCAATCAGGTGAGGTCCCTGCTGCAGAAGTGCATCTCCCCGATCGTCTTCTGCCGCTTCATCCCCACCGCCCACTACGTTGCCGAGCACCTCCGGACGCAACTCACACGGATTCCCACCGAGGTCGTCACCGGCGAACTCGCACCAGAAGATCGCGCCGCCCGCGTTCGCGGTCTGCTGGACCAGAACGCCACGGGTGGACGGGTGCTGGTCGCGACCGACTGCCTGTCGGAGGGCGTCAACCTGCAAGAGGGCTTCCAAGCCGTCATCCACTATGACCTGGCATGGAACCCCACCCGCCACGAGCAGCGCGAGGGGCGCGTCGACCGGTTCGGACAGACCGCCAACATCGTGCACGCCGTGACGATGTACGGGGAGGACAACGGCATCGACGGCATCGTCCTGGACGTACTGCTGCGCAAGCACGCCCAGATCCGCAAGGACCTGGGCATCAGCGTCCCCGTACCCAGCGACACCAACGACCGCGTCCTGGCCGCCCTCCTGGAGGGCGTCCTGCTACGAGGGGGCCGAGGCGAACAGCTCACGCTCGACCTTGATCTGCCCCCCGAGGCCGCCGATCTGGACCAGCAGTGGACCTCCGCCGCCGAGAAGGAGACCGCCTCACGCAGTCGGTACGCGCAAACCTCCATCCACCCGTCCGACGTCGCCCGAGAGGTCGAAGCCGCACGCTCCCGCCTGGGACGACCGCACGACATCGAGCGCTTCGTCCAGACGGCGCTCACCGATGTCGGTGGCAGCGTCGACACCAGGCCCGACGGCCTGCTCCTGCACACCCACTCGGTGCCCGTCGGCCTACGAGACGTCCTGCACGCACCCGACACCCTGACGTGGGTCCGCGACCTGCCCGCCCCGCGCGACGCCGCCGTGATGGTCCGCACCGACGAACGCGTCGGCGCACTGGCCCGCTTCGTCCTCGACGGCGCCCTGGACCCCCGCCTGGAGGACCACCTGCGCCCCGCCCGCCGAGCCGGCGTGGTCACCACCACCGACGTCACAGCCGTGACCGTCCTGCTGCTGGCACGCTTCCGTGTCCACCTCACGCTTCCTGGACGCCACGGCACCCGTACCGAGGTCGCCGAGGAAGCCCGCACGCTCGCCTTCCGCGGCGTTCCGACCAACCCCACCTGGCTCACCGCCGACGAGGTCACCGCCCTGATGAGTGCCCGACCCACCGCCAACACCCCGCCGGACCGCGCCCGCGCCATGATCGACGGCGTCCTGGGTGCCCTGCCGCACCTGGACGCCGAGCTCGAGGCGGAGGCGCATCGCACCGCTGACCAGCTGCACGAGGCCCACACCCGTGTGCGGCAGACCGCCCGCGGTCGCGAGAGCGCCGGCGCCCTGACGCTGCGGGGC
>JAEWKZ010000049.1 GCA_023393525.1 Pseudomonadota bacterium | reverse complement strand
GGGGCCGGCCCCCGCGCACTTTTTTTTGTTTTCACGGTCCATCCGGGCCTCTCATCGTCAACAGCAGTCAACGGGACACTGGACTCATAGGGGAAAACTCGTGCTCGCAAGTATTATCCAGAACCTCTTCAACGCGTTTCAATGGGGCAGCTTCTACTCCCTGATCGCGCTTGGCTATACGCTGGTGTACGGCGTGTTGCGGCTGATCAATTTCGCGCACGGCGATATTTTCATGGTCGGCGCCTACATCGCCTTCTTCGTCGCAACGGCCATTCTGGGCATGGCGCTCTCGCTCCCGGGCTGGATGGTCCTGGCCCTGGTCATACCCTTGACCATGATCCTCACCGCCGTCGTGGGCGTTTCGCTGGAGCGCATCGCCTACCGTCCGCTGCGCCGCAAGGGGGCGCACCGCCTGTACGTCGTCATCACCGCCCTCATGTGCGGGCTGATCCTCGAAAACGGCAACCTCGCGCTGCTCGGCGCCAGCCGCAAAAGCTTTCCCGAACTCATCGAAAAGAGCGTCTACAGCTTCGGCGATCTGAGCATGACCAACCTGAAAATCGGCGTCATCTTCTCCGCCGTGCTGGTCTTCGCCTTTCTTCAGTTCATCGTCACCAAAACCAAGATCGGAATGGCCATGCGGGCCATCTCCTATGACAAGTTCGCGGTGCCGCTGATGGGCATTCCCATCGATACGGTAATCGTCTTCACCTTCATTCTCGGCTCATCCTTCGCCGGACTGGCGGGCCTGCTCTTCGCCCTGTCCTATCCCATCCTCGACCCCTACATGGGCGCCATGATCGGCTGGAAGGCCTTCATCGCCGCCGTGGTCGGAGGCATCGGCGACATTCGGGGAGCCTTCCTGGGCGGATTTCTTCTTGGCTTCGTGGAAATCCTGGTCGTGGCCGTCTTTCCGTCGACCTACCGGGATCTGATCGCCTTCGCCATCCTGATGACCATCCTGTGCATCAAGCCCACAGGCATGTTCGGCGTGGCGGGCACGACCAAGATATGAAGGTGGATACACAATCGGATCGAGCGTTCTCTTCTCTTTCACTTGGCACTCGAGGAATTCAATGCGAAAACTAACCGTACCCACGCTCCTGCTGGCGTTGACCGGTGTGATAGTGTTCATGTCCCATCAGGAATACATCGACCTCTACATCCAGTCCGTGATCATGTTCATGGGCGTCAACATCATCCTGTCCAGCAGCTTCAACATCGTGAACGGCTACATGGGCGAATTCGCCTGCGGACACGCCGGCTTCATGGCCGTGGGCGCCTACGTCACGTCCATCGTCAACGTGATGCTCTTCACCGACGACAAGGTCTTCGGCGCGGCGCTCCTGCCGCCGGAAACGGCGGTCTATCTCTTCCCCGCGACCCTGCTGCTGGGCGGAGCGGCGGCCGCCCTGGCAGGCGTCTTGGTGGCCATCCCCTCGTTCAAGACCCGCGACGACTACCTGGCCATCATCACCATCGCGGCCAACTTCATCATCATCAGCACCATCATCAATATCGACGCCATCGGCGGCGCCAGAGGGTTCATGGGCATGAAGAAGGTGCTCTTCGCCATGGCCGACAGCTACGACATCCCCTGGATCCTGCTGTGGGTCATGGTCTTCACCTTCGGCACCGTGTTCGTCATCCGACGCTACGTTTCCTCGACCTACGGCAAGGGCATCATCGCCATCAAGCAGGACGAGGTGGCCGCAGAAATCATGAGCGTGAACACCAACAGGATGAAGCTGGTGGCCTTCATGCTTTCCAGCGGCCTGGCCGGCATCGCCGGAGGCCTCTTCGCGCACATCCTGGGCTACATCAACCCGAACTCCTTCGGAATCCTGAAATCTACGGAATGCCTGGTCATGGTCTATCTCGGGGGCATGGGCTCGCTCAGCGGCTCGGTCATCTCCGCGATCCTCTTCACCCTGCTCCTGGAGTCCCTGCGATTCGTCATTCCATGGATGGACTCCGTGCTGCACTACGCGCATCTGCTCCCCGACGGCTATGAACTGAGTCAGGTCTGGAAATGGGTCATCATCCCCCTGATCCTGATCCTGCTCATGCAGTTCCGCCCCGAAGGGATCATGGGCAACCGGGAATTGTCCGACGTGTTCCCGAGGCTCAAGAAACTCTACTCCTTCAAGTAACTCGCGCGAAACAGCGAAAAGCGAACGCATTCATCATCCGGAGCTTCTATGTCCCTTTTGCAGATTCAAAACATGACAAAAACCTTCGGCGGCCTCTGCGCGGTCTCGGACTTCAACATATCCATCGAAGGAAACGAGCTCATGGCCCTCATCGGGCCCAACGGCGCGGGCAAGACCACGGTCTTCAACCTGGTGTCCGGGTTCTACTCGCCCACGGAAGGCTCCCTCGTCTTCAAGGGCAAATCCCTGGCCGGCCTCAAGCCGCATCAGGTCACGTCCCTCGGGATAGCGCGGACCTTCCAGAATATCCGCCTGTGGCACGACATGACCGTGCTCGAGAACATCCAGATCTCCCAGCACCACAATCTCGGCTACAACCTCGTGGACGCGTTTCTGCGCACGCGCCGCTACATGGCCAACGAGAAACGCATCGCCGACCGGGGCTATGAGATCCTCGAGGCCCTCGACCTGCGGCAATTCGCCGAGGAGCGGCCCAGGAACCTTCCCTACGGACTGCAAAGGCGCGTCGAGATCGCCCGCGCCCTGTCCATCAGCCCTTCCCTGCTGCTTCTCGACGAACCCGCGGCGGGCCTCAATTCCGCCGACGTGACCGACCTGATCAAGCTCATCGGCTGGATCCACCGTGAATTCAAGATCGCCATCTGGATGATCGAACATCAGATGGACGTGGTCATGTCGCTGTGTTCCTGGATCAAGGTTGTCGATTTCGGCGTGACCATCGCGGAAGGAACTCCGGAACAGATTCAAAACAATCCGGAAGTCATCAAAGCTTATCTTGGAGACGAGAATATATAATGCTGCTCGAAGTCAAAGATCTCTACGTGAAATACGGCAATATCGAAGCCCTGCACGGCATCTCCTTCACCGTGGACAAGGGCGAGATCGTCACGCTGATCGGCGCCAACGGCGCGGGCAAGACGACCACCCTGCACACCATCACCCGCGTTCCGCCCCCGGAGGGCCCGAAGATCACCCAGGGCGACATCCTCTACCAGGGCCAGAGCATCATCGGCACGGAAGCGCACAAGGTCGTGCAGGATCTCAACATCGCCCTGTCCCCCGAAGGCCGGCACATCTTCGGCAATCTGAGCGTGGAGGAAAACCTGCAACTGGCCACCTACGCCCGCAAGGACGTCGATCAGATCCAGGTGGATTTCAAGAGGGTCTACGACCTCTTCCCCAGACTCTACGAACGTCGCAAGCAGCGCAGCGAATCCCTGTCCGGCGGAGAGCAGCAGATGCTCTCGGTGGGCCGGGCGCTGATGACCGGAGCCAACTTCATCATGCTCGACGAGCCGTCCATGGGCCTGGCGCCGCTGCTGATGTACGACATGTTCCGGGCCTTGAAGGAACTCAATTCCCAGGGCATGACGCTTCTCTTGATCGAGCAGAACGCACGCATCGCCTTGCAGTTCGCGCACCGGGGCTACGTGCTCGACACCGGGGCCATCGTGGCCTCCGGCGATGCCAAGGAGCTCATGAACAACCCCGACGTGAAAAAGGCCTATCTCGGGGGCTGACAGAGACAGGCGTCTTCCGTATGTAGGCAAGCCCGGGCGTCATGCTTGGGCTTGATTTTTTTCCACCGGATCGCACATGGATTACGACAACATCATCCTCATCGGCATGGCCGCGGCCGGCAAATCCACCCTGGGCAGGCGGCTGGCCGGACGGCTCGACTGGGCCTTCGTGGACACGGACCTGCTCCTGGAGGCCTGGTGGGGAGCACCCCTGCAGCAGATCAGGGACCACCTGGGCCTTGAGGCCTTCATGCAAGCCGAGGCCGAACAGATTCTGCGCCTGCATCTCAAGCGGTGCGTCATCGCCACGGGCGGCAGCGTGGTCTATTCCGAAGCCTCCATGAACCACCTCCAGGGCCAGGGACGCATCGTCTACGTCGAATCCTCGTACGCCACCATCGCCGGCAGGCTGACCAACCCCCTCTCCCGGGGTCTGGCCATCGCTCCCGGCCAGAGCATCAAAGACCTTTACGACGAGCGCGCCCCCCTGTATGCACGCTTCGCCCAGCTCACGGTGAGCACGGACCAGGCCACCCCGGAACAATCCTGCCTCGCCGTCATCGAAGGCCTATCCCGAACCGCACAGGACCAGCCGTGATCAAAAAACTCCTTCCCGCCCAGGCCTTCCGCAAGCTGGCCGTCCTCTATGCCGACATGCAGAGCCGCTACTCCGAGCACGCCCAGGCCCTGGGTCTGACCTGCGACAAGTGCCCGCAGAACTGCTGCACCAGTTTTTTCCAGCACCACACCCATGTCGAATGGGCCTACCTGCTGCACGGCCTCTCCGGGTTGCCGGAGCCGCGTCGGGCCCTGTACGAGGAGCGCTCGCGCCTCTACGTGCGCGACGCCGCGGAGGCCCTGTCCCGGGGAGAGCGGCCGTCCATCATGTGCCCGCTCAACGACGACGGGCGCTGCGGCGTCTATGACCACAGATTGATGATTTGCAGGCTGCACGGCGTACCCAACCGGCTGCGCTACCCCGATGGCCGCACAATGGATTTTCCGGGCTGCTTCCGCAGCCAGGATCTCTGCGCCGGAAAAGAATCCTTTCCAGTGCTGGACCGCACGGCGCTGTACACGCGACTCATGGAGCTCGAAGTGCAGTTCGTCGGCCCCAGGCGAATCCGCGCCCTGCCCCGGGTTGATCTGACCCTGGCCGAAATGATAGTGCGGGGCAATCCGACATTGTGATGAAACGCAAGGAGGCGGCGATGCGTCCACGGCTGATGCTTATTTTCATGGCGACCCTGTTCATTGCCGGTTGCGCGCACCTGAGCGTGGTGCATCTGGACAAGAACCCCTGGACCCTGGGCCAGGAGAAAACCCTGCCCATGCGCTACTGGGAGTTCTCGTACACCAGCCGCCTGGAAGACAACAGGCTGGTCGTGTCCGGGACGGCCAAACCCGTGTCCGGCGCGATCCCGGAGTGGGCCACCTGGATTCAGGACCTGTGGATGCAGGTCTACCTGAGCGACGACCAGAGCCGCGTCCTGGCCAAGGACCTGCGCCTGTATCTGCCCGCGCCCCTGGACCACGACAACGGCGTGCCCTTCGAGTTCCACCTCGCCCCCGAATCCCTGGGCTCCTCCGGCCCCCTGTACATCTCGTTCGGCTATCGCATGGAACTCACCGCCGAAAAAAACACCCTGGGCGCGAACGCTCCCGGCAAGGTCTTCTTCGCCAGCCAGGGAGCGCTCTTTCAGTAGCCCCGCTTCAATCGCGCAGCGCAAAAAGCCCCCGCAAGCATCACTGCCTGCGGGGGCTTCTTTCTTCATCACCGCCATCGCTCTCCCAAAGAGACGACGTCCGTCCAGCATCGGCTTCACGACAACAACGTTCCGCCACGGCTCAAGGCCATGGCGACAACGCGCCGCTTCCCGCGCAAAACCCGCAATGGGATGTCGTGCAGTCCGGTCAGTTCACGGAACCGTGCTCGCCCTGCATCTGCAATTTGAGGGACTGGGTCAGCTGCTGGCCTTTTTCCGTGGTCTTCCATTCATCGTAGATATGCATCCAATAATCAAAGCCGAAAATCTTCTGCATGAGCTGTTCCTCATGCAAGTCCACCCAGGTGTTGAACAGATACATCTCCACGGAAAAATCCTTGCTGTCCAAAACCTTGAGCACGGTGTTGGCCGGATATTTCTTGCCTTCGAAGTTGACCTGAAGAAATTCGACCACCGACTGCTGGGACAATTCGGGGGACAGGGGGCGGTTTTGCACGCTCTCCACCAGTTCCCAGAAATCCGGAAATTTGGCCTGCATCTGCTTGGCCTGTTCATCGGTCAACTCAATAAAAAGATCACCGTCCTTTTCCTGGATGAAATAATACCGAAGCCAGAATTCAAAATGAAAAACCCGGGCCATGTCGTTCAAGGCATTGTGCGGAATCGCCATTTTCTTCTCCCTGTAGCGTGATTTTCAATTAATATTCGTGAGTGAAAAGAACTCGTGTATGCGTTTTTTTATGTATCACCAAAAACAATCGTCACGTGTTGACAAAATTGCTGAACAAAACTAATACTGCGAATTACAAATACGCGATAGTTGGAGGTTACACATGGAAGATTATGTAAAACAAGCGCTCGAAATCGTCAAAGCACAAGCCAGTGTGCGCAACATGACCGAGGAAGAGCTGACGTCCATGATTCGTTCCCTTACCGAAGGAATCAAGAATGTCGCCGAAGGAAACCAGGCCGAACCCGAAGCAGTCCTGTCCCTTGATGACGCGAAAAAAGCCATTCGCGAAAAAAGCATCATCTGCATGGAATGCTCGAAATCCTTCAAGGTGCTGACCAAGCGCCACCTGGCCACCCACGGCCTCACTCCCGAGGAATACCGGGAAAAATGGGGCTACAAGAAGGGCACGTCCCTGGTCGCCAAATCCCTGGCCCGTGACCGCCGCAAAAAGATGCAGGACATGAAGCTCTGGGAAAAACGGGTCAAGAAGTAACCCTGCCCCGAAAGCAATTCGAAAGGCGAAGCACATGCTTCGCCTTTTCTTTTCGCGTCCTCAAAAGAACTGCGCCGTCTTGATCAGCCGACCCTGGAGCAGCGTGAATTCCGGGTCCACGGCCTGCAGCACGAAGATCGGGCTGACATAGAGCGGCTCCCAATCGAAATCAATGACAAAACCGTCCTCGTCGGCGGCGATGGACCGCACCATGGGGCGCACGTCCACCTCTCCGGGCTCGCCCTTCTTGGTCAGCTTCGGCACCGGCCACTGCGCGGCTTCCAGAAACCCCGGCAGCCGATCCGCGAAACGCCCGGCATCCTCCGGTCGCGCAAAGCTCAGGGAAAAACGCTCCTTGTTGGCGATGGGAGCCTTGCGCTGACAGGCCAGCTCCTCGACCTTGATCACGCGCATGCCCTGGGGCAGTTCGGGCCCGAGCAGCGAGGGCAGATCCGAGACATCCAGACGCTCGCGCACAAAGAAATCCATCCATTCGCAGACGCTGCCCACGCCCACAGGCAGGGCCCGGGCAAAGGACAGAAGCGGCGCGGGATGGAAGCCGCTGCTGAACGCCAGGGGCAGGCGGGCGCGGCGGAAGGCGCGCTCGAAGATGCGCTGGAGTTCGAGCTGGCTCAAGTACATGGCCGGGCCGGTCTTGGAATACCACAGCCGGAAGCGCTGCTCCTTGTTGTGCAGGTCGACGGACGGGCCCGCAGGCTTCTCCTCCGGCTCGCTCACCGCGTGTTCCTGGTCGCGCGTGGCGCGGTTGATGACCGGGACGATCTCGTGCTCCGCAGCCTGCCGCGCAAGCTCGGACTTCCGTCCGTCCAGGGTGCAGACTCCGCAGGAGCGGCACGCCTCGTATCGACAATCCGGGGTTCCCCCCTCTTCCAGGGCGCGGCGGCGTTCGGCCAGCAGAAATTTGCGGCTCACGCCCGAGGCGAGATGTTCCCACGGCAGAGGTTGTTCGGGGTCCCGCTCCCGGAGATAGGCCTGGGCGTCGACGCCGGTCTCGGCAAAGGCTTCAAGCCATGGCTCCAGACGCAGATGATCGGTCCAGCTGGTGAAGAGCGCGCCCTTGGCGTAGGCCGCTTCCAGGGCCGGTGCCAGATGCCGGTCCCCGCGGGAGAAAACCCCTTCCAGCCAGGTCATGTGCGAGTGATGCCATTTGAGCTTCAGTTTCTTGTAGGGCCGAAAAATGGAGCGCAGATAGGCCAGCTTCTCCTCGATCTCCTCCATGGAGATCTGCCGCTCCCACTGGAACGGCGTGTGCGGCTTGGGCACGAAGGGAGAGACCGCCGCCGTGACTTGCAGGCGTCTGACGTTGCGTCCGGCGGAAGCCGCGACCTTCAGGCACAGGTCGAGGATGCCGTGCAGATCCTCGCGGGTCTCCGTGGGCAGGCCGATCATGAAATACAGCTTGACCTGCTGCCAGCCCAGCCGGAAGGCCTTTTCGGTGTGATCGAGCAGCTCAGCCTCGGTCACGCCCTTGTTGATGACGTCCCGCAGACGCTGGGTGCCCGCTTCCGGAGCCAGGGTCATGCCCGTGTGCCGTATCTTGCCCATGAGCCGCATCAGGTCCTCGGAGACCGAGCCCACGCGCAGGGACGGCAGGGAAATGGAGACCTGCTCCTGTCGGCAATGGCTGTAGGACGACAGGAATAGCGCCTCCAGGGCGCTGAAATCTCCGGTGCTGAGCGACAGGAAGGACAATTCCTCGCTGCCCGTCTCCGCCAGACCGCGATTGATGATGGAACCGAGCACGTCCACCTCGCGTTCGCGCACGGGACGGTAGATCATGCCCGCCTGGCAGAAGCGGCATCCGCGGGTGCAGCCGCGCGCGATCTCCACCGAGAAACGGTCATGCACGGGCTTGCCGAAAGGCACGATCTGGCGGGTCGGAAAGGAGACCTCGTTCATGTCCATGACGATGCGCTTTTCGACCCTGGCCGCCGCGTCCACCGTCGGGCGCATGGCTCCGCCGCCGTCGTCCTCGAAAAACGAAGGCACGTACACCCCGGGCACCCCGGCCAGGCGGCGGATCAATTCGGCGCGGCTCCAGCCCTCGTCCTTGCCCCGCGCGATGAGCGCGAGCATCTCGGGCAGAATCTCCTCCCCGTCGCCCAGCACCATGACATCCACGAACGCGGCCAGCGGTTCGGCGTTGAAGGTGCATCCGCCGCCGGCGATGACCAGCGGGTCGCCGTCGCGGCGCAGCTCCGCGCGCAGGGCGATGCCGCCCAGGTCGAGCATGTAGAGCACGTTGGTGTAGCACAGCTCATGGGTGATGCTGAACAGCACCGCGTCCAGATCCTTGAGCGCGGTGTCGCTCTCCAGGGTGGCCAGAAAGGCGTCGTTGGCGCGCAGCACCTCCGCCACGTCCTCGGTGGGGGCGAAGACCCGCTCGGCGTAAAAGTCCTCGCGGGCATTGACGATGTCGTAGAGGATCTTCTGGCCGAGATAGGACATGGCCACTTCGTACAGGTCGGGAAAGGCCAGGGCCACATGGGCCCGGACCGTCGCCGGATCCTTGTGCACGCTGTTGATCTCGGTGCCGAGGTAATGACTGGGGCGGGAGAAAAGGGGAAGCAGAGCCTTCATCGGATCCTTGCCGTTGCGCCGGGCCGGGCGGAAAAAAAAAGGGTGGAAGGCCACCCTTTTCCCGGCAGCGCCTGCTGCGTTATTTTTTCAGGAATTTGCTGAAATCGGAAACACCGCCGCCCATGCCGCCCAGATTGCCAAGGCCGCCGGGAGCGGACAGGGTCAGGTTGGTGGTCGCCTCAAGATACTTGGTCTTGAGTTCCTCGGGCACGGTCTTGTACTGGTAAATGACGTGCTTGAGCTCGATCTCTCCGGTCATTTCCTGGTCAAAGGGGTAGCCGAAGGGCAAAAGGAGCATCTGCATGCCGCCCTGCTGCGTGGGAATGGTCTGCAGAATTGCGGGGTCCGAAATGATCCCCTTCTCCTCGTTCCACTTGCCCAGGATCATGTCGCCGTTCACCAATTTCACCAATCTGATATCGTACATTGTCACCTCGTCGTGTTTCATGGCTCCAAGCCCTCGGAAAAGTCCGGGCGAGCCGAGGTTTCGTGTCTACGAGGTGCATGGTTCACTGTCAAGGTCATGGCCATCCCGCCCTTTCCGGTCGTTTCCCTTTGTGATAGCCGACCATCACAACAACGCATCGGCTGGAGATAAAGGCATGAACACTCTGGATATCGTTTTCTGCGTCATTCTGGGCTTCCTGGGTCTGCGCGGCATCTTTCGCGGACTGATCAAGGAGATCGCCTCCATCCTGGGCCTGATCCTGGGCTTCGTGCTGGCCAACAGCTATCACGCCAGGCTCTCGCCCCTGCTCGAAGACCTCCTCGGAGGCCCCGGCATGGCCAACCTCGCGGCCTATCTCGGCATCTTCCTGGGCGTGGTGGCCGTCGTCTTCCTGTGCGCGACCCTGATCCGCAAGATCCTCAAGATGATCATGCTCGGATGGGTGGACAGCATCGGCGGCGGCGCCCTGGGCCTGTTCAAGGGCGCGCTCCTGTGCAGCATCATCGTCCTGGCCCTGACCGCGTTTCTGCCGCCGAAAGCCGCGCTGCTGACGGAATCGAAGATCGTCCCCTACGTCAACACCTTCAACACCACGCTCTCCAGCGCCCTGCCCAAGGACATGCGCGACCAGTTCCTGCTTCGCAGCAGGGAACTGCAACAGGAATGGGAGCGGCGGGTCGTGGAAAAACTCAGCGAAATGAAAGGAACCCCTGGTGGAAAAGAATAATTTCGAACGAATACTGGAAGTCATCGACACCCTGACCGGACCGGACGGCTGCCCCTGGGACAAGGAGCAGACTCCGCAGACCATGTGCGACTACCTCATCGAGGAATGTTTCGAGCTGGTGGAGGCCATCCGCCAGGACGACACGACCGAGATCGCCGAGGAACTGGGCGACGTGCTCTTCCTGCTGCTCTTCATCGGGAGCTGTCATGACCGGGAGATCCCGGGCTTTTTGCAATCCGCCCTGGCCGGCAACGTGGCCAAGATGATCCGCCGCCACCCGCACGTCTACGGGGAAAAGGCCGTCGACGTGGCCGAAGTGGTGCGCAACTGGGAAAAAATCAAGAAAGAGGAAAAGGCCGAAAAGGACAAGGACCCCGGCGTGTTCGCCTCCCTGCCGGCAAGCCTGCCCCCGCTCCTGCGCGCCTACCGCATCAACTCCAAGGCGGCCCGCACGGGGTTCACCTGGGCCACGGACCAGGACCAGGAGGCCAAGCTGGCCGAGGAATGGAACGAATTGCAGGCCGCTCTGGCCGGGGACGACGCGGCGGCCAGGGAAGAGGAGTTCGGGGATTATCTTTTTTCGCTGGTGGAGTACGGACGCCGCCGGGGGATCAAGGCCAACTCGGCGCTGGCCGTGGCCAACGCCAAATTCCTGCGGCGCTTCGAGGCCATGGAAGAGCTGGCCCGCCAGCGCGGCCTGGAACTGGACAAACTTTCTCTGACCGAGATGGACAGGCTGTGGGACGAAATCAAGGCGGAGCGTTCATGAATCATTCCGGCGCGTCGCGCTTGCGCCCGGCGCATTGACCGATCTTGAAGGGTGAAGCGTGTCTCCACGCCCCCTTCAAAAACGGCATGCGGCGCAGTCCCGAGGCGACTCTCAGCTCTCCCAGAGACCTTTTTCCTTTATATGCTCCACGATCCGGTCCAGCACCCGGTCCGCGTCCAGGGCGCTGGTGTCGATGATTACGGCGTCCAGGGCCGGTTTGAGCGGAGCGACCACGCGGTTTCGATCCTGATCGTCGCGGATGCGGATCTGGGCGCGGATGCGCTCCAGGTCCTCCTCCATGCCCATGGCCTGGAGCTGGGCGTGACGGCGCTTGGCGCGCACGTCGATGGAGGCGTCCATGAAGAATTTGTGCCGGGCGCCCGGAAAGACCACGCTGCCCATGTCCCGGCCTTCGGCCACCAGCGAGGTCATGCGGCCCAGGGCCTGCTGGTTGCGGCGCAAAAAGTCGCGCACCACTGGAATCCGCGCCAGGTGCGAGGCCCACAGTCCCACTTCCTCGCTGCGGATCTCAGGCGCCAGGGGCATCCCGTTCAAAAGCAGCTCGGAGCGCATTCCCTCGCCTTCGAGGTCGAAATCCAGACGGTTGAGCTCGGGCACCAGCTTGTCCACCGGCATCTCCCAGCCGCCCTCCCCGAAAAAAAGCGCCACGGAGCGAAACATGGCCCCGGTGTCCAGATAGGCGATCCCCAGACGATCCGCCAATCGACGGGCGATGGTGGTCTTGCCCACCCCGGCCGGTCCATCAAGAGTGACGATGGTTATCACGCAGCACCTCCGCTGTTTTGGCCAGAAATTCCAGATTCTCCTCTTCGTTGCCGATGCTGACCCGCAGCTTCCCCGGCATGCCGTAGCTGGCCAGGGGCCGGATGATGACGCCGCGCTCAAGCAGGCCCTCGAAAAGGGCGCGGGCGTCCATGGGCGGCTCGAACATCAGAAAATTGGCCTGGGACGGCCAGACCTTGCAGCCCAGGGCGGAAAGTTCCCGCTCCAGCAGGCTGCGGCCCTCGCTCACCGTGCGCAGGGTCTCGGACACGAAAACATCGTCTGCCAGTGCGGCAAGGCCCGCCTGCTCGGCCAGGATGTTCACGCTGAAGGGCAGCTTGACCCGCAGCAGCAGGTCGGAGAGCCACTCGGGCATGATCCCGTAGCCCAGGCGCAGCCCGGCCAGCCCGTACATCTTGGAAAATGTTCGCAGGATGACCAGATTGGGGATCGCGCCGAAGTGCGGGAGCATGGAGAACACGTCCAGGGGATCGGCGAAATCGATGTAGGCCTCGTCCACCACCAGGAGGGCGCGCTTGGGCAGCATGGCCGCAAGCTTGACCAGATCGGCGGCCGGACAGGCATGGCCCGAAGGGTTGTCCGGATTGGTCACGAAGACCAGAGCAGTGTTCTCGTCGGTCAGGGCCACGAGCTTGTCGAAGGGAAAGGAAAAATCCGGGTTCAGATCGGCCTGGCGGAACTCCACCCCGCACAGCCGCGACTGCACGTCGTAGATGCTGAAGCAGGGGTTGAAAGCCACCGCATTGTCCACGCCGGGCCGGGCCACCACGCGCAGCAAAAGGTCGATGATCTCGTCGGAACCGTTGCCCGCGACCACGCAGGACGCAGGAACTCCCAGATGCGCGGCCAACGCCTCGCTCAGGCGCGGAGATCCGGCCTGGGCATAGCGGAAGGCCAGGGGACTCGCGTTGCCGAGCCGCTCCCGCACCACCGGGGATGTCCCCAGCGGGTTCTCGTTGCTGGCCATCTTGATGACCCGGGCCAGCCCGTAGCGCTTCTTTATCTCGTCGATGGACAGGCCGGGGGAATAGGGTTTGAACCCCTCCATCTCAGGCCGTACCGGGATCGTGGTCATATATTCTCCTTCATGCGCGCTCCGGATTGGAAAGGCGCGATGTTTGTTCAAGAGGAACTCCCGACACCCCATCGGCGTCTGTACGCCGGGATGTCCGCGTCGTCGACATTCAGTCCGCCGTCCCGGTCAACACCGCCTTCAAGGCTTCGGCCGCCAGTCCGTATTCCTGCGCCGCAAGCGTGCGCGGATCAAGACAGAACGCACCGTCCTCGACCCGCCCGATCAGCGGGATCTTCGTGGCCAAAAGCCCCTGGCGCAAAGACTCCACGTCCATGCCCGCGGGCACGACGCACACAAGCGTCGTCGGCAGGTCCTGCTCCGGGAAGGAGCCCCCGCCCACGCGCGAGTGTCCGGGCCTCAGGCTCACCACGGCCAGGCCGCCGAGAACGCTTGCCAGCCTGCGCTTCAGGCTCCTGGCCCGGCCCAGCAGCTCTTCCCGCCCGGCCGTGATCATGGCCAGGGTCGGTACCCTGCGCCGGGCCTGCTCGGGGTCGAGGTACAGGCGCAGGGTCGCCTCCAGGGCGGCCAGGGTCATCTTGTCGATGCGCAGGGCGCGGTTCAGCTGGTTCTTCTTGATGCGCGCGATGTGCTCGGCGCGCCCGACGATGACTCCGGCCTGGGGGCCGCCCAACAGCTTGTCGCCGCTGAAGGTGACCACGTCCACCCCGGTTTTCAAGACCTGCTGCACCGTGGGCTCGGGCATGAAGCCGTAGGAGGAGAAGTCGAAAAGATTGCCGCTGCCCAGATCCTCGTAGACCGGCAGCCCCTTCTCACGCCCCAGGGTCACCAGTTCGGCCAGGTCCACTTCCTTGTGGAAGCCGATGATGCGGTAGTTTGAGGTGTGCACCTTCATGAGCATGGCCGTGTCCGCGCCGATGGCCTCCTCGTAGTCGCGCAGGTGGGTGCGGTTGGTGGCCCCGACCTCGCGCAGCACCGCCCCGCTCTTCTTCATGACCTCGGGGATGCGAAACGACCCGCCGATCTCCACAAGTTGCCCGCGCGAAACCACGACCTCGCGGCCCTTGGCCAGGGTGTCGAGGACCAGCAGCACGGCGGCGGCGTTGTTGTTGACCACCAGCCCCGCCTCGGCCCCGGTCAGGCGGCACAAAAGCTTCTCCACGTGGGAATAGCGGCTGCCGCGCTGGCCCGTGGCCAGATCCATCTCCAGATTGGAGTAGTGGCGACAGCCCTCGGCCACGGCGGCCACGGCCTCCTCGGCCAGGATGGAGCGGCCCAGGTTGGTGTGGATGACCACGCCCGTGGCGTTGACCACCCGCCGGAAATGGGGCCGGGAGCGCGCCCGGACGTAGGCCCCGGCCCTGGCGGCCAGGACGTCCAAGGCCAGGAGATTTTCGTTCGTGATGACCCCGGCGCGGATTTCCTCTCGGCACAGGTCCAGAAACTCGGCCAGCAGATCCTTGAGCAACTGGCGCGGCAGCCCGGCCAGGGAATCATTCCCCTCCAGTTCCTGAAGAAAACGGTCCACGGAAGGAATATGCCTGAAAAGAGAAGACACCGGACCTCCCTAGAATAGCTGTTCCGGATAAAGTTCGTAATAGGCCCCGACCAGGTACAGGGAGCCGCACAGCAGCACCGTGCCCTCCCCGGCCAGAGCCGTTTTCAAGTCCTGCGCCGTCGAGGCTCCGGGACCGAACCGCGCCGCCAGCTCGCGGGCCTCGAAGGCGCGTTCGAGCGACAGGGCGGGGATGACGACCTTGTCCGCCAGGGCTTGCAGGCGGCGCAGGATGGCTGGCTCCAGGGTCTTGTCGCGCATGGCCTGGAAAACGAGCAGGTCGAAACGCTCTCCGCTGCCTTCCAGGGCCTCGCACAGGGCGTCCAGGCCCATGGGGTTGTGGGCGCCGTCCACCAGAATCCGGCCATGACGGCAAAACCGCCCGGAAAACCGCGTCCTGCCAAGGACTTGTGTACACAGGGACGCATCAAATTGCCAGTCCCGCGCCCAGGCGAGATGGCTCCAGGCCAGGGCGGCCAGGGCCGCGTTGGCGAGCTGGTACGGAGGGTGTCCGGGCAGGGACGCGGGGGTCAGAAGCATGTCGCGCGCGGAAAATTGAAATCCCTCGGGAACGCGGCAGGCATCCAGTTCCATGAACGGCCACCTTGCCCCGGCCCGGCGGAAAATCTCGAGCGCTTGAGGAATCTGCGCGCCGGTCACGGCAGCACAGCGCCCCAGGGCCCCGGCCTTGTCGCGGGCGATGTCGACCAGATCCGGGCCCAGGACGTGTTCGTGATCGAGCCCCACCGGGGTCAGGACCGCAAGATCGGCCGGAACGGCGCAGGTCGCGTCGTGAGTGCCGCCCAGGCCGGCTTCGAGCACGATCAGGTCGAGTTTCGCCTGAGCGAAGATGTGCATGGCCATGACGGTCAACAGCTCGAAATAGGTCAGCCCCACGCCTGCGCACCTGTCCATGACCGCGTTGGCGGCTCGCAGCCACTCGTCCTCGGTAAGCATGCGCCCGCCCACCCGGATGCGTTCGCGCACGCTGACCAGATGCGGCGAGTTGTAGAGCCCGGTGGCCAGGCCATGGGCCCGGGCCAGGGCCTCCAGAAACCCGGACGTGGAGCCCTTGCCGTTGGTGCCGACCACATGGGCCACGACCCCGGGCAGACGCTCAAGCCCCATGAGTCCAAGGGCCGCGTGCATGCGCGAAAGGCCCAGCTGCATGGAGAACAGGCCCAGGCCGTCCAGATGGGCCTCGAATTCGGCAAAGGTGGCGAAGGTCATGAATGCTCGGCGGAAATAAAGTGCGAAAAAAGAGGCAAGCAACAACCGGCGGCACAGGAAGCCGCCGTAATCCGGAGAGAATTCATAGAGGGTTCCCGCGTCATGAGCAACAGAAAAAGCCCGGCGCTCCGTCTTCCAACACCCCAGCCGCGACCAGACGCCAAGGCGGCGGACGCTGCAAAACCGCCCCAGCAAGCGCCTAGCCCCACAAAACACTTGACGCCCACGGAACCCTTGAATAACAAGGCTTTCCTCATATGCGCGCCAGTAGCTCAGGCGGATAGAGCAATTGCCTTCTAAGCAATCGGTCGGGGGTTCGAGTCCTCCCTGGCGCGCCACAAGAAAACAAGGGGTTGGATGTAAAAATCCAGCCCCTTCTTCTTTTGAAAAATTCTTTTCCCGGCATTATTCCCAGCACTCAGAACCAGAATCTGGATTTGCACCCCCTGGCCAGGCTGGACGGGGTTCCGTCGGACAGCCGGCCAGGCCCGTGGCGGCGGCAAGCAGGGGAAGGATCTGTGCATGCGATCCGGAAGCCAGACGCGCATCCGAGCTCTGACGCGCGAAATCATGCAGTTCAATCCGAAAAAACCGGACAACCGGAAAGCTGACCGCCCTCGCAGCGGGGAAAGCACGGCCAACGGTGGAGCAACCGAAATCACTCTTCCCGGAACTTGTTCATCCCGTAATTGCGCGAAGGGTTCGGGTACTTGCTTTTCAGCAGCAAATCCTTGTCTTTCAGAAAGGCCAGGACATGGTCGACCATCGGCTCAACCTGAGCCTGCTCCTTGCCATAGAGGTTGGTGAGCAGGCTGACACACTTGTCCCGTGAAATCCTGTTGTACATGAACATCAGGACGGCAGTCCCTTTTATCCCCTTGAATTCCTCCGGCTCGAAAAGCCCCTTCCTGCTGCCGATGACCACGCCGGTGCCCGAAATGGCCTCAATGGAGAGATAATTCCTGGCCACAATGACGATGTCCTCATCGGCCAGGCCAGTGCTCGCCAAAGCCGTGAACGCGGCCAACAGTACGACCATGACGATGGATGCGACGATGCACCCGCGCATCTTCAGCTGTGATCGAATCATTGCATCCCCTCCTCTCGTTTATTGAAAACCGTAAGCCAAAACGGCTGCGAAGGCTATCCTCGACGCTGCGACGGCTGATCGAACAGGCAGGTTCGAAACGCGCACCGGTGGGAACCTGATGTGTTTCAAGCCGCGTGCCAAGCCGACATATCCGGCTTTAAAACGAAAAGTGTTGCCAGTCTTGCTTTCCGGGGCATCACGCTCGTCATGGTCGCGGTGGGTACCGGCAACATAATCCGATTTTACCGGATTTCACCCTTATCCGCAGCAAAATCTCCACCGCCTGATCTCCCGGGAACCGGAACATGCCGCGCACCCGACCGGGGATTCGCGGATCATCGGTGGCCGCTGCCCGGACATGAAAGAGCCCTGTCGTTCAATCCCGCGCCTGTCCTGAGCATTGCCAGGCCCAGGAAACCATCTCCGCTTTTCTTTTGAATAACCGGCTTCGTGACAGTCTTAAAAATTAAACATTCAAATGTCGACATTTTTATTGACACAAAGAAACGGACTTGGTTATCTGGGATCGCAAACACAAAATTCAGCGTCACACATGCAGACGTGGAAAAAAATTCGCCCTAAATGTCGACATTCGACATTACTCAAACGACGATCAAGGAGATTCGCTTATGGCCGACAAACACAGTGTTTCGACAGCAAAGGCGCCTGGCGCAATCGGGCCGTATTCCCAGGCGATCATCACCGGAAATCTGCTTTTCGCATCGGGCCAGCTGCCCATCGATCCGGAGACGGGAAAAATGCCCGAAGGCTCCATTGGAAATCGCGCCCGCCAGGTTTTTGAGAATCTGCGCGCCATTGTCGAGGAAGCCGGCGGCACGTTGGCCGACGTCGTCAAGACAACAGTTTTTCTGACCGACTTGCAGGACTTCAAGGAGATGAACGAGGTCTACGCAACATATTTTTCCGCCCCGTTTCCGGCTCGCAGCGCAGTGCAAGTGGCGGCCCTGCCCCTTGGAGCGGACATCGAAATGGAAGCAGTCGTTTCTCTTAAATAATTTCTTACACAGGGAGTTGAGTTATGAATTTGGCAAAATTCTCTCGTCGCGGATACGTTACGTCCCCGACCCCCATCGAAGCCCTTCCCGCATTTTCCAAGGCGCTGGGAGGCAAGGTCAACATCTTCATCAAGCGTGACGATCTCCTGCCCGGATGCGCCGGCGGCAACAAGACCCGCAAACTGGACTTCTGCATCGCGGACGCCCTCGACAACGGCGCGGACACCGTCATCACCTGCGGCGCGGTTCAGTCCAACCATTGCCGACTGACCCTGTCCTGGGCGGTCAAGGAAGGCCTGGATTGCCACCTGGTGCTCGAAGAGCGCGTCAAGGGTTCGTACAGCCCCGAAGCTTCCGGCAACAACTTTCTGTTCCACCTGATGGGCGTCAAGAGCATCACCGTGGTGCCCGGCGGCTCCAACATGCTGGCCGAAATGCAGAAGGTGGCCGATGCGCTCAAGGCCAAGGGCAAGACCCCTTACATCATCCCCGGCGGAGCCTCCAACACCATCGGTGCGACCGGCTATGTCGCCTGCGCACAGGAAACCCTGCAGCAGCTCTTCGACATGGGCATCAAGATCGACCACATGGTTGTTCCCAGCGGCTCCGCCGGAACCCATGCGGGCATCGTGGTCGGAATGCAGGGCAACAACGCGGGCATCCCCGTGTCCGGCATCAACGTCAGCCGCACCAAGGCCGACCAGGAAGCCCTGGTTTACAAGCTGGTCGAAGCCACTGCCGAGCGCGTCGGCGTGACGACGCCCATCGCCAAGGAAGCGGTGGAATGCTTCGACGGCTACGTCGGTCCCGGCTATTCCCTGCCCACGGACTCCATGGTCGAGGCGGTCAAGCTGCTGGCCTCCACCGAAGCCATCCTGCTCGACCCCGTCTACTCGGGCAAAGCCATGGCCGGCCTGATCGACCTGGTGCGCAAGGGACATTTCCCCGAAGGGTCCAATGTCCTGTTCCTGCACACCGGCGGTTCGCCTGCCCTGTACGCGTACCAGAAGACATTCTAAGCTCCTGTTCTTCCAGAGGGTGGCCTGCGGGCCGCCCAACGGAAGATAAAATTTTTTGAGAACACTTGTGAAATAGTGAACTAAAAAGAAAGGAAAAAAGATGAATTTCGCCGCAAAGCCTGACCGCAACATGCAGGCCTGTGACCCAGAAACCTCCCGGGCCAGCCGCGAAAAAATAGTTGGAATCATCGGCGGCATGGGGCCGGAGGCCACTGTCG
>JAEWKZ010000047.1 GCA_023393525.1 Pseudomonadota bacterium | reverse complement strand
ATGGAAGGAACCAACAACAAGATCAAGACGCTCAAAAGACAGGCGTACGGCTACCGGGATCAGGAGTTCTTCAAACTCAGAATTCTGGGGATTCACGAAGCCAAGTACGCTTTAACCGGATGAACCTAAAATTTGGCGTCCCATTGACTTCTCCAGCTCGGGATAGCCACAGTAGCGATCTCGGTACTGAACGAGACAACGATTCGAACTGCTCTCTCATTCGGAGCACAGCCGGTCTAACGTTATCTCAGATGCAATGGTAAAATGTAACCTGAAAAATTAATTCTGCGCGACCGAAATGTCGCGTCTCATCACATCGTAAGCAAACGCAGAGTCATCGACCCGAACCAGCGCGTTGGGACAACTGCTCGACGGAAACTAAAATCTGAAGAAGATTCATTTTCTGATCGATACTTAATTCTTTGTACTCAATTTCTTTGTTCTGATCGAATTTTGCGAAACAATTCCTGAATGAATCGACATACCCTTTGTTATTCTTGTACATCTCCATCCATTTTTCGCTATTGACCAATTTTTTCCAGTCAGTCCATGACGCTTGATTTCCTTTGATGCGACCTGTCTTTCTTCCAATTTTTCTGGACCACGAAATTATCTGACGTGGAATTGTATTCACCCACCACGGATAATACGGAAACCAACCGTCCCCATGAACGATGAAACGAGACTGCCTGAGGAACGGCTGCATGGCTTTGTTGAACAGGCGCCGGTTCAGTTTCCATTCAATGGGAACCCCGGCACTGATCCGCACGACACCGCTGCCTAGAAAGGGTTCGTAGCTCCTGAACAGGCGGCGGTTGATATAGATGTTCGGTACCGTAGCGCGCATCGTGGCGGGCCAAAGCGCAAACCATTCGTGGGCGGTTCGCCTTCGAATCTCATAAACCCTGGCAAAATGTTCCTTGCGACGGTCCATCACAATACGGATCAGTTCCGGATTGAAGGCCAGATTGACGATTTCTCGGGTTCTGGTTTCTCCCTTAATGAAAAACTGCGGCAGGAAATGCATGCGGCTTATCCGGCGGATTTTCCTGGTGTAATAACCTTTGATAAAGGAGTCGGAGAGGAACCCTCCGAACACAGCACGGTAGTCCCCAAGCCTGCACTGCGCATGAATCCCCATGCTGTGCGCGTGACAATACTGATGCCCCATCCCAATCAGGCGTGAAGCGCCGGGAAGGACATCGGCATAATGTGACACGGCGCGTAGATGGACGTGCAGGTTCACCCCATAAGCCTGCGCGACCTGTTCGCTGATCTTCGCCTCCCGGTTGCGTGTCTCGACGAAAACGAACCCGTCCCGCTTCAGATGGGCGGGAAGCAGCCCGGCTATGGCGCGGGAATCTTCACCACCGCTCAGAAACTGGGCAACATAATCAAGTCCCGAGGTGACCCGGGAAACATAGTCGCTCACGCTATCGCGCAACGCCCGGGCAGCTTCATCCAGGTAACCATAGGATATCACCTCGTTGGGACGCCAATACTCGAGCGTGTCTGAACGCAAAACCTTCTCGTTTCGCACTATAAAACGAAGCACCGTGGCCGGAGGACATTGCCGGAGTGCCGCATAGGCGGTGAACGGGTAGGTGATCACATCGTTCAGAACGAAATCAACGAGGGACGCTTCGTCGAGGTTGTTCACCTGCCCGGAAACCACCGCAAGCACGTCGACGTGTGAAGCGAGCATAACCTCGCCGCCGTCTTCGTACATGTACACCGGCAAAAACATCATGATGTCCGTGACCACGGACAGAGTCGAATCGACCTTGTCCAGGGATACGATGACGAACGGTCCGCTCAGGCCCTCTTCAAAACGCAAATTCCCGGCCATAAACCGCTCGCGGATCAAGGCTGTTCCCCGCGTCGAATCGTCGCCGCCCAAAAAAGCGTTGTCGTGGTAAAGAACTACAGGGCCCCCGAGGACGCAGAAGACTGACGATTCATCCTCCACCACCTGAAAATTCGGATACATGTTCTGCGAAACCGCCAAAGAGCCCCACTCGCCGTGAAACTCCCTCACTGCGGGAGGATTTTCGACATATATCCCGCTCATCGCCGTAGAGAGTTCCCCGGGCAGCTTTCGAACCGATGAGAAGACGAAATCGGACATCAATCTTTCCTGGATAATGCATAGAAGGTTTTTAAACGCCAGCAGGCTAAAAACATGAGGAATTGACGGGCCATGATCAAGACAGCCCAGAGCTTTCTGTCATGAACTGCAGGCAATCGGCCGCCCTGACGCCCCAGGTCGACATGGCGGCGCGGCGACGCAGATGTTCCTGCATCCGCCTTGCGCGTGGCCAGTCCGAGGCCATTTCCGTTACAGCAACGGCCAAGGCCTCCGGCGAGGTGCTCTCAGCCACGATGGCATCGACATCCCTTTCAAGAACCGACGTCAGAGCCGGCATGGGCGTGACCACGAGCGGCAGGCCCATGCCGATGGACTCGTAAAGTTTGATGGGCGAAAAGAATTCCGCCTCGGACGATTGCGGTATGATCATCATGCCGCACGACGCGAGACGTGGGAAGAGTTCTCTCTGCGGCAGGTAGCCGCAGAATTCAATCCGCTCCTCACCGCCGGGTATATCGCGGGCCAACGCACGGAGCCGTTCGAGTTCCCCGCTCGGATTCCCGCCAACGACCAGCAAGCGGAATCGCTCGGGGAGATGTCCCATGGCGCGGACAAGATTGTGGATGCCTTTGCTTTCGTAGAGGCTGCCGACATAGGCGACGGTGATCCGCCCGGAAAAATCGACATCCGGCGCGGCCCGGAAAAGACGCGGATTGTACCCCATTGGTGCAACAAGAGTCGGTCCCGCATAACCGTAAACAGACTTTAAACCGTCTACCAAGACAGGACTGATACAAACCACTCCATCCATGGCGGCCAGCATTTCCGCTTCGACACGCACGAAGTATTCGGCGCGGCCCGTTTTCAAAATCCTGTGCTGTTCACTCAACAATTCGTGAATTTCATAGAATACGGGATGGCGGACGGGAAGAAATCGCTTGAAGCGGCTCAGTAGCAATGCTTCGGTGATGTCCCTGGCGTAGAAGGCCGCGCTTTGAGGTGCCCGGAGCCACGCATGAAACAGGTAAGCACGAAAAGCAAGACCGTACAAACCTTTATGAAAACCTGGTAAAGGTCGCAATTTCAATGCAGGGCACGGTTCAAGACCATAGTCATGTTCCAGAGATTCCCGAAAATCCGACTGATCGTTCCGAGAAAATCCCGGCCACATGGTTGTCCGAACGCCCTGCTCCGCAAAGGCATAGGCCATATTCAACGATTGCAACACATGAGCTGCTTTCGACGGCAAAATGCATTTTTTTGCGTATATCAGTCTATCCAAAGGCATGAATACTCCGGGCCCGGTCATGCTGAACGGAATCCCTCGCCGTGTTAAAAAAACAAAACCGCAAGGGGTCCCCGCGGACAGCCCGTTGCCACGTAGCCAACTTGCCTGGAAGTGTAAAACATCTCTCTTTGCTCGATGGACAGTCTCTTCGGATTTCCGATCCTTCCTGCATCTCTGAGGAAGCGAAGGAAATTTCCCCAAAAAAAACGAAAAAACGCCCGCTGCCAGCTTGTCGTCATCAACGCAAAATATGGGCGATTTCTTGCCAAAGACGCGACTTCAAGGCTAACATGCCTAAAAAACACAACAGAGGGATCCTTATGACAACCATACGCAAATCCTGGAAAAAACTCATCTGGTGGCAAAAAACCCTGGCCATGACAACCTGCTGCGTGGCCCTTTATGCCGCCTTCGGGTTTCTTCTTCTGCCGCGCATTGCAAGCTACGTGCTGGTCGAGAAAGTTTCTCCGGCTTTGAGCCGTCAGATCAGCGTCGGGGAGATCCGAATCAATCCCTTTGCCATGACCGCCGATGTCTCGGATTTCGCCATCAGCGAGCCTGACGGCAGTGGCGAGTTTGTCGCCTTTGACAGCCTCCACGCCAACCTGGAACTCAGCTCCATCCCGCGACTGGCCCTGGTCGTGCGCGAGGCCCGGGTGGACGGTCCGCGCATTCATATCCGGCTAGGCGCTGACGGGCAAACCAATTTTTCCGACCTGACCGCCGGATCGGCGGAGCCCAAGCCCGATACTCCGGGCGAACCCATGCTCCTGCCGCTTATCGTCGAGCCGTTCACCGTCGGCAACGGCACCCTGACTTTCGAGGACCAGGCAAAGGGCGTCAGTCACGTCGTGGACCAGATACAGTTCAACCTGCCCCGGTTCTCCTCGCGCAAGACGGACTGGGAAACCTTCATGACGCCAACCTTGTCCTTTCGGGTCAACGGCGCGCCCTTCAATCTCCAGGGGCAGACCATCCCCTTTTCCGATTCCCTCAAGACCGAATTCGACCTGAACGTCATCGACCTCGCGCTGCCCCAGTACTGGGCCTATGCCATGGCCAGCGAAAATCTGGAACTCGCCCGGGGCTTCCTCAATCTGGAGAGCACGCTGTCCTTTGAACAGCACGAAGATTCTCTGCCGACCTTTTCCTTGCAAGGCCTCATCACGGGACACGACATTGAATTGACGGATCAAGGCGAACCGGTGCTTTCCGCGGCCAGAACAGAGATTGTCATGGACGACATTTCCATACTGAACCTGCGGCTCGGATTGCGTTCCGTGCTCCTGGAGCGCCCATTCCTGAAGGTCGTGCGCAAAAAGGACGGAAGCCTGAACTGGATGCACTACTTCGCGCGCGAGGATTCGGCAGAGCTCCCATCCGCGCGCAACGCAACCGCCCCGAACGCCAACGAGGCGAAAAACTCCACGGCAAGCGACACCACTCACGCCGACGGGGCCAACGCAACCCGCTCCGTCGATGCCTCGCGCGCCGCCGACGTCAACGCAACCCTCGCCGCCGACGTCAACGCAACCCTTGCCGCCAGCGATCAAAATGCCACGACAACCGAAATTTCGGAAATCGACCGCGATACGGCATCCAAACGGGAAACCGCGAAAACCCTGCTCTTGAAGGCTCCCGAAATCAAATTGACCGACGGGCGAGTCCTTTTCCGAGACGAGACGACCTCTTTCACCAAGGAAATCGAGGCGCTGAACCTGACCATCACGGACCTGGACACCTCCCTCAACGCCACCAGCCTGAGCGGACTAGGGATGCGCACTGCGGACGGTGAAGCCCTCGACGTGAATGCGACCTTTTCCGTCGCGCCCTTCCGCGTGCAGGCCCGCATTGACGCCCGCGACCTCGATGTTCCCTCCTACGCCCCGTATTACAAGGATGCGCTTCCGCTGACCCTGGCCACGGCCAAGGCTACGGCGCGCATCCACTTCGCCATCGACGGTGAAAACAAGGCCCCGCGCCTGGAGGATTCGTCCCTGGAAATCCGCGACCTGGCCCTGAAGGCACCTGATGGGGCCGGAGAAATCCGCCTCGGTCGAGCGGCCCTGGACAAGATTTTTCTGAACGTGGCAAATCAAAGCATCCAGACCGGTGCGCTCACCCTTGAAAAGGCGGCAATCTCCACCGCCGTGGACAAGCAGGGCCGGGCCAGGCTCATTTCCTCGCTGCAAGGTCCTGCGCCCAAGAAAACGGAAAAAACCACGCAACCGTCTCAAACCGCCGCTCCGGCCTGGACTGTCGCCATGGCCGGAGCGGCCGTGACCGCCTTGAACCTCGAGACCACGGGCGCGGACGCCTCCGCTCCGATCAAAGTCGAAACCCTGGGCGTCGGGCCGGTGAAGATAGACACCGGCGCCCAATCCGTGAACATCGGGCCCGTGGAATTGCGTCTTGCCACGTCCCTTGTCCGGGAGCGGACAGGGGACATCAATCTGGCCAGGCTCTTCGGCTCCGCGCCGGAAAGTTCCGGCGGAAAGCCGTCTCCCGCCAAAACATCGCCATGGGCCGTCGCCGTCGAAAGCTTCTCCCTCAGCGGAAGCAGCCTCTCGTTCACGGACCAGACCCTGGCCAATCCGGTGCGTCTGGACGTGGACCAGATCGCCCTTTCTGCCAGGAACCTCTCTGCGGATCTGACCAAAAGCGTGCCCCTGACCCTGTCCTGCCGAGTGGAGGAGACAGGTTCCATCAAGGCCAACGGCGACATCGTCCCGGCTTCCATGGTCACCAAAGGCTCCCTGACCCTGGCCCGGATCCCCCTGGCCCTGGCCTCTGCCTACGTGGCGGATGTTGCCGCCATCGACATTCCAGCGGGCAGACTCGGCGGCAAGCTCGACTGGCGGATGGGCGGCAAGGCGCGCGATCAGATTTCCGGTTCACTGCAGATCGATGGCCTGCGGGTCACGGAAGGCCGTTCAAAAAATGAGATATTCGGCTTCAAGACCCTGGGCGTGAACCGCATCGCCCTGCGTCTCTCCCCCCTTGCATTGAGCATCGCTCAGGTCGATCTGGTCGAACCGAGGGGCAGCTACGTCATCGACGCGCAGGGCAGGACCAGCCTGGACCGCATCGCCCCGACCGCTTCCAGGAAGGCTCCGGCCCAAAAAAGTTCCAAAAAAAGTTCCGATTCCGGAGGACTCTCGGCTCTGGAAATCGGCGCGGTCAATCTCAAAAAGGGGCGGTTTTCCTTTGCCGACAAGACCCTGTCGCCGCAATTCCAATCCGTCATTTCGCCCCTGGATCTGACCGTGACCGGCTTCTCCCTGGACCCGGCCAAGCGCACGCAACTGGACCTGACCGCCATCATCGACGGCTCCGCGCCCATCACCGCCAAGGGATGGGTCTCGCCGCTCAAGAACCCCGTGGAAGCCAACAGCACCGTGACCCTGCGCAACCTGGACCTGGTCACGCTGTCCTCCTATTCCTCGAAGTTCATCGCCTATCCCGTCACGCGCGGGCAACTGGACTGGGACCTGAAGGTGAACACCGGCGACAACAAGCTGACCATGGGCAACGCCATCAAGGCCCGGCAGCTTGAACTCGGCGACAAGGTCGAAGCCCCGGAGGCGGCCGACGTGCCGGTCAAACTGGGCCTGGCCCTGCTGCGCGACATGTCCGGCAACATCTCCATCAACCTGCCGGTCAAGGGCGACCTGACCGATCCCAAGTTCAGCATCGGCGGCATTGTCCTCCAGGCCTTTCTGGGCCTGATCGTCAAGGCCATCGCCTCTCCCTTCTCCCTGCTGGCCAGCCTCGTCCCCGATGGAGGCGGCGAGGATTTGAACAAGCTCCCCTTCCCGCCCGGCCTGTCGGCGCCCGCGCCGGAAGCCCTGCAGAACATGCAGGCCCTGGCGGACATCCTGGCCCAGCGGCCGGGAATCAAAATCTCCATCCTGGGACACGCCGACCCTGCGGCGGACCGACAGGCCATGGCCGACCAGCAGTTCCTGCGCAAATTGCAGGTCATCAAGTTCGACGATCTGTCGCGCAAGGAACGGGAACAAACAGCGCCGGAAAAGCTGGAAATCACGGACGAGGAATACCCGGACCTGCTCTGGGAGGCCTACAAGGACGAACCGGTGGAAAAGGAAAAGAACGCCATCGGCATGCACAAGGAAGTGTCCCGCGAAGTGCAGGAAGCCAAGCTTCGGGAACTGATCCACGTCACCGACGACGACCTGGTCCGCCTGGCGGCCAGCCGCGCGGAATTCGTGAAAAACCATCTTGTGCAGGAACTCGAGGTGGACGCGGGGCGGGTCTTCATGGGCAAGACCGGCCCTCAGGCCCTGTCCGGAGCCCATGAGGCGACGGTGGAAATCCAACAGTAGCAGCACGAGGGGCTGCCCGGCAGCCCCTCGTGCTTGCGCGAAAACAAAACTCCGACGCCGCCCTGAAAGATCACCCTTCGAGAATGACCATGGCCACCGCGTTTTCCCGGCTGTGGGACAGACTCAGGTGCGCGGCCCTGACCTGCATGGCCAGACATCTGGACTGCGCTTCGTTGTGAAAAAAAATCAAGGGCTTGCCGAGCCGGTCCGAACGAACTTCAATATCCTGAAACGTTATCCCCGCGCTGAATCCGGTGCCCAGCGCCTTGACCGCGGCCTCCTTGGCCGCGAAACGCGAAGCCAGAAAGGCGACCGCATTGGCCGGAACCAGCCCCATCTCCGCCGGGGTCAGGATTTTCGCGCTGAATTTCTCGCCGAAGCGTGAAAACGCGTTTCCGATCCGCCCCAACTCCGCAATATCAACGCCGACTCCGATGATCATCTCCCGCACCACCTTTTCCCGTCCCAAACTGTGGGAACTTCTGACCAGACATCTTGAAAAGCCGCATCCGCACCTTCGCGTGCCTCAAGTCGAAGCGCGGAAAACGCTCGGCTCACCAGCGACCGCCTCTCGCCCCTTGAATCCGGCGACGCCGCCCTTGTCAATTCCTCCAGCGCTGCCAGGAAAGCCAGTATCTAAGCAGCGTCTTCACAAACGGGGTCAGCCGGCTCCTGTTGTAGGCGTCGGCGACCTGCCGGATGGCTTCGCCCTGGGTCGGATACGGGTGAATGGAGCTTGCGATCCTTCCCAGACCCAGACCGGCGGTCATGGCCAGAGAAATCTCGGAGATCATGTCTCCGGCGTTGGCGGCCACGACCGTAGCCCCCACAATCTTGTCGGTGCCCTTGCGCACATGCACGCGCACCAGCCCGTCGGTCCGGCCGTCAAGGATGGCCCGGTCGACCTCGCGCAGCTCGCGGGTGAAGGTGTCCACGGCTATCCCTTTCTCCGTCGCGTCTTTCTCGGTCAGGCCCACGTGGGCGATCTCCGGCTCCGTGTAGGTGCACCAGGGGATGGTCAGGGCGCTGACCTTGGCCCGGCCCTTGAAGAGGGCGTTGCGCAGGACCGTGCGGGCCATGAAGTCCGCTGCGTGCGTGAACTGGAACGACGAACAGACGTCCCCGGCGGCGAAAATGTCGGGATTCGTCGTACGCAGGGTGTCGTCGACCTGCACTCCCTTGGGCGAAAAGGCAACCCCGGCCTCGTCCAGTCCCAATCCCTCGACATTGGGCCTGCGTCCCACGGCGATGAGCAGTTCGTCCACGATTTCCTCGCAGCTTCCGGCCTTGGAGTTGGCGACAAGACGAATCCCGCCGCCGTCGGCCTTGGCAACCCTGACTTCCCTGCCGCAGCACAAAATCCGCACGCCGTCCTTGAGCAGCGCCTGCCGGACAAACTCCGCCGCGTCCCGGTCCTCCTTGGGCAGGATGCCGCGCGCGGACTCGATCAAGAGCACCTCTGACCCGAAACGGGCGAAAGCCTGGGCCAGCTCGCAGCCGACGGGCCCCGTCCCGATCACGGCCAGACGCCTGGGCAGCTCGGTCAGGGAGAAGACCGTCTCGTTGGTCAGATAGCGGACCTGCTCTAGGCCTTCTATGGGCGGCGCGGCGGCCCGCGCGCCGGTGGCGATGACCGCCTTGACGAAATTCAGGCGCTCACCGCCGACCTCCACGGCATGCGGGTCCATAAAACGGCCCGCGCCCAAAAACACGTCCACCCCAAGGTCCCGGAAACGCCGCGCGGAGTCATTGGGAGCGATGGCGGCCCGCAGCCTGCGCATGCGCTCCATGACCTGCCCGAAGTCGACGCGGGTCCCGTCCGGCACATGCACGCCGAACTCCCCGGCGTCGCGCACCGCCGCTGCGGCCCGTCCGGCCCGAAGCAGCGCCTTGGAGGGGACGCACCCGAAGTTCAGGCAGTCGCCGCCGAGAAAACCACGTTCGACGAGGGCCACCTTGGCCCCCAGCCCGGCCGCCCCGGCCGCGCAGACAAGTCCGGCCGTGCCCGCGCCCACGACCACCAGGTTGTAGCGGGACTGCGGCCTGGGGTTGACCCACCGCTGCGGATGGACATGGGACACGAGATCCTGATTGTACGCGTCCCAAGGTTCGACCTTGAGGGACTGATCGGCATGTTCGGGCACTTGGGAACTCCTTCTGATGAATGTGTGGCCGGCGGCCGCTCCGCCCTGACTCGACGCATCCCGGACAAGTGAGCCAACGATGCGCATGGCTATCATTCCCCAGGACCAAAAAAAAGAGAAGGCCGAAACCTTCTCTTATTGACAAACCTTATTCTGTTCTCTCTCAAAATGGCGCATCATCCATACCACTGGCTTCGGACGGGAACGCGGGGCCCAGGTCGTCTTCGTAGTTCGCGCCCGCGCCCTGGGGTGCGGATTGGTTCTTCTGGTACTGCTGAGGAGCCGGGGCGTAGCCGCCTTCGGACTGGCGGGAATCGAGTCCGACCACACGGTCTGCCTTGATCTCGGTGGTGTACTTTTCCACGCCGTCCTTGTCCGTCCATTTGCGGGTTTCGATCTTGCCCTCGATATAGACCAGACGGCCCTTGGAAAGATAATTTCCGCAGAACTCCGCCTGCTTGCCCCAGACAACTATGCGGTGCCACTCGGTCTTTTCGACCTTCTGGCCGTCCTTGCCCGTGTATGTCTCATCCGTGGCGATGGAAAAATTGGCCACCGGTTGCCCGGACGGGGTGTAACGCATCTCCGGATCACGGCCCAAACGGCCGATCAAGATTGCTTTGTTCAGACTACCTGCCATGTCGTCTCCTCGTGTATGTTGATGCGGTCATGGATTGGCCACGCGTTTTTCCAACTCGCCAAGCCCCTCTTCGATGCGGTCGGAGGCCTGGTTGGCGGCCTGCGGGTTCCAGTCGGCAAGATGCCGCTGCAACTCCGCCACCGCCGTCACGACCGCGGGCAGGCCCGTGGCCAAAACCGTGCGGACGGCCTCCGGCACGACTCCGAACTGATACAGGTCATCAAGCGCCCTGACAAGCTCAAGCACCCCCGCCATCTCGTAGGGAAATCCCGGCTTGGACTCCTCGAAGGCCAGACTCCAGAGCCGGGGCCAGGTCTTGCGGACCTCTGCCTCGTCGTAGGTGTAGGCATACACGCGGACCTGCAGCACCTTGCCCATCAGTCTCTCTCCTCCCAGTCGCTCTGCACGCGGCTGACGACCTCCTGGATCTGGCCGAGCTGGTCTTCGGGGCAGACGCCGATGAGCGGGCTGTCCCGGTCCACGGAGTCGTTGGTCTCGAAATACACGGCGTAGATGATGCCGGCCGGACCGCTGTAACGGATGGAGGTCTCGCGCTTCATGCGCGAAAGGATGAAAAGCTCCATCCCGTCCTCGATGTGCACGCTCTGGCTGCCCTTGGTCTTGATCTTGATGTCCACGTCGGGGAAAAAGTAATATTTTCCTTTTTCCGGAGCCAGAAACAAGGACAGGGAGCGGCGCAGGATGCGGGCGATGACCTCTTCGCGGGTCAGGTAGTGGCGGATGGTCATGAGCTCCTGACCGGCCTGCACGAACTGACCGTCACCAACCTCGCCCAGGGACATGACCTCGCCCTTCTGGGGGGCGAAGAGGGGTTTCTTGACGTTCTCGCGCTCCATCCTGGCCAACAGGGTTCCGGGCACTTCCTTCCAGGTGCCGCTGGGGCCGACAACCCGCACTCCCGGCTCCTTGGCCACGAACTCCACTTTTCCGCTATGGGGAGCCCGGATGGAGATCTTCTCGTAAGGCTCCTCGCGCAGCTCCCGCAACAATTCTTTAACGTCGATCACTGGTGACTCCTAACTGACTGAAAAATTCAAAATTCGCAGAGCGTTCAAAAATGGTGAGATGCAAGGAAGCGAAAAAATTCAGGACGCGCAGTGTATTGCGCATACATAAGCGGTCTGGATTTTTTCGCTGACGCGGCAGATCGCCATTTTTCAACGTTCTGCTAACGGTAATAAAGGTTGCGGCCACCCATGGTCTGCAGGGACTGGACCAGGTTGCCCCGGATTTCCCGGCGATCCCAGATGCCCTGGATATGTCCGCGAGACAGCGCCTGATAGGCGTTGTGGTAGTTGGGCGGGATATCCATGCCCGTGGTCTCCTTGATGACCCCGGGGCCGGCGAAACCGATATTGGCCGACCTGACCGCGAACTGGTACGGCGAGCACCCCAGGAAGCTGGCCACCGGACCGGCGTAGGAATTGGTGTCGTAGAGCACCAGGTACAAACCGCCCGCTTCGGTGTAGCGGCGCACGGCCATGGTGCAGCGGGGCATCTGGATGACGCCGTTCACGCCTTCCTGGATGCGGATGCCTGCCGTGCCGTGCACATAGGACAGGAAAGGCAGCTGCTTCTTGCGCGCCCGCTCCATGGCTCGGATGAACTTCTCGCCTTCTGCCGCGCCCACGCTGCCGCCGCGGAACGCGCCCATGAACATGGCGACCATGACCGAGGTGCCCTCGATGCGGGCCTCGAAGGTCATGCAGCCGCATTTGTGGCCGGTCTTGCGTTTGGCCTCGTCGAGTTTGAGGTCGAATCCGTCGAACTTGAGGGGGTTGGTGGACTCGATCTCGCCAAAGACCTCGTAGATGGAACCCGGATCAAAGATGTTGTGCAGATACCACTGGTATTCCATGGGAAAGTGGTGCCCGCAGAAGCTGCACACCCCGGCCCATTCGCCGAAAAGGTCCGGGGCCCACTGATCGAGACAGCCATGCACGGCGGTGTTGGGGCAGATCACGGCCCGATCGGATTTGGCCTGGGGGCTCACGTACTGCCACTTGCCGCTGTTCTGCGCGCCGTCGTCCCAGGCGGAGAGCGAAGTCAGCCCGGCCTTGTCCACGTCCTTCTTGTCCTTGCCGAAGGACAGCCTGGACATGATGTTCTTCCAGTACCTGGAGGAGCGCCCGACCACGACCTGCATCTCGGCGTGCATGTCCTCGGCCAGTTCCGTGACCTTCTTGTGCTGCTTGCCGAAAAGGTCGTAGCGGAAATAGGAGTACAGGGAGGAAAAGAACTCGCTGGTCCATTCACTGCCCCGGCTGAACCAGTGCCGCTTGTCCAGATAGGCGTCCTGGGCCATGCGGCGGTATTTCATGTAGCGGGTCCAGAGCAGGCGCTCCTTGGCCCGGCTGTCGAGGCTCCAGCGCACGTACACGTCCGCGCCCTTGTGCCGGCGCAGGGCGAACGACCGGAAAAGGCGCATGCCCCGGACGTTCAGGACGATCTCGTCGGTGGAGGAGATCACCGATTTGCGCAGCTTGCGGAAGAAGTCGTAGTGCTCGGGCCTGGCGCCAAGCTCGGGCTCGTTGATCTTCCAGTCCACGAAGCCCATGGCGCGGTTGTCGTCGGCGGTCATCCTGAGCTGCTTGGCACAGTGCTCAATGAGCCGGGGCTCGGCCCGCTGCCCGCCGCGCAGGCGGCCTTCGATGGCGGCGGCGCCTTCGGGGGAGATGACCGAGTAGTAGCCGTGCGACATCATGATGCGCGTGTCGGCCAGGCCGATGGCCTCGGCCCCGCCGGAACCGCCCTCGGAGATGACGGCCACCACGGGCACTTTGAGCCCGGCCATTTCGTAGAGGTTCTTGGCGATCTGCTGCGCCGCTCCGGGGTAGTCCTCGATGGGATAGGAACCCGGCGTGAAAATGTAGGTATGGATCGGGATGTTCTCGGTCTCGGCGACCTTCATGTAGTGCAAGGCCTTGGCGTTGCCCCAGGGCTTGACCGAGCCGCCGTTGCGGAACTCCTGGCCGTGCCCCTTCTCCTGGCCGATGACCATGACGGCCTGGTTGTGGACCTTCTTGCCGCGTCTGCGGGTGATGTAGGCCCGGGCGATGAGCATGCTGGGGTCGATGCTGTAATCGTCCTGGCCGCCGATCTCGGTGTAGTTGTCGTAGACGTTCTCGAGGATGTCTTTCAGGCAGATGCGCTGGGGGTGGCGCACGATGCGCACCTTGTTCATGGGGGTCAGCTCGCGTTCGAGCTTCTTCTCCAGGAACCTGAACAGCTCCTCCAGGGTTTCCAGCTGCCGGATGGCTTCCTGCTTGGGCAGGCCGGGCTCGCGGGCGACGTATTCGCCGAGCTTGGCCTCAAGCATGATGACATTGGTATTTTCATCGGGCCCGAAGATGTCCAGAATGTATTTCAGGCGGTCCCGAAGTTCTTGTATGCGTTTTTCGATATCCATAAGAGTGAGCGATTGCCTCGCAGGCTTGGGTTATCAGGCTGTCCTCAAAGGACGGTCAGCTTCGTCACTGAGAAAATCCAGACACTCGCGCATGCTGATACCCTTGCGGGCACACGTACGCTTCGGCTTTGGATTTTCTTTATTTCTCGCATCCCACCATTTTTGAACAGCCTGAACATTGGTCATTATTCACTTTCATGCCGGTTTCCCCGGCGTAGCTTGAGCGCTTAATCAATACTCGGCGCGGAAGTGTTCCCGGAGCCGAAGGACATGCTAGAAAACCAGAATGCCCTCTGTCTTGCGCTTCAGGAATGCGACGTTGGACTTCAGCGTCTCGCCGGACGCGTTCTCGCCCTGCAAGATCAGGGAATCAAGAAACTCGATGCCTCGGGCCTTGGCCTCCGCCAGATCCTTGCCCCAGATGATGGCCAGAGCCAGGTTGGGGTCGAAATCCGTCGGGATTTCATACTCCCGGTCGGTCGGCACCTGGCTGTGCAGCTTGAGCCAATCCTGCTTCGGCCAGTCGAAGGAGGTGATGCGGCCCACCCAGGGGGCGAACTTGTTGTCCGTGTCTTCGGCGATGATGCGGTATTCGATGCCCACGCCGTCCAGGGTGATGTCCTTCTGGGTGTAGCCCAGCGGCGCGCCCAGGCCCACGCGGATCTGCTCCGCGATGAGGTCCACGTCGCCCTTGCCCTTGATGGCCGCGATGCGGGCCGAAACCCCGTTCTCGACCTGGATGCGGGTGTTGACCTCCATCAGGAACGGCTGGCCCGTGGGACTGACGATCCATTCCCAGGTGCCGACGTTGTCGTAGCCGGCTTCGCGGGCCATGCGCAGGGAGTATTCGGTGATGTCTTCGAGCACCTTTTTGGCGTCGAAGGCATAGCGCAGGGAGGACGGGTCGAATCCGGGCGCGACCTCGATGCGCTTCTGGTGCCCGGGGGACTGCACCGAGCAGTTGCGGGTACCGAAATGGACAGGGTTCTGGCCCGTGCGGTCGGACACGACCTGCACTTCCAGATGATTGAAATCGAAGATGCGCTGCTCGATGAGCACGCCCTCGTCGCGAAACTGGCGCTTGGCGTAGTTCTTGATACGCCGCAGGGTGCTGCGGAACTTGTCCAGGTCGTCCACTTCCTCGATGCCCATGCCCCCGCCTCCGGCCGAAGCCTTGATCAGGATCACGGGGTTGCCCACGCCCTGTTCTTTCTGGAAATCGAACAGGGATCTGGCGATGTGCTCGGCTTCGAGGTCGTCGGTCACGGGCTTGTCCGAGCCGGGCACGGTGGGCACGCCGAGCTTGCGGGCCAGGCGCTTGGTGTTGATCTTGTCGCCCAGTTCGCGGATGACCTGCCAGGAGGGCCCTATGAAAATGAGCTTGCGCTCGCGCTGGGCCACGCGACGGGCGAAGCGGTAATCCTCGGCGAAAAAGCCGTACCCGGGATGGATGGCCGTGGCTCCGGCCTGGTCGGCCACGGCGAAGATTTCATTGGCGTCGAGATAGGAGCTGACCCGGTACAGGGAGTCCTCCCCGCCAAGCTTGCGCGCCAGGACACAGTGTTCGCTGTGCCTGTCGGGCTCGGTGAAAAGCGCCACGAACGCATGGCCCAGCTTGCGGCAGGCCTGCATGATGCGGATGGCGATCTCACCCCGGTTGGCGATGAGTATCTTATGTTTCTTGGATTCGATGGGGTTCTTCATGTCTAAAAGAGCCTTTCCTTTGCTGAGCTGTTGGGCGTTTAAAAAAAGAATTTCCTTCATAAAGCCGGACCCGCTTATATCCTTAATCGCATCGGGGCAAGCCCGCCGGGCCGGACCCGACCGACCGGAAAAAGAAATAACCGCGTCGGAATCCTTGCCAAAAGCGAAACAATCCGCAAGAAAGATGAAATATAAGCCCGGTTTCTCCCGCGTCTGACCGCCTTTTGCGAAGAAGACAAGCCAGGCTTGCGACAACCGTATAACAGCGATCGGAGCGCTGTCCAGATTACGAACGGACGCGCTCGTCCCAAACACGCAAGGAAAGTGTCCGATATGCAAAAAAGAGCCGAAGCCGCCGCCGAATGGATCAGGAAAAACTGCCCCCGTCTCCCCGAAACAGCCCTGGTCCTCGGCAGCGGACTGGGAAAATGGATCGAACCCGGCGCCATAAAACAGAGCATTCCCTACGCGGACATCCCCGGATTTCCGGTCTCCACCGTGCAAGGACACGCCGGAGCGCTGCTTGTGGCCGACATCAAGGGCGCGCCGGTCTTCGTCTTTTCCGGACGCTTCCATCTGTACGAAGGCTACCGGCCACAGGAAGTGACGCTGCCCGTCGTCTGTCTGGGGCTGCTCGGAGCCCGCAACCTGATCCTGACCAACGCCGCCGGGGCCATCAATCCCCTTTTCGCCACCGGCGGACTCATGCTGCTGACCGACCACATCAACATGACCGGCCACAATCCCCTGACCGGCCCCAACATCGAGGCCTGGGGGCCCAGATTTCCGGACATGTCCCAGGTCTACTGCCCCGAACTGCGCGAGCAGGCCATGCAGGCCGCCATGCGTTGCGGACAGCGCCTGGAACAGGGCGTCTACGTGGCGGTGGCGGGCCCCAGCCTTGAAACTCCGGCCGAAACGCGCATGTACCGCATCATGGGGGCCGACGCCATCGGCATGTCCACGGTGCCCGAGGCCATCGCCGCCCACCACATGGGCGTGAAGGTGCTGGGCATCTCCTGCCTGACCAACAAGAACCTCCCCGACTGCATGGCCGCCACCTCCCACGAGGAGATCCTGCGCCAGGCCAACGCATCCGCGGAAGCTCTGGGTTCCCTGCTTTCCGTCCTCATCCCCAACCTGGGAGGCCGCCATGGCTGATCATGCCCATCTGCTCGCCGAGATCAAGGACAACATCCGCAGCCAGGACCCCATCAAGGCACGTCTTGTGCTCGGGTATTTGGAAAACATGGACAAAGGCATCCGTGAACAGGTGCTCGCCGCGTTCCGCGACGCCGCGCCGGAGTTCGCCGTTCCGGTTTTGTGCAGATTCGTTTCGGAGCACAAGGACATGGTCGAGGGCCTGCCCCTGGTGCGCGAGATTCTCGCCGTGAAGATCCTGGCCAAGCCGGAGCTGATCGCCAAGGCCATAAGCGCTCCCCGGACTCCCTGCCGCGACATGTACATTTCCATGGCCGGGGAACTGCGGCTGGAGGACGTGGTCGATGATCTGATCGAAGCCCTGCTCGCCGCCTCGGACGTCGATGAAATCAACCTGATCGTCGCCACCCTGGGCGAGATCGGCGATCCGCAGGCCACCAACGCCGTGAGCGAATTCCTGTATTCCGGCAACCGGACCCTGATCATCGCCGCCACCATGGCCCTGGGCAAGCTGGGCACGCCCACCGCCATGCTGCGCCTGGCCGAACGCATGGGCACGGACAACCAGCTCGACCTGCTCATTCTCGACATCTTCGCCAAGGTCCAGGATTCCATCTCCCTGGACAAATTGAACGAGGCCATGCGCTCCCACTACGCCCATCTGCGCACCTATGCCAAGAAGACCCTGGTCGGCATCGGCCCCAAGGCCGTGCCCATCCTGACCGAGAATCTGCTCTTCGACGACGCCGACCTGCGCATCCATACATTGAATGTGCTGGGCGACATCGGCGACCCGGCGGCCATCGCGCCCATCCGCAAGCTGCTGCACAGCCACCCTGCCAACGCCAACGTGCGCTTCGCCGCCTACGAGGCCCTGGGCCTCTTGCCGCTGGACCGGGGGGCCTACGTCCTGACCCATGGCCTCGGCGATCCCGTGGAGCACGTCTGCATCGCAGCCGCCAAAGCCATAGACCGCAACTTCAACGAAATCATGGCCGCCGGGATCAAGAACCTGGCCGGCGAAACAACGGAGGACGCCCACCGCATCCTCAAGACCGCCATCAACGCCCAGGCCAAGCACATATTCCTGAGTCTCATGGAGGAGGAGCGCTTCCAGTCCACGGCCATCGGCCTCCTGGCCGGAGCCCATCAGGATATCCGCGACTTCTTCTACGCCATCCTCAAGGAGCACGGCTATTCGGGACTGGCCCTGAAACTTCTGGCCCCGGAAGACAAGAAGACCGCCCGCAAGCGCATCTGCGCAGTGGACGATTCGCGCATGATCTTGAACATCTACAAATCGACCCTGCACGAACTGGGCTTCGAGCCCGTGCTTTTCGAATTCCCGGCCAGCGCCCTGGAATGGCTGCAATCGAACACTGCGGAAATGGTCCTGACCGACCTCAACATGCCCGACATCACAGGCATCGACCTGACCAGGGAAATCCGCAAATCCTTTTCCAAGAAGGAGCTGCCGGTAATCATGGTCACGACCCAGGACGAGGCCAACGACAACAAGGCGGCCCTTGAAGCCGGGGTCAACGACATCCTGCGCAAGCCCTTCACGGCGGAGAGTTTGCAGACGGTGTTCAAGAAGTTCTTGTAGGCAGACAAGAATTAAGAGGCAACCACCCCGCCCTGCGGGCACCCCTCCTTGGCAGGAGGGGAGTTGGAGCTAAAGCGCTATCTCATTCTCCCCCTGCCAAGGGGGAGTGCCCGCAGGGGGAGGGGGTATTTCCCCGTTGACTGACCCTGCAACGCACGAGCGGGCCGAGTCGGGTCGGAAAAAAACTCACCCCAACCCCAGACGCTTCAACTTTTCCCGCAATGTCTTGCGGTCGATGCCCAATATCTCGGCGGCGCGGGTCTTGTTGTCGCCGGTGCGGGCCAGGACGGCGCGGATGTGCTCCGCTTCCACCTCGGCCAGGGTCTTGTCCCCGTGACGGCCCCGGGTGATGGAAAAACGCATGGACTCGGGCAGGTCCGTGATGTCGATGACCGGCCCGTCTCCCACGATGACCAGCCGCTGCAACAGGTTCTCAAGCTCCCGGACGTTGCCCGGCCAGGCATACTGGGCCAGGGCGTCCAGGGCCTCGTCGGTCATGCGCGGCACCTCGCGGTTCATGTCATGGGCGAATTTCCGCAGGAAATGGTTGGTCAGCATCAGGATGTCGTCACCGCGCTCGGCCAGGGAAGGCAGGCGGATTTCAACGACATGGATGCGGTAAAACAGGTCTTCCCGAAACTGCCCCTGCTCCACCAAGCGCTTCAGGTCCTTGTGCGTGGCGGCGATGATGCGCGTGTCCACGGTGCGGGTGCGCGACGACCCGACCATGCAGAATTCCTTGCTTTGCATGACCCGGAGCAGCTTGGCCTGCAAGTTGGGACTGGCGTCTCCGATCTCGTCCAGAAAGATGGTGCCGCCATTGGCGATCTCGAAAAAACCGGCCCGGCTGTCCTTGGCCCCGGTGAAAGCGCCCTTGACGTGCCCGAAGAGCTCGCTTTCGAGCAGCGTATCAGGAATGGCCGAACAATTGACCGGCACGAAGGCCGAGGCCCTGCGGTCACTGTTGTAGTGCACGGCCCTGGCCACCAGTTCCTTGCCCGTGCCCGACTCGCCGGAAATGAACACGTTGGCGCTGGTCTGGGCGGCCTTGCGGATCAGCGCGTAGACGGCATGCATCTCCGGACAGTTCCCGATGATCCCGAAGGCGCTGAGCTCCTGATTCTCGGCGTGAGCCGCGCGCCTTCGATCCTGCTTTTCCAGAATCCGCCGCACCACGGACAGCAGCTCATCACCCGTGAACGGCTTGGCCAGATACTCCCCAGCCCCGTCGCGCATGGCCTCCACCGCGCCGCTGATGGACGGAAAACCGGTGATCATCATGATCTCCGTGTCCTTGAAATTGTCCCGCACGTACTTGATGAGTTCCAGGCCATTGGCCCGTGGCATCTTGTAATCGGTGATGATCAGATCCACGGCATTGTCGTCCAGAAACGATCCGGCCTCCTCGACGCTGCCGCAGCCGTGGACCACATACCCTGCCCCGCTCAGATGGCGCGAGATGACTTCCAGGGTCGCGGGGCTGTCGTCGACAGCCAGGATTGTCGTCGCCTTGTCCTGCATGTTCCTGCTTCCTTATTTGTCGTCGCTGTCCTGGTTCTTTGGCAGGCCGTGGCTGCACGGGAACGTGATCTCGAAGCGGGTGCCCCGTCCGGTCTCGCTCTCCACCTCGATGATCCCGCCATGGGCGTGGACAATGCCGTGCACCACGGCCAGCCCCAAACCCGTACCCTGGTCCACGTCCTTGGTGGTGAAGAACGGGTTGAAAATCTGCCGCAAAACCTCCGGGGCCATGCCGACGCCGGTGTCGCTGACCAGAAGGTACACGTCATCGTTGAAGGACTGGGTTTGCAGGGTCAAGACACCCCCGCCCGGCATGGCGTGGATACCGTTGACCACCAGATTGACGATGACCTGCTTCAGATGCTGCGGATCGGCCATGATCGCGGGCAGTCCCTCCGCCAGCTCGGTTCGCACCTCGACCTTGCCCCGCGAGGCGCTCATCTCGATGAAATACAGGGAGTCGCGGATGACCTGGTTCAGGTCGACAAGCGTTTTCTGCAGGGGGACCTGGCGACCGAAGATCATCAGTTTCTTGATGACCTCGCGGCTGTGCAGGGCCGCCTTGATGATGCTGTCCAAATCCTTGCGCACCTGCTCCGCAAGCCCCGGCGTCTGCTCGGCCAATTGGGCGAACCCCAGGATGTTGGCCAGGGGCTCGTTCAGTTCGTGCGCCACTCCGGCCGCGAACTGCCCGATTTTGGCCAGCCGATCGGCGTGTTGCAGCTGACGCTCCAGGTTTCTCTTGGTCGAAAGGGCCTCGCGCTTGGCGATGATCCAGCCCACATGCTTGGCCAGCGCCCCGAGGAGTTCGGATTCCGTGGGCAGGAAGGCGTACGGCGAGCCGTCTTCGGCCTGGCCCGACAGGCTGACGCTCAAATGGCCGCGTTTCACCCGCTGCACCAACACCTCCTGCTCCAGGCGGCAGCTGGCTTCGGGCGCGAATTTCCCGCTGATCAGCACATCGCCGTCGAGGAGCAGCCGCACGCCCGTGGACTCGGGGTGCTGAAACGAGGGGGGGATGATGGCCAGGATCTCGCGCAGGATGTCGGGCAGCTCGCTGTCCATGTTCGAGACGATGCGGTTCATGGCGTGCAGGCAGGACAGTTCCTTGTTCAGGGCCACCAGGCGGCCGTGCTCGTGCAGCAGCTCGTGCTGGCGCTGCACATGGGCCGTGACGTCCTGGCCCACGCACAGAACGCTGACCAGGCTGTGCTGGGAATCGAACAGCGGCTTCATGTTCCAGTCGATGTACACCTTGCGGCCATCCTTGGAGCGCAGGGAGCCTTTCATGAAGGCCATGGTCCCGGACTGGACAATGCCGGCGAAGACTTCCCGGGAGCGGGCGCGGCGCTTGGCGTCCACGCACAGTTCGAACCAGTCCCGACCGGCGACGGCGCCGATCTCGTACCCGGAAAGCGCCTCGAAGCGCGAATTCCCATGGATGATCCGTCCCTTCTCGTCCAGGGTGATGACGATGCCGTGGCTGAGCTCCATGACCGTATTGTAGTATTCGGAAAGATTCATGCCTTCTCCACTATCTTGAGCCGGTCCGCCTGGCAAAGAAGATTCGTCCGGCCCAAAAATGTCGGCGCGGCCTCCACGGAGACCACGCCGACTTCCCATTCATGACGCAGGGCCACCCCTGCGGACTGTACGAACTAGTGACCGCTGATTTTAAGCCCCCAGCCCTCGAACACAAAGAGGATGCCGAAGCCGTACCACATGGTGTAGATGACGTAGAAGGCCAGGGAGAAGAACACGATGCCCATCTTGTCCTTGATCTGCTCCGGCACGACCTTGTAGTAATTGTACGCGGTCTCCACCACTTTCGCGGCTATGTTGACGGCGACCTTGGCCTCGGAGAAAGACTTCTGCTTCTTCAGCTGCCGATCAAAGCCGCCCAGGATCGCGTTCCAGTTGTAAAGGGCAAGCCTGTCGTCCATGCCTTCGTACGACGGATACTTGGCCTTCAGTGCCGCTGCGTCGTTGTGGTACATCTTGTCCGAATCATCCAGGCACGAATTCAGGATGGCCAGATAGCTGCCCTTGACGGTCAGGCTCTTGCCCTGGGCCTCGGCCACGGCGCCGGCGCCCGTGATCAGAGCGACGCTCTGGGCGGCCTGGGCCTCACTTTTGAGTTCCATGGTCACGTCGACTTCGAAATCACCGACACTCTTGGCCTCTTCCCTCAGGTTGTCGACGTAGTAGGCCGAGCCCTTGGAAATGGAGTTGTACAGGTTGTCGAGATAGGCCATGGCGTTGTGCCCGTCGAACAGGGGCTGGAACATGGCGAACAGGACGATGAAGAAGACCACCAGGAGGGCGATGCCTCCGTTGAATTCCTTTTTGTTATGAATCATATGATCAATCCTTATACTTCAGAGTCTTGATATTCTTGAAAAACGCCCCGAATACCCAGATGCCGAACAAGGCGATGACGATGAAGAACAGGTACATGCCCACCGTGTCCATGACCTTGGCCGCGCCGCTCATGGACGCGGGCAGGACTTCCATGCTGACCAGCTTCTTGGGCAGGGCGAAAAACCGGTTCACGAAACCGGCCATGACCGAAAGGGCGAAGAAGCCGCGAATGGTGATGCCGGGCACGACCTTGGTGACCAGCGCGCCGACCTGGATGCCGGCCAGGGAGCCGAGCAGCATGCCCATGGCCAGGGTGTAGAAGATGAAGCCGTAGATGGCGTACTGGGTGATGGCGCCGTAACCGGCGGTGAAGACGATCTGGAAGATGTCCGTGCCGACGGTGGTCAGCGACGAGACGCCCAGGATGTAGACGAAGATGGGGAAGGTCAGGAAGCCGCCGCCCACGCCCATGATGCCCGCGGCCATGCCGACCAGCACGCCGGACAGGACCAGGAAGAGCCAGGAGATCTTGCGGCCGCCGGGAATGAGGCCCTGGTCGAAGGAGACCATGGGCGGCAGGTTCACGGACTGAAGCTTCTGCGCGATGCCGGTCATTCCGGCGCCTTCGCTGGTGTCATGCGCGCCGCCGGCATGACCGGCCTTCTTGGCGCTCCAGTAGTCGTACATGCCGTAGAAGCCCAGGAAACCGAGCATGACCGTATAGACCACGGTGATGAAGGCGTCGCTCAGCACCGGGTTGATGTTGTAGAGCGCGCGGTTGATGCCCGCGCCCACGGTCGTGCCGACGATGGCGCCGATCAGGAACACGAAGGCCAGGGGAACGGACACGTTGCCCATCTTGCGGTGCAGGACGGAGCCCATGATGGCCTTGGCGAAGATGTGAAAGAGGTCGGTGCCGACGGCCAGAATGCCCTTGACGCCCGCGCTCATCAGCGCCGGGGCGATGATGAAGCCGCCGCCCGCGCCGATGCAGCCGGAGATCAGCCCCGCGCCCACGCCGACAAAAATCGAAACCACGAAAATGAACATGCTGTAGTAGGACGGACTGTAGGCTTCCTTGCCGCCAATGGTGCTGGGCAGGGCCTGCCCGATCTCATCGGCGAAAGCCCAGCCGCCCAGAATGCACGGGATGAGCAGCAGCGCCAGCAACCAGATCCGCTTCTTGTCGCCCAGGATAATTCGGGCGTTTTCCACTTCCCACCGGGCAAAGGACCGAGAGCCCTCCACCATGAATGATCCCCAATCTTTAAAGAATCCCATACGTGTTTCCGCCTCCTCTTGATCACGATTCCTTGAAATGTATACGGATGGTCATGCCATCCCCTTTTCCTCACCCGCTATGTTCCTCCGGGAACAGGCCTCCCGGATCTTGCCGACCAGGACATCAAGCTCCACCGGTTTCATCAGATAGTCGAACGCGCCCATGGCCATTCCCGAAATGGCGACTTCCATGTCGGCATGTCCGGTCAGCATGAGCACCTGCGTCCGTGGGAAGCGCATCTTGATCTCGCGAAGAACCTGAATGCCGTCCATGTCCGGCATCCCGACATCGAGAACCACCACATGGGCGCTCTGCGCCTCAAGCTCTTCCAGCCCCTTCAGGCCGCTGCCCGCCTCCCGGACGACAAACCCCCTCTTGCGCAGACGCTTGGCCATGGTGACCAGGAACTGCGTCTCGTCGTCGATAAGAAGGATGCTCGTCGCTGCCATGAGTGCTCCCCGTTTGACCGTTAAACCCTGCGGCTGGAAATCTCCCGGACCCGTGCGTCGACTATCTTTTCCTCATGCCTGCGCTTCTTCTCCACCGCCTCTTTGACCTTTTCCACCAGCACGTCGATGGCGCAGGGCTTCATCAGATAATCCGACGCGCCCAGGCGCATGCCGTCGATGGCCGATTCCACCGTGGCGTGACCGGTCAGCATGATCACCTCCACCAGCGGATACTGCCGCTTGATGAGCGTCAGCATCTCGATGCCGCTGCGGCCGGGCAGTTTCACGTCAAGGATGACCACCTCTATCTCGCCGTGAAGCGCAAGCTTCTGCATGGCCTCTTCGCCGCTGCCTGCGTGAAACACTTCCATGTGGCGCATGGTCAGGCGTTTCTTCATGATCTCGATGAACTGGGCGTCATCGTCGACAAGCAAAATATTGGCTTCGGTCACTCAACCCTCCTTGACCGGTCCCCCCCCCCAGCCGGGGCGGGCCTCCCTCCCAGTGAAA
>JAEWKZ010000090.1 GCA_023393525.1 Pseudomonadota bacterium | reverse complement strand
GCCCCGCCCCGTCCGATAACGGACCCGCCGGTCGGCTGACCGCGTAGAATTGCGGAGGCGCGGCCTTGCGTTCGCGCAATGTCGCCCGGTGAGGAATGGCCGATCTGGGGGGCGGCCCGCCGCCAGGCCCAGAGACTTCCAGAGCCGCCGCCATGTTCGCCACCTCCGTCTCCGTCGCCGCCCTGCTGCTGGCCGCCGCTCCGCCGCCATCCACGCCTTCGGCCGATCCGTCGCCCGATCCCGTCGTGGTCGAGGAGGCCGTCGACATGGGCGAGGTGGTGGTGACGGGCGTCGCGGATCCGCTGAATCCCCGCGCTGTCGCCGCCGCCCGCTACGCCGCCCAGGAAACGCCCGGAGCGGTGGCCGTGGTCAGCCGCGAGCAGTACGCGGACCATATGGCCAGCCATCTCGGCGACGCCCTGCACGGGGTGCCGGGGGTCTACGCCCAGAAGCGCTGGGGCGAGGAGGTCCGGCTGTCGATCCGCGGCTCGGGCATCGGCAACAACGCCCATAACCGGGGCGTCGTCATCGCCCAGGACGGGGTGCCCTTCAACCAGGCCGACGGCTTCGGCGATTTCCAGGAAATCGACCTGCTGAGCGCGCGCTACATCGAGGTGTGGAAGGGCGGCAACGCCCTGCGCTTCGGCGGGGCGGCGATGGGCGGGGCGATCGAGCTCAACACCCCCACCGGCCGCACAGCGCCCGCCGACAACGAGCTGCGGCTCGAGGGGGGCTCGTTCGGAACGGCCCGGGCCCATGGCGAGATCGCCCGCGAGTGGGGCGACTGGGATCTGTGGGCCGGGGCCACGGTCATGGCCGCCGACGGCTTCCGCGCCCATTCGGCCCAGGCGTCGCAGCGCCTCACGCTGAACCTCGGCCGCCGTTTCGGCGAGAGCCGCGAACTGCGGCTGCTGCTCAGCGCCGCCGACATCGAGAACGAGATTCCCGGCGCGCTGGAATTGGCCGACGCCCTGGCCCGCCCCACCATGGCCACGCCGGCCAGCGTCGCGGGCGACTATGGCCGCGACATGCAGGTGCTGCGCGGCTCGCTTCAGGCCCACTGGCGCCTGGGCCAGGAATGGACCTTCGACGGCGGGATCTATGCCGCGGCGAAGGACCTCGACCATCCGATCTCGGTCGTCATCGACCAGCAGAGCGTCAACACCGGCGCCTTCGGCCGGTTCGACTGGACCGGCCAGCTGGGCGCGCGGCAGGCCGATCTGTTCTTCGGCGCGTGGCTGCGCCGCGGCGAACTGGAGGGCCGCACCTTCCAGAACCTCGGCGGCGCGCGCGGCGCCCTGACCGGCGACAACCTGCAGACCGCGACGGCGCTCGATGTCTTCGCCGAAGGGCGCTTGTTCGTCACCGACTCCCTGGCGCTGGTCGCCGGCGGTGGCTGGGGCGTCGCCACGCGGGACTATCAGGATCACCGCAACCCGGCGCGCGACGACTCAAAGGACTTCGACTGGTTCGCGCCGCGCCTCGGCGTCCTCTGGGAGGGCGAGGGCGGTCAGCAGGTCTACGCCAATGTGACCCGGTCGGTGGAGCCGCCGCAGTTCTCGGCCCTGGTGCAGGCGGCCATTCCCGAGTTCGTGCCGGTCGAGGCGCAGGCGGCCTGGACCCTCGAGGCCGGGACCCGCGGCCGTCGCGGCCCGCTCGCCTGGGACGTGGCCGTCTACCGGATGGCGGTCGAGAACGAGCTGCTGACCTTCCTGCCGGGACCGGACATCCCCGCCGCCACCTTCAACGCGGGAGACACCGTCCACCAGGGCGTGGAGGCCGGACTCGACTGGACGGTCTGGGCCGGCGAGGCGCACGCCCTGAAACTGCACCAGACCTGGGCCTGGTCCGATTTCCGCTTCGACGGCGACGCCCGCTATGGCGACGGCCGCATGCCAGTGACGCCCGAGCACCACTATCACGCCGAGCTGAGCTTCGGTCGCGAAGGCGTCTGGTCGGTCGCCCCGTCGCTGGAATGGGCGTCCGACGGCTGGGTGGACTACGCCAATACGCTGAAGTCTCCGGGCCATACCGTCTGGTCGCTCAATGCGACCTGGACGGTCACGCCGCGGGTTCGGCTGTTCCTCGACGCCCGCAACCTGACGGACGAGGTTTACATCTCGAACGCTTCGGCCGTGACCGACGCCCGCGTGGCGTCGACCGCCGTCTTCTGGCCGGGCGAGGGGCGCAGCGCCTTCGTCGGCCTCCGCACCGCCTTCTGAAGGAGTCCGCCATGAACAAGCCCGCTCTGCTCATCGCCGGCGTCGCCGCCGCGCTGGTCGCCGGGGCCGCCGAGGCCCACATCGTCTTCGCCCAGCCCGCCGCGACGGCGGGAAGCCATTGGGCCGGCGCCCTGCGGGTCAGTCACGGCTGCGACGGTTCCGCGACCACCTCCATCCGGGTCGAGATTCCGGCCGGGATCCTGATCGCCCGACCCCGGGTCCCGGCCGGCTGGACCGTCGCCATCGAGCGAGAGCCCCTGCCGGAACCGGCCCCGGCCGAGGGCGGCGGCGTCGTCACCGAACGCGTCAGCGCCATCACCTGGACCGGCCGACTGCCGGACGACCAGTTCGAGGAGTTCGGTCTCGCGGCCAGATTGCCGGAGACGGCCGGACCGCTGGCCTTTCCGGTGATCCAGACGTGTGAAC
>JAEWKZ010000064.1 GCA_023393525.1 Pseudomonadota bacterium | reverse complement strand
ACCCCGCCCTTCGGGCACCCCTCCTTGGCAGGAGGGGAGTTGGCGTGGTTTTTTGGCGGATGTCGAGGCTTTGAGCGTCAGCTGTATGTCAGGATACTTGAGTTTGATCTGACGAAAGACGTTGCGTAACCAGCTCAATCTGACTCTCCCCCTGCCAAGGGGGAGTACCCGAAGGGGGAGGGGGGTATTCCCCTTGCGCCTGACTGAGCTCTTCACCTTGAAGAAGCAACCACCCCGCCCTTCGGGCACCCCTCCTTGGCAGGAGGGGAGTTGGCGTGGTTTCTTGGCGGATGTCGAGGCTTTGAGCGTCAGCTGTATGTCAGGATACTTGAGTTTGATCTGACGAAAGACGTTGCGTGGCAAGCTCAATCTGACTCTCCCCCTGCCAAGGGGGAGTACCCGAAGGGGGAGGGGGTATTCCTCTTGAACCTTGTCTGTCAGGCTTTTCCAATTTGTGAAACACTGCGCCACAAATTGCTTTGATCATCCGGATTGACCGTTCACAATAAAAAACATTTAGCGTTCCTATGCATATATTCTCCGTCCGCACCCTGACCCAAGCCATCAAGGACGTCCTCGAGGGCGAATTTCCTTTCGTCTGGGTCCGGGGACAGGTTTCCAATCTTTCTCGCCCTCCGTCCGGGCATGTGTATTTTTCCCTCAAGGACGATGACGCCACCTTGAGCGTGGTCTGGTTCAAGGGGGCTCAGCCCAAGGGTTCCAAGGACGGTGACGAGCGGGTCAATCCTGTTACCGGCGAGGTGGAGAGCGGGGAGCCTTTTGCGCTGTGCGATGGGCAGGAAGTGCTCGTGGCCGGGCGCATGAATGTCTATCCGCCGCGCGGGGCCTATCAGCTGGTGGCGGAGTTGGTGCAGGGGCAGGGTTTGGGCGAGCTGGCCGTGGCCTTCGAGGCCATGAAGGCCAAGCTCGCGGCCAAGGGTTATTTCGATCCGGACCGCAAGATGGTCCTGCCGCGCAATCCGCGCCGGGTGGCCGTGGTCACGGCTCCACAGGGCGCGGCCTTGCAGGATTTTTTGCGCATCGCGGGCGACCGGGGCTACGGCGCCACCATCCGGGTCTATCCGAGTCTGGTGCAGGGCGAGAGCGCCCCGGCTCAGATCGCTGCCGCCCTGGACCGGGCCGACCGGGACGGGTGGGCCGAGGTCATCGCGCTGGTTCGCGGCGGCGGGTCCCTTGAGGACCTGTGGGCCTTCAACACCGAGCCTGTGGCCGAGGCCCTCTTTCGCTGCCGCCTGCCCGTGGTCTGCGGGGTGGGGCATGAGGTGGACACAAGCATCGCCGATCTGGTGGCTGATCAGCGCGCGGCCACGCCGTCCCACGCAGCCCAGATTTTGTGGACCGAACGCGGCGTGCTGCGCCAGCAGGCCGATGAAACTTTCCTGGCCCTGACGCGCGGCATGGATCGACTGCTGGACCTGCGCGAGCGGGACTTGCAGCGCAACGCGCAGGGGCTTGCCTGGCATTCCCCGGCCCGGCGCATCGAGCGCGGAGGCTTTGAACTGGACCGTTTGACGGATCGCCTGCATCAGTCCATTCGCACGCAGGTGGAAAGCCGCTCCACGGCCCTGGCGCGTCTGGAGGATCGGATGTATCGATCCTTTGGCCCGGCCGCGATGCTGGCGCTGCGTTCGGAGTTGGACAGGGCGCAAGGGGCCCTGGACCAGGCCGGAAGCCGCTTCATGCGCGTGCGTCTGGAAAGTCTGCGAACCATGGAAGGCCGTCTGGCCGCCCTGGACCCTGCGGCCCCGCTGGCCCGTGGGTACGCGCTGGTCAGGGGTTCGGCCGGTTTCGTGCGTTCCCGGACGGATGTGACGGCGGGGGATGAGATCCGGGTGCAGGTCGCGGACGGGGAATTTTCAGCGGAGGTGCTGCCATGACGTTTGGGCGAGTTCTTTTTTCCATGCTTTTGACCCTGTTCCTCTCGGCCATGCCCAGTCCGGGCCTGCTGGCGGCGCAGCTCCGCCTGGAGTGTCCGGAGGTCATCGGCATCGGCCTGCCCTTCGTGGTCCGGGTCGAGTCCGACGAGCCTCTGGACAGACTGCGCGTGGAGTGGGCCGGGAAGACGCTTACCGTGCCCGGAGCCGGAAAGACCGCCGTTGAATTTCTGCTCGGCACCGACGTGCTCAAATCCCGGCCCGGCACCGAGACCCTGCGCGTCCTCAAGCTTGGTCTCAGTCCGCTGGCCGTGCAGACCTCCATTCTGGTCGAGCAGCGCGACTTTCCCGAGCAACGCCTGAGGGTGCCCACGGAAATGGCCAGCCCCCCTGCGGCAGTGCAGGAGCGCATCGCACGCGAAAACGCCGAAATACGCGCAGTCCTGAACACGATGTCCCCCGACAGCCATCTGGTTCTGCCGCTCATGCGGCCCGTTCCGGGCGAAGTCAGCAGCGCTTACGGACTGAAGCGTTTTTTCAATGATATGGAGCGCAATCCGCACCGCGGGCTTGATCTGCGGGCCGCGTTGGGCGATCCCGTACGGGCCGCCGCGCCCGGCCAGATCGTGCTGGCGGCGGATCATTATTACGGCGGCCGTTCGGTTTTTCTCGATCACGGCCTGGGCGTGTTCACCGTCTACATGCATCTGGACGAGATAAAGGTCCGTCAGGGCGACATGGTCGAGGCCGGGGAGATTCTCGGGCTGGCGGGCCAGACCGGGCGGGTCACGGGGCCGCATCTGCACCTGGGCCTCTACGTGCTCGATCTGGCCATGGACCCGGCGGCCCTTTTTTTCGCGAAACAAAGCCAATAAACAAGGCATGACATGGCAAAAGCACAACAGACTTTTGAGAAACGGCTGGAACGGGTGCGTGAGATCACGGCCCTGCTTGAAAGCGGGGACCTGCCCCTGGAGCAAGGCGTGAAACTCTTTCAGGAAGGAGTGCGCCTTTCCAAGGAATGCGCGGCGGAACTGGAGCAGGCCCGCATCATCGTCGAGAGCGCCGGCCAGGAATCAGCGGCCCAATCCGGTATTGCGTCCGGAGACGAAGCATGAACCCGCAGGAAATGAAGGCCGAGCTTAAGGCCCTGGGCGCTTTGGTGGAAGCCCGCCTGGCCACGATTTTTGGCGATGGCCGCAGTCCGGCGCCTCTGGTCGCTTCCATGGAATATTCCCTCATGGCCGGCGGCAAGCGATTGCGGCCTGTGCTCTGCCTGGCCTGGGCCGAACTGGCGGGGGGAAGCACGCACGCGGTGCTCGATTTCGCCTGCGCCATCGAGTGCATCCACACCTATTCCCTCATTCACGACGATCTTCCGGCCATGGACGACGACGACCTGCGCCGGGGCAAGCCTTCCAACCACAAGCAGTTCGACGAGGCCACGGCCATCCTGGCCGGGGATGGTCTTTTGACCGAGGCCTTCACCCTGGCTTCGTCCCTTGAATTGCGTCCGGAGAGGATCCTCAAGGCCGTTTTTCACCTCTCGACTGCTGCCGGTCCGCGTGGCATGGTCGGCGGCCAGGTTTTGGACATGGGCCTGACCGGGAAATTCGCAAGCCTGCCGCAGCTGCGCGAGATGCACGCCAAGAAGACCGGGGCGCTGATCGAGACGTCCTGCGTCACGGGCTGCATTCTTGGAGGCGGAGACGACTCCGGGCAGACCAAGGCCTCGGAGTATGGGCGGGCCATAGGCCTTGCCTTTCAGGTCACGGACGACATTCTGGACGTGATCGGGGACGAGGCCGCGCTTGGCAAGCCTGTGGGGAGCGACGTGGCCCAGGGCAAATCGACCTATCCGGCCCTGCTCGGCATTGATCAGAGCAGGGTGCTGGCCAGGCAGAGCGTGGATCAGGCCCTGGCCGCCCTGGCGGGATTTTCCCACCCTCGCGCCGATTTTCTGCGGGCCGTGGCCCTCTATATTTTGGATAGAACGCATTAGGAGCATCAATGACTGAGCAAACCCTGCAGGAACTTTTTCCCATCCTGGCCGCCATCAAGAACCCCGGCGACGTGCAGGCCATGGATGAAAAGGAACTGACCAGGCTTGGCGAAGAGATTCGCCGCATGATCATTCAGACCGTGTCCACCACGGGCGGGCATCTGGCCCCTTCCCTTGGCGTGGTGGAGCTGACCATGGCGCTGCTGCGCGTCTTCAACCCCGCCCGCGACCGCATCGTGTGGGACGTGGGGCATCAGGCCTATGCCTACAAGCTGTTGACCGGCAGGCTCGGACGCTTCCATACCCTGCGCCAGCTGGACGGGATCAGCGGCTTTCCGCGCATCTGCGAGAGCCCCTTCGATCATTTCGGCGTCGGCCACTCTTCCACCTCCATCTCCGCCGCCCTCGGCATGGCCGCCGCCCGCGACCTGGCCCATCAGGATCACAAGGTCGTGGCCGTCATCGGCGACGGCTCCATGACCGCCGGACTGGCCTACGAGGGGCTGAACCAGGCCGGGGGGCTGGGCAAGAACATGGTCGTGGTCCTGAACGACAACGAGATGTCCATTTCGCGCAACGTCGGGGCGCTGTCGTCATTCCTCAGCCGCAAGCTGTCCAAGCGCTGGGTGCAGCGTTTCAAGAAGGAAGCCGAGAACATCATGCGCCAGATCCCCAAAATCGGCGACGATCTGGCCGAATACGCCCGCCGCAGCGAGGACTCCCTCAAAAGTTTCTTCACGCCGGGCATGCTCTTCGAGGCTTTCCGCTTCACCTACATCGGCCCCTTGCAGGGGCACGACATGCGCATGCTGACCAATGTCTTTCAGCAGACCCGTGAATTGGAAGGGCCCATTCTGGTCCATGTCCTGACCAAGAAGGGCAAGGGCTACGCGCCGGCCGAAACCAACCCGACTTTTTTCCACGGGGTGGGCTGCTTCGAGCCCGAGACCGGGGCGGCCCGAAAGTTCGCGGACTGTCCGCTGCCCAGCTACACCGAGGTCTTCGGTTCCACGCTGTGCAAGCTGGCCGAAAAGGACGAGCGCGTCGTGGCCATCACCGCCGCCATGCCCGAGGGCACCGGGGTGAGCTGCTTCGCGGACAGGTTTCCGGAACGCTTTTTCGATGTCGGCATCTGCGAGCAGCACGCCGTGACTTTCGCCGCCGGGCTGGCCTCGCAGGGCATGAAGCCCGTGGTGGCCATCTACTCGACCTTCATGCAACGCTCCTACGACCAGATCGTGCACGACGTCTGCCTGCAGAACCTGAACGTGACCCTCTGCCTGGACCGGGGCGGCCTGGTCGGAGAGGACGGGGCCACGCACCACGGCGTGTACGACCTGTCCTTTCTGCGCCATATCCCGGGCCTGGTGGTCATGGCCCCGCGCAACGAACCCGAGCTGCAGCACATGCTGGCCACGGCCCTGGCCCATGAAGGCCCGGTGGCCTTGCGGTACCCGCGTGGAGTGGGCGAGGGCACGGCCCTGGTCCAGAAACCGGAAATCCTTCCCCTCGGTCGGGGCGAGCTGCTGCGCGAGGGATCGGACGGCGTCATCGTGGCCCTTGGCAGCCGGGTCAACCCCGCCCTGGAGGCGGCGCGGATGCTGTGCGAGGAGACAGGCAGGGAGGTGGCCGTGTTCAATGCCCGTTTCGTCAAGCCCCTGCCCGAGGAACAACTGCTGGCCCTGGCCGGGTCGCAACCCTTCATGCTTCTGGTCGAGGAGAATGCCCTGCCCGGAGGGTTCGGTTCCGCCGTGCTTGAGCTTCTGGCCGACCGCGACGCGCTGTCCAGCCTGCGCGTGAAGCGGCTGGGCGTTCCGGACCGCTTCATCGAGCACGGCAGCCAGAAGGAACTCCGGGCCAGGATAGGCATCAATCGGGACGGGATTTTGAATGCGTTGCGGGCGATGGTCCGCTGATTTCCGGCGTCTTTTTTTGATGCGACAACCATGTCTTCACGCCAAAAAGCCCGATACAGTCGGGCTTTTTGACGTTTGAGAGTGTCGGCATTTTTGAAGAATCGCGACTGTTCTGCTACTTCTTGACCACCATGACCGAGCACGGGGCATGTGAAACAACCTTGCTTGAAACGCTGCCAATGAGGAAGCGTTCCACCGCTCCCGCTCCCTTGTTGCCGATGACGATGAGGTCGATGCCGTTTTTCTCCGCGTATTCGACGATGGCATCCGCAGGAGAGGGGCTTTCCTGGACCACGACATTGACAGCCGCCTTGGCCGCCTTGGCCTGCTCCTTGATCCGCTGCACGGAGTCCTCAAGGCTTTTGCGGATTTTAGCCAGAAATTCTCCCGAGAGTTCCCCCAGATACAAATTGGTGAACGGCGCGTTGGAGATGGTCAAGGCGGTCAGTTCCGCGCCTTCCTTTTCCGCAATTTCCACAGCTTTTTTGAGTACCAGAGTCGCGTAGTTCGATTGGTCAAGCGCTGCCAGGATCTTCATGCTGTCTTCCTCCTTATTACGGGTTTTTGACTTCCATGCGGGACAAAATCAAACATCGTCCGAATCAAAAGGGGATGGAATTACAGCGGGTTTCGGGCCGTGAGTCTGGGCGAGCTGGCGATGTTCACTTGTAAATATAACGCTCTCAAGGGGCTTTGGCAACGCCTGTTGAAAATGAACCGCCACGAAGCGATTGCCAGGAAAATCAGCAGACTGGCCTGCGTCCGACTAGGAAATGAGGCCAGGATAAACCTGGTCTGCGAATCCGGACGAGCACCGGTTCGGCCACGACGTTTGCTATACGGCCGCTTCGGCGTCGCGGGCCCGTTGGACAAGCCCGGCCCCCCTAGTTTCTGCGGGGCCCGGGCACCGGGAATATTTTCTTTTCCGTCTTGTCCGGCTGCTTGGTGACGAGGTATTTATGTCTGTTCAGCGCTCTCTCGGTCAAAAGCAGCATGATGTCGGGCAGATCGGATTGGGCGTGCATGCGGTTGAACGTTTCGTCGTCGCGCAGCCTTTTCGTCACCGTGTACCCTTGCTTGCCATCCGGATCGAGGACCACGTCCCCGGGCTGCACTTCTATCTGGTCGCCTATGGCCCTGTTCAAGAAGTCGGAGATCGTGCGTTCGTAAAACTTTTTCACGTCTTCCGTGGATTCGGCTGCGTCGATCTGGTTGCGGTAATGCGGTTCCACCTCGCGCTGTTGCGCCTTGAAAGACAGTTGTCGTGTCATGCTGACCTCCATGGAAAAAAGTTAAGAAACAGGTTTAGGGTTCCCCGTGACCCTGGTCCAAACAAGAAAATTCGAAAATGATGGGCATTGGGGGTTGAGCATTGCGGCGCAACGTGAATTTCCTGGTTACTTCCGACATAGCGCACAGGGGAAAAATTGGCAATGCTGGCCCAAAATGCGCTACAAACTCTGCACTTTCGGCCTGTTAGAAGCCAGAGCCGCGAAGAGTGGCTCGCGGATCGGGCGTGGTGAAGGGAGTGGACGTTGCGGGTGACCGTGACTGTTCTTGCGCTATTGGCGAGGGGCCAGCAAATTCGTCCACGGTCCGGCATGTGCGCTGCGCAGCGTGGCCGGGTCGGGCTGTTCGTCTTGCTCACAGACACGGCTGGTTGCGCGAAAGCTCAAAAAAACATAGATAATGGTTGTGTCGGATTTCAAATAGATACGCCCAATTTCGCTTTAGCAAACGGATGGATTATGGGAAATTCAGGTAGGTATGCGTTTCTTGTGCTTTTTTTCGGGATATTCTTCTTTGCTTCAGGCATCGCATCCGCAAGCGAGCATTTGCTGCCTCCGCTTGAAGCACAAAAAATGATCGAAGCGAACAAGGAGAATCCACAATTCATCATTATTGATCTACGGTCGAAAAATGAGTTTGATGATGGGCACATCGAAGGCGCAAAGCTGGTTCATTATTATGATACGAAATTTAAAAGAATTATTTCTCAATTGGATAGAGATGCAAAAATTCTTCTTTATTGTCAGAAGGGCAGGCAAAGTCCGCTTGCTTTGAGGGCCATGGAGAAGCTGAGATTTTCAGACATGTATATTTTGGATGGCGGATTTGATGAATGGGTCAACGCTGGATTGCCGACAGTGTATACGTCATTTTAAATTATGTATTAAAATAGTTGATAAAATATTTAAAACTGTTGTTGCGCAAGAAAATGTCATCCCCTTGAATGAGGAGGTGACATTTTTTTGTGGGAATCCTATTGCGGTAAGCGGTCCGTTGTCGTCATGGCCTTGAGGCCCGCCGGAACTCCTTCGCCGGCCTCGTAGAGTTGAATCGTTGCGTGCAGTGCGCAATACCCGGACCGGACATGGGGCAACGATTCAACAAACGACGCCTGGCTCAGTCAGACAGCCGACGCACCTCAAGACCATGACGACAACGGACCTTGAGGCGCCGAGCACGCGGTTTGGAAAATCTGAAAGCAAAACCTGAAACCCAGACCTCGGCGCGTCAGACAAGGATTCAACAAAGGCGGTCTGGCTCAGTCAGAAAACGTCAGGGGGAAAGGAAGATCCGGCACGGCCCATTGCTTGGGTGCGTTCGTGAACGGGCAGGTGAAGGCCAGGCTTCTGGCCACAAGCTGCAGCTCCTGCACCCGCCTGGTGCCGCGACCGTAGCGCGGATCACCCATGACGGGATGTCCCAGGCCGCAAAGGTGGCGGCGGATCTGGTGCTTGCGTCCGGTGTCGATGCGGGCCAGCAGCAGGGTCATGTCCGAGGCCGGGTCGCTCTGGACTACATGAAAGCGCGAACGCGCCTCTTTGCCGTCCAGGGGATCGGTTGCCTCGATGTCCGTCCAGTCCGGAATGCCGCGCACGATGGCCGCATATTCCTTGATTACCGCGCCTTGGCGAAAAAGTTCCCCCAGTTTGGCGGCCGCCTTGCCGTCGTGGGCCAGGAGCATGATTCCGCGTGCTTCGCGGTCCAGGCGGTGGACCGGGTGCAATTCGTTTCGGGAGCCGAGTTCGGCCTGGGCCAGACGGGGCAGGGTGCAGTGGTCCGCGAAGCGGGTGCCCTGGGACAGGACTCCGGCGGGCTTGTTCCAGACGGAATAGTGCCTGGCCTTGGCAATGAGTTCCGGCTGGGCCGGAACCAGGGCCAGCAGGGCGGGATCGTAATTGATCTCCAGGCGCTCGCCGGGTTCGACTTCCGCGGAGGCCCGCCGCAGCCGGGACGTCGAGCGTCCGGGGCGGGACCGCCACACGCCGCCCTTGGTCATGCAGTCCTTGATGCGGGCCTTGGGCAGTCCGGTCAGCTTCGCCAGGATGTCGCAGGCGGCAGCGGCTTCTTCCACCGTGAAGGTGCGTGAAAAGGATGCGCTGCTCATGAACGGCTTTTATTCGCCGGCAGGTAGGGCTTGTAGTCCTCGCGCACCGGGGAGAATACCTCGATGGCCAGGCAGGTTTCATGGATGACCGCGCCGTGCTCCACGCCGGGAGCGATGCACCAGCTGTCGCCGGGGCCGAAATGATGTTCCTGATTGCCGATGGTCATGGTCATGTGGCCCGAGATCAGATAGCCGGTCTGTTCGTGCATGTGGGAATGGATGGGAAGATACGAGTGCTCTTTGAGCTCGAAACGGGCCATGAGGGTCTTGTCCCCGTGAACCAGGGTGCTGACGCTGATGCCCGGGATGAGCTCGTGCCATCGGGTGTCGTCGTTTTTGGTGATCATGCTGAAAATCTCCTTGGGTGATCGTGCCGCATCTGTGTATCCGATCGATTATGGCTTGACAAACGCTCAGTGCAGAGGCAGAAATTTTAGCCATGAATACCACGGCCAGCGGCATCTCCCTTCTTTGGTGGCGGCATGCGAGACATGCCGTGGGATGCGTCTTGGCCTGAAATCCATCAAAGGATGAGCAAAATACCAACCGCGGCAGTGCAGACTGACCGCGGTTTTTTTATTCGAACCCCAAGGAGACTCCTCATGACCATGCCCACAGCCGACGGTTTTTTTGGCACCTACGGCGGACAGTTCGTCCCCGAACCGATCAAGGACATCCTGAACGAACTGGCCGAGGCCTTCGAGCGCTACCGCAATGATCCGGATTTCATCAAGGAATACGAATACTACCAGAGGCAGTTCACGGGCCGGCCCAACCCGCTCTATTTCTGCGCCAACCTGACCCGCCGCTGCGGCGGGGCCAAGATCTACCTCAAGCGCGAGGACCTGAATCATCTGGGCGCGCACAAGGTCAACAACACCATCGGCCAGATTCTGCTGGCCAAGCGCATGGGCAAAAAGAAGATCATCGCCGAGACCGGCGCGGGCCAGCACGGCGTGGCCACGGCGGCCACGGCCGCGCTCATGGGCATGGAGTGCACCATCCACATGGGTGCGGTGGACGTGGAGCGCCAGAAGCTCAACGTCTTCCGCATGCAGATGATGGGGGCCAAGGTCGTGCCTGCCGAGAGCGGCCAGAAGACCCTGAAGGAGGCCGTGGACGAGGCGCTCATGGCCTGGGTCCAGGATGCCGAGAACACCTTTTACCTGCTCGGTTCGGCGGTGGGCCCGCACCCGTATCCACTCATGGTCCGCGAATTCCAGTCCATCGTCGGCCGCGAGGCCAAGGCCCAGATTCTGGAAGCCGAAGGTCGGCTGCCCGACTACTGCATCGCCTGCGTGGGCGGCGGTTCCAACGCCCTGGGACTCTTTTCCGAGTTCATCCCCCACACGGAGGTGCGGCTTGTCGGCGTGGAGCCCGCCGGTCGGGGACTGGACTATGGGGAGCACGCGGCCACCCTCTGTCTTGGGGAACCGGGCGTCATGCACGGGTTCAATTCCTACATGCTCAAAGACGGCAAGGGCGAGCCCGCCGAGGTCTACTCCATCTCCGCCGGGCTCGATTATCCCAGCGTCGGCCCCGAGCACGCCCATCTGAAAGACATGGGCCGCGCCGAATATGTGCATGCCAGCGATCACGAAGCCCTGGACGCCTTCTTCCTGCTTTCGCGCACCGAAGGCATCATCCCGGCCCTGGAATCATCCCACGCCCTGGCCCATGCCCTGCGCATCGCGCCGACGCTTTCCGCGGACACGATCATCATCGTCAACCTGTCGGGACGCGGCGACAAGGACGTGGACCAGATCGAGCGCATGGTGGAGAGCGGCGAGATCACGCCTCCGACCCTCTAAAAGCAAGGCGGCCCGGTCTTGTGATCGACCGGGCCGCCTTGTCCTTGTCTCTGCGGGAGATTCCCGCCAGCCGCTCAGCCCACCAGCCCCAGGGGCACTCCGACCTCCGCCTGCATGAGGCTTTCGGCCAGGCCGAGCTTGTCCAGTTCCTTTCTGAAAGCATCCACGTTCTGCTCCAGGGCCGGGAATGTGCCCCAGTGCATGGGCAAAATCTTCTTGCACCTGAGCATCATGGCCGCCAGGGCCGCCTGGGCCGGGTCCATGGTGAATACGCCGCCGATGGGCAGAAGGGCCAGGTCGATCTTGTAGAGCTTGCCCCACAGGGCCATGGACGAGAAGACGCCCGTGTCCCCGGCGTGGTAGACCGTGTAGCCGTCTTCCAGGCGGATGATGAAACCCGTGGGCACGCCCGACTCGCAGGAGTGGTGGGCCTGGGTCATGGTCACGCTGATGCCCTGGTGGGTCACCGTGCCGCCGATGTTGAAGCCGATGCCGTTCAAGACCTGGCTGTCCGGCAGCCCCTGGGCCTTGAGCTTGGCGGCCAGTTCCACGATGCAGCCCAGGCTCGCGCCGGTGCGCTTGCAGATGTCGAGAGCCTGGCCCACATGGTCGCCGTGGTCGTGGGTCACCAGGACCAGGTCGGCCTCGATGTTCTCCGACGCGGCCTTGGCCGAGGGGTTGCCGTCGAACCAGGGGTCGACGAGGATGGTCTTTCCATTGGTCGTGATGGCGAAGGCCGAGTGGCCATGCCAGGTCAGAGTGTTCATGCTGTCTCCTTCAAGTGTGTTCGCCGCCAAGGGCGACGTGCAGTTCTTCGAGAATGTCCCGCGTTGTCAGCAGCAGGTTCTCGGCCTCCTGGCGCAGGCTTTCGGGGCTCGCGCCCGCGCGGGCCGATTCCTCCACGTTCTTGGCCATGAGGCCTTCCTCGGTCAAGCCCATGTTCAAGAGCACGCCTTTTATGCTGTGGGCATGGTGCATGAGCGTGTCCGCCTTTGTGGGGTCCAGGCAATTTCTGAGTCCCTGCTCGTGCGCGATCAGGGTTTCGGCCAGGCTGTGGATGAGCGGCATGGCCTCTTCCCGGTCGAGTTCGTACTGGGCGCTCAGCGCGGCCAGTATGCGTTCGATGTAACCGGCGACCGGGGCGGATGATGGAAGTGGATGTGTCGGCGGTGGGGGCGAGAGTTCGGGCGCTTCGTCCGTATACGGCCCAACGAAGTCGATGGGCTCGCTGAAGAGGCTCAAGATGGCGTGCACGTCATCCAGACGCAAGGGCTTGGTCAGATAGCCGTCCATGCCTATGCCCAGGCAGCGTTCCTTGTCTTCGAGCAGGGCGTGGGCGGTCATGGCCACGATGGGCGTGCGCGTGCCCTGGACTTTTTCGCGCACGGCCCGCACCAGAAAACTGTCGTCCATGTCCGTGGGCGCGGCCAAGCCCTGTTCGCAGGCGCGAATGACGGCTGTGGCGGTGAACCCGTCCATGACCGGCATCTGCAGGTCCATGAGGATCAGATCATAGGCGTGCCTGCTGACCATGGTCAGTACGTCCAGGCCGTCGCTGGCTTCGTGGACCTTGTGCCCCATCTTGCCGAGCAGCAGTCCGGCCAGCTCCCGGTTGGTGGCCACGTCGTCGACCAGCAGGATTTCGAGCGGGCGCAGCCGGGGCAGATTCCGCTCAGTGGGTTGGTTGTCCGGCAGATGCAGGCGCAGACCGAAAACCCGGGCCAGGGCGCGCAGCAATTCGTCCTGGAGCAGGGGTTTGGTCAGCACGGCCTTTACCCGCCCCGTGCCGGAAGTGGTGGACGTGTCGCCAAGCTGGGTCAGAACGATGCTCGGGACCTCATGCAGGGTCCCGCCCGCAAGCATGAGTTCCATGCAGGCGAAGTCGCCGAAGTCCGTGTCGATGATCGCGAGATCGACGTTTTTTCCCTCTCGGCCCATGCATTCCAGGCAGTCCGCGTCCTCGGCGTCGAGGCCCCAGAAAGAGAGCAACTCCCTGACATGACTCCGGATCAGCGGGTTGTTGGCCACGACCAGTACCGTGGCCGCGTGATCGAAGACCCCGGCATGGGCCGTGTCGGGCTCTGAAACCCGGCCCATGCGCGCGTGGAACGCAAAGGCGCTGCCCTGCCCGGGACTGCTGTGCACCGATATGTCGCCGCCCATGAGCCGCACCAGCTTGCGCGAGATGGACAGACCGAGCCCCGTTCCGCCGTAAACGCGGGTGGAGGAGCTGTCGACCTGGGTGAAATCCTCGAAGATGGTTCCGATCTTGTCCGCCGGAATGCCGATGCCGGTGTCCTCGATCTGAAAATGAACCACACAGTCGTCATCACCCGTCGGTTCCACCCGGCAGGAGCAGCGGACATGGCCCGACGGGGTGAACTTGAGGGCGTTGCCGAGCAGGTTCATGAGCACCTGGCGCAGGCGGATGGGATCGCCCTGCATGTGCCGGGGCATGTCCGGAGGCAGGTGGCAGATCAGCTCCAGGCCTTTTTCGGCGGCCGTCAGCCCGAGGGTGCTGACGGTCCGTTCGACTTCGGCGCGCAGGTCGAAAGGCCGGATTTCCAGAGCGAACTGTCCGGCCTCGATCTTGGAGAGGTCGAGAACCCCGTTGATGAGATTGAGCAGGGATTCCGAGGCGTTCTTGACGATGGTCAGGGCGCGGTGCTGCTCCGGCGTGACCTTCGTGCCCAGCACCACGTCCGTCATGCCGATGATGGCGTTCATGGGGGTGCGGATCTCATGACTGAAGTTGGCCAGGAACTGCGATTTCATCCCGCTTGCGGACTCGGCCAGCTGTTTGGCCCGATCCAGCTCCTCGACCAGCCGTGTGAGTCTGGCCCCCTCCTCAGGCGCGTGCTCTGCGGGACGACCCTGCCGGTCATGGAGGGCGCGGAGTTTTTCCAGCTCCTGTCTGCATTCTTTCAGCTGCATCTCCAGGTCGCCTCTGGCGTCGTGTTTGCGGGTGTTCATGAATGCGGTGTTTCCTTGGCGGGTGGTTCGGCAGCGCCTGGCGACCCTTTGCCGTATTTGAGACCGTGCGGACGCGCGGTGAGCCAAACTAGCAGAATTCGTCTTCGTGTCCAAGCGGGCCCGGGTCGTCGTCCCTGGCCGCGCGCGGCGCCGGAAGGCAGGGCCAGGGGACGCGGAACGGGCGGGAAGGTGAAATTAATGGCATGGAATTGATTTTCTTTTTCTTCTTTCTTGGGTAATGTCTGCGTTGTCAGACGCGGACGTTATAAAAGATGGATGTTTGCAGGTCATGAAAATATCAATCCGTATCCTTTCCTTGCTGTCACTCTGGATTTTCTTCCTATCCTGGCCGTTGGGGCATGTGTTCGCCGCCGAGCGATCGACGCTCAGCCACAAGGTCGTCGAAGGGGAGAGTATCCGGCAGCTGTTGCTCAAGAATAACTGTGCGACCTCCATGGCCGAATACGCCACGATTCGCGAGGCTTTCGCCAAGCTCAATCCTGGTATTTTCCATTCCGCGCTTCTGCTGCCGGGCGCGACGGTCTCCGTGCCCGTGCTCGCAGGCGGCGGGGGCAAGACCTGCCTCGCTTTTGAGGAGCAGCGCGTCGTGCGTGTCGAATTCGAATCCCTGGCCTCCTCGGAGCGGGTGCGCATCTATCTGGACGGCCCGGTTCTTCCCGATGTGTTCACACTGAAGACGGCACTCCCGGTGCGCCTGGTGTGTGATTTCGACGGCGCCTTGCCGGAGCCCGGGTTGCCTCGGGACATTGCCAGCGAAGGGCGCCTGGTGAAGCGGATTCGGGTCGGACACGAGGACAAGCCGTTCAAGCGGGCGCGCGTCGTGCTCGATGTCGAAGAACCCCTGATCGGTCGCATCGAGCAGGAGTTTTTCGAGCAGCAAAGCCTTTTCACCATCACCCTTTTCGACGCCACGCCCAAATAAGGTTTTGATTCAGCGCCGCGAAACCTTGCATCCTGTCCGCCTTCACAAGGATACGTTCATGTACGTTCACGTCCCGCCCCTGGAGATCGAGTCCCGCTCCCTGGCCATCATTGACGCGGAGGTCGCGGAGCCCCGGCCTTTCGCAGGGGAGGAGTGGATTGTGGCCCGGCGCATGATCCACACCACCGCCGATTTCGATCTGCTGTCCTCTATCCGTTTTCACCCCCGCGCCATCGAGGCCGGAAAGGACGCACTCGCGTCCGGGGCCGACATCGTGACCGATACGCGCATGGCCTTGTCCGGCATCCCGACGCGGCGGCTCGAGCCGCTGGGCTGCGCTGTGCGGTGCCTGATCGACGACGCGGCCGTGGCCAAAAGGGCCAAGAGCGAAGGGGTGACGAGGGCCTGGGCTGCGGTGGACGAGGTCATGGCCCACGGCGGTGCGGATATTTTCGTCATCGGCAACGCGCCGACGGCCCTTTATCGTCTGCTGGATTGGATGGAGCGCGGGGCGAGGCCGCCCAAACTCATCGTCGGCATGCCCGTGGGCTTTGTCAACGCGGCGGAGTCCAAGGAACTGCTTCTGGCCCAGGACGCCATCCCCTACATCACCATCGCCGGGCGCAAGGGCGGCTCAAGCCTGGCGGCCAGCGTGATCAACGCCCTGCTCAAGCTGGCGTGGGAGAAGTCGGGAGTCTGAAGCCGCATTGTTCTGCTCACGAAAAAGAAGCCTCCGCCGGAATGATGTCGGCGGAGGCTTCTTTATTTGCGTTTTGCGACAAACGGCCCGCTGTCGTCATGGTCTTGAGATCTGTCGGAACTCCTTCTCCGGCTCCGGCCTCGTAGAGTTGAATCGTTGCGTGCCGGGCGGAAAATACGGATGATCCGTCAGGCAACGATTCAACAAGCGATGCCTGGCTCAGTCAGACAGCCGACAGTTCTCAAGACCATGACGACAGCGGACCTTGAGGTGCTGAGTGGGTAACGAGGAAAGGCAAATCTCAAATTGAGGACCTGAAATTTCATCCCCCTAAACTTCTTCAACAATGGTCAGCTTCATGTCGAGCACGATATCCTTGATCCTGTCTTCGAATCCCCGCATGTGGCCGGAGCGCAGGTGGCTTTCCAGGGCCCTGCGGCCGGTCCATTTTTCCAGCACCGTGACCCGGTCCGGGTCGAGGGGCTGGAAATGCAGTCCCATGTCCACGTCCCGGGCCGGGAAATAATCGATGCAACCCGGTTCCTGGCGGACCAGGACGGCCAGATCGCGGAATTCCCGCAGGAAGACGGGAGCGGTGCCGGGTCTGAGGGTGACATGGGCCACGACATGGATCATTTGGCCCCCTTTGTCGCGCCGGGCCCGGTCAGGAGGTAGACGCCGAAGATGACGGCCACGCACCCGGTCAGGAAGCAGAACAGGCCGGCTCCGGCCTTGAGCAGAAAGAGCGGCATGTAGAGGCGTCTGTAGAGCAGGGATTGCGCGGGCTTGTCCGGATTGACCAGGGCCGCCACCGGGCGGTTTTCCTCTTGCGCGGCAAGCAGGGCCGGACGAAGGTCCGTCGGGCATTCGTCGCCGATGCACGAGAACTGCCCGTCATGGGACTGGCCTTCGAACTCGTAGCGGTAGCGGACCACGGTCTGGTTGCCCATGGCCTGGTCCGCGCTCACGAACTGTTCCACGGACACGACCTCGGCGTTGTGCGGCCGCCAGAATTCGGCGGCAAGGTGGATCCACAGGCTTTGCCCGGCATCGAGCAGAAAGCGGGTGCCGAGGATGACGAAAGGGATGCCCAGAACGAGCAGGATCAGTTTGCGCAGGGTTGAGGACATGCGCTAATCCTGAGGGTCGAAGCCGATTTTGCGGATCGCCTCTTTGACCTGGTCGAGCTTGACCTCGGGCGCGGCGTCGAAGCTGGCCTGGCCGGGGGTCAGGGTTACGGAGACGTTGGAAATTCCGGGCGTGGCCTGCAAGAGCTTGGTCACGGAACCGGTACAATGGGCGCATGACATTCCTGAAATTTTGATAACTGGCATGGGTGCCTCCTTTTTTTGCGACCATGGCCGAAAGAGTCGTGGAAGGCAACGTTTGCGGAGACTGGACAGAACGGTGCGTTCTGGGACAAGTGATACGAAAAACATCTAACAAGGGCATGTCATGCTTTTTCGCAATTCGAAATTACGACTGAACCGCCGGAGCTTGAGCTCGTCCGTGGCGGATGAATATTGGAAACGGTATCGCATCAAATTGAAGGACAAGGCCGCCGTCGACGGCATCGCCAAAGCCGGGGACCTTGTGGTGCGCACTCTGGACATGATCGGCTCCCATATCGCTCCGGGGGTTACGACCGATGCCCTGAACACCCTGGTCCATGACTTCACTCTGGAACATGGGGCCGTGCCCGCCCCCCTGGGCTACCGGGGATTTCCGAAGAGCACCTGCGTATCCGTCAACGACGAGATCTGCCACGGCATTCCCGGTCCGCGCGAGCTGCGCGAGGGCGACATCGTCAATGTCGACGTGACCAGCATCAAGGACGGCTGGTTCGCCGACGCCAACCGCACGTTTTTCGTCGGCCAGGTTTCGCCCGAGGCCAAGAGGCTGGTGGACGTGACGGCGCAGTGCCTGGCCCGGGGCATCGCGGTCGTGCGACCTGGAGCGACCCTTGGCGATGTGGGCCATGCTGTGCAGAGCCATGCCGAGGCGGCCGGGTATTCCGTGGTGCGCGAACTGGTCGGGCACGGGGTGGGGCACGCCTTTCACGAACAGCCCCAGGTCAACCACACCGGGCGTCCCGGCCTTGGCATCGTGCTGGTGCCGGGCATGGTCTTCACCATCGAGCCCATGATCAACCAGGGCGGCCTGGCCATCCGGCGGCTCGACGACGACTGGACCGTGGTCACGGCCGACGGCAGCCTTTCGGCCCAGTTCGAGCAGACCGTGCTGGTGACCGAGAAAGGGGTGCGCAGCCTGTCCCCGTATCCGCTCTGAGTTCCCGTTTTCTTCGGTGAGGCAAAAGGAAGACCCGCGCCCACGGATGTCCGTGAGCGCGGGTCTTTTTTTTAGAGAGGCCGGGAAGCCGTCTTCCCGGCCGGCCGATGGAGGAGGGCCTTCTGGACTAGGCCTTGCTTCTGGAAGTCGAGCCGAAGAGCTTGGCGAACATGGCCTTGCGGTTCATGAGCCCAGGCGTGGTGGCCGCGGCCACCGCATAGTTGTGAAACTTCTGCGGTTCCATCTGGTAGAGGTAGATGACCCTGGTCGAATCGGCGTCGCCCAACACCGCGTCAGGGAATTTCTTCTGCACCTCGGCCAGGCGTTTCTCAGCCAGGGCCAACATCTCGTCCCGATCTCCGAAGTTCATTGTTCCGGTCGGGCAGGCCTGCACGCAGGCGGGCTTGAGGCCGTTCTGCACCCGGTCAAGGCACATGGTGCACTTGGTGATGACCTTGGTGGCCGCATCCTGACGCGGAATGTTGTAGGGGCAGGCTTCGCGGATTTCATCGAAATCAGGCAAATCCTTGGTTTTTTCCGTGAAGGTGATGGCACCGGTGACCTCGTCCTGCAGAATGGCCGTGTCGTCATAGGCATCGGCGGTCATCTTGCAGGGCGGTTCGGTGCAATGCCGGCACTGCTCGGGAAAGAAGAGCCAGGCGGCCATGAAGCCCTGGTCGTCGGCGACTTCCTTCATATGCACGGTTTTATAGGTGATGGCCGAAACATCCATGGGGTTCTGGTGGGAGCCATGGTTCTTGGTCTGCTCGGCCGGGAGCTTGTTCCACTGTTTGCAGGCGATCTGGCAGCCTCGGCAGGCCGTACACTTGGTCAGATCGACGAAGAATGATTTTCCTGACATATTGGCTCCTTACGCTTTCTTCACGTTGACCATGAAGGCCTTGGTTTCCGGGATGCCGGTGTTCGGATCACCGACAGCAGGAGTCAGCAGGTTGGCTGCGTCCCCGCCGTCCTTGGGCCAGACCCAGCCGTAGTGCCAGGGGATACCCACGACATGGACAGGGTTGCCCATGACGTCGAAAGGCTTCAAGCGCTTGGTGACGATGGCGATGGCCCAGAGCTGTCCGCGCGGATTCTCCAGGATGACCTTTTCGCCGTTCTTGATCCCTTTGAGTTCCGCCAGTTCCTCGCTCATCTCGCAGAACATCTGTGGCTGCGCTTCCGTCAGCCAGGGCAGCCAGCGGGTCAGTACGCCCGTCTGCCAGTGCTCGGTGACCCGGTACGAGGTGCACACGAACGGGAAACGCGGGTCGCAGGTGGTGCGCTTGTGGGCGTCCTCGGCGAACATGAGCGCCGTGGGGCTGTTGAGCTGCTTGGAGAACGGATGCTCGGTGACCGGGCATTCCAGGGGTTCGTAGTACTCGGGCAGAGGACCGTCGTTGAGGCCCGGGCCGTAGATCTGCCCCACGCCATGCTTCTGCATGATGAAGGGATGCTTGGCGCCCGCGTCTCCGCCGCCGTCGACCACGTCGATGAGCCACTTCTTGTTCGCTCCGTCCCATGCCAGGACAGGCTTCTGCGGCGCCCAGGGTTTGCCGGTCATGTCGACGGAAGCCCGGTTGTAGATGATGCGGCGGTTGACCGGCCAGGACCAGGTCCATCCGGGGAAGAGGCCGATTTTGGCCTGCTCCGGGGTCTGGGTCTTGTCGCGGCGCGCGGCCATGTTGCCCTTGTCGGTGTAGGAGGCGGTGTAGATCCAGTTGCCGGAGCAGGTCGAGCCGTCGGCCTGGAGCATGACGAAGCTCGGGACCTGGCTGCCGGCCTTGTACACGGTTTCCTTGCCGTCCGCGCCCTTGATGGTCGTGTCTTTCAGGAAGTAGCCGTTGATGAGCTTCGCCACCTTGTGCGGATCGAAGACATGGCCGTCGCCCCAGTCGTCGACGTTGAGGCCGAGGACCGGATCGGGGAACGCGCCCTTTTCCTTCTTGTAGAGTTCGCGGATCTTGAGCGCCAGTTCGTAGATGATGTCGCCGTCGGGCTTGGACTCGCCCATGGGCTTGGGACCGGCGTAGCGCCACTGCATCCAGCGGCCGGAGTTGGAGATGGAGCCTTCCTTTTCCACCGAGACGGCGCAGGGCAGGAAGAAGACTTCGGTCTTGATCTTCTTGGGATCAACGCCCGGACCCTTCCAGAAGGAGCCGGTCTCGTTCTCGAAGATGTTGACGTTGACCATCCAGTCCAGCTTGGACAGGGCTTCGCGGGTCTTGTTGGAGTCCGCGCCGCTGGCGGCAGGGTTCATGCCCCAGGCGAAGAAGCCCTTGAACTGGCCTTTGAGCATCTTGTCGAAGAGCACCAGCCAGGAGGCGTTCTGCCCGGCATCGAGCTTGGGCATCCAGTCGTAGGCGGTGGGCAGGTCGGCTTCCTTGTAGAAGGACTTGAGCAGACTGGCCATGTACTTGGGCTTGTGCTGCCACCAGTTGACGCTCTTGGGGTCCTTGCTGGCCGGGGTGTTGGCCTTGTTGTAGTCTTCCAGGGTCGTCCAGTTGGCGCGCGGGGTGGCCATGTAGCCGGGGATGATGTGGAAGAGCAGGGCCTGGTCGGTGGAACCCTGGACGTTGGATTCGCCGCGCAGGGCGTTCACGCCGCCGCCGGCCACGCCCATGTTGCCCAGCAGCAGCTGGATGATGCTCATGGCGCGGATGTTCTGCACGCCGACGGTATGCTGGGTCCAGCCCATGGCGTACAGGATGGTGCCGGATTTGTCCGGCTTGCCCGTGGCCGTGTACGCCTTGTAGAAGGCCAGGAGCTTGTCTTCCGGGGCGCCGGAGATGGAGGAGACGTTCTTGGAGTCGTAACGCTCGTAGTGCTTCTTCAGGATCTGATACACGCAGCGGGGATCTTTCAAGGTCATGTCCCGCTTGGGCACGCCGTTCTCGTCCATCTCGAAGTCCCAGGACTTCTTGTCGTACTTGCGTCCAGCCTCGTCGAAGCCGGAGAACAGGCCGTCCTTGAAGCTGAAATCCTTGGAAACGAGAAAAGAGGCGTTGGTGTAGTGGAGGACGTATTCCTTCTGAGTCAGGTCGTTGTCCAGAATGTACTTGATCATGCCGCCCAGGACGCCGATGTCGGAGCCCGAACGCAGGGGGACGTACATGTCCGCCTTGGAGGAGGTGCGGGTGTAGCGCGGGTCGACGTGAATGACCGTCGCGCCTGCTTCCTGCGCCCTGGTGACCCATTTCCAGCAGATGGGGTGGTTTTCGGCAGCGTTGCTGCCCATTATCAAAATGCAATCACTGTTCTTGAAGTCGATCCAGTGGTTGGTCATCGCGCCGCGTCCGAACGACTCTGCCAGAGCCGCAACAGTTGCGCTGTGTCAAATACGTGCCTGGTGCTCTATGTACGTCAGCCCCAGACTGCGCAGGAAGGCCTGGTAGATCCAGCATTCCTCGTTGTCCATGGCGGCCGAGCCGACGGAGGCCAGGCCTTCGGTGCGGTTGACGACTTCGCCCTTGGCGTTCTTGACGGTGAAGGACTCGTCACGGACTTTCTTGACGCGCTTGGCGATCTCCGTGATGGCCCAATCCCAGCTCTTTTCTTCCCACTTGTCGCTGCCGGGCGCGCGGTACTGCACCTTGGTGATGCGCTGGGGATTTTCGGACAGCTGGTAGATGGCCGAGCCTTTGGCGCACAGAGCGCCTTCGTTGATGGGATGATCCGGATCGCCTTCGATATTGATGGCGCGTCCTGTTTTCTCATCGGTGGTGACAATGAGTCCGCAGCCGACGGAACAGTAGCAGCAGACCGAAGTGGTTTCCTTGCCTTTGCGCAAGCTCAACAGCTGAGCATGGGCCTTGGTCGGCGCCAGATCAAACCCGAGGCCCCCGAAGGCCGTGACCGCGGTTGCCGCGGCCGTGAGTTTGACGAATTCTCTTCTTCCCAGTTTCATGCAGATCCTCCTGACAATGTTTCTGGTGTTTACCTACCACGAATTTCCCGGCCAAGGCGCAACTGCAACCATCGGCCCGCAGGAAGCGCGTACTCATGGCGAGGCGGCTGTATTGGCCTGGATTCCCCGCTTTCAACCACGCGCAGACGGATGCGTCTGGACGCTACCGGGCGCAGATCAAAACCAAGGCCGAAAAAGGGCAGCATGCAGTCTGACCGGTGGACCTGTTTTTTCTGCGCGCATGGCGTGGTGGTTTTCGATACGTCTTCCGATTTTTTCATGATCTGGTCTATGCAGGAAAAAAAGAAGCTTTCGCAAGAACTTCGTTAATCCTCAAAGTCTGGCACCGTGGCGCAGAGGTACTGGGCCAGGATGGGAAAGATGTCTTCGTTTTTATGGTTGTAACGGAATTCGAGTTCCTTGATGTAGAGGGGGAAGTTCCGGGGGGAGATGCCTTTGAGACGCCTGAACCAGTCTTTGGAAAAGGACCAGAAGCCTTTGGAAGAGTCTATGTAGAGACCCCTGTCGTTGTGGCGGATGTTGCAGGTCGAGGACAGTTGGCTGCCCCCGACCAGCAGGGCCGCGTACTGCTTGAAGCGGTCGGTGTAGATGATCTTGCCCAGGCTTGCGGTCTTCAGGTGAAAATTCATCTTGAAATGGATGATGCTGTCCGCGTCCAGTTCGGGAATGAGGTCGGCAAAGACCTGCGGTCCTCGCTCCACGATGCCGAACACCGGCATGCGCCCGCCCGTCCTGGTGCTCATGTCCAGGTGGAATTTGCCGGACCTGGAGAAATCGAGCCCCTCGATGGAACGCATGATCAGGCGGGCGTCCAGCGAATGGGCCAGGATCGCCATGCGCAGGGTGGTCACGGCCTTGTAGGCCGTGTTGTAGGTGATGCCCATCTGTTCCGCCATGCGGCCCGTGGGCACTTCGAGTTCGAAGAGTTTTATGAGGCGCAGCCATTGCCGGGCGGAAAGATTGCCGTTGTTGATGTAGCGCAGGCTGAAGTCGTGAAAGGTGTACGAGCAGCGGGAGCAGCGGCGTTTTCCTCCCTGCAGGGAATAGAGTTTCCGGCTGCGGCATTTGGGGCAAAAACGCTGATGGTTTTTCCAGCAAAATTGCAGCAAAAATTTTTTTGCTGAATTTTCATTTTTTATAATTTTTTCATATTCTTGAAAATTCATTTATTAAATTTCCTATGCAAAAATGTGAGTAATAGCTTTTGTCTGCATTTTTTGCGAGATCTCATTTAAGCAAGGTATGTCTGAGTTATATTCTGTCAGAAAAGACATAATACCTTCTTGCCTTGGGGTTCAAACTCAGATTTTTGCACAGGATACTGCCCTTGTCTTTCAAGAGCAAGCCTCGGAGTTTGAAGTAGCGAACAAATGTTTTTTTAGCTACTGAGCACATGGGTATGAACGGTTATCAAGGAGGCTGGTGTGCGAGCAGGCTTGCGGATTCTTCTTCTGGTGGTTTGCGTGTTTGGTCTGGCGTCCTGCCAGGACGCGGAGGTTCAGATACCTCTGGCCCCCGTCGGACTCGGCGTGACCGACACCGAGGTCACTTTCGGCTCTTCGCTGGCCTTGCAGGGCCACGCCGGTTACCTTGGCCAGGAGACGCTGCGCGGAGCCATGAGCTATCTGCGTCATGTCAATGAGCAGGGCGGGGTGCATGGCCGCACCGTGCGGGTCATTACCCGCGACGATTCCTACGACCCCCCCAAATGTCTGGACAACACCCAGCGCTTTTTGATCGAGGATCAGGTCTTTGGCCTGTTCTGCTATGTCGGGACTCCGACCGCGGTCAAAATACTGCCCCTGGTTGAAGAGGCGCAGGTGCCTCTCCTGGGCATGTTCACGGGCGCCAACGCCCTGCGCGAGCCCTTCATGCCGTATCTGATCAATGTCCGGGCATCCTACTATCAGGAGACGAGCGCAGTGGTGGAGCATCTGGTGCAGGACCTCAAGCTGACCCGCATCGCGGTCTTCTACCAATATGACGCCTTCGGCTTCGACGGGTTGACCGGCACCGAGCTGGCCCTGAAGCGTTTCGGCCTGGAACCCGTGGCCAGGGGAAGCTACGTGCGCGGCACGCACGACATAACCGAAGGCCTGGAGCGCATCCGCGAGTCGGGGGCCGAGGCCGTGGTCATGATCGGCACCTCGGACCCGTGCGCGAATTTCATCCGCAAGTCCCTCGAGAAAGACTATTCTCCCATTTTTTACATGGTTTCTTTTGTCGGCGCCAAGGAGCTGTCGCGCAATCTCCTGCAATCGGAAACAAACAGCGTGGACGTGATCATGTCCCAGGTCGTGCCGCCGCCCATCGGCCGGGACGGCACGGTGGCCGAGAGCGCCGAGGAATTCACCCGTCTGCTGGAAAAATACTATCCCGGCGAAGAACCCAATTTCGTCGGCTTCGAGGGCTACATCAACGCCAAGGTTCTCGTCGAAGGGCTGCGGCGGGCAGGGCGCAATCTGACCCGCAAGTCGTTTCTGGAAGCCATCATTTCCATGACGGATTTTTCCCTGGGCGGGGATGTCAGGCTCACCTTCGGCCCGCAGGACCATCAGGGCATGGACAAGGTCTATTTCACCCGCTTGCAGGAGGGCCGTTTCGTGCTGCTTGACGACTGGGCGCAACTGGTGCGGGAGGGGCGGCAATGAAACCCTACGCACGCATCTCGCTCAAGAACAAGATCTTCGTCTCCATCCTGGCCGTCATCCTGATCATCAGCGTGACCATCGCCCTCCTGGCCCGCTGGATTCTCATCTCGGGGCTGACCAAGGAACTGGAGCTGCGCGGCGTGGCCGTGGCCCACTCCATCGCCGAACGCGGCGGCGGGTTCGTGCTCGACAAGAACTATTCGGAGCTGCTCAGCCTGCTTTTCGAGGAGGCGCGCTTGCGGGAACGCCAGCACATGATCAACTACATCTTTGTGCTCGACCGCAGCGAACAGGTCCTTTCCCACACCTTCACGGTGCCTTTTCCCGCTCCCCTGAGCACCGCCAATCCGGTGCTCGAAGGGAACATGCACAGCGTGCGCCTGGTCGGCGTGGGCGATCAGACCTCCTACGACATCGCGGTCTCCATGAACGAGGGCCTGTACCACATCGGCACGGTGCATGTGGGCCTGAGCAAGGAGCACATCGACAAGCTCGTGTCCAAGCTTCGGTTCATGTTCCTGGGGTTCATCTCGGCGGTCATCATCATCATTTTCTACGTCAGCCACCGCATCTCGCGCTACATCACCAGTCCCATCGCCCGGCTGACCTCCATCTCCGACGAACTGAGCCGGGGCAATTTCGATGTCCACCTCGATCTGGGCGAGGGCCTCGACTGGGCGGTGACCAACTGTCCGGCCTACAAGGACACCAACATGCCCTGCTGGCATTTCGACGAGCAGGGTCGCAAATCCCGCAAGGCCGAAGGCAAGACCGGTCAGGTCTGCGCCACCTGTCTCTTCTATCGCAAGCGCGAGGGTGACGAGGTCATCCAGCTCGCCGACTCGTTCATGAGCATGGTCTGGTCCATCCGCCTGTACCGCAAGCGCCTGCAGGAATCGGAGATGAAGTACCGCTCCCTCTTCGATTCCGGTCCCGACCCCATCTTTGTCGTGGACTGCAACACGGACCTGATCCTCGACGCCAACCCCCGGGCCGAGGAGCTGTACGAGTATTCCAAGGGCGAACTGCTGGGCCTGTCCTTCATGGTCCTGGGCCACGACCAGGTCCGGGAATGCCTGACTTCCCTGAACGAGGCGATCACCAACAGCGGCTGCGTGTACTATCCGAAGGTGCTGCACTACAAAAAGGGCGAGCGCCCCTTTTACGTCAACATGCACGCCTGTCCCATCAGCTACGGGGGGACCCACGCCATGATCGTGGCCGTGACCGACATCACCGAGATGATGGAGAAGGACGCGCAGCTCGTGCAGGCGGCCAAGATGAAGACCCTGGGCGAAATGAGCGCGGGCATCGCCCACGAGATCAACCAGCCCCTGAACGCCATCAAGATGGGCAGCGAGTACCTGAACCTGCTCATCGAGCAGAATCGGCAGGTGACCGAAACCCAGATCCGGGACATGGCCACGGAGATCAGCCAGCAGGTGGACCGGGCCACGGACATCATCAACAACCTGCGCGCCTTCGGCAAGAAGTCCGGCCTGGTCATGGAGAGGGTGGACATGAACGAGCCCATCCGCGGGGTGCTGTCCATCATCGGCCGCCAGTTCTCCATCCAGCGCATCACCATCCGGCTCGAACTGGGAGAGGGGCTGCCGTTCATCAAGGGACACAACAACCGCTTGCAGCAGGTCTTCTTCAACCTGCTCAACAACGCCCGCGACGCCATCCAGGAGAAGATGGAGACCGAGCCCGGCATGTGGGGCGACATCCTGGTGCGCACCTACGCCAAGGACGGTCGCGTTTTCGCTTCCTTCGCGGACAACGGCCCCGGCATTGCCGATTCGGTCCGCAACAAGATATTCGAGCCTTTTTTCACCACCAAGCAGACCGGCAAGGGCATGGGGCTCGGCCTGGCCATAACCTACGGCATCGTGCGCGACTATGGCGGAACCATTACTATTGACAGCCAACCGGGTGAGGGGACAACATTCATCCTGAGTTTCCCGACAGCTGAAAGTCACCCGACCATCGAACACCACGCCAGCCGGGTCGATCAAAACCCGGCCCAACCCAGCGAGATATCTCAATGACGCAAGAAAAAATCCTGGTCATCGATGACGAGAAGGCAACGCTTAAAATGTTCCGGCTTTTTCTGGACGTGTACGGATTCGACATCCTCACGGCGGAATCCGGAGAAGAGGGGCTTGAAGTTTTCGACAGGGAAAAGCCCGACATCGTCCTGACCGACATCAAGATGCCCGGCATGGACGGGATTGAGGTTCTGCAACAGATCAAGAAGCGCTCGCCGGCCACGGAGGTCATCGTCATCACCGGCCACGGCGACATGGATCTGGCCATCCAGGCCCTCAACCTCGACGCGGCCGACTTCATCAACAAGCCCATCCAGCGTCAGAGCCTCGAACAGGGGCTCTCGCGAGCCAGGGAGCGGCTCAAGCTGGCCAAGAGCCGGCAGAACGAGGTCAGCGTGCGGAGCCAGGGCCGGGCGCTGGTCATCGAGATCCAGGGCAGCGTCAGCTCGCACAGCGAGCCGTACCTGCGGGAGGCCTACGCCAAGGCGCAGGCGGCCAAGGTGCGGCGCATCGTGCTGCACTTCGATCCCAACACCTCCGTCAACGGGGCAGGGATCGCCATTTTGACGCAACTGGTGCTGGAGAGTGAAAAGGACGGCATCGAAATCGTCATGGCCGGCCTTTCCGAGAATTTCCGCAAGGTTTTCGGCATCGTCGGCCTGACCCGCATGATCCAGATCTTCGACAGCCTGGATCAGGCCTGCGCATAGTCTTTTTTCCGGCCCGGGGCCAAGGAGCTTTCATGATTGTTGCGATTCGAACGGCGCTTATTCTTGTATTGTTGGCCGTCGGGACCGTCCAGGCCGCTCCGCCCGTCACGGGCGAGACCATGCCGGAGCTGGTTTTCCCCGTTCCCGCCGACCCCGCCGGCCAGGAAATGCTCGGGGTCGCCGGGAAATCGACCTTCACCTTTGCCGACCTCAAGGCCGATCTGGTTTTTATCGAGATCATCGGCGTGTATTGTCCGCAATGCGTGAAGCAGTCACCGGGGTTCAAGACGCTGTTCAACAGGCTGAACCGGGGCAAGCTCAAGGGGCGGGTGGCCATGTTCGGGCTGGCGGCCGGGGGGACCGACGCCGAGGTCAAGATGCTCCTGGGCACCGGACAGTATCTTTTTCCGGTCCTGAGCGATCCCGAATACGCGCTGCACAAGGTCCTGGGCGAGCCGCTGACCCCCTACACCATCGTCTGCCGCCCGGACGGGAGCGTGGTTTACGATCACTTGGGCGTCGTGGACGATGTCGACGCGCTCTATCAGCACATAAAGACGCTGCTCGACTGAGGCCAAGCCCGCGATGACGCTTCAAAACGCCAGCGACGCCGACCGCGCCAGGTATCAGTTCCAGATCCTGTTCGACACGGCCGCGGAACTGAGCGGCGCGCGGTATCCTCACAAGATCCTCGAAGCGTTCTTGCTTTCGGCTCAGGGCGGCATAGGCGCTCGGGGCGGATTCGCGGCCATCCTGGGCCGGGACGGGTTTCAGCTCATGACCCGCTCCAGCCTTTCCAAAAGCCTGACCCCCGAATACGCACAGGTGTTGCGCGAGCATCTCGACGCGCTGGGCGAGGAGCGCAAGTCCTCCTTCTTCGTGCCTTCGCTGCAAGGCGATCTTTGTCCCGGAAAATGCGAGCTCTTGCTGGTCTGTCCTCTGGACGACGGACAGGACGGGGTGCTTGGCCTGGAAGAGAGCCTGACCGGGCAGCCTTACGACGAGAACGACAGACGGCTTGTGGCCGGGCTTGGCACTCTTTTCCAGACCAGCCTGCGTTTTTCCCTCTACGCCGCCCGCGTCGAACTGCTCAATGCCGAACTGAGCAAGCGAAACGACACCCTGGACCGCCAGATCTACCACCTGAGCGCCCTGGGCGATCTTTCCCGGGAAATCCTGCGCGTGGATTTGCCCGAGGTCATGGATACGTTTCTGCTGACCCTGCTCGGCCATTTCGCCCGCCCCCGGGGGCTTTTGCTTTTGCAGGACCGGGCCTCGGGATGCGTTTTCGAGAGCTCCAAGGGGTTGGAAGCAAAAAACGAATTTTCGCAGCAGGAGACGGAGCGGCTTTTTTTTCAATGCCTGGCCGGTGTCCGGGAAAAGCACCTGCAACCGTTGCAGACCGAACCCATCGACGATTTGCGGGGGCTTGAGGGTATCGAACTGGGGCTCAGGCCCGACAAGGGCTATCTCTTCATGCTGCGCGAGAACATGTACGGGGTGCTGCTCTTGGGCGAGAGCCTGGGCGCGTCGCTTCCCGCCGAGGACGGACTCTTGCAGGCCTTTGTTTCCCAGGGCGTCCTGCATCTCAAAAACGCAGATTCCTTCGCCACCATCCTGTCCCTGAACAACGACCTGGAGCGGCAAAACGAGGAGTTGCGCCGCACCATAGACGATCTGACCCGCGCCCGGGACCGGATCAGCATGCTCGAGGCGGCGGGGCGGCGCATCGCGGGCATCGTGCACAGCAAGGCGGAAAGCCTGGCCCGCGTGCGCCTGGTCGATTTCCTGCTCATCATCGTCCTGAGCCTGGGCATGGCCCTGGCCTTCAACGAGCAGAACCCGCGCGGGATAGTCCTGGTCGAGCCGCCGGGACCGGAAATTCCCTTCGTCACCCTGGATCAGGCCCTGAGCCTCCTCGATACCGAAGACGCCCTGCTCGTCGATGCCCGCCCGCGGGAATTCTACGAGCGCGAACATGCCGCGCGGGCTGTCAATGTTCCCGCCCAGCTCTTCGACCTGGTCTACATGATGCAAATGAGCGCGGAGGATCCCGAACGGCCCATCGTGGTTTTCGGGCGCAGCGTGAGCCGGCGCTACGACCAGATCGTGGCCGCGAAATTTCTGGGCAGGGACCATGAGCGGGTCTACATCGTCAAGGACGTCCCGCCCCTGGCCCTGGATGGAGGTTCGCAATGAGGTTCCGCGACATTCTGACGCATCCGCTCCTGTCATTGCTCCTGCGCCTTTATCTGGCCGGGGTATTCATCTACGCCAGCCTGCACAAGATCAACTTTCCCGCTGAATTCGCGGACAATATCGCCGGCTATCTTATTGTGCCCCATTGGCTGATAAACCCGTTGGCCGTGTTCATGCCCTGGCTCGAGCTGGTCAGCGGACTCTTTCTGCTGGCCGGGGTGCGGGTGCGGGCCGCCAGCGTGCTCATCGGAGCCATGCTGGCCATGTTCACGGTGGCGGTGACGGTGGCCATGATCCAGGATACGCCCATCGGCTGCGGCTGTTTCCAGAGCGTGGGCGAGGCCATCTCCTGGTGGACCGTGCTCCGGGATCTGGTCTGGCTGGCCATGGCCGCGCACGTGTATTTCTATGACCGGCTGGTGCATCTGGACCGCCTGTTCATGCTCAAACCGGAGGAGCTTGGGTTGTGAAGAAGATATTTCCGTGGCTTGTGCTTCTTGTCTGCCTGGCCTGCTCAAGCCGGACCGACCTTGCCGGGCGTTACGCGGCTTCGCACGCGGGACCTGCCGGTCCCATGGAAGTGGTCATGGTCCTTGGAGAGGACGGCAGCGGAAAATGGGAAATAGAGGGCGAGGTGCTGCCTTTTTCGTGGACCGTGCGTCCGGGCATGCTCAACGTGCACACCCGGGACGGGGCCGTGGTCGAAGGGGTGGTCGAGGGCGGCAATGTCCGGCTTGATGTGCCGGGCGTCGGAAAGCTGCTCTTCGTGCGCGGGAAATAGCCTTCTTCAGCTGCGCCGCAGCTGATCCAGGTCGGAGGGGTAGTTGACGTTGAAAAAAATGTCCCGCTCTTCCTCTGTGTAGGTCACGGTATGCCGCAGTTCGGCCGGGATGAGGCGGCTGAGCTTGAAAAGCCCCCGCCCCACGCCTTCCTCCAGCAAGGGCAGGGACTCCTGCTCGTAGATGGCGACCAGATTTTCGATGAATCCCGAATCCTTGAGCTGCCAGGCCGTCAGTACGCAATGGCGCGGGCGGGACTGCCGCGCGGCCATGAGTCTTTCGATCACTCCGTCTTCCATGAACGGCAGATCGCAGGCCAGGACGAGGACGGGGCCGCCCAGTTTGCGCAGGGCCGTGATGATGCCTCCGGCGGGGCCGATGCGTTCCGTCTCGTCCAGGATGACGGGCCAGGAGCCGCCAGTGTCGATGTCCTGGCGGCTGGAAACGTAGACCTGGTCGACGTGGCGCTCAAGCAGAGCGGCTGTGCGCGCGAGCAGTGTCTGTCCTTCGTGCACGACGCGGGTCTTGTCCTGTCCGAGCCGGGATGATTTTCCCCCGGCAAGCACCAGTCCGATCATGATTTTCCCTGTGCCGCGATCAGTCGCCGGGTGGCGGCGGGCGCGGCTTTTTTTGGTTTTTTGTCTAAAGCCAAATCAGAAAATGACTTGCGCCAGGGCGGCCGCATTCCGGGTCGATTCGGGCCGGGGTCGCCAAAACTCCTGCGCCGGCCTCGTACTGATTTCCCGTCGCTGTTGCCGAACAACAGGCTGCGCTCCGGACGAAACGCGGCGGGAAAACAAACGATTCCCGGCTCAGTCAGACAGTTGCCGCCGCAGGTCCGAATTGACCCGGGACGCCGGGACCGGGCGTTGGTCGGTGCGCGGCTGTGTGCGCATGGGGTCTGTCTGTCGGGCTTTCAAGGCGCAATTTTCGCAGCTGCCGCCGGTCATTCCCGCGATGGCGGGAATCCCTAGGTTACGGCTGAAAAGAATCGTTCCTGTCTCGAATCGGCCCTTTTACTCTAAAATCCCCAGGCCGAGAGGGTGGGGCGCTTGTATTTCTTTTCCCGGGCCGCCACGTCGAGGCTCAAGGATTCCAGGTCGTCCAGGAGGGGAAGGCTGCGGCGGTCCAGGTTACGGAAGTCCGTGGTCTTGATGTAGAGCTTGCAGGTCTTGCAGGCGTTGATGCGCACTCCGGGCTCTTCTTCCGCCTCGTAGTATTCCAGCTTGTCCATGGCCTTTTCCAGGCAGAACGGGCACTGAAGCCTGGGGACATGGTATTCCGCGTGGCAGAAGCCGCAGACGTTGTACCGGAAACCCTCTTTTTCCCGCAGCTCGGACATGATCGGCATGCTGCCGCACAGGGGGCAATGTCCGTGATCCCAGGATTGCGAGAGATCGGTCCGCGACTCCAGCTCCATGGCCGCGCGCTCCAGCGAAGGGGTCATGGCCGCCTGCACGAGCATGGGCAGGGCGCGCGGGGCCGAGGGCGTGGTCTTGGCCCACGAGGAGAAGAAGGCTTCGTCACCGTCCAGGTGCGCCTGCATGGCTTTGTCCAGATCCAGGGACGTGTCTTCGATGGCCTTGGACAACGCGGCGGCGGCTTCGCCCAGGGCCGGATTGGCGGATGCGCTCAGGTTCAGGAATTCGATGAAAAGCGCGGCGCTCTGTTCACGGTCGAAGGGGAAGCGGGCTCTTTCGAGCAGGGGCGCTCCCTGGCCGTGTTGAAGGGAATCGGTGATCTCCAGCGATGCGGCAGCAGGCACCTTGGCCTGGCCTCGGGCTTCGAGCTGGCGGGCGTAGATCTTTTCGACCAGGTCGATGAGTTCCGAGGGCAAAAAGCCGCGCTTGCGGCACGCGTCGATTTTTTTGGCAAGCAATTCCTGGGCATTCTTCGCTTCGATCATGGGCATTCTCCGTTGGTGAAGGGCGAGGTGTGAATCCGGGCCGGGTCCGTTCGTAACGCGTCTTTTAGCACATCACAATGCTTGTTTTGTATCTGGCTTTGATTTAACAGATTATGTCTTTGAATTTTCACTACTTCATCCTTGCTCAAGGGAGGGGGAGCCATGACCGAATCCAAAATTGACGGCACGTTGACCTTGCGTCTGCATGTCTGGTTCGAGCGGGACGAGAAAATTTTTCTGGGCATCGGCCGGGCTTTGCTGCTCGAAAAAATCGAGGAGTACGGGTCGCTCAGGCAGGCGGCCACGGAAATGAAGATGTCCTACCGCGCGGCCTGGGGCAAGCTCAAGGCCGCGGAGGAGAGCATCGGCAAACCGTTGGTGCAGAAAATCAAGGGCAAGGGGCAGCGCTATGAGCTCACTCCCGTGGGAAGACAACTGGCCCGGCAGTTCAAGCAGCTGCAAAGCGACATCGAGACCTACGCTATGAGCAAGGCCCAGGACATTTTTGGTCATGATGTGCAATACTATTCCGACGCCTACCCGGAAACCAAACTCTCTTCCCTGAAGGTGGATTAGGCATGGAGCACGGTTTTTTCCGGGTCATCACCTCGACCCGGTTTTGCGAGCTGCTGCGGACTTTCCAGCCCACGGCCGCCGAGGTCCTTCCTCTGGAGGAGTGCCTGGGGCGCATTCTGGCCGAGGACATCCTCTCCGGCGAAGACATCCCGGCCCTGGACCGCTCCTGCATGGACGGCTATGCCCTGCGCGCGGCGGACACTTTCGGCGCGAGCGAAGGGAACCCGGCCTATGTGGAACTCGTTCGCAGCGCGGCCATCGACGAGGTGGTCAGCCGTCCGCTGCGCTCCGGGGAGTGCATGGGCATCGCCACCGGCGGCAGCCTGCCTCCCGGCGCGGACGCGGTGCTCATGGTCGAGCACACGCAGATGCTGGGAGACAGCACCGTCGAGATTCGCAAAACCGTGACGCCGGGCGAGAATGTCATGCTAAGGGGCGAGGATGTGGGACAGGGGCAGGTGGCCCTGCCCGCCGGGCGGCGTCTGCGTCCCCAGGACGTGGGGCTCATGGCCGCCATCGGCCGCCTCTCGGCCAACGTCTATCGCCGCCCACGTTGCGGCATCATTTCAACAGGCGACGAGTTGGTGTCCGTGGAGAGCACGCCCCGGCCCGGCCAGATCAGGGACGTGAATTCCCACACCCTGGCTTGCATGGCCCGACAGTCCGGAGCGCTGGCCAGTTCCCTCGGCCTGGTGCCCGACCGGCGTGAGGCGCTCGAATCCGCCCTGGTCCGAAGCCTGGCGGAGAACGACGTGGTTTTCATCTCCGGCGGCAGCTCCATCGGCACGCGCGATCTGACCATCGAGGTGCTGGAGTCCTTGGCCGACAGCGAGATTTTGGCCCATGGCGTGTCCATCAGCCCCGGAAAGCCGACCATCCTGGCCCGCGTCGGCGGCAAGCCGGTGCTGGGGCTGCCCGGCCAGGTCACTTCCGCCCAGATCGTCATGCTGGTTTTCGGCCAGCCCCTTCTGGAACATCTGGGCGGCGACGCGGGGGCCTTTGATCCCGCTCGCCGCATCATGCGCCCGGCCCGGCTCGGGGCCAACCTGTCGTCCAAGCCCGGACGCGAGGACTACGTGCGGGTGCGGCTCGAAGAGCAGGGCGGGGAGCCGGTGGCCATGCCACGGCTCGGCAAGTCCGGCCTGCTGCGCACCATGCTCGACGCCGACGGCCTGGTCTGCCTTCCCGCATCTCTGGAAGGCATGAGGGCGGGGCAGGACGTGGATGTCTGGATACTCTAGCCAGGAACAATTCATGGAAAAAAGAAACATCTATCTGAAGACCCTACCCGTGCCCGAGGCCTTGCGCCTGACCATGGAAGCCCTGGACCGCGACAGCCTGGTCGGCCTGGAGATGGTTCCCTCGCACTTGGCCTGCGGCCGGGTCACGGCGCAGCCGGTGTACGCGGTGTGTTCCTCCCCGACCTTCCACAGCGCGGCCATGGACGGCTACGCGCTGAAGGCCGAATCCACCTTTCAGGCCCGCGAGGGACGGCCCGTGCGCCTGGCCAAGGGCAGCCAGTGCCGGGCCGTGAACACCGGGCACCCCCTGCCCGAAGGCATGGACGGGGTGCTCATGATCGAGAAGGTCGTGCGCGAGAGCGACGACACCATCGAGATCGAAACCCCGGTCTTTCCCATGCAGCACGTGCGTCGCATCGGCGAGGACATCGTGGCCACGGAGCTCCTTCTGCCCCAGAACCGGCTGCTCTCCCCCTACGACGTGGGCGGGCTCCTGAGCGCGGGCATCTGGGAGGTGCCGGTGCGGGAACAGCTGCGCATGGCCTTCATTCCCACCGGTGACGAGGTTCTCGATTTCACCTTGCGGCCAAGGCCCAGGCCGGGCCAGGTCATCGAAAGCAATTCCCAGGTTTTCGCAGGTCTGGCCGCGGTCCAGGGCTGCCTGTTCACCAGGGTCGATCCCGTTCCGGACAACGAGGAGGCCCTGACCGACGCCGTGCGCGAGGCCGTGGGCGGCCCCCACCACGTGATTGTCATCGGCGCGGGCTCCTCGGCCGGTTCCAAGGATTTTTCCCGCTCCACCATCGAGAGGCTGGGCCGGGTGCTGGTGCACGGCATCGACCTCATGCCCGGCAAGCCGTCCATCCTGGGCGTCATCGACGGCAAGCTCGTTGTCGGCGCGCCAGGGTATCCGGTTTCGGCCGTGGTCTGTTTCGAGGAGCTGCTCATCCCGCTTCTCTCCTGGCTGTCCCGCAAGACGCCGCCGGTGCGGCTGGCGGTGGAGGTGGAGCTGGCGCGCAAGGTGCCCTCCAAGCTCGGCACCGAGGAACTGGTCCGCCTGGCCATCGGACGGGTCGGGGACAAGTTCGTGGGCACGCCCCTTGGGCGCGGCGCGGGCATGCTGACCACCCTCATCCGCGCCCAGGGCGTGACCCGCATACCGTCCGACAGCGAGGGCGCGGAAGCCGCCTCGAAAGTGCGGGCGGAGCTGCTCGTTCCCGAAGCGGAGCTGGACCAGACCCTGGTCGTGGTCGGCAGCCATGACAACATCCTCGATGTACTCGGCAACGAGCTCATGGGCCTGGCCAGGCCGGTGCGCGTCGCCTCGAGCCATGTCGGCTCCATGGGTGGACTTACGGCTCTCAGGAATCGTTCCTCGCTCATGGCCGGCACCCATCTTTTCGACGAGGACAGCGGGGATTTCAATTTTCCCTTTTTCCGCAAGTACCTGCCCGGCCTTGACGTGGCCTGCGTCAACCTCGCCATCCGGCATCAGGGCCTCATCGTGGCCAAGGGCAATCCCCTGGGCATCAGCGGAGTGGGGGATCTGGTCCGGCCCGAGGTGCGCTTCATCAATCGCCAGCGCGGGGCGGGCACGCGCATCCTGCTCGACTACCATCTGCGTCAGGCCGGGATCGAGCCTGACCAGGTGAGCGGGTACGAAAAGGAGGAGTTCACGCACATGGCCGTGGCCGTCAACGTGCTGACCGGGACGGCATCCTGCGGCCTGGGCATTTTCGCCGCCGCCAATGCCCTGGGGCTCGATTTCGTGCCCCTGGCCCGGGAGCGCTACGATCTGGCCTTTCTGCCCGAACTGGCCGACTGGAAGACCGAGGCGGCCCTGGATCTGATCCGCTCGACCTCCTTCAAGGAGCGCATCGAGCAACTTGGCGGGTATGAAACCACGCTCACCGGCCGCATCATGGAAGAGGGCCAGGGACTTGGGTAACCCCTTCTTTTTCCTTGACGCTGGAAAGTGCTTGCAGTAGCTGCTTGATCCTCGCGGGCGGGAGTAGCTCAATGGCTAGAGCATCAGCCTTCCAAGCTGAGGGTTGCGGGTTCGAGTCCCGTTTCCCGCTCCACGAGAAAATGGCGGCATAGCCAAGTGGTAAGGCAGAGGTCTGCAAAACCTCCATTCTCCAGTTCAAATCTGGATGCCGCCTCCATCAATGCGGGAGTAACTCAGTGGTAGAGTGCAACCTTGCCAAGGTTGAAGTCGCGAGTTCAAATCTCGTTTCCCGCTCCAGATTACCCGCCGGTCCCCGAACCGGCTGAGACAATGACAAACCCCCGTCGCCATTCGCCGCGGGGGTTTGTCGTTTTCGGGCCAGGTGCGACCCGGCTCGTATTTTTTCTCCTGTTCGGATGCCGGTTTTCAGGATAGGAAGCAGGCATCCCGGGAGAAATGAGTATGACGTACGATCAGGCGCTCATCATGGCGATTCTCGCCGCCGCCATCGGCATGTTTTTATGGGGCAGGTGGCGGCACGACATGGTTGCCATGGGGGCCTTGGTGGCTTGCGTGCTTTGCGGCCTGGTCGAGCCGCAGGACGCCTTTGCCGGATTCGGCCATCCCGCCGTGGTCACTGTGGCCTGCGTGCTGGTGCTCAGCCGCGGCCTGCAATCCTCCGGCGCGGTCGACGTGCTGACCAGGACCGTCTTGCCAGCCCGCGCCGGTCCGACGCTCAGCATCGCGGCCCTGGTGGCCCTGGCCGCCGTGCTTTCCGGCTTCATGAACAATGTCGGCGCATTGGCTTTGCTGATGCCGGTCGCGATTCAGGTTGCCGGACGTCTGGACCTGCCTCCGGGGAAGGTCTTGATGCCCCTTGCCTTCGGATCGATCCTGGGCGGCACCACGACCCTGATCGGGACCCCTCCCAACCTGATCATCGCGGGCTTTCGCGCGAAGCAACCGGACATGGACGCTTTCGGCATGTTCGATTTTTCCATGGTCGGGCTGCCGCTGGCTCTGGCGGGAATAGCCTTTATCGTGCTCATCGGCTGGCGTCTTGTCCCCGCGCGCCGACAGGCGGGAGCGGCGGGCTTCGAGATGAGCGCCTATGTCACCGAGGTCCGCGTGCCGGAAGGGAGCGCCACGGAAGGCAGGCGGGTGCGGGACATCAAGTCCGTTCTGCAGGAGCTCGATGCGCAGATGCTCGACCTCGTGCGCAACGACATCCATGTCCGTTCTCCCCGGCCCGGCAAGATAGTTCATGCCGGAGACATTCTGGTTCTGGAGGCTGACGTGGAGGCGTTGAACGAAGTGCTTTCGCGGCTTGATCTCAGGCTGGAGGAGGCCAAGGGGAGCCAATCGCCCGGGGCTGACGACGCCGAGCCTCACGATGAAGGTCATGCCGAGGTCTTGGAATCGATGGAGCCCGAAGAAGCGGCGACCGGCCAGGATTCCAAGACTTCACCGGGCGAGGACGAGACCGCGCTGATGGAGATGGCGGTGCTGCCGGAATCCAGCATTGTCGGAAGTTCGGCCAGCGACCTTTTGCTGCGAACCAGGTTCGGCATAAACCTGCTCGCCATCGCCCGGCAGGGCGAGTGCACCATGGCCCGATTGCGCTCGCTGCGGATCAAGCCGGGCGACGTGCTCTTGATGCAGGGACGGCTTGACAGCCTGAGAGGGTTCGCCGGCAATTCAGGCTGCGTGCCCCTGGCGCAGCGGGATCTGCGCATCCCCGACAAGCGCAAGGCGCTCGCGGCAACGGGGATCATGGTGATTTCGGTGAGCCTGGCCGCCCTGGGGGTGCTTTCCGCCGAAGTGTCGTTCGCCGCCGGAGTGCTTGCGTCCATGGCGCTGCGCACCGTGCCTCTGCGTTCGGTCTACGAGGCTGTGGACTGGCCGGTGATCGTGTTGCTGGGCGCGTTGCTGCCTGTTGCCGGGGCCATGCAGAATACGGGCGCTGCCGATCTGATCGCGCGCCTGCTGCTGGACAGCGTGGCCCGGGGCAACGCTCTTGTGGGGCTGGCCGTGGTCATGCTCACGACCATGATCTTGACCGACCTCATGAACAATGCCGCGACGGCGGCGGTGATGGCTCCCATCGGGCTGGGCGCGGCGATGCGGCTCGGGGTCAATCCGGACACGTTTCTGATGGCCGTGGCCATTGGCGCCTCCTGTGCGTTCCTGACCCCCATCGGACACCAGAACAACACCCTGATCCTGGGCCCCGGAGGATTCCGTTTCGGCGACTACTGGCGCATGGGGCTGCCCATGGACTGCGTGGTCGTCGCCTTGGGGCTTCCGCTTCTGGTTTTGCTGTGGCCGCTGTAGCGTGACCGCTTCGCGGGCGTTCGGAAGCGGCGGGGTCGCTCCGGACGCGATGCGTCCGGGGCCTCCAGCGTGATGGAAAGGGATGCGTCCGGGGACGGAGCGAGGCCAAAAAAAAGCTCCCGGAAAGGGAGCTTTGGGAGCGCGATGAAAGGGGATTCAGATCTGGCCCAGGGAGTAGCGCAGGCGGAGTTCGTTCAGGATGGCGTTCTCGTAGTGCAGCGACGGCGCTTCCTCGTGCTCGGCGGGCTCCAGGTAGCGGTCGAGCATTTGGCTTTCTTCCCAGAAATCGAGCAACTCGTCGTTGCCGAGGATCTTGAGCTGGTCTTCCAGGGTGAAGGGATCCTCGTTGGGAAGGAATCGTGCCATGAACTGCTCCTTGGGAGAGGTTGAACCGGTTACGTACGCATAGTCCATTACGCATCCGCCACAGCCCTGTCCACCAAAATGTCCGGCCCTGACAGGACGGAATCGGGAACGGATATCGTTTTGTGCGCAACAGCTTGACCTTGCCTCTCTTTTGGGCAACGTAGAATGATTGTTCGCAAGCGGGCCCGGCCCGTTTTCGCATATGCAAGGCAGCCGCCTCCAGACCGGGGGCGGCTTTTCCCCGTTTCCTCCAACCCAGACCGGTCGTCACGTGATCATTTCCCAAGCCCTGCAAAAGCTCGTCAGCGGATCGGAGCGGCAGACCCGAATTTTTAAAAGCGGCCCGGCGTCGCAGATGTATCTGGCCCAGGCCCTGCTCGAACAGGGGCGCAATGTCGTGCTCGTGCTGCCGCCGAGCGCGGACCTGCCCCTTTACGATTCACTGGCGCGTCTTTTTTCGTCCGAGGAAAAAAATCATGCTTTCTGGGATCGAAAGTGGCTGCGGTTTCCCCACTATTCGGTGGCGGACCCGCGCCGTTCACCCTGGCCGGAGCGCTGGCGGGCTCTGTACGCCCTGGCCCGGAAGAAGCGAGGGCGGGGGGTGCTTCTGCCCCTTGAAAATCTCATCCAGAAGTGGCCGCATCCGGAGCTTCTGCAACGAGAGCACCTGGATTTGAGCGAAGGCGAGGAGATGTCCCAGGACGATCTCCTCGAAACCCTGGTCAACTGGGGGTATTCGCGGGTCTCCATGGTCACCGCCGTGGGTGAGACCTCCCTGCGCGGCGACATCATGGACATATACTGTCCGGGATACGAGCATCCCCTGCGCCTGGAATTCTTCGGGGACGTCCTGGAGCGCATCAGGCTTTTCGAGCCCATGTCCCAGCGATCCCGCGCCGATCTCAAAGCCGTGACCATCCTGCCCGTGACGGGCTGCATCGGCGCCGACACCTACCGCGAGGAGGCCAGGGCCATGTACGACGGCTGGCTGCGCCTGGGCGAGATTTCAAAGCCCGCGCGCGCCGAGCTGGAAAAGGAGCTGCTCCAGGTCCACCCCCATCTGCCGCCGAGCATGTACTATCCCCGAACCGTGGGACTGGAGGCCTGGCTGCCGGAGGAAAGCGTCTTCATCATGGCCGAGGCCCAGGATCTGCGCACCAAGCTCGATGAGACGAGCTGGGCCTGGCAGAACTATTTCCGCGACGACGAACGGCAGTGGCCCCGTCACGGCCTGATCCAGACTCCCGGCGATGTGCGCAGGATCTGGGAGGACAACCGGCAGATCCTTTGCGAGAGCCTGGTCATGGGCGTGCGCGAGGAGGGGATGGATCTGCCCGAGGAGGGCGTGAATTCCTTCGAGGACCTGTTCTGGACTCCCGAAAGCCGCAGCCGTCCCTGGCGGGCGCTGATGCAGGAGCTTGACGTCTGGCGAAAGACCTACGCCCAGACCGTCTTCTGCTTTCATACCGAACAGTCGCGCAAGAAATTCCTGCAACTCGCGGCCCAGGACGACCACGTGCTCAAGACCGAGTACGAGCCCAAGGGCAGGGGCATCTACGCGCTGGTCGGGTCCTTGGGTCACGGCATGCGGCTGCCCTGGGCCGGGATGCAGATCCTGCCCGAATCCGTGCTCCAGCCCGGCGCGCCCAAGGCGCAGCGCAGCGCGGGCAAGGCGTTCAAGGGGCTCGACGCCTTTGATGAGCTGGAGAACGCTGATCTTCTGGTGCACCGCGATTACGGGCTGTGCCGTTTCGGGGGCCTGCACCGCATCAAGTTCGGGGACGTGGCCAACGATTATCTCCTGCTCCAGTATGACGGCGAGGACCGGCTCTACCTGCCCGTGGACCGCCTTGGCCAGGTGCAGCGCTACAAGGGGCCCGACGGCGCGGCCCCGGCCCTGGACCGTCTGGGCGGTTCGGCCTGGACCAAGGCCCGCGAGCGTACGCGCCAGTCCATTGCCAAGATCGCCCGCGACCTGGTCGAGATGTACGCCTTCCGCAAGATCGCCAAGGGCTTCCAGTACAACCCCATTTCCGAGCTGTACTGGGAATTCGAGGCCAGTTTCGGTTTCGAGGAGACCCGCGACCAGGAAAAGGCCATCGCCGACGTCCTGGCCGACATGGAAAAGCCCGAGCCCATGGACCGGCTGGTCTGCGGCGACGTGGGCTTCGGCAAGACCGAGGTGGCCCTGCGCGCGGCTTTCAGAGCGGTCATGGACGGCAAGCAGGTGGCGCTTTTGTGCCCGACCACAGTTTTGGCCGAGCAGCATTACCAGACGTTCCGCCAGCGCATGGAACCGTTCTCCATCACCGTGGGGCTGCTCAGCCGCTTTGTGCCCGCGGCGGGCCAGAAACGGACCCTCGAAGCCGCCAGGCGCGGCCAGGTGGACGTCCTCATCGGCACACACCGCATGCTCTCCAAGGACGTTGAATTCGCGAACCTGGCGCTTCTGATCCTGGACGAGGAGCAGCGTTTCGGCGTCAAGCACAAGGAGCGTCTGAAAAAGATGCGCTCCACCATCGACGTCCTGACCCTGACCGCCACGCCCATTCCGCGCACCTTGCAGCTTTCGCTGTCCGGCATCAGGGGGCTTAGCGTCATCGAAACGCCTCCGCGCGACCGCAAGCCCGTGGAGACGTCCCTGCTTGAGCGCGATCCGGCCCAGCTCAGGGCCATCCTGGAGCGCGAACTGGCCCGGGGCGGCCAGGTCTTCTGGGTCTACAACCGGGTGCAGGGCCTGGAGCGGGTGGCGGAATTCGTGTCCTCCCTGGTGCCGGGCGCCCGGGTCGGCATGGGGCACGGCCAGATGAAGGCCCAGGATCTGGAAGAGACCATGCACAAGTTCTGGCACGGCGAGCTCGACGTACTGGTCTGCACGGCCATCGTCGAGTCGGGCCTGGATTTTCCCCGCGCCAACACCCTCATCGTCGACCAGGCCCAGCTCTTCGGCCTAGGGCAGCTTTACCAGCTGCGCGGCAGGGTGGGGCGCTCCAGCGAGCAGGCCTACGCCTATTTCATCATTCCCGATCTGGACCGCTTGCAGGAAACCTCGCGCAAGCGCCTGAAAATCATCCTGGACATGGATTATCTGGGCGCGGGCTTCAAGGTGGCCATGGAGGACCTGCGCCTGCGCGGGGCCGGCAACATTCTCGGCGAGGCCCAGTCCGGTACCATCGGCAAGGTCGGCCTCGACCTCTTTCTGGAGATGCTTGAGGAAGAGGTGACCAGATTGCGCGGCGGCAAGGTCGAAACGCAGATCGAGCCGGAACTCAACCTCGGCTTTCAGGCCCTCATTCCCGAGGAGTACGTGGCCGACGGCAAGGAACGCCTGCATTACTACAAGGCCCTGTCATCCTGTCACGACGAGGGGGCCATCGTGGAGATCGTGGACGACATGCGCGACCGCTTCGGCTCCCTGCCCGAGGCCCTGAAGACCTTCGTGGCCGTGCTCATGATCAAGATCGACGCGCGCAGGCTGGGCGCGGTGCGGGTGGACCTGTTCGAGGACAGGGCGCTCATCCACTGGGACGAGACCAGACACAACGTGGACCTGGCAAAACTCATGGGCTGGGTCGGCGAAAACGCGGCCGCGGCCCGGATTCTGCCGCCCGCCAAGCTGGAGCTGCGTCTTCCGGAAAGCGCTTCGCCGACCCTGGCCATGCATGCGTTGAAGGACATGCTGCTGGCTCTCAAGGACAGGATAACCCTGCCGGAGGACCGTCCGGAGCCTGCCGAAGTTTGAACTGGACTCGACCAGCACTGAAGGGTAGTACGTTGGGCGCATTGCTCATGTCGTCGCAAACCTCCAGGCGCTCGCCCGGTCTGCCGGGGTCGCCGGATGGGAACGTGGTTCCGTGAAAACGGCTTCCCGATGATCTTCACAATAATGAAACGAGACCATTTTTTATGAAAAAAAACAGTGCTCACGCTGTATTGACGTTTTTCGTTTTTCTTGCCTTTCTGACTTCCGCCCATGCCGCGCAGATGGTTGACCGCATTGTGGCCGTGGTCAATGGCGAGATCATCACCTTTCAGGATCTGCAGCGGCAGATCCGGCTGATCACGGGCCAGACGCCGGACCCGGCCACGGCGGAAAAGCTCGCTCCCCAGGTCCTCGACGGCATGATCGACGACATTGTCCTGCGCCAGGAAGCGGCGCGCCTTCAGATCGAGGTCTCCGATTCCGAGGTGGAGAACGAGATACGGCAGTTCAAGGCCCGCCGCCGTCTGAGCGACGAGGACTTCGAGCGCTCGCTGCGTCTTCAGGGCATGACCATCGAGCAGTTCAAGGAGCGCAGTCGCGAGGACATCGTCAAGCACAAGATGCTTGGCTACATGGTGCGGCGCAAGGTAGTGGTCACTCAGGAAGAGATCGACGCCTATATGGAGAAAAACCGCTCCGAACTGACCACGGAACGCATCGTCGCGGTCCAGATACTCGCCCTGGTGGACGAGGACCGCGCGGACGCCCTCTTTGCGTCCCTGCGGGATGGGGAGATCGGTTTCGACGAGGCCGTGCAACGTTTTTCCGTCGGCCCCAAGGCCGACAACGGCGTGATGAGCGACGTTCGTTGGCGGGAATTGGCCGAACCGTGGCGTGACGGCCTGCGTGATTTGAAGGTGGGCGACACCAGCAAGCCCTTTCTCGTCCAGGACAAATGGGTGATTTTGAAGCTGCTGGAGCGCCGGGACGGAGCGCGGCAGGAAGAGGCCGCCGTGGCGGAAGAAGTGCGCGAAGCCATCCTGCGTCCCAAGCTCGAAGAACGTTTCAAGGAATACATGAACGGTTTGCGCGCCAAGGCCATCATTCAGAAGAAGCTTTAATTCTGGGTTTCGACAAACCATGCATGGAGTTTCCAGTTTATGGATTTGATTGAGATCGGAACAGCATTGCGGGAAGGCCGGGAAAGCAAAGGCCTGACGGTGGAGGCGGTCGAGGAGAAAACCAAGATCGCCCCGTCGGTGATTGTCGCCCTGGAGGAAGGCAACAGCTCCAGATTTCCGCACCCGGTTTACGCCAGGGGATTTGTACGCAGCTACGCCCTGCTGCTGGGTCTGGATGCGCAGGAGTTGTGCGCCCATTTCAGCCGCGAGTACCCTGTTCCCAAGGATTCCGACCAGCCTGAAGCGCATGCGCCCCAGATCCGGGTCAAAATGCATGATTCCGGCAGCCTGTCGAACGTCGTGCGCATTGCCGCGATTCTGGGCATCGTGCTGCTCGGAGCCCTGGGCTGGTACGCCTACGAACAGTATGCTTCCCGGAGCGTCCCGGAATCCATTCCGGTGCAGGAAGCCGCTCCTCCCGTTGCGCCGTCGGAAACGCGATCATCCGAATCCCTGCCCGCGCCGATGACGCAGATGCAGGAAGTGGCGGCCACGCCCGGCGCGGATGCCGCCCTCAACGCCTCGTTAGGCGACACGGCCAATGCGACCCAGAGCGCTCCCCTCGCCGACGTGTCGGCGCAGGCCGAACAGCCCGCCGCCGCGACACAGGGCGTCGATCAGGAGCCACCCGTCGAACAGGAGCGGATCGCCGACACCGTCGTCGAACCCGCGCCGTCCCGGCCCGATGCCGGATCTGCGGCGGGTACGCGCAGCATGCGCATCTCCGCCCATTCGGCCAGCTGGCTGCAAGCCAGACCCGATGACAAGGTGCTGGACTACTTTTTGCGCAAGGGCGAATCGGCCACCATCACCTTCGACTCGTCCCTGAGCATCAAGTTCGGCAATGCCGGCGGGGTAACGCTTGAACTCGACGGGCAGCCCTATCCTTTTGAAGGCGCGCTCGGCGAGGTCAAAACCCTGGTCGTGGAGTAGACGGCCGCCGGTCCGGGAAAGGCGAATGGAATTTTCCGAAAAGGTTCTGGTGCTGCGAGTGGGCACTTTTCGAGAAGCGGACTGCTGGGTCCGTTTTTTTTCTCCCACGCACGGTCTGCTGACCGCTTTCGCCTTTGGCGGACGCCGCAGCCGCAAGCGTTTCTGCGGCTGTCTGGACCAGCTGAGCCTGGTCCATTTTAGGGTCAGCCAGGGACGCCAGGAGTATCTGTGCCTCCAGGAGGGGACCCTGATCAACGGTTTCGGGGGGCTGAAGCGCGATCTGAAGAAGCTTGGCATGGTCAGCAACTGCGTCCGCTTTTTTGAATCCCTGCCCCTGACTCCCGACGGTTACGCCCCCGCCCACGACCTGCTGCTGGAAACGCTGGAGGCACTGGACGGCGAACGCCCCGGATCATGGTTCATTCCGCTTCTTTTCCGCGCCAAGATGGCGTTTTCGCAGGGCTATCAGCCGGATCTGCAACATTGCAGGCAGTGCGGAGGGGCGCTCGACGCTCATCACCGCGCGGTTTTCGCCGTGCAGGAGGGCGGGCTTTACTGTCTGCGCTGCCCGTCTGGCAGCGGCGCCAAAATTTCCACTTCCCGCGAAACCCTGAGCCTGCTTTTCCGCCTGGCCCGTTCCAGTCCCAAGGAATGGGCGGACTGGGTGCCTTCGGCCAGGGTGCGGGAGGAATGCGTCCATCTGGTGGACGCCTTTGTTCAATGTCATCTTGGCCTGACCTGCGAAGGCAACCGCTTTGTGCGGACCTAGGCGGGATTTCCTCAAAGGAGCTGTGCATGAATTTTCAGGACGTCATTACCAACCTGCAGCGATTCTGGGCCGATCAAGGCTGTGTGCTGCAGTTCCCATACGACATGGAAGTCGGTGCGGGTACGTTCAACCCGTCCACCTTTTTGCGGGTTTTGGGCCCCGAGCCGTGGCGGGTGGCCTACCCCGAATCCACCCGCAGGCCCACGGACGGGCGCTACGGTGAAAATCCGAACCGCTTGCAGCATTATTTCCAGTTTCAGGTCATCCTGAAGCCTTCCCCGGCCAACGTCCTGGAACTGTACCTGGACAGTCTCGGCGTTCTTGGCATCGACAAGCACGTCCACGACATCCGCTTTGTCGAGGACGACTGGGAGAGCCCGACGCTCGGCGCCTGGGGCCTGGGCTGGGAAGTGTGGCTGAACGGCATGGAAGTCACGCAGTTCACCTATTTTCAGCAGGTCGGAGGCATCAATCTTGAGCCCATCAGCTGCGAAATCACCTACGGGGTGGAGCGGCTGTGCATGTATCTGCAGGAGAAGGAGTCGGTCTACGACCTGGCCTGGAACGATCACGTCACCTACGGGCAGGTCTATCATCAGGCCGAGGTGGAGCACTCCAAGTACAATTTCGACCATTCCAACCAGGACATGCTGCTGGAATTCTTCAACTCCTGCGAGGCCGAGAGCGCCAAGCTGTGCGAAGCCGGCCTGCCCTGGCCCGCCTATGATTTCTGTCTGAAATGCTCCCACACCTTCAACCTGCTGGATGCGCGCGGCGCGATTTCGATCACCGAGCGGGCCAAGTACATCGCGCGGGTGCGGGCCCTGGCCTCCAACGTGGCCAGACTTTACGTGGAGCAGCGCGAGGCCATGGGGCATCCGCTCCTGAAATCCTAACAGTCCCCCGCAGAGGGTTTGAGATAGGGAGTTTTTATGAGGCATTTTGTTCTTGAAATCGGCGTGGAGGAGATGCCGGCGCGCTTCCTGCCGCTTCTTGATCGGGAACTGGCGGAGCGTTTTGCGGCCCTGATCGCCGAGGCGGGGCTCGCGTTCGACCGCGTGTCCACGGCCTCCACCCCCAGGCGCTTGGTGGTGGATATCACCGGCCTGGCGGACGTGCAGAAGACCGAGGAGATCGTCGTGTCCGGGCCTCCGGCGCGCATCGCTTTCGACGCGGACGGCAAGCCGACCAAGGCGGGCCTGGGCTTCGCCAAGTCCCAGGATGTGGATTTTGACCAGATTTACGTCGAGAAGACGGACAAGGGCGAGTATCTCGCCCTCAAGAAAACAGTGGGCGGGCGCAAGGCCGCCGAGATCCTGGCCGAGTCCGCCGCCGTCATTCTGCCGAGCCTGACCTTCCCCAAGAAGATGCAGTGGATGGGCAAGGAGTGCACCTTCGGGCGGCCCGTGCGCTGGATTCTGGCCATGCTTGACGAAGAGGTCGTGTCTTTTGTCTTCGCCGGGCTTGCGGCCTCGAATCTGACCCGGGGGCACCGGGTCATGGGTCCCGGACCGTTCGTCGTGCCCCATGCCAACCGCTACGCGGCGGTTCTCGCCGAAGAGGGCAAGGTCATTCTCGATGCCGCGGACCGCAAGCAAACCATCCGCCGGGATGGGGACCGCCTGGCCGCCGAGGTGGGCGGCAGGGTGGAATGGTCGGAGACCCTGCTCGACCAGGTCGCCAATCTGGTCGAAACTCCCCGCGCCATGCTTGGCGGATTTCATGAAAAATTTCTGGAGCTCCCCGCCGAAGTGCTCTTGACCAGCATGGAGACGCACCAGAAGAGCTTCGGCCTGCGCGGCGCGGACGGAAAGCTGCTGCCGTATTTCCTGACCGCCGCCAACATCGAGTCCCGCGAACCGGCTTTGGTGCGCAAGGGCTGGGAGAGGGTGCTGCGCGCCCGACTGGAGGATGCCCGCTTTTTCTGGGAGGCCGACCACGCCGCGACTTTCGATCATTGGCTGGACAAGCTGGACAAGGTCATTTTCATCGGTCCGCTGGGTACCATGGGCGACAAGACGCGCAGGCTCGAAAAGTTGGCCGCCTTCATCGCTTCCCATGTCGCGCCGGAGCTGACCGAATCCATGAGGCGCGCCGGACGTCTTTCCAAGGCCGATCTGGTATCGGAGATGGTCTACGAGTTCGACGACCTGCAAGGCAAGATGGGGGGCATCTATGCCCGCTTGAAGGGCGAGAACGATACCGTGGCCCAGGCTCTCTACGAGCAGTACCTGCCCGCCGGCCAGGATTCACCCCTGCCGTCGAACATGGCCGGAGCCATCCTGTCCCTGGCCGACAAGCTGGACAATCTGGCGGGCTGCTTCGGTCTCGGCATGGTGCCCACCGGCGCGGCCGATCCCTACGCCTTGCGTCGCAACGCGCTGGGCGCGTGTCGGATCATTCTCGAGCTGGGGCTCAAGATCGATGTCGCGGTCCTGCTGCGCGAGGCTCAGAACGGCTATGCCGGGGTGAACTGGAAGTTCGGCCAGGACGAGGCCCTGGAAAAGCTCATGGATTTCTTTGGCCAGCGCCTGCGCGCCTACTGGAACGGACAGGGCATCGAAACCCTGGTCATCGAGGCCGCCATGGCCCCCGGCTTCGCTGACATCCACGACACCTGGCTGCGCGTGCGCGCCCTGGCGGAGTTCAGCCGCGAGGCCGACTTCGAGGCCTCGGTACTGACCTTCAAGCGTGCGGCCAACATCATCCGAAAGCAGTCGGATCAGGATCTGTCCGGGACGGTGCGCGAAGAACTCCTGCAAAGCGACGCGGAAAAGGCGTTCTGGGTCACATTGACGGAGATCGAGCCTGCCTGGGCCGAGCTTGCGGCCGTTGCCGACTACCCGCGAATGCTTTCGCGCCTGAGAATACTGCGTCCGGCAGTGGACGCCTTCTTCGACGGGGTCATGGTCATGTGCGACGACCAGGCGTTGCGCGCCAATCGCCTGAACCTTTTGTACCGGCTGATCACCGCCCTGGGCCGCGTCGCGGATTTCGGAAAGTTCCAGGTCTAGGGCGACAGGGGCTTGACATGTCCCGAAAGCTTCGGCTAATGACGCCGGATTGCAGAGGCATTTCGATGCTGACAGAAACACGCGTTTAATTTGAGAAGGAGTTATATCTTGGCCAATCACAAGTCTGCCCTGAAGAGACACCGCCAGAGCCTGAAGGCCCGCGAGCGCAACAGAATGATGAAAACTCGGGTGAAGAACGCCACGAAGGCGCTGCATGCCGCCATCGAGTCCAAGGACAATGATGCCGTCACCGCCGCCCTCAAGAACGTCACCTCCATTCTGGACAAGGCCGCGAGCAAGAAGATTGTTCACTGGCGTACCGCAGCCAGAAAGATTTCCAGGCTCACCGTGGCTTCGAACAAAATCTAGCCACTCTACGCTTCAATTCCGTCACGAAAGCCCGTCATGATGCTGCATGACGGGCTTTTGCATTTTCCGGGGAAAATCGCGCCGCAAAGGGTCCGTGGGAGCTGAGCGGCCCATGCGGGCCCCGCGATTGACACGGCCCGGCGTTCGCGTTATCGATTATCGTTCAATACCCCCTTTTGTTTGTCTCTTCATCGTATTACCGGAGGTCCTCATGAAAGCGGCGAAATGTGTCGTTGCCCTTGCCGTGTACCTGCTGGCTTGCGTCCCGGCCTTCGGGGCCGACGCCGTCAAGATCGGCGCCATTCTTTCTGTGACCGGCCCGGCGTCTTTTCTGGGAGAGCCCGAAAAGAACACGCTTGTCATGCTTCAGGACCAGATCAACGCGGCGGGCGGGGTGAACGGTCGGCAGGTCGAGGTCATCGTCTATGATGACGAGTCCGACGTGAACAAGTGCGTCATGGCCGCCAAGAAACTCCTCGATCAGGACGGGGTGGCCGTGGTCATCGGGCCCAGCATCTCCGGCAACACGCTGGCCATCTCCAAATTTTTCTCCTCCGCCGAGGTCCCGCTCGTGTCCTGCGCCGCCGCGGAGAAGATCGTGCGTCCCGTCGATCCATGGGTCTTCAACACCCCGCAGCTGGACCGACATGCCGTGACCAGCATCCTGCAGGACGCCAAGGCCAAGGGCTACGCGAAACTGGCCATTCTGACCGTGTCCGACGGCTACGGACAGGCCGGGCGCGGCGTGCTCAAGGAACTCGTCCCTGCTCGGGGTTTCGAGCTTGTCGCCGACGAGGTCTACGGCCCCAAGGACACGGACATGACCGCGCAGCTGACCAAGATCAAGGGCGCCGGCGCCGACGCCATCATCTGCTGGGGCACCAATCCCGGTCCGGCCGTGGTCGCCCGCAACCGGGCGCAGCTTGGCCTGTCCACGCCGCTCTACATGAGCCATGGCGTGGCCTCGAACAAGTTCATCGAGCTGGCCGGAGACGCCGCCGAGGGGCTGGTGCTGCCTGCGGGGCGGTTGGTGGCCGTGGACCAGGTTCCGGCGGACCATCCCCAGAAGCCCGTGCTCGAAGCGTATGTGGCCGCGTACACCAAGGCCTTCGGGCCGCAGATTTCTTCTTTCGGCGGTTACGCGCATGACGCCTTCGCATTGGTCATGGAAGCGATCAGCATGGGCGGTTCCGCCGCGTCCTCCGATATCCGGGACAACCTGGAAAAGATTTCAGGCTTCGCGGGCACCTCGGGCGTCTACACCTATTCACCCGAGAATCATAACGGCCTCGACGAGTCCGCCTTCATCATGGTCACCATCGAAAACGGCGGCTGGAAGGTTGCGAACTAAAACGCATAAATGATCAAAAGGCCGGTGGGACGCATGTCCCCCGGCTTTTTTCATGTGAGAAAATGGATCCATCCAGTCTGCTGCAATATCTGATTACGGGGCTGACGCTGGGCAGCACCTACGGGCTCACGGCCCTGGGCTTCACCATCATCTTCAACACCACGGGCGTCATCAATTTCGCCCAGGGTGAATTCGTCATGCTCGGCGGGATGATGAGCGTCTACTTCATGCACGCCCTAGGCCTGGGCGAACCCGCCGCCGTCATTCTGGCCGTTCTCGGCGCGACCATGGCCGGAGCTCTTGTCGAACGCCTGGCCATCCGTCCGGTGCGGGACTGTCCGGCCATCAACCTGGTCATCATCACCATCGGCGTATCCATTCTCATCCGGGGCCTGGCCATGCTGCTCTGGGGCAAGGACACCCATGCGCTGGAGCCGTTCTCCGGATACCAGCCGATCATGTTCCTGGGCGCGGCCATCATGCCGCAGGCCATCTGGGTTCTGGCCATCAGCCTCTTTCTGCTCGGGGCCTTGAAGCTGTTTTTTTCCGGCACCATCCACGGCAAGGCCATGCTGGCCTGCTCCTACGATCCCAAGGCCGCTTCCCTGGTCGGCATCGGCGTGCAGCGCATGGTCCTTTTGTCGTTCATGATCTCCGCCCTGGTCGGAGCGGTGGGCGGGGTGATCCTGGCCCCCATCACCATGACCTCCTACGACGTCGGCATCATGCTTGGCCTGAAAGGTTTCGCGGCCTGCATCCTGGGCGGGCTCGGCAACCCGTTCGGGGCGGCGGCCGGTGGCGTGATCCTGGGCGTGCTGGAATCCCTCGGCGCGGGGTTTGTCTCCTCGGCCTACAAGGACGCCCTGGCTTTCGTCATTCTCTTGATCCTTCTTTTCGTCAAACCCTCCGGGCTGTTCGGCCTCAAAGACTCCAAAAGGGTGTGAAGTGTCATATCGCAAGGACATGATCTGGCTGGCGGCCTTTTTCGGGGTGCTCATGCTGGCCCCGACGCTGCTCCCCAACAACTACTACCTGACCATCCTCATCCTGGGCTGTCTCCACGCCATGAACGCCGTGGGGCTGTGCCTGCTGGTCGGGCACGCCGGGCAGATCTCCCTGGGGCACGCCGGGTTCTACGGGCTTGGCGCATACACGACCTCCTACCTGAGCGCGACGGTGGGCCTTTCTGTCGGCCTGTCCATGCTGGCGGGCGTGGGCCTGACCGTGGTCGTCGCCGTTCTGGTCGGCCTGCCCTCGCTCAAGCTCAAAGGGCATTACCTGGCCATGGCCACGCTGGGATTCGGCATCATCCTGTCCATCCTCTTCACCGAAACCGTGGACATCACCGGAGGTCCGTCCGGTTTTGTGGGCATCCCGCGCTTGACCCTCTTCGGCTGGGAGCTGCGCAAGGATGTGACGCTTTTTCGCCTCGTGGCCCTTGTCCTGTGCCTTTTCGTCTGGCTGTCCTTCAACCTGCTGCACAGCCGCGTCGGGCGCGCGCTTCGCGCCCTGCACACGTCAGAGCGGGCAGCCGAAGCCATGGGCGTGGACATCGCCAACTACAAGCTTTTGGTCTTTGTGCTGTCCGCCGCCTTTTCGGGCTTCGCCGGAGTCCTCTACGCCCATTACCTGACGTTCATCGCGCCCTCGTCGTTCGGATTCATGTTCTCGGTGGAGCTTATCGTCATGGTCGTGCTGGGCGGAATGGTCAGCGTGCCGGGAGCCATTGTCGGAGCCTTTTTCGTCACCGTGCTGCCGGAATTTCTGCGCGCCTTCGAGAATGTCGAGGTCCTGCTCTTCGGCGCCATTCTGGTGCTGTGCATGATGTTTCTGCCAGACGGCATGGCCGGAGGATGGCGCAGGCTTCTGGACTGGGGCAAGGCTCGGCTTTCGGGGGCTTCCCATGGATAGGACGATTCTGGGGTGCAGCGGCGTCGCCGTGCGCTTCGGAGGGGTGCAGGCCCTGGCCGACATCCATTTCGAGGCATTGCGCGGAGACATCACGGCCATCATCGGTCCCAACGGGGCGGGCAAGACCACGCTCTTGAACGTCATCTCGGGCATGGTCACGCCGAGTCACGGGGCGTTGCGCTTCGAGGGGCGCGACATCACGACCCTGCCGGCGCACAAGCGGGCCTGGGGCGGAATGGTGCGCACCTTCCAGAATCTGGAGATTTTTTCCAACATGACGGTGCTTGAAAACGTGACCATGGGCTGCCACGGGCGCTTGTCCCTTCCGGCCTGGCACAGCCTCCTGCGCACGCCGAAATCCCGGCGCCTGGAGGCCGAGGTCCGCCGCGAAGCCTTTGAAGCGCTTGAGTTCGTGGGCATGGCCGATCTGGCGCAGGCCACGGCCAAGGATCTGGCCTTCGGCAAACAGCGCCTGCTCGAACTGGCGCGGGCCCTGGCCGCCAAGCCCAAGCTCCTGCTGCTGGACGAACCGGCGGCCGGGCTCAACATCGCCGAAACCCAGCTCCTGGCCGACCTGATCCTGCGCATCCGAGACACCTACAACCTGTCCGTCATCCTGGTCGAGCACGACATGGAGCTGGTCATGCGCATCAGCGACGCCATTCTGGTGCTGTGCTTCGGGCAGACCATCAGCCGCGGCACCCCGGCCCAGGTCCAGAAGGACCCCAAGGTCATCGCCGCGTACCTGGGCGGGGACGAGGACTGATCATGCAGCCCACGCTTCTTTCACTCAAGAACATGGACGTCTTCTACGGTCGCATCCACGCCGTGCGCCGGGCCACCCTGCATGTGCGCCAGGGCGAGATCGTGGCTCTCATCGGGGGCAACGGCGCGGGCAAGACCACCATGCTCTGCACCATCTCCGGTTTGATTCGGCCCGGGCAGGGCAGCATTCTTTTCGAGGACACGGATCTGGTGCATCGCAGTCCGGAGCAGATCGTGCGGGCCGGCATCTCCCATGTGCCTGAGGGGCGGCTGGTGTTCAGCCCCCTGTCCGTGGAAGACAACCTGCGTCTTGGCGCCTACACTCGGTCACGATTCCGGCAGCGGGCACGCATCGCCGAGGATCTGGAGACCATGTTCGCCATGTTTCCGGTGCTGCGGCAGCGCCGCGCCCAGGCAGCGGGGACCCTGTCCGGCGGGGAGCAGCAGATGCTGGCCATCGGCCGGGCGCTCATGGCCAGGCCCAGGCTGCTGCTGCTGGACGAGCCGGGTATGGGGCTCGCGCCCCTGGTGGTCAAGGACATTTTCCGGCATATCGTGGAACTGCGCGACCGCCTTGGTCTGACCGTGCTGCTGGTGGAGCAGAACGCCCGCAGCGCACTCAAGATCGCCGACCGGGGCTATGTGCTGGAGAACGGGCGGGTCATCCTGCAGGGTACGGCGGATGAGCTGCTGGCCAACCGTGATGTGCAACGCGCCTATCTAGGCCGCGAGCTTGACACTTGAAAAGGCCCGATTGCGGCGTTGCTGCGCCCAAAACGAGGCCTCACGTATTGGGATACGCTTCGGCCCCGTTTTGGCCTTGCGCCTTGCACTCGAACCTTTTCAAGCGTCAAGCGCATGTTCCCGCATTTTAAGGGATATAGGGGGAAAGAAGATATGTACTGGCAGAGCGAATATGAATGCATGGAGCGTGGCGAGCTGGAACTTTTGCAGCTGGAGCGTCTGCAGGCCACCCTGAACCGCGTGGCCCGCAATGTGCCGCTGTACCGCAAGCGTTTCGCGGAGCTGGGCATCGATCCCTATGACGTGCAGTCCCTGGAGGACGTGAAGCGTTTGCCCTTCACCACCAAGGACGACCTGCGCCAGAACTATCCCTACGGCCTTTTCGCCGTGCCCCTGCGCGATGTCGTGCGCATGCAGGCTTCCACCGGTACCACGGGCAAGCCCACGGTGGTGGGGTACACCTCCGGCGACGTGCGGCGCTGGTCCGAGCTTGCGGCCCGCATCCTCACGGCGGGCGGGGTGACCAAGGACGACGCCGTGCAGATCGCCTTCAACTACGGCCTTTTCACCGGCGCTTTCGGCGTGCATTCCGGCGCGGAGCTCATCGGCGCATCCGTCATCCCCAGCTCGGGAGGCGATGCCCGCCGCCAGATTTCCATCATGCAGGACTACCGCACCACGGCCCTGGTCTGCACTCCGAGTTACGCCCTGCACCTGGCCGACACCCTTGATGAGTTGAATATCAACAAGACGGCGCTATGCCTGCGCTTCGGCCTGTTCGGCTCCGAACCCTGGACCGAGGAGACGCGCCAGGAGATCGAGACGAGGCTTGGCATCCAGGCCACGGACAATTACGGCCTGAGCGAAATTACGGGTGTTGCCGGGGAATGTCTGGAACGGGCCGGTCTGCACATCAACGAGGATCACTTCCTGGCCGAGATCGTGGACCCGCAGACCGGAGAGGTCTTGCCTGCCGGAGCCAAGGGCGAGCTCGTGCTGACCACACTGACCAAGGAAGCCTTCCCCCTGATCCGTTTCCGCACCGGGGACCTGACCACGCTCATCGACGCCCCGTGCGCCTGCGGCCGGACGCTTAGGCGCATGACCCGCATTCCCGGACGCAGCGACGACATGCTCATCATCCACGGCGTGAACGTCTTCCCGGCCCAGATCGAGGCGGTCATCTCCGGCACGGGACTGACCGATCCCCATTACCAGATCGTCCTGGACCGGGTCGGGCATATGGATCTGCCCACCATCATGCTCGAAGCCCCGGAATCCTTCTGCACCGACTCCATCAAGAAGTCCCAGCGCATCGTCGAAAACGTGCGCATCCGTCTGCAAACGGAGCTGGGCGTTGCCTTCGAGGTCCGCCTGGTGGAACCGAGGACCATCGAGAGAAACAACGGGGGCAGGATCGTGGATCGGCGCAAGATGTGAGGCCATCTTTTCCGCGTAAATCAAGCGCCTCCGGTCGTCTGGCCGGGGGCGCTTTGCATTTGCACGAGGCCGGTGTTCATTTTTTCTGCCTTAGCAGCTGGAGGGTGCTGAAAATTGCGAAGCGTGGATTGTGCTTGAGATATCGCTTCCAGAGCCTGCGGGGTTCGATGCAGAAACGGAACAGCCATTCCAGACCACGGTCCTGCATCCATGCCGGAGCCTGCGGGATCGCTCCGGCATGGAAATCAAAGGCCGCGCCCACGCCGAGCATCACGGCCCGCACGCGGCCCTTGCGCCGGTCCATCCACCGCTCCTGCTTGGGGCAGCCGAGGCCCACAAAGAGAATGCGAGTTCCGGAGGCGTTGATGTCCCGGACCACGGCATTGTCTTCATCCAAAGTCAGTTCCCGGAAGGGCGGGCTACAGGAATAGGCGACACAGAGGCCGGGGAATTTTTGCCGCATATGTGCGATCAACGCATCCAGCACGTCTGGAGATGCGCCGTAAAAACCCACTGGCACCCCCTGCCTGGCGGCAGCCTCCAGCACCCGTAGCATCAGGGTCGGCCCGTAGACCCGGTCTTTCAGGTCATGTCCCATTTGCCGCAGAACCCACACCAGCGGCATGCCGTCCGGCGCGATCAGGTCAGTGCTATTGACCGCTGCCTGATAGGCGGGGTCGTCGTATGCCTCCATGATCAAGTGCACGTTGGCCAGGCAGACAGTTCGGCTCTCAGCTCCGGCAGCCCAGCCAAGGATCAGGGCGGTGGTGTCGTGGTAGGTGGTGGGGTGGATGGTGGTGCCGAGGATGGTGGGGGACATTGCCAACACTCAGTTTGCCTGGTGAGATGCGATGGCCTGTTCGTAAATGTCCATGAGCATCTGATAATTCTTATCCGCCGTGTATTTGGTTTCGTATTCGCGACGCGCCTCTAAGCGCATGTCGGTAAGTTTCTTCGGGTGGGAGAGGAGCCAGTCTGCCTTGGCCGCCAAGTCGGATGGATCACCGGGGCGGAAGTGGAGGCCGGTGCGGCCGTGGTCAGTGATTTCGCCGATGGCGCCGATACTGGACGCCAACACGGGCGTACCCGTGGCAAAGGCTTCCATGGCCACGCGCCCGAAGGTTTCGTAGCACAGCGAAGGGAACACCAAAAAGGATGCCTCTGTCATCAGGGCGTAGACTTTTTTCTGGCTTATATGACCAAGGTGTTCAACTTTCGAGTTTCTGGCGGCACTTTCCACATTGGACCGCAAGGGGCCGTCCCCCACCACTTTGAGAGGCATATTTCCTCTCAGCAAACTCCAGGCTTTGAGGAGTGTTGTGATCCCTTTTTCCTCCGAAAGTCGTCCAACGAAGAGGGCGTACCCCCCTCGCCCGGTTCCGCAACCCGGATCCTGGTGCACAAAATTGGGTTTCACGGTCATCTTGTTCGAGGCAAAACCAGCCTTCAGGAATTTTTGACGGGCAAATTCAGTCAGCGCGGTGCAGGCATCAACCATGCTCCATGTTCCGAGCCTCCGATGCAGGGCGAGCTTTCCCGCCACGACCGTGCTTGCGGCTCGACTATTGCGGTAACACCCGAACACTGCCCCGCGCCAGGGCAGGCTTCCCAGACACATTTCGCAAGGCTGGCCGTCCCGGAAGAAGAGGCCGTTAACGCAGAGAAGACGGTAGTTAGTCAGTCCTGAAAAATTTGACAATATGTTGAAATTGATTGAAATTTAATCGGAGATAATGTATTTCAAATAACCAGTAATGCAGTGAAAATGCATTTTTTCTGGTCGAAATTACTCCGAGG
>JAEWKZ010000026.1 GCA_023393525.1 Pseudomonadota bacterium | reverse complement strand
ACGCAACTTCTTTCGTCATATCAAACTTAAGTATCCTTAAATACAGCTGACGCTCAAAGCCTCGACATCCGCCAAAAAACCACGCCAACTCCCCTCCTGCCAAGGAGGGGTGCCCGAAGGGCGGGGTGGTTGCCTCTTACTCCGTCTCTACTTCCACAAACCACCCAAAATGCCGCTGAATCTCAATCAGCACAGCCTCAACATCTTGAAACACCGCCTTGTTTTCAAAGCGCAGCACCTTGATTCCCTGGGCATTCAGAAAACTGTCCCGCTCCAGATCACGTTCCTGCGCACTGACAAAGCTGTGCACCTCGCCATCAAGTTCAATGGCCAATCGCTCTTGCGGGCAGTAAAAATCAAGAATGTACCTGCCCACGCTATGCTGGCGTCTGAATTTTCTGCCTTCGAGTTGCGAACTTCTGATGTGCGTCCACAATTTTACTTCGGCCGGGGTCAGATGCTTGCGTAACTCACGGCGAAAGACTTGAAGCGATGGCAGATTATTTCTCCGGAGTTGATGCAGCACCTTCTTTTCTGACACGTCAACCTCATCATTACGCCAATCCCCACTCCTTCATCACTTCCTTCCTCCATTCCAGAACCGCATTCTGCCAGTCGGCCACAGGCAGTTCCCTCTTCTCGCCCGTCTTGCGGTTCTTCACTTCCAGCACGCCCTTCTCCAGGCCCTTGCCGCCGATGACGATCTGCATGGGAGAGCCGAGCAGGTCCGCTTCGTTGAACTTCACGCCGGGGCGTTCGTCGCGGTCGTCGAACAGGGTATCGATGCCCTGGGATTCGAGCCAGTCGTGGATTTCGCGGCACTGGGCCATGACCTTTTCATCCTTGGTGGACATGGCCAGGATGGTGATTTCGAAGGGGGCGATGGACGGGGGGAAGATCATGCCGTTCGCGTCATTGTTCTGCTCGATGCAGGCCGCGACCACGCGGCTGACGCCGATGCCGTAGCAGCCCATGATGATGACCTGTTCCTTGCCGTTCTCGTCCAGGAAGGTCGCGTTCATGGACTTGGAGTACTTGGTGCCGAGCTTGAAGACGTGGCCGACCTCGATGCCCTTGGGCATGGTCAGGGGGCCGCCGCAGGCCGGGCAGGGGTCGTCCAGGGTGATGGAGCGCAGATCCGCGTAGCCCGTGGGTGCGGCTTCCGTGGACAGGGTGATGTCACGGCGCGGGTCGACGTGGATGAGGTGCGCGTCGGCGGCGTTGGCTCCGCAGACAAAGTCCGTGCCTGCCGCAATTTCGTAGTCCGCGTAGATGGCGTCAACTTTCAGGCCCACCGGTCCGGCAAAGCCCACGGGTGCGCCGGTCCAGGCCACGACCTGTTCCGGGGTGGCCAGTTCGACGCTGGTCGCGCCAAGGAGATTTTTCAGCTTCACGTCGTTGACTTCGCGATCGCCGCGCAGCAGCACGGCCACGGATTTGCCGTCCACGTCGAAGAGCAGGGTCTTCATGATTTGGGTCGTGGCCACGGCCAGGAATCCGGCCACGTCTTCCACCGTATGCTTGCCCGGAGTGGCCACCTGCTCATGCGCGGCGCAAGTCTGCGCGCACATGGGCTGGGGCTTTGTTTCGGCCTTCTCCAAGTTGGCGGCGTAGGAGCAGGATGTGCACACGGCCAGGGTGTCCTCGCCGGTGTCGGCCAGCACCATGAACTCATGGGAAAAACTGCCGCCGATGGCTCCAGAGTCCGCGCTGACGGCCCGAAATTCCAGGCCCAGGCGGGTGAAGACGCGGGTGTAGGCGTCGTACATGGCCTGGTAGCTCGCGTTCACGCCCTCGTCGTCCTTGTCGAAGGAATAGGCGTCCTTCATGATGAACTCGCGGCCGCGCATGAGGCCGAAGCGGGGCCGGATCTCGTCGCGGAACTTGGTCTGGATCTGGTACAGGTTAATGGGTAGCTGACGGTAGGAGCGGACCTCGCCACGGATGAGGTCGGTGATGACCTCCTCGTGCGTGGGTCCGAGGCAATAGTCGCGGCCGTGACGGTCTTTGAGGCGCAGCAGCTCCTTGCCGTAGAAATCCCAGCGCCCGCTCTCCTGCCACAGGTCGGCCGGCTGCACCATGGGCATGGAGATTTCCTGGGCTCCGGCCCGGTTCATCTCCTCGCGCACGATATTCGCGACCTTGTTGATGGCGCGAAGGCCAAGCGGCATGTAGGTGTAGATGCCGCTGGTCAGCTTGCGGATCATGCCCGCGCGCAGCAGCAGCTTGTGGCTGATCACCTCGGCCTCGGCCGGGGTTTCCTTCAGGGTGGGCACGTAGAATTTGCTGAACAGCATTGAGTATCTCCTCGGTAATCTATAAATAAATTAACATATTATCCATAAAAACAGCCACCACTATGACGGGATTCAACCCTCACCGGACAGCCCATCGAATTCCGCCTCTATCTCTTCAACTGTAGGCAGGACAGATCTGAATTTCTCCGGCAGAGCCCGGGTCAGCTCATATTCGGAAATGCCCATGGGTTTTTGCATGTCACGCAACGTGTATTCAGCCAGAATCCGATCATTGGTCTGACACAAAATCAGGCCGATGGTTGGATTGTCGTTTTCGTTTCGAAGCTGATCATCCACGACCGAACAGTAAAAATTCATCTTCCCGGCATGCTCCGGTTTAAAATCGCCCTTCTTCAATTCGATCACGACGAAACAACGCAGCTTCAGATGATAGAACAAAAGGTCGAGGTAGAAGTCCCGATCACTTACCGCCAGATGGTACTGCCGCCCTACGAAAGCGAAACCTGCCCCCAGCTCAAGTAGAAACCTCTCAAGATTCCTTACCAGGTTGTTTTCAAGTTCACGTTCGTGAAACGGCTCATCAAGCGTCAGAAAGTCGAAGATATAAGGATCCTTGAGCAATCCTGACGCGATGGACGACTGTACGGGTGGAAGTCGGTCAGAAAAATTGTTGACCATGGCCCCATGTCTTTCATGAGCACTCCCTTTGACCATCGCCAGCAACGTGTCACGGCTCCAACCCTGCTCGATGGTCTGCCGCACATACCAGAGACGGATCGAAGGGTTCCTGACCTTCTCCATCAACAGGATATTGTGGCTCCAGGGAATTTTTGCAACGGCACGTTGCAAAATTTCGAAATCATGTTGTTCGGCCTGATGCGGCCGGTCTTCCATCAGCCCTAACGCCACTGACCGCTCGCACCCTGATTTTGCAACAGTCTGTTGCAAAACTGCGAACATATCGTACTCTTTAGCAAACCGGATCATGTATCCGATATTGCGCTCTGAAAAACCCTTGATTTCCGGCAACTCGTTTTTGAGATCCACAGCCAGTCGCGGAATGACGCCAGCACCCCATCCTTCCTCCTCCTGACGCTCCACAATCATCCGGCCGATATCCCAATACATGGCCAGCATATGCGCATTGGCGGAAAGCATCGCCTGCGTCTGGGCTCTTCGGACCCTAGCCTTAATTTCTCCCAAAAGGGAGCTGTATCGGGCCAGCCCGGAACTCACCGACCCTCCTCCGCCGCCTGCTCCGCCAGCCTCTCCGCAAGCTCCAGCAGGTCGGTGCCTCGCGCAAGGCCGTCGGTGAAGCGCCAGGGAATGCCTGAAAATCCCGTCTGCGCCCCGACCAGGGCGCCGGTCAGGATGGCGCGGGCCTGGTTCTGTCCGCCGCCGTTCACGGCATGGAGCACGGCGGATTCAAAGTCGTCACGGAAGCGCGCCGCCAGATAGTACGCAGCAGGCAGCTGATGGTAGATGGCGCAGGGCATGCCATAGACCAGGGAGACCTTCCAGGCCGGTTCGATGCGCACGTCCGGGTCCGCAGCCGCGGCGGCCATGTAGGCCGGAGACAGGAGCGCGTCAGGAGAGGCGAAACGCCCGGCGCGCGGCGGATCGGGATCACCCGGCCGTGGCGGCTGCAGGTTCTCGCGGGTCACGGCGTGGAACGGCAGCTCCCCGGTCTTGACCAGCTTCATGAGCCGGTCTGAAATCGTCGCATCCAGCGGATGCCCCTGCACCAGTTGCCCGAGCACGACGCCGAAGGCCACGGTCAGGGACAGGACGAGGTCATCGGCCTGGGTCAGGGCGGCGTTGCCGGCCACGGCCGTGGCAAGCTGCGCGGGATCAAGGGCGTAGCGCACGGCGATGGCCAGGGTGCGCTCGATGGCCTCGGTGGTGTCGGCCTGCCCGGCGGTCTGTCCCCACGGCAGCTTTTGCTTGACGCGCCGCCGCCAGGCCTCGCGGATGGACTGGCTGGTGTAGCTCCCCGGTCCGCTCACAGGCGTGCCGTCGAGCAGGGGAAAGAGCTCATGGTCCATGCGCTGGCAGAAATCCTCGGCGTCATACTCGCCGCGCTCCACCAGGGAGGCCAGCGTCAGTTCGAGGATGAATCCCGCCTGGGACTGTTGCCCGGCCCGCAAGCCTGCATGATAACGGCCGGGCTTCGGGTCGGTGTAGCCGGTGATCCAGTCGCCGAAGTCGCGACGCAGCTCGTCCAGATTGTAGTACCAATGCGGCCCCAGAGCCAGGGCGTCGCCGATGAAGGCACCCATGACGGCCCCGACGGCGCGGTCCTGAAAGTCCTTACCAGGCATGTCTCACCCCCGTGCGGCAGGCAGTTCCATCAGACGGATCGGCTGGCGGGCTTTCATGCCGCGCCCCGCCGCTCCTCCAGAAATATCTCCAGCTCTTCCATGAAGGCGGGCAACAGTTCCGAGCGGCCCTTGACCTTGCGCACGACCTCGCCCTTGCGGAAGATGAGGCCCGAATCGCGGCCGCCGGCCACGCCGATGTCCGCCTCCCGCGCCTCGCCCGGCCCGTTGACCACGCAGCCCATGACCGCGACGGTGAAGACGTCCTCCACCCCGCGCAGGCGATCCTCCACGGCGTTCGCCAACTCGATGAGCCCGATCTCGGTCCGACCGCAGGTCGGGCAGGAAACGATCTCCGGCCCCCTGGAACGAAGTCCCAAAGCGCGCAGGATCTCCCAGGCCACGAGCATTTCCTCCACGGGATCGGCGGTGAGCGAAACCCTGAGCGTGTCGCCGATGCCCTCGGCCAGCAGAATCCCGAGACCCACGGACGACTTGACCGCCCCGCGCATGGCCGTGCCGGCTTCGGTCACGCCGATGTGCAGCGGATAATCCACGGTCTTCGCCATCAGCCGGTAGGCAGCTATGGTGCCCAAAACGCTTGAGGATTTGAGCGAAATCTTGATGTCCCCGAACTTGCGCTCTTCCAGCAGGCGCACATGTTCCAGGGCGCTCTCGACCATGGCCGCAGGGGTCGGGCCGCCGTGTTTTTTGAGCAGTTCCTTGTCCACGGAGCCGCTGTTCACGCCGATGCGGATGGGCACTCCGGCCGCTCGGGCCGCGTCCACCACGCGATCGACCTTGTCAGGCCCGCCGATATTGCCGGGGTTGATGCGCAGGCCCTTCACTCCCGCCTCAACGGCCTGCACGGCCAACCGGGAATCAAAATGGATATCGGCGATAAGCGGTACGGGCGTGGCGGCGCAGATGGTTTTGAGCGCCATGGCCGCTTCCAGATCGAGCACGGCCAGGCGCACGATCTCGCAGCCGGCCCCGGCCAGGGCCTTGATCTGGGACAGGGTCGCGTCCACGTCACGGGTGTCCGTGTTGGTCATGGACTGCACGCGCACGGGATTGTCCCCGCCAATGCCCACCACGCCCACGGAGAGGGTGCGGGTTTTGGCACGCGAAAAAAGTACGGAGGGATCGTTTTGCGTCATGGCGGGAGAGCGTAATGAATTTGGTCCTCAAAGCCAAGGACGGGAAATCCGAAAATTACCCATCGCTGTCAGCTAGGCGACAGACAAAAAATCATGCTATGGGCTAGGACATTCCTGACGGACCGCCATACGGCGGCACTACAGCTCCCATCACCCCAGGACCTGGCGCAAGCCATAAAACGAGAAGGAGGGCACGCATGGCCAAAGAAAGGGAAATTTCGGATCTGAGCCCCTGGGAAGACGCCCAGAAAATGATCGCCAAGGCCGGACGGGAGGAAGTGAACCTCGTCTGGGACCGGCTCAAAGACCAGACGCCGCACTGCACCTTCTGCGAACAAGGCCTGACGTGCAGCAAGTGCGTCATGGGCCCCTGCCGCATCAACCCCAAGGGCCCGAAGAAAATGCTCGGCGTGTGCGGAGCCGATGCCGACCTGACCGTGGCCCGCAACTTCGGCCGGTTCGTGGCCGCCGGAGCGGCCGCGCACTCGGACCATGGCCGGGACCTGCTTGAAACCCTGGCCGCCATCGGCGACGGCAAAACCACGGACTACGGCATCCGGGACGAAGCCAAGCTCGAACGCATCTGCAAGGAACTGGGTATCGATGTCGAAGGGCTGTCGGTGCAGGAACGGGCCAAGGCCCTGGCAAACCTCTTCTTCGAGGACTACGGCTGCCGCTCCCACAACGTGGCCTTCAGCAGCCGCGCACCCCAGAAACGAAAGGATATCTGGGAGCGTTTCGGCTGCACGCCGCGCGGCATCGACCGCGACTGCGTGGAAATGCTCCACCGCACGCACATGGGCGTGGACTGCGACCCGGTCTCCATCTGCCTGCACGCCGGCCGCGTGGCCCTGGGCGACGGCTGGGGCGGATCCATGATCGCAACCGAGATCTCGGACATCATCTTCGGCACGCCCAAACCCGTCAAATCCACCGTCAACCTGGGCGTGTTGCGCGAGGACCAGGTCAACATCCTGGTCCACGGCCACAGCCCCATCGTTTCGGAAATGATCCTGGCCGCGACCCGCGAACCCGCGATCCTGGCCAAGGCCAAAGAGGCCGGAGCCACGGGCATCAACATCGCGGGCCTGTGCTGCACGGGCAACGAACTGCTCATGCGCCAGGGCGTGCCCATGGCCGGCAACCACCTCATGACCGAACTGGCCATCGTCACCGGCGCGGTGGAGATGGTCATCGTGGACTACCAGTGCATCATGCCGAGCCTCGTGAACGTGGCCGGATGCTACCACACCAAGTTCGTCTCCACCTCGGACAAGGCCAAGTTTCCCGGCGGCATCCACATGGAATTCAACTATAAGAACGCCCGCGAAAAGGCCCGCGAAGCCGTGCTCATGGCCATTGAAGCCTACTCCCAGCGCGACCCGGACAAGGTCGAAATTCCGTCCAAGCCCATGTCCATCACCTCCGGCTTCTCCAACGAGGCCATCCTCGGCGCCCTGGGCGGCACGCCCGAGCCCCTGATCCAGGCCCTGCAGGCCGGAAAGGTGCGCGGCGTGGTCGGCATCGTGGGCTGCAACAACCCCAAGCTCAAGCACGACCATGTGCATGTGAACCTGGCCCAGGAGCTCATCAAACGCGACATCCTGGTGCTGGCCACGGGCTGCGCCACCGTGGCCATGGGCAAGGCCGGGCTTCTGGAACCGGAGGCGTCCTCACGGGCCGGGGCCGGTCTGGCGGAAATCTGCCAGGCCCTGGGCATCCCGCCGGTGCTGCATGTGGGCAGCTGCGTGGACAACTCGCGCATCCTGCACATCTGCGCCGTGCTGGCCAACCATGCGGGTGTCGATATCAGCGACCTGCCCGTGGCTGCCAGCGCGCCCGAATGGTACTCCGAAAAGGCGGCGGCCATCGGCCTCTACGCCGTGGCCAGCGGAGTCTACACCCACCTGGGGCTCCCGCCGCACATCCTGGGCAGTTCCATGATCACGACCCTGGCTCTGAAAGGTCTCGACGACGTCTTCGGGGCATGCTTTGCGGTGGAACCAGGCCCATTGCAGGCGGCGGAACTGATCGATGAACGCATCAAGGCCAAGCGTCTGGCCCTTGGCTGGTCGGCCTGACCCGACACTGGCGGACAAAAAACGGGGGAGCCTGCGCTCCCCCATCCTCAAGGAGCATCGCATGAAGATCGCATTCGCGGGCAAGGGCGGGGTGGGCAAGACCACCTTGTGCGCCTGGCTTGGAGACTATCTGGCCAGGCAGGGACACGACGTGCTGCTGGTGGACGCGGACACGGCTCTCAGCCTCGGACAGGCCTGCGGACTTGAACCCGGAGATCTGCCCGTGCCCTTGAGCGCACGCGAGGATCTGGTCCGCGAGCGCATCGGCGGCGGCTATCTGCGCCTCAACCCGGATGTGTCCGACCTGCCGGATGAACTCAGCGTGGCCCTGCCCGTCACCGCCGCCGGGGGCATCAGGCCGGGCCGCAAGCGCCTCCTGACCATGGGCTCCATCACCGGGGCCGGGGACGGCTGCGCCTGCGCGGCCAACGCCCTGCTCAAGTCCGTGCTGGCCCATCTGGTCCTGCAGGAGGAAAATTACGTTTTGGTGGACCTGGAAGCGGGCGTGGAGCATCTGGGTCGCGGCACAGTGGCCGGAGTGGACGGCCTGGTGGTGGTCAGCGAACCGAGCCGACGGTCGCTGGAGACAGCGGCAAGGGTGGGCGCTCTGGCCGCTGAACTGGGACTGACGCGGCAGGTTCTGGCGCTCAATCGCGGCATGGGCGAACCCGAACTTCCGAAAATGACAGGCCTGCCGGGCAACGTGGTGCACCTGCCGATCCTGTCGAGCCTGGTCGAGCGGCAACTGGCCCAGGCCAGCGTCCTTGATCTGGCCGACGGCCCTCTTGTCGATGCCGCCTGCGCCCGTTTACTCGCTGCAATGGGTAAAAATTCCTGAAGGGTGTGAAAGACATCTGGACTACGGCGCTGGACACAAGGACCGGAAGCCAGCATGAATCCGGGAAAAGACGGACCGCTCGCACCGAGTCCCCCGTCAAGACCGACTTTTCCAGGATCGAAAGCCGGAGTTCATCATGCGCCTGACCGAAACCACGCTGCTGCAGGACCTTGACCGCCCGGAGATGGCTCCGCTGCGCAAGCTCTTCGTTTCCCGAAAGTATGCAAAGGGAGCGCTGGTCTTCGAACCCAAGTCCGGGGACCAGATATTCATCGTGACCAGGGGCCGGGCCCGCGTGTACCTCGCCTACCGCGACAAGGAATTCACCATGGCCATGCTCGACTGCGGGGATGTCTACGCCACGCACACCAGAGCCTTTGTGCAGGCCCTGGACGAGCTTGAAATCCTCATCGCCGGGGTACCCGAAGTCCGTCGCTACCTTGGCTCCATGCCGAGCTTCAACTCGGCCATGATCCATGTGCTCGGCGACCTTCTCTCGCACGCCATCTCGGTCATCGACACCCTGGCATTCAAGGACGTGCGCAATCGGCTCATCGAATTTCTGATCTACGAAGCCCGGCGCATGCCGCGCTGCATGGAGTGCAAGGGATGCGGCGGCTGCTCCGACGGAGGCATGGTCTCCCTGGGGCTGAACACCGAACAGATGGCCACCATCATCGGCTCCTCCCGTCAGACAGTTTCCTCGTTGCTGAACGCCCTGGCCAAGGAAAACGCCATCCAGCTCAAGGGGCGCGGCGTCATCTGCATCCCCGACATCGCCGTGCTCGAAACCCTGACCGGGCAGGACCAAACCTAAAAATACCCAAGACTTCTGAGCTGTCCCATGCGCTCCTCCTTGGCCGCGTCGCGGCCCGAACGCTCGCCGTGCCCCGAGCGGGAGGTGCAGGGCATGCAGCCAAGCGAGCGGTAGCCGTGGTCGTAGAGCGTGCACCAGGGGATGGCCTCGCGCACCTGGAAGGTCCAGATATCCAGTTCCGTCCATTCCAGGATAGGCAGAACCCGGACGTGGTCGCCGTGATCTTCCAGCCAGGGCCGATCCGCCCGATCCGGATTCTCGTCGGCGCGCACTCCGGTCAACAGAGCCGGGATGGACAGGCGGGCGATGGCCTCATTCAGAGGCCGGATCTTCAGATCGCCGCAGCAGGCCACCGGGTCAATCGCCAACGGATAGCGGTCCAGCTCCACTTCGGGCCGGACAATATGCAGGTCTATGTCCCATTCACGAGCCACCCGGTCGCGAAAGGCGAGCACCTCCGGAAACTTGCAGCCCGTGTCCAGATTCAGGGCCCGCACGGGAGCGCCAGGCCTCTTGGCCGCGAGCAGTTCCCGCCACAGGGCCAGCACCACAGTGGAGTCCTTGCCCCCGGTCCAGCCCACGGCCGCGCCGGGGCCGAAACGCTTCAGCACCTCGGCCATCCGGGTTCTGGCCAGGGCGATCTTTTCTGAAAGAATCATATCTCAACTCCGACGCCGGCTGAATTTGCGTGAAGAATGCGGCATTATTTCTGTTCCGCGTGTCTGAAGGGGAGGTCGATGCGAAAACGCGTGCCCCTTCCCGGCGCGGAGTCCACTTCCAAGCTGCCGCCATGACTCTTGGTGACGATGAAATAGGACACCGAGAGCCCCAGCCCCGTACCCTGGCCCGGAGGCTTGGTGGTGAAGAACGGCTCGAAGATGCGGCGGCTGATTTCCGGCTCCATGCCCGGTCCGTTGTCTTCGATCTCGATCCTGGCCATGTCCCCGGCCCGGCGCGCCCTCACGGCTATGCGCGGATTCTCGACCGGCGGCGTGGCCTCGGCCATGGCCTGGGCCGCGTTGCGCATAATGTTCAAAAAGACCTGCTCGATCTCCGTCTCTGTGCAGGCAAGTTTGGGCAAACCATCTTCGATTTGGACATCCATTTCTATTCGTTTGAAATCATAAAATTTTTTAAGGTCGTAATCATTGCGGGCCAAGGCCAGGGCATGATCGACAAGGGTCCGCAGATCACACTGCGAGCGCCCGGACTCCGCCAAGCGGCTGAAATCCAGCATGCGCCGGATGATGCCCGCCGCCCGGGTGGCCGCCTCCTGTATGTCGGCAATGAAGACGTCGAGTTTGCGGGCGCGCATGTACCTGCCCATGAGCTCCATATCCAGGCCGATGTCCCGGGCCGCGTCGATGTTTCTGGCGAAATCCGGACGCGAACGCTGCAACAGATTGTGGGAAGCCTGCAAGATGATGCCCAGGGGGTTGTTGATCTCATGGGCGATTCCGGCGGCCATGCCGCCCACCGAGCGCATCTTTTCGCTCTGGATCATGACGTCCTGTAATTTCTTCATCTGCGTGACGTCGCGCAGCACGGCCAGCAGATGCGCCGCGCCGTCGATCTCCAAAGGCTGGCACGTCATGGTGCAAACGGCGACGGACCCGTCCTTGCGCAGCGCCTCGAATTCGAAATCGCGCAGCCCGCCGTCGCGGTTCAAACGGCTGTATATTTCCTCGCGCTCGGCAGGATTGCGATAGATTCCAAGTTCGGTCAGCTTCCTGCCCAGGACTTCATCCCGAGCGTAGCCGGAAATTGTCACAAAGGAATCGTTGACGTCCACCAGCCTCCCGCTGTCCACATTGAGCAGCACGATGGCATCGGGCGAGAGCCGGAAGAGCTGGAAAAACTTCTCTTCCGACTGGCGAAGCCGCTCCTCGGCCAGACGCCGCTGGGTAATGTCGGTATGCGTTCCGCTCATCAAAAGCGGGTTGCCTTCGGCATCGCGCTCAATGACGTCTCCGCGCCCCAAAATCCATTTCCATTCGCCGTTCCGGGCGCGCATGCGGAATTCCTTTTGATAGGATTTCGTCCCGTTGGAACGCACGACATCCTGCACGCATTGGTAGGTCTTGGAAAAATCATCGGGATGACAGAGGTCCTTCCAGGTCTGGAAGGACATGGGCAATTCCTGGTCCTCGTAGCCGAGCATTTCGTACCAGCGCGGACTGAAATAGGCCTGCCCTGTCCGAAACGACCACTCCCAAATCCCGTCGGAACTGGCCGCGATGGCTCGGGAAAGCCGATTCTCGCTCCTGGCCAGGGCTTGATGCGCCTCGTCGAGATCGCGGTATGAACGATCCAGGCGGGAGAGCAAGTCCTGAAAGGCCTGGCTCAGGGCGGCGATTTCGTGGTCCACCTTGGGCATGACGGGGTTGAAGGCCAGGGTGGCCGTGTCCATCGCACGCATGGATTCGCCCAGTTCGCGCAACGGGTTGACCACGGACTTGCGCAGACGCCGACGCAAAAGAACCTGCGTGCAAAGCAGGGCCAGGATGAGATTGGCGATCATGAAGGCGAAAAAACTGAGCGCCTGCTTGCGCAACAGGGACAGGTCGTAGCTGATGCGAATCCATCCGATGGTATCCCCTGCCGCTATGATCGGGCGGGTGAAACGCAAAACGAAAAAGTCGTGCTCGAAGGCGTAGCCTGAGGCGAGGTCCATACGACCGACTTCGAGGGCCTCCCGCGTTTCCGCCTCCGCGCCGTTCGACGCCGCCGCAAGAGGCAGGCCCTTGGCATGATGCAGTTCGACGCGCAGGACATCGGCCACCATGCTGATCTCGGCCAGACGCATGTCCAGGGCCACGATGCGCCGTTCGAAAAGCTCGTTGGCCAGACTGTCATGCTCCCTGGAGACCAGCGTGTCGAGAATGCGGCAAACGATCCGGATATTGTCGTCCTTCCAGCGCACCTGCATGAAGCCGCCAATCGTCACGAATAACACGCCTATCACCACGAAGGTGACCAGGACGTCACGGTTCATGCGCTGGGAAATGCTCTTGTTCATAAACCCGGGTCCACCATTTTCACGAATTCGACCTTGTCTGGGGTGATGCGCAGGACGACCAGGGGCTTGCCGGGATCGCGGGAATTCTCGAAAGAAATGAAGCCTGTCGCCCCCGGATACTTCACGGTGGCGGCCAGGGCGTCGCGAATGGCCGCAGGATCGGAGCTGTCCGCCCGTCGGATGGCGTCGGCGATCAGTCCCAGGGCGTCGTAGGCATTGGCGTTTCCGGCATCGATCATGGTCAGCGCGCGGGGGCCGAATTCATCCAAGAGAAGCTTGACGAACTGGCGGCTGGCTTCGGAGTCGAACTCGTGATGCCAATGGGAGACATAGTAGTTTTCACCCTTGGCCGGGTCGAGGTATGGATAGTGCTCCAAGGCGGTCCAGCCGTCCCCGCCGAGAAAGGGCATCCTCAACCCGGCGCCGCGCGTCTGCTTGAGCAGCAGGCCGGAATCGCGGGTATATCCGGCCACAAAAACCAGATCCGGGGACGCTTCGCCGATGACGCGCACCTGTTCCTCGAAATTCATGGCGTTCTGCAGATAACGCGTCCGCGCCGCCACCCTTCCGCCCAGCGCGGCAAAACCCCTGCTGAAAGCGTCGCTCAGCCCCTCGCTGTAGACATCCCCGGCAATGGTCGCCACCACGGCCCGCCTGGCCCCGAGATCCTCATAAGCGAACCGGGCCAGCGCCCTTGCCTGCGACGCGTCGGTATAGCAGGCCCGAAAAATGTAGTCGCCGATGGCGGTGACTTCGGCGGCGGTGGTGGTCGGGCCGATCATGGGGATTCCCGCCTGTTGCAGCACCGGTCCCATGGCCATGGCCTGGGAACTCCAGGACGGGCCGACAACTGCCGCGACACCGGCCCGGACCGCGTCCAAGGCGGCCTGCCGCGCCCCCAGAACCGTGCTGCCGGTGTCGAACTCCACCACTTCCAGTGGCCGTCCGATGACCCCGCCCCGGGCATTGACCGCTTTGGCAGCGAGCGCGACAACGCGATAATTGGGGGAATTTTCCTCGGCTCCGGGCCCTGTCTTGGCGAAAATGCTGGCGATGCGGATCGGCTCCACGGCCTGTGCCGGGCAGACCGCGGCCAGCGACGCCAACAGCGTCATGACGCCTGCGGCCCGGCTCCACGAGAAGAGGCGTCTGGAAATGGACAAAAGAGATGCCGACAAAGAGATCATTACAGCTCCCCTCCCCCTGCTAGAACACAGCCAATGGCTTTCTTTCCAAAAACGGGAAAAAAATGCCACTTTGTTGTCCAAGAGAGTACGGTAAATCCAACGCAAAGCACAATACCCGGCCCATGGCGCATCCGGAAGCGCCGCGCCTCTTCCCGTATCCCGTTGACAGCACGCGGCAAGAGTTGCAATTATTTGAAAAGTTGGTCCAATTTCCTTTGACCCGGCAAAACGCTCCCAACCGCTCAGGCAGTCACGATGAACCAAACGGCCCCTCTTTCACCCGACCAGCAATCCAGAGGCCTGCGCCACAAGGTCGCCCTTCTGCTCCTGGCCATATCCGCGGCGGTGCTGTTGCTGTCTCTGGTGATCGGGCAGCGCATCATGCACGACCTGACCACGGACCTGAGCCGCAGACTGGCCGTGGCCGAAGCGCAGCTGACCCGCGAAAAAATCCAGGCCCTGGTCGGACGGGAGTTGGCCATCGCCCAACGTTTCGCCGGTCTCAGCGCCCTGACCGACTGGCTCCTGGACGAACAGAAGCCCGCGGCGCGGACTCGCTTTCTGGCCGAGGCGGCAGGGTTCCGCCAAGCCTTCGCCGACCAGTCCTACTTTGTCATCCACCACCGCACCTTGGCCTATTATTACGCCGATCCCAAAAGCCCCAGCGCCAGATACCGGTATTCATTGGACGCGGCCACGGCGGACGACAGATGGTATTTTTCGACCATGGACACGCCGGTTCCCTACACCTTGAACGTCAACCCCGACGCCACCCTGAAAGTGACCAACCTGTGGATCAACGTGCAGGTCCGCAACGCGGCGGGCATGCCCCTGGGCCTGGTCGGAACAGGCATGCGGCTGGACCGGTTCTTGAAAACCATGCTCGCGCGCCGCTCCGAAGGAGCCATGAGCATGATCGTCGATGGCCAGGGGCGGATCGTGGCCCATCCCGACCCGAACAAGATCGAATACGGGGCCATGGGCAAGCAGGACACTTCCCGCACCGTCTTCGCCGAACTGAGCGAGAACCGCGACCGCGAAGCTCTTGCACGCAGCCTGGGCGACGCCCGGCGCAGAGGATCGGAAGTGCTCCCGCTGCGCGTCACGACAGAGCAAGGGCCGCGCATGATGGCCCTGGCGCACCTTTCGGAACTGGGCTGGACCGTGGTCAGCAGCGTCAATCCAGCCGCCGAGGGCATCCTGTCCTCGAACATCGTCCATCTGGCTCTTGTCGGGGGCGCGGTCATCCTGTTCCTGGTCATTTTGGCCCTGACCCTGGGATTTGACCGGCTCGTCCTGCATCCGCTGCTGGTTCTGACCGACTCGGCGCGCAGAATCGCCAAAGGCCAATACGAGACGCGCCTGCAATCAAACCGAGATGACGAGATCGGCGCCCTGTCCCGGGCCTTCGACTCCATGGCCTCCCAGGTCCAGGCCCACACCAGGGAGCTGGAACAGCGCGTGGCCGAACGCACCGCCCAGCTGGAAGCGACCCATGGGCGGCTGGCCGACACCCATCGCCAGTTGACGGAGAGCATCCGCTACGCGAGCCTCATCCAGCGGGTCATCCTCCCGGACCGCCAGCTCAGCGAGCGGCTGCGCGGACAGTATTTCGTGGTCTGGCATCCGCGCGACGTGGTCGGCGGCGACTTCTACCTGTACCGGGAACAGGCCCAGGGCTGTCTGTTCGGCGTCATCGACTGCGCCGGTCACGGAGTTCCGGGAGCCTTCATGACCATGATCGCCCATGCGGCCCTGGAACGCGCCACCCTGGAACAGCCCTGGAACAATCCCGCAGCGCTCCTGGAAAGCGCGGACAAGGCCGTGCGGTCCATGATGCCGGACACAAAGCGGCTGGAGCGGCTGGCCACCTCCATGGATGTCGGGTTGTGCTTCGTCGAGTGGGCAACCCGCAAGGTGCATTTCTCCGGAGCCCACATAGACCTTTTCGCGGCCCGGGACCATGGGATCCAGTGCTTCAAGGGAGACCGGGGCGGAATCAACGACCGCAAACCGCGCAACTTCACCTGCCGGACCCTGGACCTTGAGCCGGGAACGGTTTTTTATCTTGTCACCGACGGAATTTTGGACCAATCCGGCGGCGAACGGGGCCTGCCTTTCGGTCGAACCGGATTCGAGAACTGGCTGCGGGCGCATTCCGGGCTTCCCCTCAAGGCCCAGGAAAAATCCCTGGCCGTCGCCCTGGAAGGTTACAGGGGCGTCTACCCGCAACGCGACGACATCACAGTGCTGGCTTTTCGTTTCGACTCACTTCCACCTGCTTGCCCTGAGGAGATTGATTCATGAGCACCCCCGACCTTTACGACCTTCGGGAAATCTTCGACCGCCAGAGAATCATGGTCTGTTTCAACGGCCCCATCAACGCCGCCCTGATCGAGGAAATCGGCCGCGCCCTGCGCGACTATCTGAATCATCAACAGGAAGCGCCCAGCGCGGTGTCCGACATTTTTTCCGTCTATATCGAAATGACCCAAAACATCCGCCGTTACGCGGACCAGCACCCGGAACTGACGGGTGCGTCCAATGCGGCCATCATCGTGTCCCGTGAGGACGACCACTACGTGATCAGCGCGGGCAACGTTGTCGCCCGCGACGACGGCATCGCCCTGAAAGCCCGCGTGGAGGGGTTGACAGGACTGGATCGTGCCGCGCTCAAGGCGCTCTTCAAGACCCAACTGCGCCAGCCGCGCGAAGGTCTGAACGGCAGCGCGGGCCTTGGCCTCATCGACATGGCCCGCAAGGCGACTCTCCCCTTGTGCGCCATGGTGCGTGAAATCGACGCCGAGCGCAGTTTCCTGAGCCTGCGCGTCGTGTTGTAAAATTTTCAATATACCCTGCGAGAAGAACATGAACACTCTAGAGATCACCCAGACTCCCAGCACTCCGGAAGTCCGCGCCGACGGTGGACAGGGGCGCGTTTTCATGGCGGGAGACTCCTATCCGGAGAATCCCTTTGAATTCTTCCAGCCCATCATCGACTGGATCGAATCTTTTTTGGACAACAGCGACAGACCGTTGAATTTCGACCTGGAACTGGTATATCTGAACACAAGCAGCATCAGGGCCATGATGGACATCTTCGATCGACTAGAGGAATCCCACCAGGGCGGCCGCCCTGTCAGCGTCCACTGGAGCTATGATCCGGAGAACGAACGCGTTGGCGAATTGGCCGAGGAATTCAAGGAAGACTGCACCTTTCCCTTCACCATAGCCCCGAAGGCATGATCATGCGGGAAACAATGCCCGAAGACCTCCTCGAAGAACGGATCGAGACCATTCTCTCCCAAAAGACGCCTCCCGAAGGATGGAAGGAGGCACTGGATGAACTCTTTCAGCGCTACCAGGATCAACAGCGCCTCCTGGACCGGCTGACCCACATCGCCGACCGTTTCCAGGCCGCCGAGCGCGAACGCAGCCAGTCCTACATGAGTCGTTACGAAAGAAAGGTGCGGCAACTGGAAAAGATAGTACGAATCAGCGACCAGTACCAGACCATGCTGCATCAGCTCAAAGAACGTCTTGAGCGCGCCTCCAACTTCGATTCCCTGACCGGCCTGCCCAACAGGCGCTACATGACCGCGCGTCTGGAGGAAGCGGCTGCCCAGGCCGTACGGAACCCCTCCAGCAAATTCGCGGTCATGATCGCCGACATCGATCACTTCAAGGCCGTCAACGACACCTTAGGACACGCAGCGGGCGACCGCCTGCTCCAGTCCGTCGCCCGCGCCCTGGAGCTTTCCCTGCGTGAATACGACCTCTGCGCGCGCTGGGGCGGCGAGGAATTCTTGTTTCTCTATCCGTCCTGCGACGAAACCAGCGTTCCGGTCGTGGCGAAGCGACTGCGCCAAAACGTGAGCACCGCCTCCCGGGCCGATGACGGAGTCGAAACGCCGACGATCAGCATCGGCTACACCCTGCACCGCCCCGGTGAAAGCATTGACGCGACCCTGCTGCGCGCCGACGAAGCGCTCTACAAAGCCAAGGCCGCCGGACGCGATTGCGCTGTAGGCATGTGATTCACAACTTCCGCGCCCCGTCTTGACACCTCCCCACGCTTGCCCTAGCCAATGACAAGTTTTTGCAGGGGTGGCGAGGAGCCTGAGATGATACCCGTTGAACCTGATCTGGGTCATGCCAGCGAAGGGAATTGCAAGACTGGCCGACATCGTCGGCAAACTTCCTCGCCGCCGCTGCCTCCACAACTCTTCGTGCGAGGTGCCCCATGTCCGATCTGTCCCAAAAAGCAGCCGAAAATCTGCGTGCCATCAAACGTTCCAAGCCCCTGATCCACAATATCACCAATTTCGTGGTCATGAACTACACCGCCAACGTGCTCCTGGCCTGCGGCGCGTCGCCGGTCATGGCCCATGCCGAGAACGAAGTCGAAGAAATGGTCGCCTATGCCGGAGCGCTGGTGCTCAACATCGGCACTTTGACCGACGTGTGGGTCGCGGCCATGCTGAGGGCCGGACGCAGGGCCTCGGCCCTGGGCAAACCCATCATCCTTGATCCGGTTGGCTCCGGGGCGACCGGGCTTCGCACCGAGACCGCCAAATCCATCCTGGCCTGGACTAAGGTCAGCGTGGTGCGCGGCAACGCCTCGGAGATCCTGTCCCTGGCCGGCCAGGGCTCCGCGACCAAGGGCGTGGATTCCACAGACTCCATCGAGGACGCGGCCAAAATGGCCGGAGCCCTGGCCCACGAACTGGGCACGACCCTGGCCATCACCGGCCCCACGGATATCGTCACCGACGGCCGGCGCACGCTGATCGTCGAAGGCGGGCACAGGCTCATGCCCTATGTCACGGGCACGGGCTGCTCGGCCACGGCCCTGGTCGGAGCCTTCCACGCCGTGGACCCGGATCCCGTCTCCGCAGCGGCCACGGCCCTGGCCTTCTTCGGGCTGGCCGGAGAACGGGCCGGAGACAAGGCCGACGGCCCAGGCACCTTCCAGATCCTTCTTCTGGACGCCCTCTTCAATCTCTCCCCCGAAGATCTGGCCCAAGGCTGCCGCATCCGCGAGGAACACCATGCCTGATCTGTCCCTGTATCTGGTCACGGACCGGGGCCTGTCCCTGGGCCGCTCCACCGTGGACATCGTCCGCGCCGCTGTGGCCGGAGGCGTGACCTGCGTGCAGCTGCGCGAAAAAGAGTGCTCCACGCGGCAGTTCGTGGCCGAGGCGCGGGCCGTGCGGGAAGTGCTGGCCGGGACCGACATTCCGCTGATCATCAACGACCGCATCGACGTGGCCCTGGCCGTGGACGCGGACGGCGTGCATCTGGGCCAGACCGACATGCTCATCGCCGACGCCCGCCGACTGGTCGGAACGGACATGCTCATCGGCATCTCGGCCGAATGTGTGGACGACGCCGTGCGCGCGCAGGCCGAAGGCGCGGATTATGTCGGGATCAGCCCCGTCTTCTCCACCCCGACCAAGACCGACGCGGCCCCGGCCCTGGGACTTGACGGCATCGCCCGCATCCGCGCGGCAACATCCCTCCCCCTGGTCGGCATCGGCGGCGTCAAGCCCGGCAACGCGGCCGAGATCATCCGCGCAGGGTGCGACGGGGTGGCCGTGGTCTCGGCCATAGTCTCGGCCCCGGACCCAAGGAAAGCGGCCACGGAACTCAAAAAAATCATCCATGCTGCCAAGGAGCATCCATGAACCAGCGCACATATCACCGGGTATTGACCATCGCCGGGTCCGACAGTGGCGGAGGGGCCGGCATCCAGGCCGACCTCAAGACCATCGCGGCCCACGGCTGCTACGGGGCGAGCGTCATCACCGCCCTGACCGCCCAGAACACGTTGGGCGTGACCGGCATCCACGCCGTGCCCGTGGATTTCGTGGCCGCGCAGATGGACGCGGTGCTCGGCGACATCGGGGCCGACGCGGTCAAGATCGGCATGCTCTTCTCCCCGGAGCTGATCCGCGCCGTGGCGCAGGGCCTGATTCGGCATGGGGTCAAAACCGTTGTCTTCGACCCGGTCATGGTCGCCCAGAGCGGGGACAAGTTGTTGCAGGACGAGGCCATCGAAGCCCTGAAAAGCGAGCTCATCCCTCTTGCCACGCTCATCACGCCCAACCTGCCCGAAGCGTCGGTGCTGCTGGGCCGGGACATCGCCACCCAGGAGGCGGCCCTAAAAGCGCTCACTGAGCTTGCGGCCATGGGCTGCGAAAATGTGCTGGTCAAAGGCGGGCACCTGGAATCGGGCGACAGCGACGACACCCTGTACCTTGGCCCCGAACACCGCGTCGTCACCCTGCCCGGCGTGCGCATCCCGACCCGCAACAACCACGGCACGGGCTGCACCCTGTCCTCGGCCATCGCCTCGAACCTGGCCAGGGGCGAAGATGTGGAAACGGCTGTGCGCCACGCCAAGGAGTACATAAGCGGTGCCATCCAGGCCGGAGCCGCGTACGTGATCGGCCGGGGCCACGGGCCGGTGCATCACTTCCACCGGTTCTTCAAGTAGCCGTGCACCTCTCAACGCCCAAGCAGGCCGCCCCGGACATCGTCCTTGAGGGCATCAACCTGGACTTCGACGGCCAGCCGCTCTTCACGGACCTGACCCTGACGCTTGCGGGCGGACACACGACCTGCATCCTGGGACCGAGCGGATGCGGCAAGTCGACCCTGCTCAAGCTCATGACCGGATCGCCGAACCTTGATTTCACGGGACGGATTCGTTTCGAGCCCACAACAGACAGCCAAGTGGCCTGGATGAGCCAGAACGACCTGCTCCTGCCCTGGCTCTCGCTGCTGGACAATGTCCTGCTCGGAGCGCGTCTGCGGGGCGAGCTTTCGCGCAAAAAACAGGCCAAGGCCCTGGCCCTGATCCGGGAGGCGGGCCTGACCGGCTACGAGGACAAGCTGCCCACTGCATTGTCCGGGGGCATGCGCCAGCGCGGGGCGCTTTTGCGCACGCTCATGGAGGAGCGGCCCGTCATCCTCATGGACGAGCCCTTTTCCGCCCTCGACGCCCTGACCCGCGTGCGCCTGCAAAACCTGGCCGCGCGTCTGACCGTGGGCGCGACCGTGGTGCTGGTCACCCACGATCCCATGGAGGCGCTGCGCCTTGGGCACAGCATTGTCGTACTCGGCGGAAGCCCCGTGAGGGTGCTCGAAACCATCGAACCCGCCGCCCTCCCCCCGCGCGAAGCGGGCGACCCGGAAGTGACCGCCCTGTATGCGAGCCTGCTCAAACGGCTCATGAACGGGGAAACTGCATGAACATCCTGCGCCCCCTGATCCTGACGACAGGCTTTCTCCTGCTGTGGCAACTCCTGGTCACCCTGACCGGAGCCCCGCCCTACATCCTGCCCGGACCACTGCCCGTCGGCCACGCCCTGATCGACAAATTTCCGCTGCTGCTCTCCCATCTGGGCACGACCCTCGCGGAAATCCTGCTGGGCCTGGCCCTGGGCACCATCCTGGGCACGGGCGCGGCCCTGGTCATGATCCTCTCGCCGCTGCTCAAACGCTGGATGCTGCCTGTGCTGGTGGTCAGCCAGGCCATCCCTGTCTTCGCCCTGGCCCCCATCCTGGTACTGTGGCTTGGCTACGGCATGGCCTCCAAGGTGGGCATGGCGGTGCTGATCATCTTTTTTCCGGTGGCGTCGTCCTTTTACTCCGGCATGCAGCGCACCGAACCCGACCTGCTGGAGCTGGCCCGCATCATGGGCGCAAAGCCACTGGCCGTGCTGCGCACCATCATCATCCCCTCGGCCCTGCCCGCCTTCGCCTCGGGCCTGCGCGTGGCCACGGCCGTGGCACCCATCGGAGCCGTGGTCGGGGAATGGGTGGGATCGAGCGCGGGGCTTGGGTTCTACATGCTCCACGCCAACGCCCGCATGCAGATCGACGTCATGTTCGCCGCCCTGACCGTCCTGGCGGTCACGTCCCTGGCCCTTTATTTTCTGATCGACCGCCTCCTGGACAGGCTGGTTTACTGGCAGCCGAGGCAGGGAATGCAATGAGTCCGGTCTTCAACAAGACTGGAGAATCATGGATTGCCACGTCGAAGACTCCTCGCAATGACGGGTTGCCAAAGCTTCATTGCGAGCGCTGTGCGGACGTGTCGGGCTTGTGAGGAATTTTATTCCCGCTCTCCGTCCGACCGGAACACCAGCCCAGCGCTCCGGTTCGATGCGGGCCGGGGGCGGCAACTGTTTGACTGAGCCAGGCATCGTTTGTTTTCCCGTCGCCTCCCGGTCGAAGCGCTCCAGTCTGTTCGGCAGCAGCGACGGGAAAGCAGTACGAGGCCGGTGAAGGAGTTTTGACGGCCCCGGCCCGCATCGAACCGGGGCGCTGCCGCACTACCTCAAACCTTTTCCCCTTCTTCAAACCACGGCGCACCGCGCCCAACCCAAGGATAACCCAATGAAAAAAATCGCCCTTTTCCTTGCAACCCTTCTCCTCCTCGCCACCTCGGCCCAAGCCCAGCCCCAAAAGCTGACCGTGCTGCTGGACTGGTTCGTGAACCCCGACCATGCGCCTCTCTTCGTGGCCCTGGAAAAAGGCTTCTTCAAAAACCATGGCCTGGACGTGAAGCTCATCGCACCCTCCAACCCCAACGACCCGCCCAAGCTCGTGGCCGCCGGGCAGGCCGATGTCGCCGTGTCCTACCAGCATCAGCACCAGATGCAGGTCAGCGAGGGCCTGCCGCTGACCCGTATCGCCACCCTCGTGGCCACGCCGCTCAATTCGCTGGTCGTGCTCAAAGACGGCCCCATCAAGTCCATCGCGGACCTCAAGGGCAAGACCATCGGCTACTCCGTGGGTGGCTTCGAGACTGCGCTTCTTAAAGTGATGCTTGAAAAAGAAAGGCTAACCCTCAGTGACGTGAAGCTGGTCAACGTCAACTTCTCCCTGTCCCCGTCCCTGTTCACGGGCCAGACCGACGCCGTCATCGGTGCGTTCCGCAACTTCGAACTGAACCAGATGGACATCGAGGGGCGCCCCGGCAGGGCCTTTTTCGTGGAGGAATACGGCGTGCCCGCCTACGACGAACTGATCCTCGTCGCCGCCTCGAACACGCTTTCCGACCCGAAACTGCGCGCCTTTGTCGACGCGCTTGAGGAAGGCGTGCAATACCTGATCAACCATCCTGACGAGAGCTGGAAGCTCTTCGTCTCCGGCGACCGCGCCAGCCTCGACGACGAGCTGAACCGCCGCGCCTGGAAGGACACCCTGCCCCGCTTCGCCCTGCGCCCCGGAGCGCTGGACAACAAACGCTACACCCGGTTCGCTGATTTTCTGCTGAAGGAGAAAATCGTGGACACTGTGCCTGAGCTAGAGAAATGGGCGGCGGAGCTGCGCTGAGCGGGACGCCTCCCGCTAAAAAAAGAAGCCGGGCGACTGCAATCACGCAGCCGCCCGGCTTTTTTTATCCGCGAAGCAAAAGGCTCCTAACCAAGCGCTACAACTCGCGCTCCCGCGAAAAGAAAACCCCGCCCAGCATCACGACGCCAAAGATGGCCAGATACGCCACAACGGCCATGCCGTGCGAAAAGCAGGCGGCGAACATCATGAACAGGCTGCCGAATATGGCCAATGAGGGCATGACGAAGCGTTTGAAAGCCGGAAAGTCGGATTCCTTCTTCATGAAGACCACGAAAATGGGGATATACAGAGCATAGATCGTCACGATGGGCAATTCCGAAGGATCGAAGCAGAAAAAGCCGAACCACGGCGTGGTGAGGTTCGCCCCGTAAAAATACACCAGCCAGAACGCGGACAGCAGGAGGCCCAGAACGGCGGAGTTCGTGGGCATGTTGGTCGCGTTGTCGATCTGTTTGAACATCAGCGGGTTGGGACCCTGGTTTCTGGCGGAGATGGAGTAGATACCGCGCGTGCATCCGAGCATCAGGCCATTCAGGGTGCCAAGGCAGGAGATGATGACAAAAACGAAGATGAGCGTTCCGCCCAGGCTTGAAAAGACGGTCTCGAAAGCCAGCTTCGCCCCTTCCTGGCCGCCTTCCATCAGGGTCTGGTTGGTGACCGCGCCCGCCAGGCCGACGTAGTACAATATATAGACGACCATGACCATGAAGGTGCCCGCCATGAGCGCCAAGGGCAAATTCCTCTTGGAGTCCTTGAGCTCGGCGTTGATGCTGGTGGCGATGATCCACCCCTCGTAGGCGAAAGACGTGGCCACCACGGCGGTGAACACGGCAATGAGCGGATCCACTTCCGTGACGGAGGTGGTGAAGTTCTGCACGATCATGCCGTTGTTCAACCCGAACACCGTGCCGACCACCGCCATGAGCAAAAGCGGGATCAGCTTGACCACGGTCGTCGTGACCTGGAATTTTCCGGCCAGCACTGGCGAGAGGGCGTTCAAGGCATAGCTCGCCACCAGGAAGAAGCCGGAGATGGTCATGCACTCGCCCCCGGTGATGTCCCAGCCGAACAGCACTGCCGTGTATCGGGCCGAGACCCAGGCCAAAACCGAGGTCAGGGTCGGGTAATAGATGAGCGCCATGAACCAGCCGACATAATAGCCGTATTTCTTGCCCATGGCGGCCTCGGCGTAGTCGACGATGCCGTTCACGCGCTCGTATTTCGTGGCCATGAGCGAGAATGTGTAGGCGCAGGAGATCATGATGAACCCGCCGATGATCCAGGCCAGAATACCCAGCGGCAGATTGCCGCCGGTGGCGGTGAGAATTTTTTCGGCCTTGAAGAAGACGCCGCTACCGATGACGATGCCCACGACCATGGCGATGGCGGTGAAAAGGCCATATCTTTTGTTCAGCTCCGAACCCATTTCCCCATTCTCCTTATCGCTTCAGAATCAACGTTGTGCAAAAATAATATATTATCGAAAATATTTCGAATAATCCCACGCAATGAAACCATCAAAACATTGCCGCTGCGTCCATGATCCTGCATGAAGCCCGCAGTATGATCCATCGCGCCGCGAAGAGAGGCTACTCAAAACCCTGTGACCACTTCATCAGAAAAAAGATGCAGAGAGGCCCTACTCGATGCAGGCGGCAATGTAAACGAAGATGACAGCAGCAAAACATGTGGTACCGGCGATGTTGACATTCTCAGTGGTTTCCATTGTTGCCGCAAAATTTAACATCGAGCACGCAAAAGACCCGCGAACTCATTCGCGGGAAGGAAATATCGGGCCTCGCAAGGCCATATGCGCCGACGATTGATAGAATCCGGGACATGGCCGGACAGACCATCCCTGTTGGCACATCTGAAAAAAGCGAATATGGAGGTTTGACAATCGCGAAGACTTTCAAGAAGTTGCCACCCACGCAGCCGCAAGGCGCGACACAGGAAAACAGTATCGCCAACTCCCCAACTCCGGAGCGTCTGATGCCAGAAAACAGAAAATACACCCGAACCGCGAGCCTCCAACGTTGCGCCGTGGTGTCACCGACCCTGGGCATTTCCTGCCCGGCCAGGATCATCAATCAAAGTCCGGACGGGCTCCTGCTGGAACTGGATTGCGAGATCGCCGTCAGCGACGTCCCCGTGAACATCTACCTCGCCGACGAGATCAGGGGAACCATAGACTACGAAAGCGGCACATTCCTGACGGGCTTCATCCGCTGGTGCAAAAAAGATACTGACGGTTGGTCCGGCTTTTATCAGGCCGGCATTCAGCTCGTCACCACGGCGCCGCGCAAAGACTGGAGATGACCGGCGGCCCCGGGGCATGTCCGGGGCTGAGGATTCCTTGCGGCGGGCTTCCTCATCGGATGGGCCATGAGCCCGGCCTGCGCCGTTTCCCCGCTCTCCCTGCTTCCCGTTGAATCTCCACGCCTTTTGGGACCACACTCACCCACCGCGAACTTCGGAGCCCTGCATGCTACGCACCCTGCCCCAATGGATCGAACGCAATTTCCTGACCCTGGCCGTGGGATTTTCCCTGCTGGCCCTCTTTCATCCCCCGCTTTTCGCCTGGATCAAGCCGCACATCGCCCTGGGACTCGGGATCATCATGTTCGGCATGGGCCTGACCCTGGACTTCGGCGATTTCGCGCGAGTGGGCCGTGAGTGGCGGACGGCGGGACTTGGCGTGGGACTCCAGTACCTGATCATGCCGCTCGTGGCCTGGGTCCTCTGTGTGGCGCTGCGCCTGCCGCCCGAGGCGGCCGTGGGCGTCATTCTGGTCGGCTGCTGCCCGTCGGGCACGGCCTCCAATGTCATCGCCTATTTCGCGCGGGCCGACGTGCCCTTGTCCGTGGTCATGACCCTCCTCTCCACCCTCATCGCGCCGCTGGCCACGCCGGCCCTGGTGGAACTGCTGGCCGGGGAACGGGTGGCCGTGGATTTCTGGGCCATGGTCCGCTCCGTGTTCTGGATCGTGGTCTTTCCGTTGCTGGACGGCCTGATCCTGCGCCATCTGCTGCGCGAGCGCCTGAAACCGCTGATCAGGATTTTCCCGTCCATCTCGGTGGTGACCATCTCCGCCGTCATCGCCTGCGTGGTGGCTCTCAATCAAAAAACGATTCTGGAATTTCCGGCGCTGATCATGCTCGCGGTCATCCTGCACAACGCGATGGGCTACCTGTGCGGATTCTGGGCAACGCGCATGCTGGGAGGCGGGACCATCACGGCCCGCACGATTTCCATTGAAGTGGGAATGCAGAATTCAGGATTGGCCGTGGCCCTGGCCGGAACGTTTTTCGGCCCGACGGCGGCCCTGGCGGGAGCAATTTTCAGCCTGTGGCAGAATTTAACGGGAGTCGCCCTGGCCCGGATTTGGAGCCGGACTGCCGGCGCAGGCGAAGGGGATCCTTACGTGAAAGAATAGGACGCGGCTGACGTAGCCGGAATGAAAAACGGGAAAAGCTTGCCGGGTCAGACCCGGATCGAAGTGACGCCCTTGGCTCCGGCCTGCAGCCGGGACAGGATGTCGAGCACGCGGCCATCCTGGGCGGCGGATTGGGTATCGCCCTCTTTTTGATGTTTGGCCAAACGGGCCTGAAACTCCGCCATCCAGTCCACGCGGCCCGAACCGTCCGCCGCCGTCAGCAGGTTCGAGGAACCCGCGAAGCTTGGATCGAAACTCATGGTGGCGTGGTCTCGAAGGCTGATGAGCCCGTTGTCGTAGAGCATGGACGAAACCTTGGCCAGATCATCCTTGGTCATGGAACTCACGTCCACCTCCTTGCCGATCTGATGCCACAAGGATTCCTGCGGTGCCGCCGCGACCATGGCGGAACCGCTGGATTCCGCCGAGGGACGCTTCATTGCGTCGGCCAGGGAACCGATGATGGAAAATGCCGTCTTGGCGATGCCGAGAGCGGCCAGGGGCGCGATGCTCATGTGATACCTCCGGGAAAAATCTTCCTGCTGCATGCCCATGATGCAGAGACTGTTCCGTCCGAAGGGACAGCCGGACCGCGAGCCGAAAATGTCAAAAAAATCGATCCGCGGAGTTTTTCTTGCCTGTCCGCCGAGCCCGGAGTAGGCGTGCCCCTCACCCTTTTACCCCACAAGCACCATGACAATACCAGCCCCCATAAAAATACGCGCCCTGCTCATCCTGGCCCTGCTCGCGGCCTTTCCGCCCCTGTCCACGGACATGTACCTGCCCGCGCTGCCCGCGATGACCGCGAACTGGCTGACCACGGAAGCGGTCATCAACCTGACCCTGGTCGGTTTTTTCATCAGCTTCAGCCTGGCCCTGCTCTTCTACGGGCCGCTTTCGGACCGCTATGGCCGCAAGCCCGTGCTTCTGGGCGGCATTTCCCTTTACATCCTGGCCTGTCTGGTCTGCGCCAGGGCGGGGAGTCCAATGGCCCTGATCGTCGGGCGCGTGCTGCAGGGCATGGGCGCGGCCTCGGCCGCCACCCTGTCCCTGGCCATGACCAAGGACTATTTCGTAGGGGCGGAGCGGGAACGGGCCCTGGCGCACATGGCCGTGATCGTGTCCCTGGCTCCCATGCTCGCGCCCGTGCTCGGCGGGCTCATGCTTGCTTTCGCCCACTGGTCGGCCATCTTTTACGCCCAGATGTTCCTTGGCGCCCTGGCCATCTGCGGTGTCTGGAGGCTCAAGGAGCCAGCCCCGGCCACGACGCGCACCCTGGGCCAGGTCATGGGCAGCTACGTGAGGCTGATGTGCAACCCGCGCTTCATGACCCTGTGCACGCTCATCGCCCTGGGCATGACCCCGCTTTTCTGCTTCATCGGCGGGTCGTCCTTCATCTTCGTGACCTATTTTGGCCTGAGCGAACAGGAATACAGCTACTTCTTCGCCTTCAATTCCGCCGCGCTCATGCTCGGATTCTGGATCTGCGGCAGGCTGCTGAGGCGCATGCCCGGCTTTCGCATCATCATTCTCGGCTATGCCGGAATTCTGATCTTCGCCACGATCCTGGCCCTGTGCTCCGGACTCGGCCCCTGGGGAATGGCCTTGCCCATGGCGGCCATGACCATGAGCCTGGGGCTGACCCGCCCGCCAAGCAGCAACTTCCTGCTCGAACAGGTCAAGAACGACGCGGGATCGGCGGCGTCGCTGATCATGTTCACTTATTTCGTGGGCGGCGCCACGGCCATGTGGTTCATCGCCCTGCCCTGGGACAACAAGATCCTGACCATGGCGCTGGTGGGCGTGGTCACAAGTTCGCTGGTGCTGCTGCTGTTGCCGAGATTGAGCCGAACGAAGGCGTAGAGGCCGGGCCGGACGACCCGGTTCACGATGAACGCAAAGGCATGTGATTGCGGCGAATCGCCGCGCACCACATGCCTTTTTCTTTGCATCCGACACCGGATCGACCCGCGATTTCACGCCGTTCCGCCGCAAGCCGCTCCAGCTTCCGATCTGACAAGCCCAAAACGCAAAAAAGGGGTTGCGGAAATACTTTCCGCAACCCCGTGAGTGCGCTGGTGGGCCAACAAGGAATCGAACCTTGAACCTGCTGATTAAGAGTCAGATGCTCTACCAATTGAGCTATTGGCCCGCGAATCGGAATATGCAAAGCATGTCAAGGCATTAGCCTTCAAAACATGTTTCGCGCCGACAACGAAGAGGCTTCTACGAGTTTCCCTGTGGGCAGTCAAGAGGAAAAACGCAAAAATCCTCAATCAGAAAATCAAACCCTGCCGCTCCAAACGGGCCAGCAAGATCACGGGTCGCCGTGAACGAATGCGCATCCTCCGGCGGATTGACCCGCCGGAGGATGCGCAGTGGAATTCCGTCCTCACGCCGACCGGAATTCCTGTCGATGGGGAACCACAGGGACCCCTAGGAGTGCCCGATGTTCTGAATCATGTCCTGGTCGATCATCAGGTTCACCAGGGTCGTGTCCTCGTACCCCGTGTAATGGTTGTACCGCTGCCCATCGGTCCCGATTTCATCCCCGACATGCGTCCAGGCGGAATCCGAGGTCGTCACCGTGTCGTTTCCGTCACCGCGCACCCAGAGGGTGTTTGCGCCGTCCGTGGTGTCCAGCACGTCCGAGATCTTGAGAGTCAGGGTGTTCGCGTCATCGGCGTCGCCGGAGATGTCCACGACCTCGATGCCGGTGATCCGATCCGCTTTGTTCATGGCCGTCAGATCCAGCACGCCGCCGCTTCCGGCATGGTTCTCCAGCCGGAAGGTGTCAAAGCCGATACCCCCGTCCACGGAATCATTCATGCCGCCGATGATCAGGTCGTCACCATTGCCGCCCAACAGTTGGTCGGCCCCCTCACCGCCAATGAGCGTGTCCAAGCCGTCACCGCCGTAAAGACTGTCATCCCCGGCACGGCCATCCAGATAGTCACTCCCGTCGCCTCCATCCAGGACGTTGTTCAGACTGTTCCCGAAGAGCTTGTCATCTCTTATCGTGCCGATGACGTTCTCAACGTTGATGATCGTGTCTTGAATTTCAGGCTGGAGGATGGTGCCTTCCTGCCAAGCCCTACCCTGTTCCAAATCCACGGAGAGCCTTATGAAGTGGCTCGTCACAAAATAGTTGGAGTAGTCAACCGTATCTGTCCCGGTGCCACCGTCCAGTGTATTGCCGCCATGCCAAGCGACCAATGTGTCATCGCCTGCGCCGCCATAAAGGGCCGCCGAACCGTACTCCAAAAAAGGATTAGAGGAGTAACTGAACAGCTGATCATTACCAGCACCACCGTAGAGGGTGTCGTTTGCGCCTCCATGCAAGATGTCGTCACCCATGGCTCCATCCAACACATTGCGAATACCTCTACTACCAGCCAGGGTATCGTTGTGACTGGAACCCAACACGTCCTCGATATTCAGCAGTATGTCACCCTCCGCATCGCCACCTGACTGACCATGACCGTCATAATAGCCCAAATACACCATTACCCCCGCAGCGCTGGCCGAGTAGTCGACCCTGTCGATACCAAGCCCACCATCCATGTAGTCTGCTCCGGCCCCGCCGATCAAGGTGTCATTGCCCGAACCTCCGTACAAGTCATCGTTGCCGGCCAGCCCGAAGAGCAGATTATCCCCATCGTCACCTTTAAGAGTATCGCTGAATGCCGATCCAATGAGATTTTCGATGCTGATCAGCTTGTCACCATTGGCATCGCCGACGTACCCTCTGCCTTCCTTGAGGTTCACTCTCACGGCCGATTGGCTGTCGCTATAGCTGGCAGTGTCCCGTCCTTCCCCACCATCCAGTGTGTCGGCCCCGGCCAGGCCCGAAAGCACGTTGTCTTTGCCGTCGCCTGTGATGCGATCATTGAAGGCTGAACCCGTGACATTCTCGATGCCGATCAGCACGTCGCGCACTGCATGATTCCCCGACCCGCCGCTGGGCTGCTCCGTGGTGAGGCGCAGGTCCACTTGCACCCACCCGGCGCTGGCGCTGTAGTCCACGGTATCCACACCCTCGCCGCCATCCAGGGTATCGGCCCCGGTCCCGCAGACCAGGGTATCGTCTCCGGCCAGACCCGAAAGCCGGTTGGGGTTGTCGGCGCCTATGAGGTGGTCATTGAAGGCTGACCCCATGACATCCTCGATGCTGATCAACACGTCGCCCAGGGCATGATTCCCCGCACCGCCGCCGGTCTGTCCCGTGGACAGGCCTAGGTCCACCCGCACCCACGCGGTGCTGGCGCTGTAGTCCGCGACATCCACGCCCATGCCGCCATCCAGGATGTCGGCCCCGGCCCCGCCGGCCAGGGTGTCGTGGCCAAGGCCGCCGTACAAGCTGTCGTTGTCGTCTTCGCCGTACAAGACGTCGTTGTCGTCTCCGCCGTACAAGACGTCACTGCCCGCGCCGCCGTTCAGGGTGTCGTCGCCAAGACCGCCATACAAAATGTCGGCGCCGTCACCGCCGTGCACGCTGTCGTT
>JAEWKZ010000010.1 GCA_023393525.1 Pseudomonadota bacterium | reverse complement strand
ACGCCTTCGGCTGCCTGGATGACGCCGTGGCGCCGCGCGACATCCTGGAGGCCAAGGACCGCGGGGCCAAGCTCGTCGTGGTCGATCCCATCTTCAGCCCCGACGCGGCCAAGGCCGACTGGTGGATTCCCATCAAGCCCTCCGGCGACACGGCGCTGTTCCTGGGCATGATCAACTACCTCATCGCCAACGACCTCTACGACAAGAAGTTCGTCGAGGAATGGGTGCGCGAAGGCGACTTCGAGAAGGTCAAGGCCCACGTGCAGCCCATGACGCCCGAGGCCATGAGCAAGATCTGCGACGTCCCGGCCCGCGACATCGTGAAGCTTGCCGAGATGTGCGCCGCCGCCCCGGCCGTGGGCGTGGACGGATTCAAGTCCATCATGCTCGGCCAGGCCCTGGACTACGGACACGCCTGGGCCATCTTCCTGGCCATCACCGGCAATATCGACAACCCCGGCGGCCAGCCCCTGCCGGACCTGACGCCCCTGTCCCCCGTCACGCCCCTGCCCAAGGGCCCCGCGCCCCTGCACGACAAGGGTTTCCACCGCACCGGCCCCAATCGCGACAAGTTCGCCAAGTACAGCTTCATCCTGGAGCCCTCCTGGTACGAGACCCAGGCCATCAAGGACGACGGCCTCAAAATCCTCATGGTCACCGAGGCCAACCCGGCCCTGACCGAAATGGGCAGCAGGGAGTGGCAGAAGGCCGTGTGCATGAAGGACAAGAACGGGAACCACAAATTGGAGTTCCTGCTCAACACGGATATCATGCTCTCGGAGACGGGCAAGTTCGCCGACATCGTGCTGCCCGACCAGACCCACTTCGAGCGCTGGGAACTTCTGTACATGCCGTGGTGGTACAACTTCGGACACGGCGTGCTGTTGCGCCAGCCCCTGGTCGACCCTCCGGGCGAGGCCCGGCATTCCAACATGGTCTTCATCGAGCTCGGCAAACGCATGTTCCCGGAATACTTCCAGTTCAAGGATGACGTGGCCTACTACGACATCCAGCTGAAGGGTCTCGGACTGTCCGTCAAGAAGCTGCAGGACATGGGCGGCAGATGGTCGCCCGGCACCCTGGGCTTCCACAAGTACCGGGAAAGGGGCTTCGGCACCCCGAGCAAAAAGGTCCAGCTCTACTGGGAAGACCTGGAAGACATCGGCCAGGCCTTGCCTCGGACCATCCTCGCGCCGGAATATGACGCGGACGCCGAAAAGTATCCGTTCATCATGATCAGCTACCGCCGCATCCACATCAACGGCACCGGCCCCTGGTCCGTGAACAACGCCCAGCTGCGCGACCCGGCCTCTGGCCAGCCCACCAACCCGGCCATCATCAACACCGCCGCCGCAGGCAAGCTCGGCATAAAGGACGGCGACACGGTGACCATCTCCTCGCGCACGGGCAGCGTGACCACTCCGGTCAAGCTGACCGAACACATCCGGCCCGACTGCATCGGCATCATGCACGGCTTCGGCGCCAGCGTGGGCCGCGTGGGCGCGGGAGCCGGCGTGAACGACAACGACCTCATCCCCGACGCCGGTTCCCACCTGCACTGGCAGGATCTCGTGGGCGGCGAGGCCCATGTCTCCACCCGCGTCCGCATCAGTAAGTAAGGAGGACAACCATGAAACAATTAAGCCTCGCCATAGACCTGGACCGCTGCATCGGCTGCAAGACCTGCGTGGTGGCCTGCCGCAACAGCCACGGCATCGTGGACCACAAAAACTGCATGCCGGGGAACATACCGTACTACCTGCGCGTGGAGTCCGAAAAAAAGGGGGTCTATCCCCAGCTTTCCGAAACGAGCTGGGTCATGCCCTGCCAGCACTGCAAGAACGCGGCCTGCATCAAGGCCTGCAAGGCCGAAGCCATCGTCAAGGATACTGAGACCGGCATCGTGCGCATCCTGGCGGACAAGTGCCGGGGCAGCCGCGACTGCATCGAGGCCTGCCCGTACGGGGTCATCCAGTTCGACGCGGACCGGAACAAGGCCCACAAATGCGACCTGTGCTGGGACCGGGTGCATGTGGGCGAAAAGCCGGTCTGCGCCGAGGTCTGCCTGACCGACGCCATCCGTTTCGGGGAAAAGGAAATCCTGAAAATGGAGCTTGAGGCCGAGGGCAAGGAGATCGTGAAGAAGATGAGCGCCCAGTCCATGCTCTATTTCCGCACACCCAAGTAAGGCCGGGACCACGGCATGAAAACGGCGGGCCGCAGGCGCAAGCTTCCGGCCCGCCGCAACGTCATGCGAAATCGTCACCCCCGCATTGACCATGCCCACTTGCGCCGCTAGTCTGGAGCCCCGGCCGGACCGTTCCGGCCCACACCCCTTAACCGGCGCAAGTACCATGACCACCCGACACATCCTCTCCACCGGCCAGCGCCTGTGCTTCGACACCGCCGGACGGCCCGTGGACTGCGCAGGGACGGGCCAGGACGGCGAGTTCCGCACAGGCGAAGCCTGGCCCGAGCCGCGCTTCGAGCCGCAAGGCGAAGCCCTGGCTCTGGACCGGCTGACGGGCCTGGTCTGGCCCCGCACGGCCAGCCTGGGGGACTTTCCCATGTCCTGGACCGAAGCCCTGTCCGCCGTGAAGCTCATGAACGAGGAAAACGCCTTCGGCCATGCCGACTGGCGATTGCCGAACCGCCGCGAACTTTCCAGCCTGGTCAGCTACAGCCATCACCGGCCGGCCCTGCCCACCGGGCACCCCTTCACGGTCAGCCAGACCTGGTACTGGACCTCGACCACGGCCGACATCGCTCCTGACTGCGCGTGGCGCGTGCACCTGGAAGGCGGGCGCATGTTCTACGGCGACAAGACCCGCGACGCCATGGTCTGGCCGGTGCGCGGAGAAAGCGCCGTTCTTGCGCGCACAGGGCAACGACGATGCCGGGACGCCGCAGGCACTGTCATCGACTGCGCCGCAACGGGCCAGGACGGGGCTTTGCGCAGCGGAGTTCCATGGCCCGAACCGCGTTTTGCGATGGAAGAAGACGGGGTGCGCGATCTGCTGACAGGCCTTTTGTGGACCAGGTCAACGGACCAATGCGGGGTCTGCGCCTGGGAAGAAGCGTTACGGGAGGCAAAGGAGCGGAGCAAAAAAGGCCGCAAATGGCGTCTGCCGACCATCCGCGAACTCGAGTCCCTGGTTGACGCCGAGCATCACAACCCTGCCCTGCCCGAACATCCCTTCACGGACATCCGCGAAGCCTACTGGTCCTCGACCAGCAGCGCCTATGCCCCGGACTGGGCCTACTGCCTGTACCTGCACAAGGGGGCCGTGGGCGTGGGTTTCAAGGCCAAGCGGGAATTTCACGCCTGGTTCGTGGCCGCCTGAATAAAGCACGGCCTCATTCAGGCTCGATACGCACCGCGCAGACCTTGAACTCCGGAATCCTGGCCAGGGGGTCGTGGGCGGAATTGGTCAGAACATTGGCCGCCGCCTCGGCGAAATGGAAGGGGATGAAGACATGGCCCGCGACCACCCGCTCGGTGAGCTTGACCCGGACCGTGATCTCTCCGCGCCGTGAAGCCACCCGCGCCCTCCGACCCTGGGTCAGACCCAGCCGGGCCGCGTCACTCGGATTCATCTCCACGAAACACTCGGGCACGAGGCGGTTCAGCCCCTCGCTTTTTCTGGTCATGGTTCCGGTGTGGTAGTGTTCCAAAACTCGGCCCGTGCCGAGCACCAAGGGATAGTCCGCGTCCGTGGCTTCCGCCGGAGGCTGGGGATGGACGGGCGCGAAGCGCCCCTTGCCGCGCGGAAACGTCTCGCGGTGCAGTATGGGCGTGCCCGGATGATCCTTGTCCGGACAGGGCCAGATGAGCCCTTCCTGCCTGATGCGACGGTAGTCGATGCCGCCGTAGATGGGCGCGGCCTGGGTGATTTCGGTCATGACGGCCTCGGGAGATTCCGGACCGGAACCCAGCCCCAGGCGCTTCGACAGCAAGCCAATAATACGCCAGTCGGGAAGCGCCTGACCCGGACACGGCACGGCCAGGCGGACGCGCTGCACGCGGCGGTCGGTGTTGGTGAAGGTGCCGTCCTTTTCCAGCGCGGACGCCGCAGGCAGGACCACGTCGGCCAGCCGCGCCGTCTCGGTCAGGAAAATGTCCTGCACGAGCAGAAAATCAAGATCCGCAAGTCGCGTGCGCACATGCGCCGTATCCGCATCCGAGACCATCGGATTCTCGCCCATGACGTACATGGCCCGGACCTGCGGGGAGGCGAACATCTCCGTTGCGGTCAGGCCGGGATTCTTGGACAGGGACGTCTTCCACAGGCTTTCCATCCGACCCAGGGCGGCATCGTCGTCCACCCGCCCGTATCCGGGCAACACGCCCGGCAACCCGCCCATGTCGCAGGCCCCCTGCACGTTGTTCTGCCCCCGCAGCGGGTTGATCCCCGCTCCCGGCCGCCCGACCTGGCCGCAGAGCAGGGCCAGATTGGCCAGGGCCAGCACCGTGTCCGTGCCGCAGGTGTGCTGGGTGATGCCCATGCAATACAGGATCGTCGCCGCCCCGGCGCGGGCATACAGGCGGGCCGCCCGCTCAAGATCGGCGGCGGGAATCCCGGTCACGGACTGCACATGTTCAGGGGTGTACGGCCCCATGGCCTCGCGCAGCTCCTCGAACCCTTCGGTGCGGCTCTCGACGAAGGCCCGGTTTTCCAGCCCTTCGCGCAGGATGACATGCATGAGCCCGTTGATCCAGGCGATGTCCGTGCCGGGCCTGGGCCGCAGCCAAAGATTTGCGTGGCGGGTCAGACCGATGGCGCGCGGGTCCACGACCACAAGCGTGGCTCCTGAGCGGACGGCGCGCTTGATGCGGCTTGCGAACACGGGGTGGGTCTCGGTGGTGTTGGAGCCGGTGACCAGGATCACCTCGGCATTGCCCACATCGGCCATGGGATTGGTCGCCGAGGCGCTGCCGAAAGCCTCTACCAGGGCCACCAGGGATGAGGCGTGACACAGCCGCGCGCAGTGGTCCACATTGTTGGTGCCAAGACACCGCGCCAGCTTCTGGAACAGATAGTTTTCTTCGTTGGTGCAGCGGGCCGAGGCCAGAAAGCCCAGGGCCTGCGGCCCGTGCTCCTCGCGCACGGCCAGGAGGCGGGACGCCGCCAGATCAAGCGCCTCGTCCCAGCTGGCCGGAACAAGCTCTCCGTCCCGCCGTATGAGCGGGGTGGTCAGTCGATCGGGGTGGGCGGTGAAATCCAGGGCGAAGCGGCCCTTGACGCACAGGCTGCCTTCGTTGTGCCCGTCTGGAGCACCCAGAACATGATGGATACGGCCGCCCTGCACATATACATCCATCTGGCAGCCCACCCCGCAATACGGACAGGTAGTGCGCACCGGGCGCGTCTCGCACAGACGCGGCTTCTTGCGGGCGTCCGTCATGCTGAGCGCCCCTGTCGGGCAGACCTGCAGGCACTCGCCGCAGAACACGCAGTCCGACTCGGCCAGAGAGGTATCGCATCCGGCCACGATCTTGGTGGCTGCGCCGCGATAGCCGAAGTCGATGGCCTCGTTGACCTGCACCTCGTTGCAGGCCTGCACGCAGCGACCGCACAGGATGCATTTGGAAAAATCGCGAACGATGAAGGGGTTGCCCGTCTCAGGCCGGTAGCGCGGCTTCGTGCGCTCAAAAGTTCCTGTGCCCACGCCGTAGCGGAAGGCGAGGCTCTGCAGGGTGCAATCGCCCGCCGCCGGGCAGAGCAGACAGTCGTGATTTCCGGAGTCGAGCATGAGACGCAGGACCGTCTTGCGGGCGCGGATCACGCGCTCCGAATCTGTATGCACGATCATGCCCTCGGACGCAGGCGCCGCGCAGGACGCGACCAAGGTGCGCGCGCCCCAGACCTCGACCACGCAGATGCGGCAGGCTCCGCTGGGCGTGCACTTGGGCAGGTGGCACAAGGTCGGGATGAAGATGCCGTGGGCCCTGGCCGCCTCGAGAATCGTCTGTCCGGGAGAGAAGACGCACGGCGTATCATTGATGGTCAATTCCATGGTCTCTCCGTCAGTCGATGCAGTCGAAAGGACAGGCCGAAAAACAGGCCAGGCAGCGCACGCATTTCTCGCGGTCGATGCGGGCGGTCTGTTTTCTGGCCCAGATCACGGCCCCGGCCGGACAGGCCTTGTGACACAGCCCGCACTTGCGGCAGCGCGACTCGTCCACCTCGAATTTGAGCAGGGCCACGCAGCGTTTGGCCGGGCAGCGTTTTTCAACGATGTGCGCCTCGAACTCGTCCCGGAAATGGCGCAGGGCCGAGAGAATCGGGTTGGAGGCGGTCTGGCCGAGGCCGCACAGGGACGCGTCGGTGATCACTGCGGCCAGGTCCTCCAGGGTGCGCAGGTCGCCGGCTTCGCCCTTCCCTTCGCAGATGCGGGTCAAAATTTCGAGCTGACGCCTGGTCCCTTCCCGGCAGGGCGTGCACTTGCCGCAGGATTCGTCCTGGATGAAATCCATGAAGAAGCGGGCCATGTCGACCATGCAGGTGCGGTCGTTCATGACGATGACCCCGCCCGAGCCCATGATGGCCCCGGCCTTGGCGATGGCCTCGTAGTCCACGGGCGTGTCCAGCAGGTGCGCCGGGATGCTCCCGCCCGATGGGCCGCCGAGCTGCACGGCCTTGCATCTGCGCTTGCCGGGCACCCCGCCGCCGATGTCGTTGACCAGGGTGGACAGGGGCGTGCCCATGTCCACCTCGACCAGCCCGATGTTGTTCACGTCGCCGGACAGGGCGAAGACCTTGGTGCCCGTGCTGCCCTCGGTGCCGATGCTTGCGTAGTGCGCGCCGCCGAGACGGATGATGCGCCCGACATTGGCCAGGGTCTCGACGTTGTTCAGGACCGTCGGCCTGCCCCACAAACCCTGCTGCGCTGGAAATGGCGGCCGGGGCCGGGGCATGCCGCGCCGGCCTTCGATGGAGCGCATGAGCGCGGTCTCCTCGCCGCAGACAAAGGCTCCCGCGCCCTGATAGATTTCAAGGTCAAAGGAAAAACCGCTGACCAGGATGTTCTCCCCGAGCAGGCCAAGCTCACGGGCCTGCCCGATGGCTATGGTCAGGCGCTGGATGGCCAGGGGGTATTCGGAGCGGCAGTAGATGTAGCCCTGATGCGCGCCGATGGCCACGGCCGCGATGATCATGCCCTCCAGCACCGCGTGCGGGTCGGATTCGAGGATGGAGCGATCCATGAACGCGCCGGGGTCGCCCTCGTCGGCGTTGCAGAGCACATACTTCACATCGCCGGGCGAGGCGGCGGCGAACTTCCACTTCAGGCCCGTGGGAAACCCCGCCCCTCCCCGTCCGCGCAGGCCCGAAAGGCGCATTTCCTCGATGATGCCCTCCGGCGCCATGTCGAAAAGCGCCTTGGCCAGCCCCTGATACCCTTCATGGGCGATGGCGTGGCCGATGTTCTCGGGGTCGATGCGGCCCTTGTTGCGCAGGGTCCAGGGCCGCTGCAGGGCAAAAAACGGAATCTCGTCCATGCTCGCAAGGGCCTTGCCCGCCGGATTGCGGTACAGCAGGCGCTCCACCGGCGCAGCCCCCGCCGAGGCGACCACCTCGGCCGCATCTTCCACGCGCACCTTGCAGTACAGGATGCCGCCGGGCTGCATGATGACCACCGGCCCCAGGGCGCAGAAGCCGTTGCAGCCCGTTTCGATGACCTGCACGCAGCCCCCCTGCCGCGCGGCCTCCTCGCGCAGGGCCGCGATAAGCGGGATGGAGCCCGTGGCGTGGCAGCCCGTGCCGCTGCAACAGAAGATGCGCGGCGCGGCCGTGTCCAGACGAGCCTTCTCCTGCTCGCGCAGGGCCAGAAGTCCGGCGCGGTCAAGTCGTGCCAGCGCGGTCATTCGTAGCCCTCCAGGATCTCGCAGGCCGAATCGGGCGTGACCCCGCCGTGGGTGTCGCGGTCCACGACCATGACCGGAGCCAGGCCGCAGGCACCGAGGCAGCGCACGGGCTCCAGGCTGAAGCGCCCGTCCGCGCACGTGCCGCCGGCCCTCACGTCGAAGCGCCGCTCCACCCGGTCCAGCACTTCGCGCACGCCGCGCACGTAGCAGGCCGTGCCCGTGCAGACGCGGATGCTGTGCCGCCCCTTGGGTTTCAGGGAAAAGAGCGAATAGAAGGAAACGACCCCGTAAACCGTGGACAAGGGCTGATTCATTCCGTCGGCGATATGCGCAATCAGCTCGGGCGGAAAATATCCGACAATGTCCTGGCAAAGCCGAAGAACCGTGATGAGGGAGCCGGGAACGCCCTTATGCTCGTCGATGACGGCATCGGCCTGGGCGAACTGTTCGGGGGTGATTGGACTCAAGGGAAACTTCGCTTGGTGAAGGGTTAACGGACCGGGCTGCTCACGCCATAATGCAGGGGCGGTTGATGCGCAATTTTCTTTTGGCGCGGACGCCCGCGCCGCCAACGCCAGTTGTATTCCAGGCCGGACCGGCCTCTTCGGACGCCGTGGATTGACACTTGCCGCCAAGTCATTGATGATTTTTGTGTATGGGCATATTTGGCAAAAAGGCGATTGTGACTTACATATATGCATGTATCCAACTCAGACTTGACAACAGGTTCAGGCCCGCGGCCATGGGCTGATCCATCCGCCGCGTGAATCATGGCAACGCAAACCCGTGTCCCAATAATCAGCCACGAGGAATCATCATGAAGAAATTAGCACTCCTTTTCATCGTCATCATGTTTGTCACCAGCGGCTGCGCCACCATGCAGCAACAGTCCAAGACGACCCAGGGCGCCACCTACGGCGCGGCAGGCGGAGCGGCGGCCGGGGCCATTGTCGGCCAGATCATCAGCAAGGACACCAAGGGCACCCTCATCGGCGCCGCGGCCGGAGCGGCCATCGGCGGCCTGGCCGGCGCCGGAATCGGGCGCATGATGGACAACCAGGAAGCGGACATGCGCCAGGCCCTGTCCCAGTCCGAAGAAGTGGCCGTCCGGCGCGAGGGCGACCTCCTGGCCCTGACCCTCAAGGGCGATGTGACCTTCGCCGTGGACTCCGACGTGGTCCTGCCCGGCCTGTACACCGAACTCGACCGCATCGCCCAGATCCTGATCAAGTACCCCCAGACCACCATCGTGGTCGAGGGCCACACGGACAGCACCGGCTCCGACACCTACAACCAGGCCCTGTCCGAGCGCCGCGCCTGGAGCGTGCAGCGCCTGCTTGTCGAACGCGGGGTCAACCAGTCCCGCATCACGGCCATGGGCTACGGCGAATCCCGCCCCGTGGCCAGCAACGACACTCCCGAAGGCCGCCAGATGAACCGCCGCGTGGAAATCCGCGTCAACCCGAACACAAACCAGCAGCCCTACTAGGAACCCGCCTCCCGGCCTTGACCGGGAAAACGCGTCAATCTTCGCCTCGCAACGGGTCTGTGCTCGAGAGCACAGGCCCGTTGAACTTTTATCCCACAAATTTCCCCGGTCGGAACGCACGCTGGCCGCACCCGACTTCCCATTTTCCCGCCTGATTGACAGCGACTCCACAGACCGGTATTTTTTGTTAAAAGCTATTCAGTTTTTAATTAATTTTCTTATTATATAATTTATTATCATATAGTTAAATATATAATTACTATTCATGGTTCTAGTCAAATCCACTCTACTTTGAAACGAAAGATGAAACCATGGCGCTATCATTAGCAGAATTTCTCGAACTCGGCCCCGCCACATCCAAAGACATCCAGGCGGCGACAGGTCTGTCGCAGGCCGCCGTTTCCAGACAATTGAGACGGATGGGGCACCGCGTCATCACGATTCGAAGCGGACGAACCCCAAGGTATGTCCTGACGCGAAACGCTTTCGGAAGTAGCGACCGGCTGCCCTTGGCCATGGTCGATGCCCATGGTCGCGCCGACCTCGTTGCCCACATCCGCCCATTGGTGACGGGAGGATTTTATGTCGAACCGTCCACGAAAACGTCTTTGCTGATGGGAGACAGCGGAAACGGGCTCTACGACGACCTCCCGTACTTCCTGCAGGATTTGGCTCCACAGGGATTTATCGGAAGGCTGATCGCAAAGAAAATGCATGCTCTCTGTCCAGAGTTTCCTTCCGATCCCAAATGGTGGACAACGGACCATATTGGCAGATTTTTGATATCCAATGGAGATGATCTTCCCGGCAACCTCAAGTTTGGAGAACAGTCCCTGCTGCGCGTGCACAGACCTCCTGTTGCCGTCGATGACGCCGAGTATCCCCGTTTTGCGGAAGAAACCATGCGCGGCGAAATCCCCGGCTCATCCGCCGGGGGGGAACAACCAAAATTCGCGGCGTTCAGCGCGCAGAGCGCATCGCACGTCATCGTCAAATTTTCTCCTCCCGGAGACACTGGAATATCGAGAAGATGGCGCGACATCCTCATCACGGAACACCATGCGATGGAGGCCTTGCGTGGCCAGGGCCTTCCCGCCGCAAGAACGAGGCTGCTTGAGGTCAGAGACCGCCTCTTTCTGGAGTCGCAGCGATTTGACCGCTCCGGCCAGCACGGACGGATGTCCATGATTTCACTGGCGTCGATTGATGCGGAGTTTGTCGGGTCGGGATCGAATTGGCCGCGCGTCATGAAGGCTCTGGCGGAAAGGGAACTGGTCTGCCCAAAGCAGGCGCGCGATGCGGAATTCTTGTGGTGCTTCGGAAAGCTGATTCACAACACGGACATGCATCTGGGAAATCTCAGCCTGGCGATGGACGGAAATGCATTCAGGCTGTTGCCCGTGTACGACATGTGCGCCATGGGCTTTGCCCCACGGGGTAGCGGCGAAATGCCGCCATATGCGTTTACGCCGCAACGTCCTAAAAGGCTGGTCCTTGATGACGAAACATATGACGCAGCAAGGCGGTTGGCGATGGAATTCTGGAACAGCGTGGCCAGGGACGAGAGGATCTCGGAAGAGCTTAAAAAATTCTTAAGCGCGGGCAATCCCGTGGAAATGATGGAATGACCGTGCTCCGGGCATAAAGAATTCAGGGACGTTTCTCGGCGCAGCCATCCTGGACGATTCAAAATCACGATTTCCGACAGAATCGAACCGCGAATCGAACCAACATGTGCCGATGCAAACAGAAAGGCCAGCTAGATTTTCATCCTAACCGGCCTGTTTCGTTGAAAAATGGCGGAGAGGGTGTCTTTAATATTTTTCTAGTATCTGCATAATTTTACAGAACATTTTTTTCTCATAAAAATAATGTTGCCCCGTTTTGTGCCCTAATAAAAATGCGCCCGTGGAAGGGCAAGGAGATAGTCCTCCACGGGCGCCGGCTTTCCTGGAACGAGCCAACCAGGTCAGCCAAAATTGTCATCCACCGTGCACGAGCTTAAGCTTGGTCATGGCCCGGGCCAGTGCCGCCAGACCTTCGGCCTCCGGCTTGCTTGTTGTGGTGATGGTCGCTTCCTGTCCAGCGCTCGCAAAAGTGAAGCGGTAGGACTCTTTTACGCGGCCACCAGCGGCAAGCCCTCTAAGGCTTCCCTGTATTCCGCCAAGATCAACGCTCGCACGAGGTACGCGTCCGCCCGTTGCAAGGCCCTTGATCTTTTCCAGAACGGCCTGCAGGTCTATGCTCGAACGGACTTGGTTAAGGGTAGGCAGGAGCCACGGCGCATCGCGATAGATGATGCGAGAAGAGAGGGCGTTGGTCACATCTTCGCCGCCGGCCAAAGCAATAGGTGTGCGGCCCCGGATCATGCCGAGCATGTTGTCTTTCAGGGAATAGCCCGGCAGTCGACCGCCGAACGCGTAGCCAGGGACTATTCCGCCGATGGCGAGCCCCTTCGGCTTGGGGCCGACGTCATAGTTGACCTTTATGGTCACGGTCTTGTCTTGGATCTTGTCCAGTTCCCTTTGGATCTTTTCAAGAACTGGGGTTGCAAGGTCCTTCGCTGTAAGTTCAGTTTCGAGCTCTTTGATTTTGTCGTGGGCGTCTTTGATTTCCTGGATCCTGTCTCTAAGGTCGGCGACTTCGCCTTGGGCCTTTGCTAGGTCCACCTGCTTTCCATCTTGCATGAACGCAAGGACTTCCTGAATCCCTTGCCCCGCTTCTTTGATCCCCGAAATGGCGGTGCTGGAAGCCTCCGCAGCGGAAACAATAGTTGTCTCCCCGTCCTTTACTTCCCGGCTGAGCAGGGAGAATTGACGACGAGCCTCGTTATACAGCTCCATGGCCTGTTTCGAGTCGCCCTCGGCTTTTGCCTTAGAGGCTTCGCTCAGGGTGTCCCGAGCCTCGGAGAGCTTGTCAAAATAGAGCTCGCTCGCGCTCATGCTCGTGCGCATCACTTCTCGAACGAGCTCGTCCGTTGTTTTCTGCTCGTTTAATCGTTGCTTAGCCAGCGTTTTGAGCTGCTCCGAGTACTCCTCTTCTTTCTTAAGCGCAGCTTCAAGGGAAGATTCAGTCTTGGCAAGCCACTCATCCCACTTCTCAGCTCGGAGCCTGGAAAGTTCGCCCTCCATCTCCTTGATTGTGTCGACCCTTTGCTGTTCCGCCGACAAGGTTTTGTCTTGGGCTTCCTTTTTTTTTGCCTCAGCCTCTAGAACCATCTTCTCGCGGGTATCAATGTCAGCTTTGACAAAAGTATTGAAGTCGAGAAGTTTTTGCTTCGAAAGATCGATGCCCTTCCAAAAGGTCTGCCAAGCCTTTTCCTCTGCTGCAAGAAAGTTCAGAATCGCCGTGCCGGCGCTTTCAACCATACCTATGACAGGATCGTTTGACGTGCTGTCAGAATAGACAGCGGTAAGTTCTTTCCAGGCACCTGCCAGGACGCCCGTATTTTTTGCAGCTCGCCCAAGCGACGCATCGGTTTGTTCGAGTAAAAGATTGTAGCGAATCTGAGCCTTTTCCAGTTCGGTCAAGTCTTTGTAGGCAATTCCGTGGGCGTTATGCGCTTCGTGCCACGCCTTGACGGTGGTTTCATTCAAGGTCAAGCCAAGGTACTCTGCTGCTTCAGCCTCTCCCCGTAGCGCAGCAGTGACGCGCTCAACAGATTCTTCAATTCCTAAATTTCTGCCGGCCGCCATTTCTCCAGCACGCCGCAGGACTTCGACCATTTGACCATAGGACAGCCCTAGGCGCTTGGTCATGTCCTGTGTCCTGGCCGCTGCGTTTGTCAGCCCTGCTTCACTGTATATCTTGAGCTCTGCCGAGAGTTCTCGGATAGCCTGCTTCCACTGCGCAACGCTTGCCGTGTTCGAAAATTCCCGATTTGCAGCCATGGTCGAAGCTTCGAGCGCAAAATTTGCAGTGCTCATGTCGACCATGACCCGATAAATAGAGGACAGGATTGCATGAACGGTTTGGAACCCGAGATAGGCCCCGATCATGTTCTTTATCCCGGTGACAACTGTGGAGGACAGCCGGGCTTGCTGGTTCAATTCCGAATTCAGGGCTTGCTGAGTCCCAGTTGCGGACTTCGTGTTGGTGGCGTGATCCCGAATGGCAATGGCAGTGCTTTGCTGCGCCTTGCCAAGATCCTTCTGTGCTCGTGTGGCCTGCTCGGTTACCGTCTTCTGTTCTTGCACTCTCCGTTTGAGTTCCGCCTGTGCACTGGAGAGTTCCGTGGTATTAACCCCAACTTCACGCAGAATCTTTCTTTGATCGTTCAGGGCGTTCCGCTGCTTAATGAATTCATCCTTCAGTCTTCCGGCCTGCGAACGCGCCCGATCAAGGGCGGTGGCCATGGCCTTGGTCGGAGTCTCGGCGGTCTTCATTGCACGGGCCAGTTCGGCAACCTTGTCGGTCGCAGTCTTCCATGCCTTTTCAGCTTCACCTGACTGCTTTTTCAGCTTGGAGAATGCGTCAATCTGGCCAAGTGTCTTCAGATCCCGTTGGAGGGCGGCGATTTCCGCCCCGCCCTCGGCTCCAACCTTCAGGGTCCACTCGACCTTGTGCTGCTTACTTCTGCCCATTAGCGGCCTCTTCCAGTAGAGTTTTAAAGTATGTGAAACCCAGATCCCAGGGGGCCGCCACCCCCCGCAACTGCAGCATCGCGCACGCGGTTTTTATTGACGCACTCCCGGCTGAGTCACCGCGAGTTTTGCCAGCCGGGCGAAGAAAGGGTTCAGTTCCTCAATCTTCTTGATGACCTTGTCGATCTCGGAAGGGTAGCCCCCCAAAAGCTCTTCCTTGGTCATGCCCGTGCAATGCAGGATAATCTCTGCGGGGATATGGCTTCCCATAAGCACATCAACCTCGGGAACCAGAGTTTTTTTGAGGCGGCCGTTGATATAATCATCGATTTCTTTGGCGCTCATCTCGCGCACCTCGATGTCCTTGCCCGAAAAGGTCATGGTTTCAGAATTTCTCATGTTTTCCTCATGGATGGCTAGGCCCCTTGCGGGGCCTGGTTGTATTCTTGGAGATTACCTACCCAGATTCACGCGTACGGTTCCAAGCGTTGCAGCCTTGGCTGCGATGGCGTGGCCCATGAGTGTGTTGTCGGTGTCCGTCGCGGTTGCCGCTCCGCTGCCCGCCGTGCCGCCAACGGGGTTGCCGTCGGCATCCCAGTAGACGGGGGCGCCCACGGTGATTTCAGCCGTGGCCGCGGGCACGTCAAAGACGCCTTCCACGGCCAACTGGCCACTGGAACCATCGGGAACGTCGGTCATGGAAATGCCGACAAAGGACCCTACAACAACGACCTGCCCGGACTTAACGTTGGCGCCGGCGGTGAAGGGGATGATTTTTCCTTCCTGAATGAAGTTCTTTGCCATGATCAAATTTCCTCAATGGACTTCACGCTTTGTCCCAGCATGGACAGAATGCAGTCCGGGTTTGTACATTTATGGTACCTGGTCCGGAAGCATCCGGACCAGGGCATCGTCCTTGTGATCTGTAACTGCTGGCCACAGGCCGGGCAGGATGCCTTCAGCTTGGCCGTATAGGTCACCCCCGCCCGCGCCGTCTGCATCAGATCCACAACGAGCAGGAGTGTTGCTCGGTTAAGCGCCACCATCATTCTTGTAGAGGGCTCGCCAATCCACGGCCTTGGCACCGCAATCGATCCGAACCTTGTATTCCACGCCGTCCACGTTGAAGCCTTCGCGGCTCTCCAGGTACGGACCCTGGTTGCCGTTCAGGAAGAAGACGGTGACAGTCTTGCCCTTCGGTCCAGCCAGATACCAGGCGTTGGGGTCGTCATCGTCCAATCGAGGATCATAGACGCGGATGAAGTAGTTCCCGGCATAGGGGTTGACCTGGCCGGGCTTGGCTTGAGTGCCTTCCAAGTTGCTCAAGAAGAGCTGTTCGCAGGAGCCTTCCAAGGCCACAGGGGCCAGGAAGAACTGGGGCCGGATATTCAGGGAGCGAAGGCCAAGGATGTCCTTCTGCAGGCGCATGGCCGCGATGCCGGCGGCCAGGGTAGAAATGCCGACAGCGCCGCCCGTCCCTGCCAAGTTGGAATGGTCTTCGTGGAAGAGCGCCTTGCCGTCTCCCATGGTCTCGTTCCCGGTCAGAACGACATAGGCCACGTCTCCCACCTTGCGCCCGGCGGCTTCGCCGTGGGCCTGGGGGATGGTGGTCAGGGCTCCCAGATCGTCGTTGATGATCGCCTGGCGACTGATCGCAAACAGTTTGCCGTAGGTGGCAATCTTGAACTGTTCCTGCACTTCTTCGCGCTCGCCGTGCGTGTACTCGGCCTTTTCGGCCACTTCTTCCAGGTCGCTCGTTTCCGAGGGTCTGACTACAGAGTGGGTCTTGAAGTCGTTGGCGTTGCCCGTGGCGCACCACTGCATCCAGGTTTCACTGGAAGTTTCGTAACCCATGAGCAGGGACTTGTTGGCACTGGCAGCCAGGATCTTGGGGAAGTCCGAAGTGGTCAGGGCGCGGCCGATCATTTCCGGGAGATTGCGGCCGATTCCGCGCTGTCCGGACCGGATCAAGCATTCCCGGGCCAGTTCCCGAAGGGTCAGGGCGGCCAAGTCGTTTTCGGTGGCCGTGACCAGGCCGCCGCGCACCAGGATGGATTCCTGCGCTGCCGATCTGAACTTTTCGCCCTCGGTCTCGCCGGCTTCAACGCGGAAGCCGGGGGCCTGAGCCTTGTTTTCCCGGATGCCCTTCAGGACCATGGACTGAAAGTCCTGGACGCTCTGGCCTTTTTCCACGGCTTCCCGGGCCTGATCCATGACGTCGAATTCCTGGCCAAGGCCCATGATGTCCTTCACGCGGGAGCGCTCACGCTCCAAAATCTTGTTGTCTTCCATGTTTGTCTCCAATGATCTTGCTTTGGCCTGGCTGTCCGCGCCGATGGGCGTGATGGAAAGTTCCCGCAGGGTCCACTTTGTCGCGACCTTGACCGGGCCTTGAAAATTTCTGCCGTCAACGGCCTGGGACTGCCCTTCGGGGATCCAGGCCGATTCCTCTACCGCGTAGCCAATAGAAAAGTCCGTGAGGTGGCCTTCCTGAACCTTGGTCATGGCGTCTTGCGCCCTGGGTACTGAAGAGAATTCCACGAGGCCAACGAGCTCCGATCCTTGCGCCGTAATTGCGGACACGCTGCCCAAGACCGTTTCAACGCTGCCTCTGTCGTGGGAGTCCAGAAGGGGCACTTGCTCGGGGTAGGAAGCGCCGCTCATGAGCAGCACCTCTTCAACGATGCCTCGTTCCCAATCGTAGACGCGCACGGGGGTTTCCGTGGCCATGATCGCCTGAACCTGCCGGGCTTCGGCGTTCATCGTCTTCGGCCCTGTGGCCAACGGCATTTTTCTGGTTGTCAATTTCATCCCAAAGCCTCCATGGCTTTTGCCCTGTAAAACGAGTCAACGCGGTCAGTGCTGGTCTCCCAAATGCCGTTCACGTTGTCGGCCGGGAAGTTTTCCCTCATGATCCAGTCCATGACTGTGGCCTCTGAACGCTTGGTGTAGGCGCTGATTTCTTTCATGCCCGTCAATTTCAGTCCTTTGCCTTTCATTCTTCTTCCTCGATGGCGGCCGGATTGCCGACCAGTGCTGTTGAAACTTCGCCCCTGGAAAGACCTCGGTCGGCAATCATGCGCTCAGATTCCAAGATTTCATCCAAGAGCTCTTCATAGTCCCGGCCACGGGCGGCCGCGATTTCCTGGGGGGATCGCAAAAGGCTGTTCAGTTGGTCGACATGGGCCTTGGATTCCTTCAGAGGGTCAATGGATTCCATGCCCGGGGGAACCCACTTGGCCTTGCTGTATTTGGAAGGGTCCGCCCAGTAGCCGGGCAGGTTCAAGCGGCCGGCCAGAACAGCCTGGCGTAGGACCTCTCGAAAAATTGGCGTGCAAAGGTGTTCGATCATGCGGCCATGGTGGATCTTCAAGATCTGGTTCAGATCGTTCCGGCAAACTCGCATCGTGCTGTAGTTCACACCGCTGTAATCGCCCGAGAGCATCTCGTAGGGAACGCCAGTCGTAACGGAGAGCATGCGCAGGACCAGGCGGACGAAGGGGTCAAAGTTGTTGCCCGGCCGGTTGTGAGATGCCAAGTTGATCTTCTCTCCTGGCCGGAGGTATTCCAGTACGGCGTTTTCCAAGTATTCGTTGCGGGGCGTCGTGCCTGGGGTCACGCCGCGCAGATCCTGGAATCCGGCCAGATCTGGGGTTTCGATGAAGGCAAGGTATTTGGCGGCCATCTTGGCGCCTTCGATTTCGGCCGCCAGGTATTGCCCAAGCTCCAAGGCCGCCAGAACTCCGGGTGCAAAGGGGCTGATGCCGCGCAGTTGTCCGGGGCGCTGCATGACGTATCCATGGATCACTTCCGAAGCTGACACGCGCATGGGCCGGGTGTCGGTCTCGAACCAGTATGCCAGGACCTGGCCGGTTTCCGGATTGAATTCCACGCCCTGGTCAATCTCGTTGGCCCGGTCAGTTGGTGTTCCGTTGGAGGTCAGGCGGTCCGCCTCAATGGCCTGCAGACAGAAAGAGAGGTAACGCTTGCTGTCTTTGGCTTGGCGCTTGATCAGGAAGTATTCCCCGGTTTCAAGCTCCTGGCGTTTGGCAAGCTGACAGATCTCGGGGAAGGACAGTTTGCCGGCGATGTCGGCTTCGTCCTGCCAGCGCTTGAATGCGTCCTCGATGACCGTCCGGACTTCCCTGCTGCGTTCTTCCCCGGGGAGGGCATTGGACTGGAGGATGTAGCCCTGACCCACGGTGAGGGCCGTCAGCACGTCAATGGCCCTGCCAAAATAGGGGAAGTCTCGGACTAGTTGCCGGACACGGCGCCGGACCTGGGGGGAGCTGGTGCGAATCTCGGTGTTGGCGTCGGAGTCAATGGGGGTCCATCCGCCGATCCCAGGCTTTGCGGCTGCGTATTGGCGCTTGCCCTGGATCAATTCCCGGGCAGCCATTCTGGACAGCTGCGCTTTGGGATTGAAGACGCCTACCAGGTTGTCAACGAGGTGGCCAATCATGATGCGCTCCGGGCGTAGGTTCTGCCCAGGGGCCTGGTGGAGAGGTTCTCCATGCTTGCCCGGCGTTCCACGTCTTGCAGCAGGGCCATGAACTCGGACACGCTGCGGAATTCGCGGGTTACGTTGTCAACGGAATAGGTGCGCGTGATCCAGTTTCCGGAAGCAAGATCGTCTTTGAGCTGTCGGAGAAGGTCGCTCCAAGTGGTGAAGGCCATAAGTGACTCCTTTGATGGGAGTCTCTTACGGCCCACTTTTTTGGGAAAGGGATAATTTTGTTTCGTTCGAACTAGAAAGAGCGTTGAATTAGCGTCTTTCTTGTCTTGTTGAGCTTGACGCTTCTAAGCCTTAGCCGTGGCGTCATCATCGTTGCCTGTAGTGCCACGTATGGACATTTGAATTCTGTCCTTTTTCCACTTGTCAATCAGGTCCTTGTCCGACTCCCAGACATGCCCAAGCTTTGCAGCTGGGAAGCTGGCATTCTTGATCCAATCCAGGACCGTGGCCTTGCTTCGCCTGGTGTACTGGGCGATTTCCTCCAGGCCGGAAAGGTTCGTGTTGGGTTTGATGATCTCGGCCTGTGTCTGGGGCCTGCTGCTCACTGCTACCATAGGCTAGTTCTCCTCGTCGTGCCGGTTGGCTTCGGGTTGGGTTGCGGTGTTTGATCTTGAGGGGGGCTCCAGAATCGGACCCCGAGAATTTCAGCGGCTGCCAGGGCGTAGACGCTGCAGTCCCAGAGGTCACAGCGCTTGTGCCCGGGCTGCCTCCAGATGCCGCGTTCGTCCTGGTATTCCGCGCTCATGTGTTTGATGAAGTCTGCACTTGGATCCTTGTGAAGAGTCATGCCGCCAGCGTTGCCGGCTCCCACGGCCAGTTTGCCGGACAGCAGCGTCTTGAAGTGGTTCGTGTCCACCCTGATCAACTGCAGGCCGCCGGGGATTGGGTATTGCTTCCCGTCGCGGCCGGGTATCTTGTCCAGGACGGTTGAAGCCCAGGGCGCCCCACGCAGGCGCTGTTCACCCTTGAGAGGCCTGGTTTGCGGGCGCTGGCGGCACCAGTCGTAAACCTCTGCTGTTCGGTGCCCCTGACTGTCGATCAGGGCCAAACGCACAGGGTGCGTCCGCCCCTCCTGGTCCTGGTAGTGGGCCGCCCACAGGGTGGAGTCGAGGAACAGCAGGTCAGGGGCAAAGCCTTCTCGGACCAGATGGCCGGTCAACTCCTGATCCCATGACCAGATGGAAAACCAGAACCCCGTGTCCTGGGTGTCGATTCCGGCGGTAAGGGCTACTGCATCGGCCGGGACCACGCCGGACGGAAGATCCATTTCCAGGGCCAGAATGGCTTCCGGCTCCTTGGCCGATTGCTGCCGGTCCTCCCAAGGCTCTGCCAGGGAGCTGTTGACGAAGTTGTGTAGGCTGCCGGTGTTGCCCTGCTTGGCTTCCTTTTGGGCCCGTATGAACTTGGCGGCCAGGCTGCCCCATGTAGTCCATGGGCTGTAAAGCTCGGACAAGTGGTAGCTCACACGGTCTTCCGGGGCGTCCTGATTCTCGGCTACCCACTGGCCGGCCTCTAGCATCGGGGATTTGTGTCGTTCGGTGATGGTGCCCTGACAATGCGGGCACTCCAACCAGGTCTGATCCACCACGGCCTTGGCATCCGAAGCCTCGGGCCATTTGACTTGTTGCCACTGTAACACGAAAAGCGCCCCGCAGTGCGGACAGGGTACATGGTAGCGCCGCTGATCCCCAGCCTTGAAAGCTTGCCAGATCGGCCCGCGGGCAATGGTCGGAGTGCTGGCCAGGATGGCCTTGTGGTTCCGGAATGACTTCGTGCGCTCCATGGCCAGGCTCAGGGCGTCCGCTTCCTTCTTTGATTCATCCGGCCACTTGTCCACTTCGTCGGCCAGCAGGTAGCGAATAGGCCTACTGGCCAGCTGGGCGGGGCTGTTGGCACCTTGCAAATAGATGGAGCAAACGTCCAACCTCATCTCCGCAGCGGAAAAGTCGAATCTGTCACCGGTCTTGTGCTTGGCTAGGGCAGCGCAGTCTTCAAGCAATGGCTGGAGGCGGTTCTTGCTGAAGCTTTTGGCCGCATCCATGGAGCTTTGCACCAAAAGGACGGGGCCGGGATCCTGGTCAACGGCATAGCCAAGCATGACGAGCATGGTCATGGTTTTTGAACTCTGGGCCGACCAGCACAGGCTGATCTGGCGTATTGCAGGATCCTTGAAGGCTTCCAGCACATCCCGGACATAGGGCGTCTGCTCTGTGCTGTAGCGGCCTGGAAAGGCCGTGGCGCGGTTGGACAGTTCAAGGTTGGCCTCCGCCCATTGCCACGGGTTCAGGTTCGCTGGAGGCTTCCAGGCCTCCTTCCACAGGGGCGTCAATGTCGGATGAAAGTTTTGTGAGAGCATTTTGGATTTCCTCTTCCAGCTTCCTCTGTATCTGGGGCCATGGCATACCTTCCAGCTGAGGGGCCAGTTTGCCGGGAAGATTGGTCAACGTGGCCTTGGCGCTGATGATCTGTCGAAACAGCCAGGTCTTCACTTCGTCTTTAGCCAGGAGCTCCCGGCGCTCTCTCTGAAGATCCAGCAGGTTCTTTTCTGCCTTTCGGAGTAGTTCAACTGACTGGCTGTAGCTTTTGAAGGTCTGTGGAGATGGGTCATCCATCCATTTTTGATAGCCAAGGACCTCTGATTGACGAAGGCGGACAAGGGCCGCGTCGAGGCCTACGTCTCCGCAGGCATCGAAGGCTCGGGAGAGGTCGCTCATGCTCTCAGACACGGATCCGGGCCCGGGCTTCGCCTCGGGAACTGAAAGGGCAGGATTCACCAGCTGCCAGTGATCGCGGGCATATTCCAAGGCGGCATCCATGGGGAATTCCCCGGCGTCGTTCGTCCGGATCCTCCCGGCTTTGGCGTGCCGGTACACCGTAGCCCTCGTGCAGTTCCAGCCTTTGGAGAGCAGGAACTGATAAAGCCGGTTGTAATTGGGCAACGCAGCACCAGACGCCACATTGTCTGGAACTTGGATCATAAGCTGCTGCATTTGCATCATTTCTTGTCTCAATTTTGTTTCAACGTGTTGCATGGCGAGACATCGCGCCCACTGCGACCCCTGTCAGATTGAGTCCGGGAAAGGACCCGCGATGCCTCACCGTGCTGATCACGTATTAGCCATCTGCTTGCCATTCGCTTGCAGTCGCTGATTCTGTCGCCGCCTGCGTCTGGCCCTGGCCGCCATGACAATGGTGGCTTCGGCCTTGGTGCTCTGTCCTGTCGACTCCCCTTGCGTCATGATTGGCTGGTGATTCGGATTGATAGAGCCAATGCGGTTGATGGGGAAAGGATTTGGATCTCTTCCGAGGTAAGGATTGATAGAGCCGACACGGGCAACGGGGAAAGGAGCACGGTCTCTTCCGAGGTAAGGATTTGCTTTTATGTTCTTCATGGTCGCCTCCTACAGCCTGCGAGCTGCACGTTTGAAGATTACGACCCGGCCACGGATCAGGTCGGCAGCTTCTTGGATCTGGCCTTCCAGATCCTGGACTGTGCCGCGAGCTGCGCTCGGGTCGGTGGCCAGAGTATCCCGGCAATACTGCACCAGCCTGTCCAGTTCGGCCGTGGCCTCGTTGATCCCTGTCTGGAACTCGATGAAGGGCTGTGTGGTCGTTACGTTCATGACGTCCTCTTGCTGGTTGTCCCCTCTGCCTCGGGGGTGTTCTGCAAAAACTGACAACTCTAGGCCCCGGAAATTAGACCCTGACCGGTCACCATGGCTGGTCTTCGTAGTCATCGACTCGCAGGGGGTTGGGGTCATCGTAGTGCATCCTTGCGTTCTGAATCTGCCCCGCCAAAGCCTCACGCATTGCCGGGGTTCCTTGTCCCGTGAGGTCTATCAGGGACCATCCCTGATCACGCATATTCGACAAGGTTGACCTCCCTACTTGGCCGGGGTTGCCTCGATAGCAGGCACAGAAGATGGCGGCGGTGACGTCTCCACGTCGAAGCCACAAGATCCCATCGTAACACTGTCCGCAGAAGTGCTCCTGGGCTGTGGCGGTCCTTTGCTGTCTCTCTGTCCGCCACTGGCAGTGCATTTCGTGAAAGAGCTTTGGCAGGTTGCGGGGAAGGTTATCGGCTTCGTCGGTGATCCGTCGGACGATGTACGGAACGGCCTCACTCGGGATGCCTTTGACTTTGCTGTGCATCACTGCCAGCGCGTGAGGCTGCACGGTCCCTTGGTAGCCAAGAAAGCCTCTGATCATGTTCACGGCCTCTACAAACTCAACGTCTGTCATTGGAGCCCTCCCTTGGCGGCACGCATTGCCGCCACCTGGCTTGCCACTGTGGGGGTAGAGTCTATGGCCTCGTCTTCCCACCGTTTGCCATTCAACCAGCCCTGTGCCATCTTGGGCGTCTTTCCCTGAGCCAGTGCCGCTGTCCTTGAGGCGGCCTCTGCTGTCGCTGCTGTGACGATTATTTCCAGCAGTTCGTCGTTGAAGCCGTGGACGTCCAGGAAGGCGTCTGCGGCTTCGGCTTTTCCCTTCTGGTAGCCAAAGGCGGTCCAAAAGCGGTTGAACTGCTGCAGTCGTTTCCCGGTCAGCCATCGGCCCTTTTTCGTTTTGTAGGAGTCTTCGCTGGCTGCATTGCGGCCTTTCTGCTGCTTCACGTGCAGAATATTTTCTTCTTCTTTAGGAGATGGAGATGGAATAGGAGAAGGAAGAGGAAGAGGGGCATTGCCGTTCGCATGCAGCGGCAATGCGGATTTATGCGGTTCGCATATGCGTTCGCATTCGGTCGCATTTGCAGGCGCTTCAGGCTCAGATCCATGACGCCTACCCCACCTTGCGGCCGCCGCCTTGCGGCCGGCCTCTGATCGCTCCTGAGCTGTGGCGGCAAAGTTGTTGTGCTCTCCCCATTCGTGGAGCACATAGCCGTCTTCGATCTCATCAAGAAAGCCGCATGCGGCCACTGTTTCCGCGAATTTTCCGGCCTCTCCTTCCCAGTCAACAGCCAGCTCAATGTCTTCGGCAGAGTAAATCTTATCGATGCCGTGACGATTTTGCGCGGCATAGGCCCAAAGACGCAGAAAGGAGATGACGCCTTCCGCTCCGAGAGTCCTCTTCAGCTTCTTTGTTTTTGTGTGGTGGAAGAAGCCACAATTCACGCGAAAGTCGGCCATAAGAAGAGCCTCAGCTGCGATTATCTTGGTTTAGCGTGAAGATGCCGTGGTTTCCGATAAACAGTGCGTTCTTTCGCTTGTTGGTAAGGGCTGAGAATGGCATATCAGGGTCACCTCTGGGTTGAAGGTTCGTTGGGTCTGGACAGCTTGGCGGATCGGTTGATTACCTTCGTTGTGAGCGCCCCTTCAGGAGAACTTCTCCCTCTTGAAGGGGCGCTTCCTTTTCCGGTGCCATCACTGTCGAATCTCCATTCTGCTTTCCGCCCATTCAACCAGCGTGTGCAGTTGATAAAAAACCCTTCGCGCATGGCGAACATATTCAGGGCCGCCGCCCTTGCATCGAAGAGTCTCCAGATAGGAAGGACGTAGTCGCAGGATCCCGGCTGCTTCTTTGGTGGTCACGAGTCCGTCAGGATATCGCTGAGTGTGAGCGTCAAGTATCGCTTGCCCAACTGGTCCAAGGTTTTTGTTCATACCTCTACCCCCAAAAACTCTTCTATCGAATAAACCTCACGGGCAAGATCATCGACTTGATCTTGAATAGCTCCAAAGTGCGACGTTGAGCGCATGTGTTCTTTTCCGTATGAATTTAAAAGGCCAATTGTATCCGCGCACTGCATTATTTTTCTTGCTGCCATCTCCAATCTAGACTCAAGTATGGCAATTCTAAGTTCCTCAGCAGTTGTTATCTTCTTGGTGCTCATGCTGCATTCCTCTTCGGGCGTTGAAGTTCATCCCTGATTATTCCTGATTGTGAAGCCATTTTTTGGCTCACCAGCCCTGTCAGCATTGAAATGCACTCATAGCTCACGAAGTCGACTGTCTCTTGTTTCGTTAGCAACTCCAAAGCCTCAATAGCGGTGTCAATTGCGTCCAAGGCCTCTTCAGCTCTGTTCATGCCTCCCTCCTGGGTGCTTCGGTTAAAATGATGTGTGGTCGACCATTCAAAATGACTCCTCGGACTCGCGGCGCGTGTTGCCTCAACAGCTCACGCCAGACGCCAGCAGTCAGGGGCAGCGGTGTGGGTTTTCGCGGCTTCATGACCGCCCCGCCCGCCGCCGATCCTTTTCCTTGGCGGCCAACTGTTCCCAGTGGAGCGCAATCCCGGCGAACCTGGCTAAGTCGTCGTTCTCCAGGTCGTGCAGATCGTCCCTGGTCATGGACCGATCGAAAGCTTCGATCAGCGCGATAGCCACTGGCCGTGCTCGGCGGGCCTGGGTCGTGTTGTCTGTCATGATGCGCGCCTCCTTTTATCGGCCACCTTCTGAGGCGTCCCTTCATTCAGTAAACGCCGGATATCCCGTACCCTCCAAGCGCTTGTCCGCCCCAGCTTGACGGGTGCCGGGAAAGTCCCTTCCGCCACACCTGACCACCACGCCGACTTGCCCAGCGGGATGAGGCTTTCGAACTCGGAAAACCGAAGCAGCGCCTCATCTGGCAATTCTGAAAAACTCACTCCCCTGACTTCGTTCATTGCGGACCTCCTGCCTAACCTTGCTTTAATATGTAATGCGCTAATTGATTATGCTTTAATTGGTTAGCATTTCCCTTGTCAACAAATTTCACTAACAGATTAAAGCAAACACTCCGGGGGGAAAAATGTTGACGAGCAATGTTCGCCAGATCATGGAGGAAAAAGGCTTCACTATCAGGGCGTTGGAAGAAAAAACCAAACTCGCCCAAGTGACCATTCTCCGCGCAAGAACGCACGAAAAGATAGGGCTTTGTAATTTGAAGACACTGGTTATCATCGCTCGCGCTCTTGACGTCAGGGTTCACGACCTCTTTGAAGATGAACCAGACCACCATTCGCAAAAGTAAAAAAATACCCGTCTGCCAAAAAATGGAACAGACGAGTATTTTGAACCTTATTCAGGGCGATTTGGGCAAGGAAAACGTGTGGGGACCAAGAAGGTCCAAAGGGTCTAAGCGGGGTTATCTGCTTTTCTTTGTTGAAAAATTACACGCTCTTTCAGCGTAAAGTTTCTCATTAATGTATTTCTCTTTTACATCGGCAATTCGTTTGACAAACTCATCTTTCTTTTTTGGATGCTCCACATTTGTCCATATAAACCCATCATACGGGCATGGAAGCCATGGATTATTACCCAATTTGAATGAAATTTGACCGAAAAAATTAGCCCATCGCAAATAGTCTTTGAAATTATACGGCGCTTCACTATTACAAATTCTCATAAAAGCAGCCCATAAGTGTAGCACATCTCTATATTTATTGTAGTTCTTTCGACCTTTTGAAATTGGTGCGATACCACGAACTTGTTCAAGATTATCCAAGACATTAAGATTATAAGCTCGCTCCATAAATCTGACTGAATTTACCAAAGAATCGTCTATGTTGCACATTACAGAGTGTGACTGAAGATAGAGTATAGCCCCTGCAGAAAGAGCCTCTCTTGTTCTTTTACTGCAGCTATTTGTAAAATCATTCCACCACCAATAACTAAGCAATTTCTCTGTGTTTACAGTCTGAAATAACAAATTTAAGCGTTTTGTAAACTCTGCTGAATCTTTAGATTTGCCCGGAGCAAGCATTTTTGAAATCAAATCAGGGGCACAGAGAAACGCAGCATGCTCAGGATAGGTGAAAAAAATTTCATCTATTTGCGGGAATGAAATCTTAACATCTACCCAGTATAGCATTTATGTTTCCTCCCTGCGCAACTCATCCAGGTAATCAGCCCAAGCCTGCATCATCCGCCGACGCTCTTCCATGAACTCTGCCTTGTTATAGACCGCGCGTACCTTGTTTTGCTCCACATGGGCAAGCTGTCGTTCGATGGCGTCTGACGACCACCCTTGTTCGTTCAGGATCGTGCTGGCCATGTGCCGGAAGCCATGGGGCACAATGTCCTCGTTGGAATAGCCAAGCCGTCGCAAAGCGCTACGCACCGTGTTTTCGCTCATGGGTCCACCCGAGTTTCCCCTTGCGGGGAAGACGTAACGGCCCCGGCCGGAAAGGGCCTGTGTTTCCTTCAGGATCTCGACGGCCTGACGCGGAAGCGGCGTGATGTGGTCAGGCCGCTTCCGCGCCTTCTGACCCTTCATTTTTTCACCGTTGATCCGCCACGAAGCGCCCTCAAGGTCAATGTCCGCCCATTCGGCTTGCCGCAAATTGCCCGGCCTCAGAAACACTATGGGTGAAAGGCGCAAGGCCTGCCTGGTGATGAAAAAGCCGGGGTAATTGTCCATGTCCCGCAGGAGTTTGCCTATCTTGGCCGGATCCACGATCGTGGGAAAATTTCGCGGGATCGGCGGAGCGATGGCTCCCCGAAGGTCGGCTGTAATATCCCTTTGCGCCCGCCCTGTGGCCACGGCGTAACGCCAAACCTGACCACAGATTTGCTTTGTCCGCCGGGCAAGCTCCAGGTGTCCCCGTGCCTCGATTCGCCGCAGGCAAGCAAGCAGCTCCTGGGGCTCAACGTCCTTAATGGCACGCGGCCCAATCTTGGAAAAGATATTCGTCTCCATTCGATATATGACAGTGACGGCGTGCTCGGGTGTCCATTGGCTCTTGAACTTCTCAAACCACTCACGGCCGATGATCTCCACCGTTTCTTTGGTTTGAGCCCTGTCCTCAGCTTTTCGTGCCTTACGCTCCTGGGATGGATCGATGCCTTCCAGGAGTAGAAGTCTGAATTCACGCGCCTTGTCCCTGGCATCCTTAAGGCTGACATCCGGATAAAGCCCGAGAGAAAGGCGATTCTCTTTGTAGCGGATGGTGTACTTGAATCGCCACCGCTTAGACGTGGCAGTGACCTCCAGATAAAGCCCGTTTCCATCGTAAAGCTTATAGCTCTTGCGGCCGTCTAAAGGGGAAGGGGCACTTTTGATTTGGGCATTGGTAAGCATCGCAAAACCTCCATGGTTGCGTTCGGCTTTAAGACCAAGTTGCCCCGTCCAATTGGCTCAAAATGTATGGGATTGGTGAACCCACGTCCCTAGGGGCAACTTCCCGGCGATAAAGACCGCCGAAAAACTGGTTGCCCTGATCGTTGCCCCACTAAAATTTGGATTGCAACGAAATGGAGTAAAACAAAGTGAACCCAACAAAACGAATAAACCCCGGTTTTCCTTGGATTTAGGAAAGCCGGGGTTTGCTCTGGAATATGAAATGGCGGAGAGGGTGGGATTCGAACCCACGTACCGGTGATTAGCCGGTAACTCGATTTCGAGTCGAGCGCGTTACGGCCGGACTTCGCTACCTCTCCGCGAGGTTTTTTGAAATTTTCTTTTCCTGGCGGCGTTTCTGGAAAAAACCGCTCAGTTTCGCGCCGCATTCCTGTTCCAGCACCCCGCCCAGACTCCAGAAATGGTGGTTGCTCCAGGGCAGCTCGGTGCCGCTCATGCGGCTGACCAGGCATCCGGCCTTGGGATCCTTGGCCGCGTAGACGACCCCGGCCAATCTGGCCTGGATGACCGCGCCCAGGCACATGATGCAGGGCTCCAGGGTGACCACCAGGACCGCATCGGTCAGGCGGTGGTTGCCGCCCTGCGCCCCGGCTTCGCGCAGGGCCAGGATTTCGGCGTGGGCCGTGGGGTCGTTGTCAAAGATGGTCCGGTTCTCGCCCCGGCCCAGGACGCGGCCGCTTCCGTCCACCACCACCGCGCCCACCGGCACATCCCCCCGTCCTTCCGCCAGATCCGCAAGTCGCAGGGCCTCGCGCATGAAGGGCTCCCAGATCAGAAGGTCCTCGGGGCCCGGCGTCGGGGAAGGCGCACAGTAGAAAGTCACGGGGCCGCTGTCAATGATCTTTGCATCCTCTTTGGACACGTTTCAAAACCGCCCTATCTGGCCTTCAGATACTCGATCCCGCCTTTCAAAAGCGCCGTACCCAGAGTGGATGTCTCCCCCCTGGTCCAGCGCGGGTGGTTGGTCGGGTGGTTGTAAGCCTCCGGATGCGGCATCAGTCCCAGAATCCGGCCTGAAGGGTCGGTCAGGCCGGCGATGCCCAAGGGTGAGCCGTTGGGGTTGGCCGGGTATTCCTGGGTCACGTCCTTGGTCTGAGGGTCCACGTACTGCAGGGCGATGAGATTCTGTTCCCGCAGGCGCTGCAAGGTCGTCTCGTCGCCTGGCACGAGCTTGCCCTCGCCGTGACGCACGGGGATGTAGAGGTAGTCGAGGCCCTTGGTGAACACGCAGGGAGAATCCGCGTTGATCTTGAGCGTTACCCAGCGGTCCTCGTACTTGGCCGAATCATTGTGGCTCAAAGAGACCTGGCGGGTGAAATAGGCCCCGTCCAGCGCGGGCAGCAGACCCAGCTTGACCAGCAGCTGAAAGCCGTTGCAGATGCCCAGAATGAGGCCTCCGGCGTCGAGGAAGCGCTTGAGTTCTTCCATCAGCGATTTGCCGCTCGCGGTCTTCATGTGCCGCCAGCGCAGGGCCGCCGCCTGGGCCGATCCGAGATCGTCGCCGTCGAGAAACCCGCCGGGCAGGATCAGAAAGTTGTAATCGGCCAGGGAGACCTTGTCCGCCGTCAGATCGGAAAAATAGACGATGGTGGTCTGGTCCGAGCCGGCCTGATCCGCCGCAAAGGCGCATTCCCGCTCGCAATTCGTCCCGTAGCCGGTGATTACCAATGTCTTGACCTGAGCCATCGTTCCTCCGAAAATCGGCCGCAGCCGTGCTGTTTTATAACGTACCCACGCCCATTACAGGCCAAGCAAAACCGGCGCAAGCCCGAAAATCGGCCTTTCGGACTGTTTGCACTCCGCGTTGTTTCTGCTATTGAAGCCCGGATGTTTGCAGGACACCAGGGCCGCTTGACAAGCCGGGAGTCCGCTGCCAAATGTGCCGGCGGACATACGGATGTCGAACTTCGGGCTGCCGACAGGTGGCCCATTTGTTTTGTGGACCATGCCTGACCGCGACACGCGCGATCCGGGCCAAAGAACTTTTCAGGTGAGCGAGGCAGCGATGAACACCAAATTCATATTCGTGACCGGCGGGGTATTGTCCTCTCTGGGTAAAGGACTGGCCGCCGCATCCATCGCGGCTCTGTTGAAGGCGCGGGGGCTTCGGGTTTCCATCCAGAAGCTGGACCCGTACATCAACGTCGATCCCGGCACCATGAACCCCTTCCAGCACGGCGAAGTCTACGTCACCGACGACGGAGCCGAGACCGATCTGGACCTGGGCCACTACGAGCGCTACCTTGGCACCCATTTGAGCCAGCGCAACAACTACACGTCCGGGCGCATCTACAACACCGTCATCACCAAGGAGCGCCGCGGCGACTACCTCGGCGGCACGGTGCAGGTCATCCCGCACATCACCGACGAGATCAAATCCTCCATCCTCAGCCTGGCCAGCGACGACCTGGACGTGACCCTGGTCGAAATCGGCGGCACGGTGGGCGACATCGAGGGGCTGCCCTTCCTGGAAGCCATCCGCCAGCTGCGCGCGGACCTGGGCAAGGACAACGTCCTCTACATCCATCTGACGCTGGTGCCCTACATCAAGACCGCAGGCGAGCTCAAAACCAAGCCCACCCAGCATTCCGTCAAGGAACTGCGCAGCCTGGGCATCCAGCCGGACATCATCCTCTGCCGTTCCGAGGTGGACCTGGGAGAGGACATCAAGCGCAAGATCGCCCTGTTCTGCAATGTGGACCCCGACGCGGTGTTCACGGCCGTGGACGTCAATCATATCTATGAACTGCCCCTGACCCTCTACAACGAGGGCGTGGATCAGAAAATCGCCATCCTCCTGCGCCTGGCCGCCAAGAATCCGGACCTGCAACAGTGGAAGGATCTCGTCCACAATCTGCACCATCCCAGAACCGAAGTGACCATCGCCATTGTCGGCAAGTATGTGGATTTGAAGGAAGCCTACAAGAGCCTGCACGAGGCCCTGACCCACGGCGGCGTGGCCAACCACGCGGCCATCCGCTTCCTGTACGTCAATTCCGAAGAGATCACGTCCGAGAATGTGGCGGCCATGCTCGCTTCCGCCGACGGCATCCTCGTTCCCGGCGGCTTCGGCATTCGCGGCGTGGAGGGCAAGATCGCGGCCATCACCCACGCCCGCGAAAACAACATCCCCTTCTTCGGCATCTGCCTCGGCATGCAGTGCGCGGTCATCGAATACGCCCGAAACGTCATGGGCCTGACCAAGGCCAATTCCGAGGAATTCGACCTGACCACGCCGGACCCGGTCATCTATCTGATGAAGGAATGGTTCGATTTTCGCAAGAAATGCGTGCAACGCCGCGACATGACCAGTGAAAAGGGCGGGACCATGCGTCTTGGCGCCTACCCCTGCGTCATCGAAAAAGACACCCGCGCCTTCGAAGCCTACAATGCCGTCGAGGTTTCCGAGCGCCACCGCCACCGCTACGAATTCAACAGCTCCTACCAGAGCCGCTTCGAGGATGCCGGTCTGACCATCAGCGGCCTGTCCCCGGACAAGAGTCTGGTCGAGATCGTGGAGATCAAGGATCATCCGTGGTTCCTGGGCTGCCAGTTCCACCCCGAATTCACCTCCACGCCCATGCAGCCGCACCCGCTGTTCCGCGAATTCATTCGCGCGGCCGTGGCCAACAAGAAGCCCGAGTAGAATGCCATGATCGACTGTTCCACCCTGGTCGCCGGACGCCCCTTCCTCATCGCCGGTCCCTGCGTGCTCGAAAGCCTGGACCTGGCCATGACCGTGGCCGTGGAACTCCAGGCCATCGCCCGCGACCTGAACCTGCCGCTCATCTTCAAGAGCTCCTACGACAAGGCCAACCGCACGGCCGGGGCGAGCTTCCGGGGCCCTGGGCTGGACATGGGCCTCGATTGGCTGGCCCAGATCAAGAGCCGCACCGGCCTGCCCGTGATCACGGACATCCACGAGCCGCGCCAGGCCTCCCTGGTGGCCGAGGTGGCCGACGTGCTGCAGATCCCGGCCTTCCTTTGCCGCCAGACCGATCTCCTGCTCGCCGCCGCGCGCACCGAGCGCATCGTGAACATCAAGAAGGGCCAGTTCATGGCCCCCTGGGACATGCAGGGGCCGGTGGAAAAGATCCGCTCCGAAGGCTTCGACCGCATCTGGCTGACCGAGCGCGGCTCCATGTTCGGCTACAACAACCTGGTCGTAGATTTCCGGTCCCTGGTCATCATGAAGCAGTTCGGCTGCCCCGTGATCTTCGACGCCACCCATTCGGTGCAGCTGCCCGGCGGGCAGGGCTCGTCCTCAGGCGGCCAACGCGAATTCGTGCCGCCCCTGGCCCGGGCCGCCGTGGCCTGCGGCTGTCAGGGGCTGTTCATGGAAATCCATCCGGACCCGGACAAGGCCCTGTGCGACGGCCCCAATTCCTGGCCCCTGGCCAAGGCCCGCACCCTGCTTTCGGAGCTGGCCGCCATCTGGAGCATCCCCAATGAATGCTGAGCGCCTCGCCCGGGACGTTCGCCTCATGATTCTGGACGTGGACGGGGTGCTGACCGACGGCGGCCTCTATTATGACGAGTCGGGCTGCGTGCTGAAGCGCTTCAACGTCCAGGACGGGCTGGCCATCAAGATGGCCCCCCAGGCGGGGCTGGAATTCGCGGTCATCACCGGACTGGACTCTCCTGCCGTGCGCCGCCGGGTCACCGAGCTTGGCATCACCCACTACCATCCCGGCCACCACCGCAAGGCCCCGATCCTGCGCGGCATTTCAGATCAGACCGGCATTCCCCTTGCGCACATGGCCTATGTCGGCGACGACTGGGTCGATGCCGCGCCCATGTCCCTGGTCGGACTGCCCATCGCCGTGCCCAACGCCCGGCCCGAGATCCTCAAGCTCGCGGCCTGGACCACCAGATCAGCAGGCGGGCAGGGCGCGGTGCGCGAGGCCATCGATTTCGTGCTGCGCGCACAGGGCAAGCTCGACACGCTGTGGCAGGAGTGGTTGCGCGAATGAAGCGGGCCCTGCTCGGGCTTCTAGCCCTCGCCGTCCTGGTTGGCCTTGCGCTGCTCGGCAAGCAGCTGCTCTGGCCGGATCGACTGGACGATCTTTCGGTCAACAATCTGGACGTGGACCTGAGCCTCAAGGGCGTCACCTTAAGCCAGGGCAAGGACGGCAAGAAACTCTGGAATCTGAACGCCACGGGCGCCGACTACGCTGAAAGCGGCGACGAGCTGACCCTGACCGATCCGGTCATCGTCTACTGGGGGGAGGAGGGCGGCGAACCGCTCCAGGTCCGGGCGCCCAGGGGCCAGGTCTGGCAAAAGGAGGACCGGGCCAGGATGTGGGACGGAGTCCACGGCACCCAGGGCCAGTACGTCATGCGGTCCCAGACTCTTGACTATGCCGGGCGGGACCGTACTCTTGTGCTTGGCGGCACGGTCGACCTGACCGGCGAGTCCATGCGGGGCCGGTCGGACACCCTGACATATTTTCTGGACACCGGGGACTTCCTGGCCCAAGGCAACGTCCAGGTCATCATGAACTGACAAGCGGGTTATCAATGCGTTCATTCATCCTTTTCCTCTTCCTCCTCTGCGCCGCCCCGGTCTGGGCCGCCCAGGATGTGCCGGTCAAAATCACTTCCGACACCATGACCTACACCCAGAAAGGGGATCAGGTGGTCTTCAAGGGGTCGGTATACGTCATCCGCCAGGATATCGAACTGTGGTCGAACACGCTGACCGTGCTCCTGGAAAAAAAAGAGGGAGCCGATAACGCGACCCAGGGCGTGGTCGACGAACAGGGCTCCATCAAGAAGATCATCGCCCAGGGCAACGTGCGCATCAAGGCGGACAAGGGCCGCACCGGCACCTGCGGCAAGGCCACCTACGAGGCGGACAAGGACCTTCTGACCATGGAGGACAACCCCGTGCTCATGGAGGGCGCGAACAAGATCCAGGGCGAGGTCATCAAGCTCTACATCAAGGAGAACCGCAGCGAAGTTCTGGGCGGAAAAGGACGGGTCGAAGCCATTTTCAACACCAAGGGCGACGTCAAGGGGCTCGGCCAGTGACCATCCTGACCGGCCAGAATCTGGCCAAGCGCTACGGGGCCAGGGATGTCGTGCGCGACATCGATCTCGACGTGCGCCAGGGCGAGGTGGTCGGCGTGCTCGGGCCCAACGGAGCGGGCAAGACGACCACCTTCTACATGCTGGCCGGCATTGTGAAGCCCACCCGGGGAAACGTCCACCTGGACGGGCTGGACATCACCCACTGGCCCCTGCACCGACGGGCCCGGGCGGGCATGAGCTATCTGCCGCAGGAAAGTTCCATCTTCCGCAAATTGACCGTGCGCCAGAACCTGCAACTGATCCTCGAATACTCCGGCTTGTCCCGGGACGAGCAGAAACGCACGGCGGACAGGCTCCTGGACGAACTGGGCATCACGCGCCTTTCGGAGCAGCTGGCCGCCTACCTGTCCGGCGGAGAACGGCGCAGACTTGAAATCGCCCGCGCATTGATCCAGAATCCGAAATTCATTCTGCTGGACGAACCCTTCGCCGGCATAGATCCCCTGGCCGTGGACGACATCCAGGCCATAATCGAAGGGTTGCGCGACAAGGGCATCGGCGTGCTCATCTCCGACCACAATGTTCGCGAAACGCTGCAAATCTGCGATCGGGCCTACCTGGTCTACGATGGACAGATCATCCTGAACGGCAGCCCGGAAGAGATCGTGGCCGACCCCGACGCCCGCAAGGTGTATCTCGGCGAGGGCTTCAGCCTTTAGCAGCGCGATTTTCCAAGGATTGCCAGGGCCTAAGCTTTATGGCAGATTCGCTACTGGGTAGTTTTGTTGCCTGCAATCCTCTGACACGGTGAAACCACATCCACTATGGGCCTTGAACTCCGACAAAATCTCAAGCTGACGCAACAGCTGGTCATGACGCCCCAGTTGCAGCAGGCGATCAAGCTGCTCCAGCTCTCCCGGTTCGAGCTTCTCGAAGCCGTTCAGCAGGAGTTGCTCGAGAACCCCATGCTTGAGGAAGGGGTCAAGGAGGTTTCCGAAGAGCACGAAATCCAGGCCCCGGCGGAATCGCGTCCCGAAGTCTCCTACGAAGACGCCGAGTTGATGCGCAACGCGGACTGGGAAAACTACCTCGGCGATTTTTCGAGCACCGCCAAACAGGTGCAGTTCAAGGAAACCGAGGCCCTCGAAGAGATGATGTCCTACGAGGCCAGGCTCTCGGGCAAGCCATCGCTGGACGGCCACCTCTTGTGGCAGCTGTGTCTGTCCAACATCACCGAGGAAGAGGAGATGATCGGCGAGGCCATCATCGGCAACCTCGACTCCCAGGGCTACCTGATGACTTCCGTCGAGGACATCGCCTCCGAGACGCTCTCTCCCCTGTCCCTGGTCGAATCCATGCTGCAGCGCCTGCAACGGTTCGATCCGGTCGGCGTGGCCGCCAGATCGCCCAGGGAATGCCTGCTCATCCAGCTCGAAATGCTCGGCCAGGACGATCCCATCCTCGTTTCCCTGGTTGACGAACATCTCGAAGACATCGAGAAGCGCCGTTACAAGCCGCTCCTGCGCAAATTCAAGATCCAGATGGAAGACCTGAAGGCCTACCTGGACATCATCCAGTCCCTGGACCCCATGCCCGGGGCGAGCTACGGGAGCGAGAGCACGGTCTATGTCAGCCCGGACGTTTTCGTGTACGAATACGAAGGGGATTTCGTCATCGTCATGAACGACGACGGGCTGCCCAAGTTGCAGCTGAGCCCCTATTACATGGACGACATGCACCTCGCGGTCAAAGGACCGGACCGGGAATATCTGCACGACAAGATGCGTTCCGCCATGTGGCTCATGAAGAGCTTGCACCAAAGGCAAAGAACATTATATAAAGTGGTTGAAAGCATTGTCAGGTTTCAGCGAGGGTTTTTCGAGCACGGCGTGACCAAGCTCAAACCGCTGATCCTCAAGGATGTGGCCGACGACATCGAGATGCACGAGTCGACGGTCAGCCGGATCACCACGAACAAGTACGTGGCCACGCCGCACGGCATCGTGGAGCTGAAATTTTTCTTCAATTCCGCGCTGGAAATGGATGACGGCACCCAGGTCGGCTCCGAGTCGGTCAAGGCCATCATCAAGAAAATGGTCAGCGAGGAAGACCCTAAGCACCCCTACAGCGACGAAAAGATCGCCGCGGTGCTCAAGGAAAAGCTGGACGTGAACATCGCCCGCCGGACAGTGGCCAAATACCGCGCGGTGCTGGGCATAGAATCGTCGTCCAAGCGCAAACAGGTTTTTTGACACCCCGCCCGCGGTCGTTCCCCTGGAACGATCAGGGCAGACCCTCAACATGCGAGGAGGCTTCCATGAGGATTACCTTCAATTTCAAAAACTTCGATCCTTCCGACCATCTGCGCAAGTACGCCAGGGACCGTTTCGGCAAGCTCGCCAAGTTCATGGCCGGCACCCCCGACGCCGAACTGCAGGTCAATCTCGAAGTGGAGAAATTCCGACATATCGCCGATATAGTGCTGACGGGAAAAAACGTGCACATCTCCGCCCGCGAGGACAGCGAAGACATGTACTCCACCGTCGACCTGGTCTGGGACAAGCTTGAAGCCCAGATGCGCAAGGTCCGTGACAAGGACAAGAGCCGTCGCAAAGGCGGAACCGACAGCACGCGCGTGGTCGCCGGCGGCTTCGAGGAAGAGGCCGGCGCAGAGCGCAGGCCCCAGATCCAGAAAACAGACGACTTCTCGCCCAAGCCCATGATCGTCGAGGAGGCCGCCCTGCAGCTCGAAAGCACGGACAACGAATTCCTGGTGTTCCTCAATGCCGAAAACGAGCGGGTCAACGTGATCTACCGCCGCAAAACCGGCGACTTCGGCCTGATCGACCCCGGGGTATAGGGAATGAAGCTTGCTGAATACCTGGACAAGGATTTGATCATTTCCGACCTCTCGGCCAGGACCAAACCCGAGGTCCTGGCCGAACTCGTTTCGCCGCTGTCGGCCAAAATCCCCGGTCTCGACCCCAAACGCGTGGCCCAGGTCCTCATGGACCGGGAAATGCTCGGGACCACGGGCATCGGGGACGGCATCGCCATCCCCCACGGCAAGCTCGACAGCATCGATCAGGTTCTGGTCATCGTCGGCCGCAGCCATGAAGGCGTCGATTTCGCCAGTCTCGATCACAAACCGGCCAGCATCTTCTTCACGGTGCTGGCCCCATCCAGCGTGGTCGGACTGCACTTGAAACTCCTGGCAACCGTATCCCGCCTGCTCAAGGACAGCTCCTTCCGCCAGGCCTTTGCCAACTCCCCCGGCCAGGAAGGGCTGTGGGAGCTGTTGCAGACCGTCTAGCCGGGATGCGTCCGGAGAGCCTCATGCAGCCCCAAAGCGAACACAAAAACGTCGTCATCGTCTCCGGCATGTCCGGATCGGGCAAAAGCACGGCGCTCAGGGTCTTCGAGGACATGGGCTTTTTCTGTGTCGACGGGCTTCCGGCGCGCATGGCTCCGGCGCTCATCGAACTGTTCTTCAATTCCTCGTCCAAGGACTACCCCGGCCTGGCCATGGGCATGGACCTGCGCCAGCCCGACTTCGCGGTTCAGTGGAAGGAAGTGCTTCTTGACATTCAGAAGTTTTCCGTGCGGCCGACGCTGCTTTTCACGGACTCTTCCAACCAGATCCTCCTGCGCCGATACGCCACGACCAGGCGGCCGCATCCGCTGGCCTCGGGCAACCTCGGCCTGGAAGGCGCCCTGGAACGGGAACGGGAGATCCTTGAGCCCATCCGCACCCAGGCGGACCTGGTCATCGACACCTCGCACTATTCGGTGCACGATCTGCGGCGGGTCATCCAGGACAAGTGGGAGAGCCTGTCTTCCCGCAGCCAGGGCATGCGCGTGCATCTGATCTCGTTCGGCTTCAAGTACGGCGCTCCGGCCGAGGCCGACAACGTCACGGACCTGCGCTTTTTGCCCAATCCCTATTTCGACGAGGCCCTGCGCCCGATGTCGGGCAAGGACGAGGCCATCGCCCACTACGTTTTGGACAGCGACCCGGGGCGCGAATACCTGCGCCGCCTTTTGGAATTTCTCGACTTCACGCTGCCCCTGTACGCCAAGGAAGGACGCTATCGTCTGACCATGGCCTTTGGATGCACCGGCGGAAGGCACCGTTCCGTGGCCGTGACCGAGGCCGTGCTGGCCCATCTGCGCGGCCGGGACTTCACCGTTTCCGTCGAACACCGGCATTTCAGTCTCGGATAACCTGGAGGAGCAATGGTTGGAGTGATTGTGGTAACCCATGGCCAGTTCGGCAAACATCTGCTTGAGGCTGCCCAGACGATTCTGGGGCCCCAGGAGCAGTGCGCCCATATCGCCGTGGAAGGAGCCGTGGAAATGAGCGCCCTGCTCACGGAACTCAAGCAGACCGTCAAGCGGATGGAAACGGGCGACGGCGTGATCATCCTGACCGACATGTTCGGCGGCACCCCGTCCAACATCAGCCTGTCCCTCTTGCAGCCGGGCAAGGTCGACGTGCTGACCGGCGCCAACCTGCCCATGCTGCTCAGGATTCTGGGCATGCGCGCCCAGGAACTCTCCCAACTGGCTCAGGAAGCCAAAAACGCGGCCATTCAGGGCATCGTCGTCGCCGGCGAAGTGCTGAGCCGCAAGATCACCGAGGCCTAGCCGTGCTCTGGTTCCGCATCGACAACCGCCTCGTCCACGGCCAGATCATCGAGGCCTGGCTTCCGCACATCAGGGCCAAGACCCTGCTGGTCGCCAACGACGAGTTGGCTGCCGACGATCTGCGGCAGGAGATCATGAGCCTGGCGGTGCCGAGCGGCATCACCTTCCTGTGCTGCCCGGTGTCCGAAGCCATGACGCTCCTGGAGCGCGTGCGCAAGGACGATCCCGATCAGCATGTGCTGGTTCTTTTCTCCGACTGCGCCGACGCCAGAAGCGCGCACATGAACGGACTGCCGTTCTCTCTGGTCAACATCGGCAATCTGCATTACGGGCCAGGCAAGGAACAGGTTTGCGAACACATCGCGCTGGGGGCGGAAGACCGCTCCTGCCTGAAATATTTCAGCGAGCACGGCGTGGAGATCGATTTCCGCTGCGTGCCCTCGGCAACAACCAAGGTCAATCTGTAGTGAAAATCTCCCGATTCGAAACAGTATGGTAAGCACCCACGACATCATCCTGCTGGCCGGAGGAAGTTTTTTTTTGCCCTCCTGGCCCTGGCCCGAGTCGCCGTCGACCTGGGCTTCGTCCATCGGCCCCTCTTCGCCTCCCTGCTCTGGGCGGGGTTGACCTTCAGACTCCAACCGGCCTTGAGCGCGGGCATCTTCTTCGAACTGCTCTGGCTTGATCTCTTCCCGGCCGGAACCTACATTCCGCCCCAGGCCCTCTTTTCCCTGACCGCGACCCTGACAGTCCTGGCCTGCCTGCCGGATGCGGACATGCGCGCCACGGCGCTCATTGTCGTCGCCACGCTGCCCCTGGCCTACCTGGGCGCCTGGATCGAGCAACTCCACCGCAAGCGGCAGAACGCGCGCTACAACCGCCTCCTGACCTGGAACCGCAGGGGCAATGAAAACGTCTTTGCGCCCAGCCGCCTCACATCCTCCGCGCTGCTGGAAATTTTCCTGCTCAATTTCGCGATCTTCCTGCTCTGCGTGACGCCCCTCTGCGCAGCCTCGCGCCTGCTTCAGCCGTGGTTTTCCGGAGGCCCGCAACCAAGCTGGCCCATGCTCTGGGCCGGGGCCTGCGCCGGGGCAATTCTCGCCCTGCGCGTACGCAGGGCCTATGCCCTGGCCGGGGCCAGCCTGCTCCTTGGCGCGCTTTCCACTCTGTGACCACTCATCTTATCTCTTGGCAGCCGCGAATAATTGTGATATTTAGCACAATGTCTTTGTTCGCCAATAAACCCTTGTAGGAGGAATACCATGTCCGTTTATGTTTTTGGTCACAAGAATCCCGATTCCGATACCATCTGCAGCGCCATCGCGCTGGCCGACCTGAAGAGCAAGCTCGGCGTAGCCTGCACCCCCGCAGCCCAGGGCGAACTGCCCCCCGAGACCAAGTTCATCCTTGAGAAGTTCGGCGTCGCCGCTCCCGCCGTCAAGACCTCTTTTGCCGGCGAAAAAGTTTTCCTGGTCGACACCTCCGACCTGGCCCAGCTGCCCGAGGACATCAAGCAGGCTGAAGTGCTCGGCATCGTCGACCACCACAAGCTGGGCGACCTGACCACCTCCAGCCCCCTGGAATGCTGGATCTGGCCCGTCGGCTGCACCGCCACGGTCATCAACGCCATGTACAAGTACTTCGGCGTCGAGATCCCCAAGAACATCGCCGGCATCATGCTCTGCGCCATTCTGAGCGACACCGTCATCTTCAAGTCCCCGACCTGCACCCCGGCCGACAAGGAAGCCGCCGCCGAACTGGGCAAGATCGCCGGTATCGCCGACCTGCCCGCCTTGGGCATGGAAATGTTCAAGGTCAAGTCCGCCGTTGAAGGCACCCCGGCCCGCGAGCTGGTTCTGCGCGACTACAAGGATTTCAACATGAACGGCACCAAGGTCGGCATCGGCCAGCTGGAAGTCGTCGACCTGTCCATCCTCGACGCCGTCAAGGGCGACCTGGCCGCCGACATCGCCGCGCTCAAGGCCGAGAAGGGCAACCACTCCGTGTTCCTGCTGCTGACCGACATCATGAAGGAAGGCTCCGAGATCCTGATCGCCTCCGACGACGCCGCCGTGGTCGAGAAGGCCTTCGGCGTCAAGCCCGTGGACGGAAAGGCATGGCTGCCCAAGGTCATGTCCCGCAAAAAGGACGTTGTGCCCAAGTTCGAAAAGGCTTTCGCCTAAGCCCTGTTTTTTTGAATGCAAAAAGCCCGTCCAGGTTCGCCTGGGCGGGCTTTTCATATTCCATCCGACCACTTCCCTTGACCAAGGACGCCAGCTTCACTAGGTCTATGGATACAACGACGCATCCCCGGGGGTACCCATGATCGAGTTGCATCCCAGCTACCTTGTGGACGAACAGGCACAGCGAAAGGCGGTGGTTCTGTCCATTGAAGAATGGACCCACATCCTTGAGGCCCTGGAAGAACTGGATGACATCCGGATGTATGATGACGCCAAAGCCCGAAAAGACCAAGCCGTCCCACTCGAAAAAATTCTCCAGGAATCTTCTGCCGACTACATGACCGGGAACTGATGGTATTGGTTGTAGCCACTGGCAAACGAAGCGAAACATACCGGACCTGAACTTGCTCGCCAGAAGTGATGATTCAACTCTACGATGCCTTTGAGGGGAATACCCCCTCCCCCTGCGGGTACTCCCCCTTGGCAGGGGGAGATTCAAGACTCATTCGTCAGACATGCATTCATTTCAAATTTTCGCTCAGCCATTCTTTGAAAATCCGAATACGGGAGTCGCTGCGGGGTGTGGCGGTTGTCCCGGGCAGGGGCCGCCGACTGTTTGACTGAGCGTGGCATCGTTTGTTGAATCATCGCGGGCCGCTTGAAAAACGGTGTGTGTTCGACAGGGGCGATGATTCAACTCTACGAGGCCTGCGAAGGAGTTTCGGCGGACCCTGTCCGGGACAACCGCCACACCCCGTCCTCCAGCTAGGCAACACCCATTTGCCTTCTATTGCAACTTTTCCCCACTCACATCCGCCCGCAGGGCCGCGACCTTTCCGCGCAGATATTCAGCCACCAGATCGCCCATGTCGTCCGCGCCGGAATGCTTGCGCGCGTATTCGCGCAGATCGTCCTCGGTCTGTTTTTCCATGCGCTCGGATTCCATGAACATCAGAAAAACCAGCCCCAGGGCGGCGTTGTTTTCCACCGTGCCGTCGCACAGGTGCTGCAATTGTTCGTCCGGCACCGTTTCAAAGAGCCTGTCGGCAAATTCGCCGATCCACTTGGAGTAGAGCTCGGGCATGAGGTCCGGGATGAGTTCCGCGAGCCGCTTGGCCGCGTCCTCCGGAACATTGGGCATGGTCACCAGAAAATACTCGGCCAGGGCCTCCTGGCGACGCTCCCTGCTGCCGGAGAATCTATCCAGAATGACAAGAAAGATATGGGCCCGCATCTGGGCCAAAGACAACGGCATATATTCTCCTATATTCCGAAAGGGCTCAGACAGCGGGGGTTTTCATCCACTGCGGCCATGACGATGCGGGCGCAGGCCTCGGCATCGGACCCGGCATGATGATGATTGAGGTCAAGGCCCAGGTGACGGCAGACGTCCGGCAATTTGGTGGGCCGCAGATTCCACTGGTTGCGGGCCAGGTCCACGGTGCAGACAAAGGGCAGGTTCGGCGCAGGCAGGCCGGCCATGGTGCAGCACGCGCCAAGCACCGAGCGATCGAATCTGGCGTTGTGCGCGGCCAAAAAATCAATTCCTTCCAGAAACCCCGCATTCTCGATCCAGAACTCCCGGAAAGGGGGGGCGTCCTTGACGTCGGACCAATGAATGCCATGCACATTCACGCAGAATGGCGAAAAGCGCGAGCGCGGCGGACGGATCAGGCCATAGAGCCGGTCCACAATCTCGCCGCCCCGGACCTTGGTCAGGCCCACGGCGCAGGCGCTGTCGCGGCGCGAATCCGCGGTTTCAAAATCGATGGCCACATAGGCCAGGGAACAACTCATATCAGCAGATGCGCGGCAACTGTTCGCCTTCGAGCATGTCCATGAGCCGGGTGCCGCCCAGGGGCGTTTCCAGCACGACCTTGCCGGGGTGCTCTGCGCGCACGTCGCCGATCTGCACGGCGTCCGCACCGAGCGGGTCCGAGCGCATGATGGCCAGGGCCGCCTCGGCGTGCTCCTGGGGCAGGATGCAGATGAACTTGCCCTCGTTGGCCAGGTACAGGGGATCAAGGCCCAGGAAGGAGCAGCCGCCACTGACTTCGGGGCGGACCGGAATTTTGGATTCAAAAATCCGGCATTCCACGCCCGACTGTCCGGCGATCTCGTTCAGGGTCGTGGCCAGGCCGCCCCGGGTGGGATCGCGCAGCACGTGCACGGACGGGATGGCTTCGAGCAGGCGCACGATGAGATGATTGAGGGACGCGCAGTCTGAAAGCACGGGGGCCTCGAAGGTCAGGCCTTCGCGCTTGGAGAGGATGGCCAGGCCATGGTCGCCCATGAAGCCGCTGATCAGGATCGCGTCTCCGGGAGCGGCGCGGTGCCCGCTTGGGGCCTCGTTCACGAAGATTTCGCCGATACCGGTGGTGTTGATGAAGATCTTGTCCACCGTGCCCTTGGGCACGACCTTGGTATCGCCCGAGACCACCAGCACTCCCGCTTCGCGGGCGGCCTCCCCCATGGACTGAACAATGCGCTCCAGATCGGCCATGGGCAGGCCTTCCTCGATGATGAATCCGCAGGTCATGTATTTTGGACGCGCGCCGAGCATGGCCACGTCATTGACCGTTCCGTGCACGGCCAGGGATCCGATGTCGCCGCCGGGGAAAAATATGGGGTCCACGGTGAAGGTGTCGGTGCTCATGGAAATGGGGCCGCTGACATGCAGGAGGGCCGCGTCGTCGAGACGGTCAAGAACCTCGTTGCCCAGGTATTTGAGAAAAAGCTCGCCGATGAGCCGATGCGAAGCCTTGCCGCCGCTGCCGTAATCAAGAAGAACTCTTTCCACTCGCTTCCCCCTTGCGTGACACCATTGCAAACTGGTCTAAAATGAAAAATCCCGGAGAACGTCGAAAATTGGTTCTGGCAAGGCGCGAGCCGTTTTTGGAGGGCGATGTGTAGCCGACTACATGAATCCTTCAAAAACGGGGAGCAACGCAGTCCAGAATCAGTTTGCGGCGGCCTCTGCTAAATCCTGTATTTGTAGTAGGCCGCGCACGACCCTTCGGTGGAAACCATGCACGGGCCCACCGGGGAGGCGGGGGTGCAGGCCTTGCCGAAAAGCGGGCATTTTTCCGGCGACATCTTGCCCTTGAGCACGTCGCCGCAGCGGCAGCCCTTGATTTCCGGAACATCGCGCAGCTGCATGCCGAAAACGCGCATGGCGTCGTAATCAGCGTACTCGTCGCGAATGGTGAGCCCGCTGCCGGGAATGAGGCCGATGCCCCTCCACAGGGCGTCGCAGGACGAGAAAACCTCGTTCATGATCGACACGGCCTTGGGGTTGCCCTCGTCGGACACGACGCGGGTGTAGGCGTTGACGACCTCGATCTTGCCCTCGTTGCGCATGGTCACGAACATGTACAGGGCCTGCAGGATGTCCACGGGCTCGAACCCCGCCACCACGGCCGGCAAGCCGTGTCTGGACGCCAGGAACCGGTACGGCTCCACGCCGATGATGGCGGAGACGTGGCCGGGCAGCAGAAAAGCCTGCACCTTGAGCTCGGGGTCGCCGACCAGGGCGTCCAGGGCCGGCGGGACGAGCTTGTGAAAGCAGAGCACGGAAAAGTTGCCGATGCCCTGCTCGCGGGCGACCTTGACCGTGGCCGCGATGGCCGGGGCCGTGGTCTCGAAGCCCACTCCCAGGAACACGACCTTGTCATGCGGGTTGTCCTGGGCGATCTTCAGGGCGTCAAAGGGGGAGTAGACAACCTTGACGCGGGCCCCCTCGGCCTGGGCGCTCTTCAAGGTCCTCTTTTCCGGACCGGGCACGCGCATCAGGTCGCCGAAGGTGGTGATGATGGCGTTCTTGCCGGCCAGTTCGAGAAAGGCCGCCACTTCGCTGTCATGGGTCACGCAGACCGGGCAACCGGGGCCGGAAAGGTGCACGACCTTGTCGGAGAGCAGGGAGCGCACTCCGCTGCGAAAAATGGAAACCGTATGCGTTCCGCACACTTCCATGAACCTGAGTTCCCCGTCCAGTTCGTCGTGGATGCGGGCCAGCAGGGTCTTGCACAGCTGGGGATCCTTGAAATTGTCAAACAAGTTCAATGTTCAGCCCTTCCTCGAAAAGTTTCAGGGTGGCGATGGCTTCCTCCCGGTCCAGGCGGGTCAGGGCGAAGCCGGCATGGACGATGACGTAGTCGCCCACTTCCGGGAATTCGGAAATCACATCCAGCCGAACAACATGCCGCGTTCCGCCAACCTGCACCTCGGCACTTTGTCCCTCGATCTTGAGCACTTCCATTGGAATCGCTAGGCACATAGGGCGCATCTCCTGCTTTGCTTTTTGTCAACGCTGTTGCTAAATCCCTGGATGTTTCGTGTCAATGAACTCTTCCCGCGCCGATTCGTCTCAAAGGTTCGTACCACTATGCATCAACCCGGAATCCCTCTGACCCGCATTCCCGTCGAAAGCCGGGGACGCATCCCCTCCGACGACGAGTGCCGGAAATGGTGGAACATCTACGGCATGCTGGACCACATCAAGGACCACAGCGAACTGGTGGCCGGCGTGGCCACGACGCTGGCCGAGCTTGCGGCAGGACAGGGTCTGGGCAACCCGGACGGCCTCACGCGGGACGATTTCGTCCAATCCGTGCGCGCGGCCGGGCTTCTGCACGATCTGGGCAAGACCTACTCCATCAAGCACGGCGGCAACCACAGCCAGATCGGCGCGGCCTGGGTCATGGATCTGATCCGAAACCCCCGCATCGCCCAATGCATCGTGCACCACGTGCATTGGCCGGGCCCACTGGACCTGGACAGGCACTTCCTGCCCCTGGCCATCATCTACGCCGACAAACGGGTCAAGCACGACAGGATCGTCGGCATGGAGGAACGCTTCGCGGACCTCTTCGAACGTTACGGACACACCGAGCGCAGCCGGGAGTGGATCACCCGCTCCTTCAATCAGGGCCGCGAACTCGAACAGCTCTTAAGCACCTTTTTGGGAGAAGATATACATGAATATCCTTTTGATCGCCGGGGGATGGTCCGGTGAACGCGAAGTCGCTCTAAGCGGAGCCAGACAGATCGAAAAAGGCCTGCTCACCCTGGGCCACAGCGTCACCCTCTTCGATCCCGCCCGCGACCTGCGCGGCCTGTACGAGGCTGCAGCGGGCCATGAATTCGCCTTCATCAACCTGCACGGCTCGCCCGGCGAGGACGGGCTCATCCAATGCCTGCTGGAGCGCATCGACATGCCCTACCAGGGCTCGGACTCCCGCGCCTCGCTTCTGGCCCTGAACAAGGCGGTGTCCAAACAGATCTTCGAAGCCGCAGACCTTCCCACCCCGGCCTGGGAATTCGTGCCCGCCTGCCATGTTGTGGAATGGCGACCGCTTCTGCCCTTTCCCCTGGTGGTCAAGCCCAACACCGGAGGATCGAGCCTGGGCGTAGGCATTGTCTCGTCCGAGGAAGAGCTTGAAGCCTACCTTGCCCAGCCGGAGATCGCAGGTCAGGATCTGCTGGCCGAAACGCTGATCCGCGGCCAGGAACTGACCTGCGGCGTGCTTGAAGGCCACACCCTGCCGCCCATCCTCATCCGACCCAAAAGCGGCGTTTTTTTTGATTACCAAAGCAAATACGTGGCCGGAGCCACGGAAGAGATCTGCCCGGCCCCCATCCCCGCGGAGCTGACGGAAAAATTGCAGACCCTGGCCCGCGCCGCCCACGACGCCCTCGGCCTGTCCGACTACAGCCGCACGGATTTCATGGTCGCGGCGGACGGGACCCCATATCTGCTTGAGGTCAACACCCTGCCCGGCATGACCGCCACCAGCCTCCTGCCCCAGGAAGCCCAGGCCGTGGGCCTGTCCTTCGAACAACTGCTGGCGAAACTCCTTGAACTGGGCCTGCGCAAGAAACGGTGATGCAGCCTTCTCGCAAGCTTGCGGAACGCCTCTTTTGCGCCGCGTACTCCCTGCTGTGGTGCGTGGCGGGGCCGCTCATCTTTGTCTCGCCCAGGATGCGCCAGGGCTGGAAAGAGCGCCTTGGGTTCGGCAAGATCCGCCCGTGCGATATCTGGATCCAGGGGGCATCGGCCGGGGAATGCGGCCTTGCTGCAAGCCTGCTTGAACGCCTGCCGGACGTCCCGGTGCTGGCCACGACCTGTACCAGCCAGGGGCTCGACGTGCTGAACAGGGTTGCCGGACCGAACCTGCAAACCCGCATGCTGTCCCTGGATCTGCCGCGCGTCATGGGCCGGATGCTCGACCAGGCCCGGCCCAAGGTGGTCGTGCTCCTGGAAACGGAGATCTGGCCCGGCCTGCTCATGGCCTGCGCATCGAGAGGCGTGCCCGTGGTGGTCGTCAACGGGCGCATGACGGCCAAGTCCCTGGCCGGATACCTGCTGCTCGCCCCCCTGCTGCGCCGCTGGACGCCGCAGGCCGTCGGAGCCATGGCCCAGGCCGATGCGCTGCGTTTCGGGCTGGTCTTCGGGGCCGAAAAAACGCGGGTGACCGGCAACATCAAGTTCGACCGCGCCCTGAACACCCCTCTCATTTTGCGTCAGGAAAACCCGCTGGCCGGGCTTGTGGCGAGCGAACACGCCTTCGTCGCGCTCGGCTCCGTTCGCGAAGAGGAAGAACCTCGGGTGCTGGAACTGATCCGGCAACTGCGCGACAGAGATCCCGGGTGCGTGATCGGCCTTTTTCCCCGGCACATGCACCGCGTCCCGGCATGGCAGGAGTTGCTGGCCCGCGAAGGCATGCCCCATGTGCTGCGCAGCACGCTGGAGAAGCCCGCCATGCCCGGAAACGTCGTGCTCTGGGACAAATTCGGCGAAATGAACCCGGCCTATGCCCTGGCCCGGCGCGCCTTCGTGGGCGGCAGCCTGGCGCGGCTCGGCGGACAGAACTTTCTCGAACCCCTGGCCCAGGGCGTGCTGCCCTGCGTCGGTCCGCATACCCGCAATTTCGACTGGGTAGGGACGGAAATATTTAAGAGCCTCGTCTTCAAATGCGACTCCATCCCCGAGATCGCGGACTTCCTGCTCTCCCCTGCGCCGCCGCGCGCGCAGACGCGGGAAGCGGCCCTGGCCTATGTGCGCGCAAGGCAAGGGGCCACGGACGCATCCCTTGAACTCATCCGAACTTTTCTCCACCGGAGTGCCCATGCCTGAGGTTATCGCCATCATCCCGGCCAGATACGAAAGCTCCCGTTTTCCGGGCAAACCCCTGGCCATCATTCACGGCAAGCCCATGTTCTGGCACGTCATGCAGCGCGCAGGCCAGTGTCCGCTGGTGGGCGCCGTGGCCCTGGCCACCGACGACCAGCGCATTTTCGATGCCACCCGGGCATTCGGGCTGACCGCGCTCATGACCAGTCCCGATCACGCCAGCGGCACGGACCGGGTGCTGGAGGCCGCGCGAATGCTGGGCGCGGCGCCGGACTGCGTCATCGTCAATGTCCAGGGCGACGAACCGGCGTTGAGCCCCGAAATGCTGACCGAGTTGATCAGGCCCTTCGACAATCCGGACATACAGGTCACCACCCTTGGCCACCGCATCAGCCCGGAAGAGGCCTCGTCCCCGGATCGGGTCAAGATCGTGCGCGCATCAAGCGGCCAGGCGCTCTACTTCTCGCGCGCTCCGGTCCCGTTTGGACGCGACAACACTCCGGAATATTTAGGACATATCGGCCTCTACGGACTGCGCATGCGCGTCCTTGAAAAATTCAGCGCTTTGGGCGAGAGTCCTTTGGAACGGCTGGAGAAACTGGAACAACTCCGGCTGCTCGAAGCCGGCATCCCCATCCACGTGGCCCTCACGCGGCACAAAAGCCACGGTGTGGACCGCCCCGAAGATCTGCCAACAGTCAGCGCGCTCATGCGAGGAGAACATCATATATGAAAGCTATTCTGGCCCTTGAGGACGGCACCTGGTTCGCAGGTCAGTCCTTCACCGGCCCCGGCGAAGCCGGCGGCGAAGTCATCTTCAACACCGGCATGTCCGGATATCAGGAAATCCTGACCGATCCGTCCTATTACGGGCAGATGGTCTGCATGACCTACCCGCTCATCGGCAACTACGGCGTCAATCTGGAGGACGTGGAGTCCTCGCGCATCCACTGCCCGGCCATGATCGTCAAAGAATGCTGCAAGGAGCCGTCGAACTGGCGTTCCAAGGAAAGCCTGCCCGATTACTTGAAGCGCCACGGCGTCATGGGCCTGGAGGGCATCGACACCCGCGCCCTGACGCGCCATCTGCGCATCCACGGAGCCATGCGCGGGATCATCTCCACGGCCGAACTGACCCCGGAAGAGCTTGTGGCCAAGGCCAAGGCCCTGCCCTCCATGGAAGGAGCCAACCTGGTCGAATTCGTGGCCCCCAAGGAGCCCTATTACTGGAACGGCACAGGCTCCGTGCCCGCGAACATGGACGGGGACCTGCCCCTGTGGCCGGAGAACTCCGAGGGCGGCCTGCGCGTGGTCGTATACGACTACGGCATCAAGTGGAATATCCTGCGCCTGCTGGCGGCAGAAAACCTGACCATCCTGGCCGTGCCCCCGACCTTTCCGGTGGAACTCGTCAAAAAATTGGCCCCCAGCGGCGTCTTCCTGTCCAACGGCCCCGGCGATCCGGCGACCCTGAAAGCGGAAATCGGCATCATCAGGGAACTGTGCGAACTCTATCCCGTGGCCGGCATCTGCCTCGGACACCAGCTCCTGGGCATCGCCCTGGGCGGGACCAGCTTCAAGCTCAAATTCGGGCATCACGGCATCAATCATCCCGTGCGCGACGATATTACCCGAAAGATCGAAATTTCTTCACAAAACCACGGTTTTTGCGTAGACATCTCCAATCTTTCGTTCCTGGAGCAGACGCATCTCAACCTGAACGACCAGACGCTTGAAGGATTCCGGCACAAGACCAGGCCCATCTTCGGCGTGCAGCACCACCCCGAAGCCGGCCCCGGGCCGCACGACAGCCAGTATTTTTTCGCGCGCTTCAGGCGCATGGTCGAAACCGGCCAGGTTCAATAAACATCTACGTCGCGCACGCCGCGCAAGGAGCGCCCATGTCAGCAGAGATTCTCAAGGCCAAGAAACAGCTTGGGGAAGTCAACATGCTGCTCAAACAGGGAAAGCTCCTTGCCGCCGTGGCCAATCTGCACGAGGCCGTCGGATTCATCCTCAAAGCATCGCTCATGAAGCATGAGATGCAGTCTTTCACCGAATCCCTGGACAAGGCCGCCTACCACCTCGCCAACGACCGCGAACTCAAGAAAATCTACCCGCTCCAAATCAGCTACAAGCCCGGCGAAGAACGGGAACTTCTTGCCAGCCTCTATGCCCTGCTGACCTTTCTGCAGGAAAATCTTGCCGACGAGGCCAACTCGCACCTGGCCGCGCTGGCGGAATACCGGCGCAAACAGCTGGAACTGGCCCGCACCCTGCTCCAGAGCGACGACGTCGCCAAGGCTCAGCAGGTCTGTGGTCGGCTCATCGACGCGGCCAAGACCGACACGGAGCTCAAAGTCGCCGTGGCCGACATCTTTCTCGAATTCGGCAAGTACGACGAAGCGCTGGAATATCTGAAGGCCGCCTACGCGGACAACCCTGAATCGGCCCATGTCTTCAACAAGCTGGGGATGGTGCTGCGCAAGTCAGGCAGGCTGGAAGAAGCCGAAAAATTCTACATCCAGGCACTCGAACGCCAATCCCACGACGAAGTCATCTACTTCAACCTGGGCCGGGTCTATCTGGACATGAAGCGCTGGAAAAACGCCATCTCCGCCGCCGACCGCGCCCTGACCATCAACGCCGAATTCGCCGAAGCGCGGAAGATGAAACTCTACGCGACCAAGCAGATGGGGGGATGAAGGAGGAACGCATTGCGATCGTAATGAAAAACACCTGTCCGCCCCATTCCTACCAGGATAAATACCTGAACCAAATGCGAAAACTAACGCTCAAGGTCGCGAAGGACCTCGATTGCACTATTTTCTTATTTGGCTCGCGGGCACGTGGGACCGAGCGGCGCAGTTCCGACATCGACATTGGTTTCAGCGGATTGGATGAAAAAACCTTTCTTAGGACACGAGACCGTCTTCTGTCGGAATTTGAAGAAAGCATCATCCCACACCGGGTGGATCTCGTGAACATGGACACCGCACCGCCAGATTTCAAGAACATCGCCATGCAAGAGGCTGTCGTATGGAAACAAAGCTCGCACGCAAATTGAACAACCTGGATGATGCGCTCTCAAATTTCAGTGACGCACTGACTCTCGAACCAACATCATTTCAAGAACTCGTTGCCGACAACATCAAGTCAGGCCAAATACAAAAATTTGAATTCACAATAGAACTCCTATGGAAAACAATTCAGGAATTTCTTTACGAAGTGGATGGCATTGATGCCGTAACTCCGAAATCCGTCGCAAAAGAATTCGTGGGAGCTGATCACTGTGATTATTCAATGTATGAACTTTTCATCCAGGCAATCAATGACAGAAATCAACTCAGCCACATCTACCGCCAAGAGATGGCGGAATCCATCTGGAGCAGACTTCCTGAATACGAAAAGCTCGCAAAACATTTCGCTGCAATCATGCGTGAAAAGTATCTCGGAAAAGAGTAAAATCCCCAACCTCGTCACAGCCCACAGCTGATTCTTCAGCAAATCTAAACCGTTCTTTTGTGCCGTCAGCCCTTGGCACGCCACGTGCTAAACATTTTCGGACAGCTCCAGGCTGAAAGTAATTTGACACCTCTTGCCAGGATGGCGGGAAACACATGCACTTACGAAAACGAGTTCTTGTCACGGGCGGTTCCGGATTTCTGGGATCACATCTCTGCGAGCGACTGCTGGATGAAGGCTGCGAAGTCATCTGCGTGGACAACTTCTTCACCAGCTCGCGCCAGAACATCGAGCACCTTCTCCCCAACCCGCGCTTCGAGCTCATCCGCCACGACGTGACCTTCCCGCTCTACGTGGAAGTGGACGAGATCTACAACCTGGCCTGCCCGGCCTCGCCCATCCACTACCAGCACGACCCGGTGCAGACCATCAAGACCTGCGTGCACGGGGCCATCAACATGCTGGGCCTGGCCAAACGCCTGCGCATCCCGATCTTCCAGGCCTCGACCTCCGAGGTCTACGGCGACCCGGACGTCCATCCGCAGCCGGAATCCTACTGGGGCAACGTCAACCCCATCGGCCACCGCTCCTGCTACGACGAAGGCAAACGCTGCGCCGAATCCCTCTTCTTCGCCTACCATCGCCAGCACAATCTTCCCATCAAGGTCGGAAGGCTGTTCAACACCTACGGACCCAGAATGCACCCGAATGACGGAAGGGTCGTCTCAAATTTCATCATGCAGGCCCTGCAGGGCAAGCCCATCACCATCTATGGGGATGGGTCGCAGACGCGCTCGTTCTGTTACGTGGACGATTTGGTGGAACTGATGCTGCGGTTCATGCGCAATGATAAGGAATTTTGCGGGCCGCTGAATATGGGGAATCCTGGGGAATTCACGATTCTGGAACTGGCCCAGCATGTAATAGAACTGACCGGAAGCTCCTCGGAGATCTCTTTTGAAACCCTGCCCAACGACGACCCCCGGCAACGCAAGCCTGACATAACCGTCGCCCAGACGCGGTACGGATGGGAGCCGCAGGTTCGATTGAGTGAAGGGCTGGTGCTGACGGTCAAGTATTTTGGAAAGCTGCTGATCTCTGGCAACCTGCGGGAAGGATAAAGTAATCCCCCCGACCTTCGGGATTAGCTTCTAGTGGCAAACAATATTTGTTCATTGAAATATGATCGAAATCTGCACCAGACTACGCATCCCATCTCAAAAAGCCTCAAACAGAGGGAGGGCGGCTTGATTCTAATCTTGAGAAAGTTTTTTCATTGTTTATTCAAGATAATGCCCAAGATTTCACAAAGCATTTTGACAAAAGTTCAGTCTTAAATTTTTTCAAAAAAACAATGAAACAGCAGACCGATGATCCTAATGGAATCCATCCTGCGTTTATCGACGTGCAAACAAGATGTATCAGCCATTGCCTTGGCTGCATGGACATTGAAAACGTTGACGTCGATGTTTTGACTCGGACACGCCACCTCCAGTGCCTGATGCAGCTTGACCGCACAAGAGATACATAAATATTATTTTGCGCGCATTAAGCACATATAATTTATTTATCTATGAACGTACTGATAATATATAACGCGAGTTAAGCTTTGCATATAAATAGATGTATGCTCGTAAAACTTTAAAGAAATGTAGACATGAAGATCTAGATATCCTTAAGCAAAAAATTTATTCTTGATGCCGAATTTCAGTGCATACTCAATCAATGGTTATATAATTAAAACAATTTGGGCGATCCGCGCCAGACATCGCTCACGTTGAATATATAACAAATATCTAGTTTTCAAAATATATTAAATTATATTTAGTTTTCTACACAATAAATTTATTTTATATTTTATTAGAAAAAACATAATTTTAAAATTCAATGTAAAAAAAGTTAAAAATTTTTATTGGAGATATGAATGATAAATCACAGAATAACTTGGTATGATACAAGAAATTTATTTTTGAATTCTGTCAAAAAACATATTGATAAAGTCGACGTCGTTGCTGATATTGGTTGCGGAATAGTTCCTATGAATTTTTTTCGCCCTTCATTACACATTTTAATTGAACCTTATAAAGAGTATGTAAATATTCTTTTGCACCGACATGCAGAAGATAAAAGCATTCTCGTACTAGAGGGAAGCGGCCAAGAAATGTTGCCGCACTTTACGGACAATTCTGTTGACTCCGTATTTCTACTGGATGTTATTGAGCATTTGGAAAAAGAAGCTGGGATTGAGTTATTACGACAAGCGGAACGGATAGCGCGGCGACAGGCCGTGATATTTACGCCACTTGGCTTCATGCCCCAACATGCGGAGCACGGTGAGACTGACGGATGGGGTCTCGGCGGGACGGCATTTCAGGAGCATTTGTCCGGTTGGCTTCCTGAAGATTTTGGGGAGGAATGGACGTTTCATATTTGTGAAAATTTCCACCAATGTGACTTCCGACAGCGCCAACTTCCCGAACCCTATGGCGCGATGTTCGCCTTAAGAACATTTACTGAAAAGCCAACGCTACCGTCCGGAAAGATAGTTAATATACGCAGACCGCTACCCTCAGAGATCGCTCTAGCTAACGTCCAAGCTGAACTCGAAAAATCAAAAGCCGCACTCGCCCAAACCCAGACAGAACTTATTCAAGCACTTCACATTGCGAAAGTCTTTCGACGCTTGGCGTGTAAACAATGAAGCAATCAATATCTAATAAAAACCACAATCATAAAGATGTTATGGAGTTTGAAGTTAATGACGATGCGCATTCTCGTTATTGGAGGAAATGGCATGCTGGGACACACCTTGCTTGGTGTGCTAGGTCGAAATTTTGACATTCGAGTAACCCTACGCAAGACCTTAGATACGTACCCGCATCATAGTCTTTTTTCAACAACAAATACGATTGAAGGTATTAAACTTGGATCATCGGGCGATTTCGATCTACTGCTCTCTCGAATCATTGCTTGGAAACCACAAGTCATTATTAATGCCGCAGGCATCGTTAAACAACGGCCCGATGCTAACGATGCCGTCGAGAGCATAGCAATCAATTCACTGCTCCCCCATCAACTCGCCAAAGCAGCGCGCCTCGTTGATGCCAAGCTAATTCATTTTTCAACCGACTGCATTTTTGCCGGCACAAAAGGCATGTACAGGGAAGACGATTTGCCGGACGCCACTGACCTATACGGCCGGAGCAAGCTACTTGGAGAAGTGTCCGGAGCACGCTGCCTTACCCTGCGCACTTCTCTTGTTGGCCGAGAACTTGCAAGAAAAGGCGAAAGCTTGTTTGAATGGCTCTTGAGACAAAAAGAGTCGGTGCGTGGCTTCCCGAACGCAATTTTCAGCGGATTCACAACTCTTGAGATAGCCCGAATTGTGCTTAAACTGATTACCGAACACCCGAATGCAGAAGGTCTGTGGCACCTGGCGTCACAGCCTATCAACAAGTATGATTTATTGATGCTCGTGAAACAGCGACTGTCCTTACCAATTGACATAATTCAGGATGACTCAATCCAGATTGATCGATCCTTAGATGGTTCGCTCTTTCAAGACACCTTCAAATACAATCCACCCGATTGGGCCACCATGATTGACGACTATTTTACATTCCTCGAGGAGGAACGACATGTTGTTTCAGAATAAAACCATTCTCGTCACCGGCGGCACAGGCTCTATGGGGAAAACGTTTGTTCGAAGAGTACTCTCCGGCGAAGAAGGAATTCCAAAAAAACTTATTGTGTTCTCACGTGACGAGGCAAAACAACATGCCATGCGCATGGAATACCAGAACATGGTTGTCGCCACAGACGAAACAATCTACAATAATTTTAAACATATTCTCGAATTTCGTATTGGCGACGTTCGTTCTTACCACGATGTCTGTGCTTCGCTTCGCGGAGTGGATATCGTTGTAAATGCTGCAGCCCTCAAGCAGGTACCAACATGTGAATATTTCCCGGAACAAGCTCTCGCAACAAACTGCCAAGGTCCTGAAAACATCGTTCGAGCCATTCGCGAACACGCCTTCCCAGTCGAAACAGTAATCGCGATATCCACAGACAAGGCCTGCAAGCCAGTCAATGCGATGGGTATTACCAAAGCGCTGCAGGAGAGAATTTTTATTGCGGCTAACATCTTTTCCCAAACGAGATTCATCGGCGTGAGATATGGAAACGTCCTTGCATCCAGAGGGTCAGTCATCCCTTTGTTTCACGAACAAATCCGAAATGGAGGCCCGGTATCCATCACTGTACCCGGGATGACACGTTTCTTGATGTCCATTCATGAAGCGGTTAGTACGGTTTTTGCCGCTTTAGCCCATGCACTTCCTGGAGAAATATTCGTACCAATTGCCCCATCCTCTACTGTTTTAGATATCGCACAGGCACTTATCGGAAGTATGGATATCCCCATTAAAACCATAGGAATTCGTCCAGGTGAAAAAATTCATGAAATCCTCATATCCGAAGAGGAATCGATTCGAACCGTTAAACGGGGAAATTATTACTCAATTCGCCCCATGTTACCAGAACTTAACGTTCATGATTGCGAAGAAGCATACGAAAAGAATCCTTTTTCCAAAAACAAAGAATTCAGCTCAGAGCATGCTGTTCTTTCTTTGAAAGACACACGAGCGTTACTTGACCGTCATCAGTTGCTTTTCGATCCGCAAAGCCCTTCAGGAGGGTTTGGGGAAATGATCGCATGAAAAGGGTTTGCCAATGAAAGTTGTTACAATTGTAGGGACAAGACCTGAGCTCATTAAATTGAGCCGAGTCATCGCCGAATTCGATGAAGCGTTTGACCATGTTCTCGTCCACACTGGACAAAACTATGATTGGGAGTTGAACGGCATTTTTTTCTCAGAGATGGGCATTCGAAAACCGGACCATTTTCTTGACATCAGAGCGGCAACCCCATCAGGCGCTGTCGCTCGCGTCATAGAACGCGTCGACACTCTCCTGACCGAACTCCGTCCAGATGCGCTCGTATTGCTGGGCGACACCAACAGTTGCCTCGCCGCCTATCCGGCAAAGCGGCACAAAATCCCCATCTTCCACATGGAAGCCGGAAATCGCTGCTTCGACGTTCGCGTTCCAGAAGAAATCAACAGACCCATTATTGATCATTTAAGCGACATCAATCTTCCCTACACGGAGCACGCTCGGCGCCTTCTTCTTGCAGAAGGCTTACGACCAGAAACGCTCATAGTCACCGGATCTCCCATGCGCGAAGTCCTTGACCACCACAAGGATGCCATTGCTGCATCCACTATGCCCAGAGTATTAGGGCTCGAGAAAGGCAAATACTTCATCTGGAGTTCGCACCGTGAAGAAAATATAGACAATACTCAAAACCTAACGCATTTAATCGAAACATTGCATACGCTTGTTGCGACGTGGAATATACCTGTCATATTCTCTGCCCACCCAAGAACGCAAAAACGTCTCGAAGGCATGCGACTTGCTCTTCCAAAACTTGTATATTTACACAAACCTTTCGGGTTTTTTGATTATATTAAGCTACAATGCAACGCACTGTGCACACTTTCCGACAGTGGAACACTAACTGAGGAATCGTCACTGCTCGACTTCTCGGCTGTCATGCTCAGAAATACACACGAACGCCCTGAAGGCATGGACGAAGGGACGGTTATAATGTCCGGGATCAAACAAGAACATGTTCGAATGGCAGTACAAATGGCAATACGCCATCGCACCGATGATGGCAAAAGACAATTCAGAATGATTTCTGCTTACGAACCAACAAATGTATCACGAAAGGTAGCCCGCATCGTGCTCAGCTATACACCATATATCAATTCAAACATATGGCACAAAAGCTACTGAATACAAACAGCAATAATTTCACCTTATCATATTGAAACACTATAGGCAACGGCAATGATGAAAAACAGACGACTTAAGCTCCTTTCCCTAGCGCATGGATTTTCCATTCATGCCCTGAGGAGAATCAAAGTGATCTCCACCCCTTCTAATGATTCGCAACCGAACTGCATGCCTGATACGATGACCTATGGAACGCCCGTGGTCATGGGCGATTTACCACCGATTAATGAATGAATCATTGATGACCACAATGGACTCCCTGTTCCGCCACGCAACCCGACAGTACTCGCAAGCGCAATTGTTTCACCGTTGCAAGATGAAGGGAGACGGGATCACTTCGCACGAATGAATTTCGACATAGCAAGGCAAAGAGTTGATTATTGCGTTGTCAATTAAAAACATCATGCAAAACTTATTTTTAATTACATATGGATTGTGTACACTATGAACAACACTCAATTCCCTGACGACGACTTTCGTTGCGTAACCAGTTACTGGGACAACAGATACTCTAACGGAGGCACGTCAGGAGCGGGCTCATACGGGCGCCTCGCCAAATACAAAGCTACATACATCAATGACTTTGTATTGAAAAAAGGGATCAGCAAAGTTGTCGAATTTGGTTGCGGAGATGGACACCAGCTCTCCCTCAGCAACTACCCCTCTTATATCGGGCTAGACATTAGCAAAGAAGCCATCAATCTATGTAGAAAATTATATTTATACGACCTAAGAAAACAATTTTTTCTTTATGACAATGAAAAATTTAAGCCAAACGAATTGTTTACCGGCGATCTTGTTTTATCACTTGATGTCATATTTCACCTCATAGACGATAAGCTTTTTGAAACTTATATGCATAATTTGTTTAATTGCTCTAAAAAGTACGTCATAATTTACTCATCTAACTCTACAGAAAAATCACTCGCAAAACACGTCAAACATAGACGCTTCACAAAATGGATTTTTAAAAATGTAGCTAATTTTGAAATAGAAAAATTTAGCAAAAGCCCTTACAAATTTGATCCAGACAAGCCGACAAAAACGTCATTTAGTGATTTTTATATATATAAAATTAAGGCTTCTTAACATGTTGCATAATTTTTATCCGCTTATATCTATCGTAATACCAGTCTATAATGGTTCAAATTACATAGAATCAGCAATACAAAGCGCCCTTAACCAATCATACAAAAACATAGAAATAATAGTTGTCAATGATGGCTCTCAGGACAACGGAAAAACAGATCATATATGCGCTAATTTTAAAAATAATATTCGTTACTACAAGAAAGAAAACGGCGGAGTTGCATCAGCTTTGAATTTTGGCGTATCGCAAGCAAAGGGCAACTACATATCCTGGCTGAGCCACGACGACTGCTTTCATCCCCAAAAAATAGAAAAACAAATCAACTATATCTCTCTATCTGAACTAAAAGAAGCTTTAATATTTTCATCTTACTATATCATTGATGCTTCTGGATCAATATCGCACGAACAGACAGTAAACAATCGTTGGCTGAAGCACAGCATCCTCACTGTCCTTTCGACGTCCATTAACGGTTGCACGACACTCGTCCCTAAAAAAATATTTTCGGATGTAGGTCTTTTCAATGAACAACTCATTACTGTCCAAGACAACGACTTGTGGCTCCGTATGGCCACCAAAGGCGTCCCGTTTTTCTACCTACCAATTCCACTACTTTATTCAAGACAGCACGAAGATCAGACCAGCAAAATCCTGAAAGATCACCATTATTTGGAAAAAGAAAAATTTTATATTTCGGCGATCAGATCGATGCCGGAATTCTCAATCAAGCACCATGAGGACATTCTTCACATATTAAAACATAAAGGGCTCACAATAAGTGAAGAATTGCTTCGCTCAATCGTAAACTTAACAACATAAAATTTTATTTTAAAAATTTATATGCATAATTTAAATAAACCAATTCTCGGAGTTATCAGCCAAGGTAACGACAATAAATTTTTACCAGACATCTTGGCGCACCTGGGAAATGAGTATGAAATTCGGCTAGCAGATTACTTTGACCCAAAAAGTGTCCACAACGCTTTGCGTTACGCAAACCTGATTTGGGTCGAATGGGCTACAGACGTCGCAATTCACATTCCGAAGAACTACCCACACATTCCCAAAATATTGCGTCTCCACAGTTACGAAGCCTATACACACTTCCCCGCAGTCATACCTTGGCAAGCATACACAGATGTGATTTTCGTTGCTGACTATATCCGTCAGAAGGTCATAAGCGTGACACCGGACCTAGTGAAGAGGACGAAAACCCACATCATCCCCAATGGCATTGACTTGGATCGATTCCCCTTAAAACAAAGCACTTACCCTAAAAATCTCGCCTTCGTAGCAATTTTGCGCCATGTCAAAAACATGCCCTTTCTCTTTCAGTGCTTTAAGGAACTTTTTGACCTAGACCCCCGCTATCATTTACACATAGCGGGTGAAGTACAAGCCACTAATCTGGAAAGCAGCGAATTACTGGACTACTTGGGACACATGCTGAAAGAACTAGGGATATCGAAAAATACTCATTTTGCAGGATGGGTGTCAGATATGAATGTTTGGCTCGAGGACAAGGAATTTATCGTGTCTTCCAGCATAAGGGAGTCTCAAGGAGTTAACATCATTGAGGGAATGAGCAAAGGTTTAAAGCCCGTGCTGCACAACTTCCCCGCAGCAACGGAACACTATCCTCCTACGTGGTTATTCAACACTCCCCGCGAGTTTGCTGAACTTATCCTTCGCGGCAACCCCCACCCTCAAGTCTGGCGAGAATACGTTCGCGACAAATTCAGCATTGAGACAGCAATCTCCCAAATTCGGGAAATTTTACGCAAATCAATCAATAATTTGAAGGGTTGCGATAAGACGACGACATAGTCATACCACAATATTACAGAGCACTACCGGCACCGAGGAGATATTCATAAGTTTAGAAAATGCACATTAAAGCCGACTATCGACACAACAAAAGTCAATTACCAGAACGTAACATTATCAACTACTAAATACTTATATATATTTTCAAATTTTCGAATGTCGTAAGGGAGAATGTACGATTTACTCTTGTTCTTGAGCAAATTTTTACTTTACAGTCACAACATCAGTATTCTCATAAATTTCTTTCAAAACTTGACTTTCGGGGTTGTTATTACTCCGAGCCCTAAACAGTTAACATTTTAGGCTGCGTATCGAACATGTTGCCCGTGGAAATACTTCTGAACAATCGAGGGCCTTCTCTGGCGGCTCCGCAGGTAGCTCCTGACATTTTTGACC
>JAEWKZ010000005.1 GCA_023393525.1 Pseudomonadota bacterium | reverse complement strand
GTTCTCCGCGACGGCCCAACTGACTAGAAGATCTCTTCCGCAACCCCCTTGAAGATCGGCTCATGGACATCACAGCGCTCTATCTCGTAACCATCTTCGGCTGGCTTTTGGGCGGATTCGTCAACGGCATCGTCGGCTTCGGCGCGGCATTGGTGGCCATGCCCATCGTGGCCACGGGCCTGGACATGCCGTTGGCCGTCTCCACCTGCGGATTGGTGGTGCTCTCGCTCAACCTGCAGATGGCCTGGAATTATCGAAAGCATCTGGACTCCTGCGGCATTAGGGCCCTGTTTCTGGGCGGGCTGCCCGGAGCCGTCTGCGGCGTGCTGGTACTGAAGAATGTCCCGGAAGCGGGGCTCAAATTCGGGCTCGGCGCTCTTCTCATCGCCTACTCCATCTGGGGGCTGAGCGGCACGCGGGTGAACAAGAGAAAGCTGGCCGCGCCCTGGGGCATGCTGGCGGGGTTCCTGTCCACGAGCCTGGGCACGGCCTTCGGGTTCAACGGACCGCCGCTGGCCGTGTACCTGTCCCTGCGCGGCGGCACCCAGCAGCAGATCAAGGCGGCCCTGGGCGCGTTCTTCATCGTCAGCGGCCTGTTCATCGTCGCGGCCCACGCCCTGGCCGGGCTGTACAGCATGCATACGCTCTGGCTCTACATCGCCGCCCTGCCCTCGGTTTCCTTTGGCGCCTGGGCCGGGATGCGGGTCTCCGGGCGCTTGCCGGATCTCTCCTTTCAACGGGTGCTTTTCCTGATGATCCTGATCATGGGCATGAACATGGTCTGGAAAGCGCTGCCTTCGGCATGACCTAAAGCTTCCGGCCGGAAACCATGCTGGCCAGTCATAACGAACTTGGGTACGTGCCGGGCATGAGCGACGCACCCCACTTCCCCCCCTGCCACATCTCCGCCCTCACCGAGGCCGATCTGCCCATCGATGCCAAAGGGCGCATCTATCACCTTCAGATCACGCCCGAACAGCTTGCGCCGGACATCCTGCTGGTCGGCGACCCTGGCCGGGCCGAGTTCATCGCCCGGTCCTTTCTGCGCGACCTGGAGGTCGAGCGTGAACACCGGGGGCTGGTCACGGCCACGGGCACATACTGCGCCACCGGCGGCCGGGCCACGATCATCTCGCCCGTGCGCGCCACCGTGGCGACCTCGGGCATGGGCACGCCCTCTCTTGAGATCGTCGCCAACGAACTGGTGGCGCTGAGCGAGATCGACTTCGCCACGCGAGCGCCCAAGCCACGCTTTCCCCGGCTGCACGTCATCCGGGTCGGCACTTCCGGGGGCTTGCAGGCATCGACGCGGCTCGGCACGTCCATCATCACCACCTACGCGCTGGGCATGGACAACACCGGACTTTTCTACGAAACGCCCTGCCCGGACCAGACCTGCGCGCGCCTGGAACGGGAACTGGCGGCAGTGGTTGAAAAGGCGGCCAGGCCGCACTCACGGTTCCGGGGAAAAATCCACCCCTATGTCTCCCGCGCCGAACCGGCAGTGGTCCGGGCGCTGACGCGGGCCGCAAGGGATCTGGGGGTTGCCGCCAAGACAGGTCTCACCGCTTCAAGCAGCGGATTCTTCGCCCCCCAGGGCCGCGACATCTCCCGCCTGCGCCCCAGCACGCCGGATCTGGACAGGGTTTTCAGCGAATTCGACCCCGGCCTTTCCGGCCAGCGCATCGAGAACATGGAGATGGAGGCGAGTTTCCTGCTGCATTTTTTCGGCGGCCTCGGGCACTGGGCCGCAGCCATCTGCCCGGCCATCGCCAACCGGCGCGACAACACCTTCGATCACCAGTACCTGGCCGCCATCGAAGGCGCGACAAAGACGGCGCTTGCGGCCCTGGCCGCGCTCGCATCGCTTCGAAAAAACACATCGAGGGAAAGGGCCTAAGGCGGGTCAGCAGGATGACGGATTAGCGGGTTGGCGGATTGGCGGGTTGAAAAGAAAGATGGAATCCGGCGTTTCTAGGGCTGGGGCAAACAGGCGGAGATGGATTTGCCGCCTGCGTCGACGCAGATTCTCAGGATGTCGCGCAGGGCGGCATCATCTTTCCGGGACGAGGGGAAAAGGGCCAAAATGTCCTGCACGCAAAGGGCGCCGGCCACCTCCACGGTTTTTTCCAGCACCTCGTCGCAGTAGACCGAGGCGCAGACCAGGCCGTCGCCGGGGATGTTGGTCAGAAAACCCGCGTCGATGATCCTGCCTTCGCGCACGGCCACGAAAATCTCCACGAAGCGGCCATCCTCCTCCCAGCGCCCGGCCTGACAGGGCCAGCCGGGCATGCCCAGGTGCGGCGGGTCGAAGGCGCGCAGTTCGAGTTCCTCAAGGCTCAGCCTCATCGTCTGCTCTCGGAGTCTTTGCGGTCGGCGAAATCGAAATTGTCCGGCAACGAGCGTTTCCCAACGCGCTTTCGCCGGCCAAGCATGACCAGCGACAACGCCAGGCCGAGCACCCCGGCCAGAAGCAACAAAAATCCTATCTCTTCCATGAGGTATCCTTTCGTAAAGCCATACTCTGCGGCGCTTCGAATGCAATCTTGTCGGATTTTTCCGACACCCCTCACATATCGGCCAGACCGCGCTCCAGCAGGAAGCGGATCAGGCCGGAGGTGGTGGCGATGCCAAGCTTGCGCATGGCGCGGGTGCGGTAGGTGCTGGCGGTCTTGACGCTGACGCCCATGGCCTGGGCAATGGCGGTCATGGTCTCGCCGTTGGCCAGCCTGCGGGCCACATCGCGCTCCTGGCGGGACAGGGACTCCATGGCCGAAGCCGGCCTGCGCGAGTCGAGCAGCGACGGATTGACGTAGATGCCGCCGTCCAGAATGGAGATCATGGCCTCTTCAAGTTCTTCGGGAGCCGAATTCTTGCTCAAGTAGCCGCGTGCGCCGAGGCTCAGGCAACGCTGGGCGTATTCGATCTCGTGGTGCATGCTGAGCATGATGACCGGCAGGCCCGGAAAATGCTCCTGCGCGTACTCCAGAAAATCAAGCCCGCTTCCGTCGGGCAGGGAAATGTCGAGGATGACCAGATCGAAGCGCGCATCCTCCAGCACCAGGCGCGCCTCGTGCACCGTTCCCGCCTCGGAGAACTCGCACTCCGGGAATCGGTCGATGATGATGTTCATGGTGCCGCGCCGCACCACCGCGTGATCGTCCACAATCAAGATGCGCATGAGCCATTCTCCCCGGCCAGGGGCACCCTGACCACGACTTCGGTTCCACCCTTGGGCAGGCGGGCCACTGCAAGCGTTCCTCCGGCCAGCCGGACCCGCTCGCGCATTCCAAGGAGCCCCAGCGAGCCCGACGCGTCGGCCTGGGCCTTTGTTATGCCCCGGCCATTGTCGGCCACGCGCATGACAAGCTCCCCTTTCGCGGCCTGCACGGCCACGCGCAAACGGTTGCCTCCGGAATGACGGGCCGCGTTGGTCAGGCATTCCTGCAAGACCCGGTACATGGACGTGGCCAGGGCGGCGGGCAGATCGGGAATGCCGTCGATGTGCTGATCCACGCGCAGCCCCGAGGCCTGGGCGAAGGTGCGGATCTGCCAGGCCACGGCCTCGGCGAACCCCAGCTCGTCGAGCATGGGAGGACGCAGTTCGCGCGAAATGCGGCGCACCGTCTCCAGGGTGCCGGCCACCAAAAGACGCAGCTCCTCCACCTGGGCCAGACGCCCGTCGCCCGTGTCCTGGAACGAACGTTCCAGGCGGTGCAGGCCCATGTTCATGGCGGTCATGTCCTGCCCCAGAACGTCGTGGATCTCGCGCGAAATATGGGCCCGCTCCTTCTCGATGCGGTCCTGCAGGTATCCGGACAGGGCCCGGTAGCGTTCGCGGGACAGTTCCAGCTCCGCCGTGCGCTCCCGCACCCGCTCTTCGAGATTCTGCCGGGCCTGATCGAGAAACAAGCGGGCCTGCACCCGCTCCGTCACGTCGCGCAGGGACAGGCGCCAGCCCTGGAACCTGCCGCGCGGATCGAAGACGCGGGTGGTCTCCTGGGACAGCCAGATCTGAGAACCGTCCAGGCGGCGGATGCGAAAGTCCATGGCCGCGATGTCCTCCCGGTGCCCGCAGTCCATGGTCCGCCGCCACTGCGGAAAATCCTCGGGAACGATGATGCGGGCGAAGAAATCCCTGTCGCGCCGCGCATCCTGGGCCGCATGCCCGGTCATGCGCAGGCAGGAAGGGGAGACATAGCGCAGCGCACCGGCGGCATCCATCCAGATCTCCAGATCATAGGTGAAGTCGGCCACCGTGCGGTACATGTGCAACAGGGCCCGCTGACGGGAACGCAGTCGGGGTATGGCGAATCGAGGCTTCATGGCCGCCCTATGAAACAGAAGCGGCCGGGAGGCAACCCCGGCCGCTTCCGCCCGCAGACGGCGGCAAGAAAGCGCCTGATCCAGGCGGTCGGCCGACCTCAAAGCTCGTATTCCCCGGCCCGTTGGGGCTGATAGACGATCTCTTCGATGCGTACCTGCAGCATTCCGCCTCCAGGCCGGGGCCACTGGATCTCATCGCCGATGGAGAGCCCGAGCAGGGCGCTGCCCACCGGGGCCAGGATGGAAATCGTCGTGCCCTGGTCGTCGACCCTGCCCGGATAGACAAGAGTCAGGCAGAATTCCTCGCCTGCGGGCATGAGCTTGAATTTGACCGTGGAGTTCATGGTCACCACGGTGGGCGGAACATTTTTGGGGTCCACGATGCGGGCGCGGTCCAATTCCTCCTCCAGAGCGGCCTTGCCGGGAAACCCGCCCTTGGGCAGGGAATCAAGAAGTATTTCAAGACGCTCGGCGTCCAGGGATGTTATGGTGATGCTTGGTTTTTTGTTCATGTCAATCCTCGTAGGCTCGTACTTTCTCTTTTTTTGCACCACGGACCGCCACCTGCACAAAAAGCATGTTCATGCGGCGACAATGGCGCGAAAGCACATAATCCTCCGGAAAAACAAAAATGGTCAAGCTTGACAGAATATTCTTACAAATAATTTTGCGTTTTCTTGAAAATCCAGACAGCGGGCACGAAACAAAACGCACATCATATCCCATGATGCAATTGTATTTCCGATAACACGCTCACTCTGAATTTTCTGCTATTCGTCAAAATATGAATTTTCACTGCAAAAGGACTCGATAATCCCTCCGGAAAAAAAAAATTCTTCAGACAATATCGACAGGCTTGCATGAATGAGAAAATACGTATAGCGGTTCGGCGTCTTTTGAAATACGAAATTATCCGGGGGAGGCTTGCGAAAGCCTCCCCCGCGCTTGTTCATATCGGCACCTTTGCTGCCGAGGAGGAAAATCATGGCCTTTCGAATCGTAAACAGCCCCACTGCCGAAACCCGGCGGCTCAAGCAGCGCATGGACGCCTAACACTCTAAAAAAATGTACTTTTCAGGGGGGATCCGTCGCTTGCGCATCCCCCTTTTCATTTCCTGAACCCGATCCACAATTCAGACAGGAGACACCATGCTGGATCTTAGCGCGAAAACACCCCAGGCTCTTCTGCCCACCGATATCATCTTCCAGACCCCCTACTGGGCGCAGGTCAAGTCCAGACTGGGCTACAAGCCCCTGGCCTTCGACCTCGAATCCAGACGGTGCGGGGACGTGCTGGTGCTCGTGCAGCCCTGCGGCGGCAAAAAGATCGCCGTGGTGCCTCAGGGGCCTGAATACGCCCCGGACGAAGAAAACTACGGGCCTTTTCTCGAAGAATTTTCCCTGTCCCTGGCCCGGGAACTGGGCCCGGACGTGGCCTTCATCCGCTACGATCTGCCCTGGAAGTCGCTCTACGCCGACGAGATGAAGAAACGGGAATGGACCGCCTTTCCGGAACCCAGAATCCGCGAGATGCGCATGAACATGGGCACCAGGCACTGGAATATCCGCAAATCATCCACCGATCTGACCGTGGCCAGCTCGCTGGTGGTGGATCTGGACGGAAACGAAAAAACCACCATGTCGCGCATGAAGCCCAAGACCCGCTACAACATCGGCCTGGCCCAGCGCAAAGGCGTGACCGTGCGCACGGTCAGTGCGGACAACCTGCCGGAATTCCATGCCCTCTACTGCCAGACCGCGCAACGCAACGGGTTCGCGTCGTGCGACTACGAAAATTTCGCGGCCCTGTTCAAGTGCCGGTTCGCGGGGAAAGGCAATTCAGAGCTCGTCTTTCTGCTGGCCAGCCACGGATCGGACAACCTGGCCGGAGCAATCATCGGGATCTCGGGCAAGGCGGCCAATTTCCTGTACGGCGCGTCCTCCAGCCTGAAACGCGGTCTCATGGCGCCCTACCTCATGCACTGGACCGCCATGAACCTGGCCCGGACGCGCGGCTGCCTGACCTACGAAATGGGCGCAGTCTCCCCCGGCCTGGACCCCGCGCACCCGTTTTACGGCATGTACCGCTTCAAGACGGGATTCGGCGGCAGGATCGAACTCAGAAGCGGCTCCTGGGACTTCCCCCTGGACCAGAACGCCTACCGAAGCTTCTGCAACACGGAGAGCCTGGATCGCTCCCGGGCGTGCTGATACTATGCGCCAATGACTTCTCGTAATAACATCCTGGACTATATAAATTTATATCCAAAAACATCACACTGTAGAACGTATTTTCAAAAATTACAGTTCTCGAACCGAAGCGAAGACTCTGCCCAAACAGAATGCCCGATCAGATCGGACTTGCCCCTTCTGTGACGGGAATTTCCGCAAGAATCTGGTTGACTTTGAAATACGGCTTCACTAAGAACGACTCCTCACGCCGGAGTGGTGGAATGGTAGACGCAGTGGACTCAAAATCCACCGGGGGCAACCCCTTGCGAGTTCGAGTCTCGCCTCCGGTACCATCAAAAATCAAAGGGTTGGCAGCTTAATAGGCTGCCAACCCTTTTTTTGGGTTGGCGCTTCAAGCTCTTTGACCACGCGGGGCTCTTGTGGCAGGTAAACCCGGTCGAAAGCGCACGCCCAAGGAAGGTCTTATGCTGAGTGATAAATTTCTGAACGAATTCGAGGAATACCTGACCTCCGGCCAATTGGAGGAAGACTACGGCTACTCCGCCGAAGATCGCAAGATCGAGATTCTTGAGTATCTCGAACGCTTCATGGACCTGGCCGAGGAGGTCGACAAGGTCGCCACGCGCCTGCTCATGCCGCATCTCTCAGAAGTCATGCCCGCCAAGGACGAATAGACGGAAATACCTTTTCTTCCCGGCCACCGTGTAGTCCCGGACCAGTTCCAGACTGTAGCCATCCACCGTTTCGGCGGATGCTTCGTTGCTCATGACCAGCACCCGTCCCTGCGGCGCGAGAAAGCTCTTCACTTCGCCCAGAAGCTTCCGCCAGGGCATGAAGGCCCGGCTGACGATGAGATCCGCCTCGCGCCGGGCCTGGGGCAGCGCCTCCATGCGGGCGCAGACGACCTTGGTTCTGGGCAGCCGCATGTGCGCCACGGCCTGCTCCATGAACAGGGCCCGCTTTTGCCTCGGCTCCACCAGATAATACTCGCCAGGTTGCCAGAAGACTCGCAGCGGAATGCCGGGCAGGCCGGCACCCGCGCCCAGATCCAGGGTCTGGCCTGGCTGGGGGGCGACGGTCTGCAACAGGTCGGAAAGATGCCAGGAATCCTGGATCAGGGTCTCCAGGATTTCGGGCCAGGCGGATGGCCCGACCAGGTTCATGCGGCTGTTCCACTTGACCAGCAGGCCAAGATAGACGCTCAAAAGCCGGGCCTCTTCGTCGCCAAGCACGCGGCCCAGCCGCTTGGCGGCCGCCGCGACCTGGGCCGCTTCGGGTGTTGAATTCATAAAAAAATCCTTTCGTCAGGCCGGGCAATCCCCGCAGGGCGCAGCCCTTGGGGATTTCCCCTTTACCTGCGGGGGGGCTGCGGATACAAGCAGCTCAGTTTTTGATTGGAGGAACAATGACCACACACAGCATCGTATTTCCCGGCCAGGGGTCGCAGGAGCCCGGAATGGGCCGGGACCTGGCCGAACACTGGTCCGAGGCCATGGACTTGTGGAAAAAAGCCGAACGCGTAAGCGGCCTGCCGCTGCGTGAAATATACTGGGACGGCGACGAGAACGCCATGGCGGTGACGCGGAATCTGCAACCCGCCCTGACCGTTGTCAACATGAACCTGTGGTGCTTCCTGGCCGAAAAGCTAAGCCCCGCCGCTGTGGCCGGACACAGTCTGGGCGAATTCGCGGCCCTGTTCGCGGCCCGCGTGCTGACCATGGACAGCGTCCTGGAACTGGTCTGCCTGCGCGGCAAGCTCATGGACGAGGCCGTGAACCAGGACGGCCGCATGGCCGCCATCCTGAAGCTCGACCAGGCCAAGGTCGAAGAGCTGGTCGCGGCCGCGGCCGGCCTGACCGGACAGGAAATCCGCATCGCCAACTACAACACACCGGGCCAGTTCGTGATCAGCGGGCACGCCCAGGCCGTGGACCACGTCTGCGCGGGGGCCAAACCCCTGAAGGGCCGGGCCCTGGTCCTGCCGGTCAGCAACGCCTTCCACTCCCCCTACATGCGCGAGGCCGGGGACGAGCTGGCCAGGCACATGGACAAGCTGGATTGGCGCGACCCGAAAATCCCGGTCTACCTGAACGTCACGGCCAAACCCGAACCGGACGCCCAGACCCTGAAAGCGACCGTGAAGCGGCAGATGACCTCGTCCGTGTACTGGACCCAGACCATCGAGAACCAGTATGCCGACGGCATGCGCACCTTCGTGGAGCTCGGCCCCAAGGGCGCCCTGTCGCGCATGATCGCCCAGATTTTAAAAGACCGCGACGGGGTCGAAACCCTGTCCGTCAGCACTCTTGAACACGCCGCCAGCCTTTGAGGAGACCCCGGCATGAAAGCCAAGAACTATATTTTTGAAAAACTGACCCAGCTCATGGCCGCCAAGGGCCAGAGCCTCCCGGCCAAGACCACCATCGAGGCGCCAAAGAGCGAACAGCACGGCGACATGGCCACCAACATCGCCATGGTCATGCCCAAGGAAAAGGGCCAGAACCCGCGCGGCGTGGCCGAGGCGCTGAAAACCGAACTGCTGGCCATGTGCCCCGAGATCGAGGACATCGAAATCGCCGGGCCGGGCTTCATCAATTTCACGTTCAAGCCCGTCTTCTGGCAGGAAGTGGCCCTGGCTGCCCTGGAAAACAACGCCGACTTCGGCCGCATTAATGTCGGCCAGGGCCGCAAGGTGCAAGTCGAATACGTGTCCGCCAACCCCACCGGCCCCCTGCACATCGGCCACGGGCGCGGCGCGGCCGTGGGCGACAGCCTGGCCCGCATCCTGCGCTTCACCGGACATGAGGTCCAGACCGAGTACTATCTGAACGACGCCGGTCGCCAGATGCGCCTCCTGGGACTGGCCGTGTGGGTGCGCTATCAGCAGGCCTGCGGCATCGAGATCGAATTTCCCGAGGACTGCTACCGGGGCGACTACATCAAGGATATCTCCAACGCTCTTTTGGCCGAACAGGGCCGCGCCCTGCTGGACCTGCCCGAGGAAGAGGCCCTGGACCTGTGCTACGAGCGCGGCATGGCGGACATCTTAAACGGCATCAAGCAGGACCTCGTCGATTTCCGCGTCGAGCACCAGCACTGGTTCTCGGAAAAGAGCCTGGTCGACGGCGGCCAGGTCGAGGCGTCCCTGAACCGTCTTTTGGCCGAAGGCCGGGCCTATGAAAAGGACGGCGCGCTCTGGTTCCGCTCCACGGATCACGGCGACGACAAGGATCGCGTACTCAGAAAGTCCGACGGGCTGTTGACCTATTTCGCCTCCGACATCGCCTATCACGACAACAAGATCGGCCGCGGCTTCGACATGATGGTCGACATCTGGGGCGCGGACCACCACGGCTACGTGCCGCGCATGAAGGCCGCCATCGAGGCCCTGGGCAAGGACCGCGAATCGTTGCAGGTCATCCTGGTGCAACTCGTGAACCTGATCCAGGGCGGCGAGCAGATCGCCATGTCCACCCGCGCCGGCAAGTTCGAGACCCTGGCCGACGTCTGCGCCGAGGTGGGCGTGGACGCGGCGCGTTTCATCTTCCTTTCGCGCAAGAGCGACTCGCACCTGGATTTCGACCTCGACGTGGTCAAGCAGCAGTCCATGGACAACCCGGTCTACTACGTGCAGTACGCCCACGCCCGCATCAGCTCGCTGATGCGCAAGGCCGAGGAACAGGGCGTGGCCCTGCCCGAGCCGTCGGGCGCGCTCATGGCCCTGTTGACCACTCCCGAGGACAAGGCCCTGTTCAAGGCCCTGGACGCCTTCGAGGACACCCTGGAGCTTGCGGCCCGCACCCTCTCGCCGCATCACGTCAGCTACTACCTGATGGAACTTGCGGGCCTGTTGCACCGTTATTATACTGTCCATCACATCCTGTCGGGGGACGACCGCTCATTGTTGCAGGCGCGCATCCTGCTGTTCCGGGCCGTGGCCGGAGTGCTCAGGACCGGTCTCGACCTGCTGGGAGTCAGCGCCCCCGAGCGCATGTAGAACGGCCGGTCCGCCATCATGATCACGCGCAAATCAAGCACCACCAAAAAGAAGGACAAGGACAAGCTCAGCTTCCAGCTGGGCCTGTCCGGCTTTTTGTCCCTGGCCGTGCTTGTGGTTATCGGCATGGCCTGGTCCTTCATCCTCGGCGTCATCGTCGGGCGCGGCTACCAGCCCGAGCAGATGGCCATGGAAATGGCCCAGAAAGTCCTGCCCGAGGACTTCCCGCTGCTGACGGAAAAGAACGAAGAGGTTTTGAAGGGCGAAGAATTGGAGTTCTTCGAGAAGCTCAAGCAGGGCCCGAGTTCCGTTCCGCCTGCTCCCGCGCCGCAGGCCAAGGTTTCGCCTCCGCCGCCCAAACCCAGGATCGCCGAAACTCCGAAGACGGCCGAGGTCCCCAAACCCGGACAAACGGCCATCGAGGCGGCCTTGCAATCGGCGGCGGTCGCCGCTGGCCAGAGCCCGCCCCCGGCGGCCAAAGAGGCCAAGGACGAGGTTTTCGTCTTCAACTATCAGGTCGCGGCCCTGGCTTCCATGGAACAGGCCCAGACCTTTCTGAAAAAACTCGATCCCGGAAAATTCAAGACATCCGTGGTCACGGCCACCCACGAAGGCAAGACCTGGTACCGGGTCTACGTGCACCACCAGGGCACGGTGGACTCCGCCCTGGCCTTGAAGGAACAGCTCAAGGGAAACGGCATCGGCGGCATCCTGCTGCGCTCCCGCACTCCGCTCTAAAGGCCCGTCGCCTCGTTGTCCCGCCCCCACGTTTCACGGAGACATCCATGCATCACGAATTCTTCGATCTCGGCCCGAAACAGGGCCGCGCCATCCACGTCCTGCCCGTGCCCTACGAGGGCACGGTCAGCTACGGCACGGGCACGCGCCTGGGCCCCGAAGCCCTGTTCCGGGCCAGCGTGCAGATAGAGTCCTACGATCCGGAACTGGACCTCGACCTGGGCGATCTGGCCCATTTCATCCCGCTGCCCGTGGTCCATCCCCCGGCCAGCGGCCCCGAAGGGCTGCACCGGCTCATGCGGGAGCGCCTTCGGGATTTCGACGCCTCCAAGGATTTCGTGCTGACCCTGGGCGGCGAGCACTCCGTGCCCCTGCCTCTCTTCGAATTCTACCGTGCGGCCCACCCCGACCTGGTCATCCTGCACATCGACGCCCACGCCGACCTGCGCCAAAGCTACGAGGACAGCCCCTACTCCCACGCCTGCATCATGGCCCGGGCCCGGCAGATGGGCATTCCCCTGGCCCAGATCGGCATCCGCTCCCTGTGCCGGGAACAGCGCGATTTCATGCGCGCGCAAAAGCCCTCGGAACTGACGACCCTCTTCGCCTGGGACCTTCCCACGCCGGTCGAGGCCGCCGAACGCGTACGGGCCTTCGCGGGCCAGCGCCCCCTGTACGTTTCCTTCGACGTGGACGGCATGGACCCCTCCGTCATCCCCGGCACCGGCACGCCCGAACCAGGGGGCATCCCCTACAGGTGGATGGCCCGCTTCTGGAAGGAGCTGTGGCTCGACGGCCTGGGGCCGAAACTGGTCGGCATGGACATGTGCGAACTCGCGCCCATTCATGGCTCCCAGGCCTCGGAAACCGCCGCCGTGAAACTCATCCAGCGCATACTGACCGCCTGGCTCGGGCTGGTTTGAACATGACCACCGCAGGCGATCCGCTGACCCTCACGGTCGAGAAACTGCTCTGGCGCGGACGCGGCCTGGCCCGTCTGGAGTCCGGGCAGGTGGTCATGATCGAACCCGGCGTGCTGCCGGGAGAGCGCGTCCGCGCAGTGGTGACCAAGGCGGCCAGGGATTTCCTGCACGCCGAGGCCGTGGAGGTCATCGAAGCCTCGCCCCTGCGCGAGGCGCATCCCTGCCCGCACGCCGCTCGCTGCGGAGGTTCGCGCTTCGGCATGGTCTCCCCGGAAACGGGCACCCGGCTCAAGGCGGACATGCTGCGCGACGCCTTGCCCCGCGCCCTGGGCCGGGCTCATGGAGCCGCGATCCCCGATCCGATCATCGTGCCGAGTCCCCAAGGCTGGCGCTACCGCTGGCGGGGCCAGATCCACGTACGCGCAGGCCGCCCCCACGCCATGGCCCATGCCAGCAACGACCTCGTCCCCCTGACCGACTGTCGTCTTCTGGCCGAGCCCCTGACCCTGGCCATGCCCCGCCTGGCCAAGGGCCTGCCCGACGGACGCTTCACCATTGCCGCCAGCCCGGACACGGGCCTGGCCGCATCGGAGAAGGAGCATGTGCTCCTGCCCTTCTCCTTTCCGGAGTTCGGCCTGACCGTTCAGCTTCCGCCGTCCACCTTTTTCCAGGCCAACTGGGCTTTGAACCAGCACCTGGTGCGCAGCACGGTGGACGCGCTCGACGGCTTTGAACGCATCGCCGACCTCTTCTCGGGAGCGGGAAATTTCGCCCTGCCCCTGGCCAGCCGTGGCAAATCCGTGCTGGCCGTGGAAGGCTCGGCCCAGGCCGTAAACACCGGCATGCGCAACGCCGGCCGGCTGGGCCTGAAGTCGGTCGCCTTCCGCGACGCCAACCTGGCCAAGCCCGCAAGCTGGAAAATGATCGACGACTTCGCCCCCCGCGCCGCCATTCTCGATCCGCCCCGCACCGGAGCCAAGGGCATCGGACGCACACTTTCGGCCATGCCGGGCCTTGAGCGCCTGGCCTGGGTCTCCTGTGACGTGGTCAACACCATCCGCGACGCGAAGCCCCTGCTCGAAGCGGGCTGGAGCATTTCCTCCCTGTCGCTTTTCGACATGTTCCCCGGCACCTGGCATATGGAAGTGCTCATCATTCTGGACCGGCCGTAAGGGATGCTCGGTATTCCCCGTTCCGCGCCCTATCCGAGACTTGCGTCAAAACGAACGGAACTGTAGGACTTCCCTCACACTTCTTCGCAGACGGGGGACGCATGATCGCAGAGGGCATAAACAGGGTCTGGCTCAAGCATTACGACCAGGAAGTCGGTCCGAATCTGGACTACGAAATCATCCCGCTTTACGAAGTGCTGGAACGCACGGCCTCCACGTATCCAGACCGGACTGCCATCGTCTTCAACAACTGGAGCGTGAGCTACAAGAAGCTCAAACGCCTCGTGGACCTGGCCGCCGCCAACCTGAAAAAGATCGGCGTCAAGCCCGGCGAACGTGTGGCCATCATGCTTCCCAACTGTCCCCAGACGGTCATCAGCTACTGGGCCTGCCTCAAGATCGGGGCCGTGGTGGTCATGACCAACCCTCTCTACATGGAGAAGGAACTGGTCCACCACTTCAACGACTCCGAAGCCAAGACTCTCATCACCATAAATCTGCTCTGGAAACGCATCGACGGTCTGAAGGACAAGCTGCGCCTCGAACGCATCCTCGTGACCTCCATCGCCGATTGCCTGCGCTTCCCCCTGAACATCCTCTACACCATGAAGTCCAGGCGCGAGTACGCGCTCACCTCCATCCCCTATGACGGGGAGACCGTCCTGCCCTGGAAGAGCCTATTGGCCCGGACCGCCATCGAGCCTGCGCACCCCGTCGATCCCGTCAAGGATCTGGCCGCGCTGCAATACACCGGCGGCACCACGGGCGTGTCCAAGGGCGTCATGCTGACCCATGCCAACCTGGGGTACAACGCCCAGCAGGCCAGGGCCGTGCTGCACACGATCAAGGAGACGGGCGAGGTCATCCTGGGCCTTCTGCCCTTCTTCCACATCTACGGACTGACGGTCTGCGTCAATTTCGGCACCCTCATCGGCGCGACCCTGGTACCCATGCCCAGGTTCGTGCCCCTCGACGTCCTGAAGACCATCGACAAGAAACGCCCGACCATCTTTCCCTGTGCGCCGTCCATCTTCATCGCCCTGTTGCAGCAGAAGAATCTGCACAAGTACGACCTGTCCTCCGTGCGCTACTGCATCTCCGGCTCCGCACCCATGCCCGTGCCGGTCATGGAGAAATTCAACAGCCTGAGCAGCGGCGCCAACATCGTCGAGGGCTTCGGCCTGACCGAGGCTTCGCCCATCACGCACTTGAACCCCTTGCGCGGCAACAGCAAGAACGGCTCCATCGGCCTGCCCTTCCCGGACACGGACGCGGCCATCGTGGACATGGAGGTCGGCTCCGTGCCCCTGCCCGCAGGCAAGATCGGCGAAATGGTGATACGCGGCCCGCAGGTCATGCAGGGCTACTGGAACCGGCCCGACGAGACGGCCTCCGTGCTCAGAAACGGCTGGCTTTACACCGGCGACATCGCCTACATGGACGAGGATGGGTATTTCTTCATCGTGGACCGCAAGAAGGACCTCATCATCACCGGCGGCTACAACGTCTATCCCCGCGAGATCGACGAAGTCCTGCACGAGCATCCGGCCATCAAGGAAGCCGTCAGCGTGGGCATCAAGCACCCGACCCGGGGCGAGATCATCAAGGCCTACATCGTGCTCAAGGAAGGCGAAACCCTGTCCAAGACGGACGTGTTCGCCTTCTGCCGGGAGAAGCTGGCCAATTACAAGGTGCCCAAGCAGGTGGAATTCCGCGACGAGCTGCCCAAAAGCATCGTCGGCAAGGTGCTGCGGCGCGTGATCCGCGAAGAGGAAGACAGGCGGCACACCGACGGGTCGGAATATGTGGACGACATCGAACCCGGAGGCGACGACGACGGACTGGAACCATCTCCCAAACGCCTGAAGCGCGAAAAACGCGCCAAGAAGTCAAAAAAGGATGCCCGCAAGAACTCTTGACACCCCCTGGACCCGATCTTATTTCTTGGTCTTCAAAGGGGAGTAGCTAGCGGCCGCGGAGCGTTCACGCCCGAAGCCGCCCCGGAATTCGACAATACGGCCTCACCGCCCGGACCCGGGAATCTAACGCATGTTTAGAATCAGCAAGACCTTTATCCCAGCACCGCCGCGGATAAAGGTCTTTTTCATTATCCAAGGCTCAACCGGAGGATTTCCATGAACCAGATAAAGACCACGCTTCTTCTGACCATGCTCACCGTGCTGCTCGTCGCCATGGGCGGCGCCATCGGCGGCAAGTCGGGCATGATCATCGCCTTCCTCATAGCGGGCGGCATGAACTTTTTCGCCTACTGGAATTCGGACAAGATCGTGCTCAAGATGTACAAGGCCCGGGAAGTGACCCGTGCCGAAAGCCCGGACTTCTACGGCATCGTCGAGAACCTGGCCCGCAAGGCGAACATGCCCATGCCCAAGGTCTACGTCATCCCCTCGGACAGCCCCAACGCCTTCGCCACGGGCCGCAACCCGCAGCATGCCGCCGTGGCCGCGACCACCGGCATCATGCGCATCCTGTCCCGCGACGAGCTTGAGGGCGTCATGGCCCACGAACTGACCCACGTCATGAACCGCGACACCCTCATTTCGACCATCGCCGCGACCATCGCCGGAGCCATCGGCATGCTCGGCAACATGCTGCAATGGGCGGCCATCTTCGGCATGGGGCGAGGCGACGACGAGGAAGGCGGAGGCGGCATCTTCGGCGCCCTGGCCATGGCCATCATCGCGCCCATCGCGGCCATGCTCATCCAGATGGCCGTGTCGCGCTCGCGCGAATTCATGGCCGACGAGGGCGGAGCGAAAATGTGCGGCAAGCCCAAGGCCCTGGCCAGCGCGCTGACGAAGCTGCAACAGGCCTCGACCATGGTCCCCATGCAGGAAGCCACCCCGGCGACCTCGCACATGTTCATCGTCAATCCGCTCACGGCCGGCAGATTGGCCAGCCTCTTTTCGACCCACCCCTCCACCGAGGACCGCGTCGCCCGCCTCATGGCCATGTAGCACCCCGAGGCTTCGACATCCACAAGAGCCCTGCGCGCCATCGACGCGCAGGGCTCTTGTCGTTTCCCGATGACTAACGTGCGGAAAAAAACGGTTGCCCGTACCAGGCCCGGGCCTTTTGGCCCGAATTGTCCGTGTCGGTCATGATGGCCACGGCGTCGATGGTTTCGATGTCCTCGCCAAAAGCCCGCATCCAGTCCTCACGGATGTTGCGCTTCTCGGACAGCATCCTTCCCAGCCCCTCTTTCCCGCCGCGCACTGCGATCATGTGCGCATTGGCGGTGAAGGCGTTGGGCCACATGCTTCCCGCAGGCAGGGCGCTGGCCCAGACGTAGGACAGGGCCCTGGTCTTCCAGAAGGCAAGCCCGCCCTTGGCCACCACGTAGATTCTGGCCGGATAGTCGTCGCCGGACTTTTCGCGCTCGTTGACGCCGGAAAGCACATTCTCCACCCGCCAGGACCAGTTCAGCCATGGCGTGGTTCGCACGTCCACCGACTGCTCGAAAAAGAGTCCCGAAGCCGTGCCGCCGCTTTCCGCCAGCAAGAGCTTTTCCTGGGGCAGAGGGGTGTACACGGTGCGGCCGGCGAATTCCTTTTCCTTCCACCCGGGAAGCCCCGGTTCGAAGATGGAGGGCAGCTCCCCCGCCCAGGCAAAGCAGGCCAGTCCGGTCAGCACGACTGCCAGAAAAAGCCACGCCCGTGGCCCTGTTCCTGCACTTTGCAGGGCAGGCAGGAAAAATCTGCCGGATCGTTCACGCTTTTTTTCAGTCCGGGAGGCATCCATGAGCATATCCTCTTCCCTTTATATAGGCACCACGGGCATCATCGCCCAGCAGAAAAGCATGTCGGTCATCTCCGACAACATAGCCAACGTGAACACCGTCGGCTTCAAGTCCTCCCGCACGCTCTTCAACACGCTGATGAGTCAGCAGATGGGCGCGGCCAGCGTCAGCAACCAGGTCGGGCAGGGCGTCGGCGTGAGCTCCATCCTTTACGACATGAACCTGGGCGCCCTTGAGCCGACCACCGAGGCCACCGACATCTCCATCAGCGGGAAGGGCTTTTTCATCGTTTCGCCCAAGGAGACAACCCAGCACTATTACACCAGGGCCGGCAATTTCCGCTTTGACAAGGAAGGCTATCTGCGTGATCCGCAGGGAAACATCCTGCAGGGATACCGTCTGCCCACCAGGTCCATCCTGGACACGGCTCCCGCCATCCCCCCCGCCGAAGGCGCCGCCATCACTGATATCCGCCTGGACATGCAGGACGGCGGAGGACCCGTGTCCGAGCCGGAGGCGACCACGGAGATGCGCATGATGGTCAACCTCGATTCAGGCTCGCAGGAGCGCAGCGCGGACTCCGCCAGCCCCTTCACGGCCCTCTTCGACCGCTGGGACGCGACCCAGGCCGAACCGCTCGACCCAGGAGCGTACGCCTACGAATCATCCATGAAGATATACGACGCCGACGGCGGAGCGCACACCGTCAGTGCCTATTTCGATCCCGTCGTTGACGGCGCGGATATCGGCAACGGCATCCGCATGTGGGAATACCTGATCACGGTTCCGCCCGAAGCCGACGCCTCGGGACTTTCCAGCAAGAAAGGCGTGCTCATGGCCGGAACCCTGACCTTCGCCGCGTCCGGCGAACTGCTCAACATGAGCGCCTTTGAGGGCACCTCCGACGACAAGACCAGCTGGGTTCCGGCCGGGCTCTCGGAAATGGGCTTCCCCATCCTGAACGCGAACCTGACGGGGGCCGCGCCCATATCCAGTTCCCTGGACGTGGGCCTGCGCGCCGTTTCGGGCTGGAATCTGCCGGCAGGCGTGACCAGCATGGCCGACCTCGGAACCTCGAGGGCGGGCGTACCGGCCATGCAGGACGTCGAGACCCAGCTCCTGGCCTTCACCAACTTCAGTTCCGGATCAAGCACCCTCTACCAGTCCCAGAACGGATACGAACGGGGCTTCCTGCAATCCGTGTCCGTCAACACCGACGGGGTGCTCGAAGGATTCTTCTCCAACGGCCAGAGCCAGGGGCTCTACAAGATTCCCTTGGCCGATTTCATCAATCCCCAGGGGCTGTTCCGGGAAGGCGGCAACCTTTTTTCCGCGACCAAGGACTCCGGAGCGGTAATCACGGGCTGGGCCGGCGAGGGAAGAATCGGGAGCATCATCACCAGCAGCCTGGAGAATTCCAACGTCGACCTGGCCACGGAATTCGTGAACATGATCGTCACCCAGAAAGGATTCGACGCCAACAGCAAGGTCATCACCACGGGCGACCAGGTCGTGCAGACGGCCATCCAGATGAAGAAATAGCTTAAAGAAAGGCCTCGCCTCTGGCGACCAGGGTCACGGGTCCAAAAATCCAGACGCCGGGACCATCAACGTCGGCCCGCACGCCGATCTCGCTGCCGCTGGGCTGGAGAACGCGCAGGTCCATGGGCAAATTTTTCCCACGCCCCAGCCACAGCGCCAGAGCCAGGCTGCCGGAACCGCATCCGGTCTCGTAATGCGTGGAGGCGGTGGAACGCACCCAGACCACGGGCTTGATGGCGCACGCGGGACTGGTCCGATACCAGATGCAGCCCACGGCCTCCTCGTCCAGGCCGAACCTTGCCCGCAGGGTAGCGCAGGCATTCTCGAAATCCTCGGCGAACGGGTGCATCTCCTCGTCAAGACACAGATGCGTGATGCCCGGCAGGCGCACCAGCCCGAGGCCCGGTTCCAGCTCCGAAATCCAGTCCTGCCTTCCGGCGGCGAAAACTCCGGGCAGCGGCATCTCGACCCAGCATTCATCCCCATCCACGGCGACCCGCAACGCCACCGGGCGGTCAACGCCCGAGACCCGAAGTTCACCGCGCAGATCCTCGCCGGTCCGGACCAGCCCGACGCCTTCCCGGGCCATGACCGCCGCGGCCGCGCGGCATGCGTTCCCGCAGAATTCGCCGCCCATCATGTCGAGACGCACGGGGTCGGCCCCAAGGTCTAGGAATCCGACCTGCTCGGCCTGCAGATGATTCGCGTCCATAAGGAGCCGGGCAATCCGCGCCCGTTGTCCAGGCGGCACGGCATCAAGGATGAGGATGGTCGCATTGCCGCCGGGACTTGCCTTGTAAAACCGAAGTGTACGCACGTTGTTCCCCTTGTGATCAAAGGGTGCGAAATTACCGCAAGCCCGGCTCGCGGGCAAGGCGGTATTGACCCCTCCCCCGCCCGTGAGTAGGACGGCTTTTTCCACTTTTTTCCCCGAATCCCATGACATCATACCTCAACGCCATCATCCTGGGCATCGTCGAAGGCCTGACCGAGTTTTTGCCCATCTCCTCCACCGGACACCTGATCATCACCGGGCATTTGCTCGGCTTCACCGGAGCCAAGGCCGAAACCTTCGAAGTCGTGATCCAGCTCGGAGCCATCCTGGCCGTGGTCGTCATGTACCGGAGCACCTTCTGGGGCCTGGTGCGACCCACGGGCCGGGCTTTCGGCGGACTGCGCGGATTGTGGCTCCTTTTTCTGACCTCGCTGCCCGCCTCCCTGCTCGGCCTCTTCGCCCATTCGGCCATCAAGGAGCATCTCTTCTCCCCCGTGACCGTGGCCTTTGCCCTCATGGCCGGCGCGGCGGCCATCCTGGTGGTCGAAAAGATGCGAATCAGAAAAAGCGTCGCCGATCTGGACTCCATCACTCCCGCCCTGGCCCTGGGCGTCGGCTGCTTCCAATGCCTGGCCCTGTGGCCCGGTTTCTCACGCTCGGCCGCGACCATCATGGGCGGCATGATTCTGGGCGTGGACCGCCGCGCCGCAGCCGAATACTCCTTCATCGCCGCCGTGCCGCTCATGTTCGCGGCCACGGGCTACGACCTGCTGGGAAGCTGGCGGCTGTTCAGCCCCGACGATCTTCTGATTCTCGGCGCGGGCTTCGCCGTGTCCTTTGTCTCGGCCTGGGCCGCGGTCAAGGGCTTCATCGCCCTGCTCGGCCGCCTGACCCTGAAACCCTTCGCCTGGTACCGCCTGGCCCTGGCGCCCATCGTGCTTTGGGTTTTCTGGTGAGCGCCGTGAGCATCGAACACGAAGCGAAGTTCCGGCTCCATGACTGCCTGGAAGCGCAGACGCGCCTGGAACCCCTGGGGCGGTTGCGCGCGCCCTGGCATTTCGAGTCCAACACGGTCTACGATCGCGGAGGGGAACTCGCCGCTTGCGGACGCTTGCTGCGCCTGCGCCGCGCCCTGACCTCGACCCTGACCTTCAAGGAGCCCCTGCCCGGCCCCAAAATCGGCGGCGTCAAAAGCCGCGTCGAGCGCGAAAGCAGGGTCGAGGACCCGTGCGCCATGGACGCCATCCTGCGCGGGCTGGGCTACTCGCCACGGCTGCGTTACGAGAAGTTCCGCGCCGTGTGGGAACTGCCGCGCGGCCTGGTATTTCTGGACATCCTGCCCTTCGGCCATTTTCTTGAAATCGAGGCCGCCCCGGAAGACATCGCATCCATCGCCGAAAGCCTCGACCTCGATCCGGGCGCCGCCATGGACAAAAGCTACCACAGTCTGCACCAGTCCTGGCGCAGGAAGAACGGACTCCTCCCCTCGGAGGACTTCGTCTTCGACGATACCGTCCGCCGAAACCTGAACACCCGCCTGGGCTGCGACGCCCGGCCCCAAGGAGCATCCCATGCTGACTGAAATCCAGCTCGAAAAATATGCCAAGGTCCTGTTCTGGGGTATGCAAAAGGCCCGCGTCACCCCCTTTGCGCCCGGAGACGTCGTTCTGGTGCGCACGGACCTCGCTGCCCTGCCCCTGGCCGAAAAGATGCAGGACCTGATTTTGTCGCAAGGGCTCAATCCGGTCCTGCGCATCAACCCGCCGAGCGTCCTTGAAAAAGGCTATTTCAGCCGGGCCGGGCAGGAGCAGCTGTCCTTCGTCGTGCCCGGCGACCGCGAACTCTACGAACGCCTGGGAGGCCTGGTCTCCCTGCTGGCCCCGGACTCCATCACGCACCTGAAGGAGATCCCACCGACCAAGATCGCCGCCTTTTCCCTGGCTCGCAAATACCTGCGCGACATCCTGGACAAGCGCGAAGCCACCCGGCAATTCGGCTGGACCCTGTGCCTGATGCCCACCCCCGCCCTGGCCGAGAACGCCGGACTCTCCCCCGAGGACTACGCGGCCCAGATCGTGCGCGCCTCCTACCTCGACGACGCCGACCCCGTGGCCACCTGGGAGGAAATCTTCCGCCAGGCCCACGGCGTCAAGGAATGGCTCAACGCCATGGACGTGGAGTATTACCATGTGCAATCCGCATCCACGGACCTGAAGATATACCCCGGCGCGTCGCGCTGCTGGATCGGCATTTCGGGGCACAACATCCCAAGCTTCGAACTGTTCATCTCACCGGACCACCGCCTGACCGAAGGCACCTACCACGCCGACCAGCCCTCCTATCGCAGCGGCAACCTGGTCAGCGGCGTGACCCTCGAATTCTCGGAAGGCAGGGCCAGGGTGGTCAAGGCCGACCAGGGAGAGGAATTCGTGCGTTCCCAGCTGGAGATGGACCCAGGCGCGTGCCGGCTTGGCGAATTTTCGCTGACCGACAAGAGATTCTCACCCATCAACGCCTTCATGGCGCACACGCTCTTCGACGAGAACTTCGGCGGCGAGCACGGCAACTGCCATGTGGCGGTGGGCGCGTCCTATGCGGACACCTACGCGGGAAATCCGGCGGAACTGACGGAGGAGCTCAAGAAGGAACTGGGCTTCAACGATTCGGCCCTGCACTGGGACCTGGTCAACACCGAGCCCAAAAAAGTGACCGCTTTCCTGCGCGGCGGCACGAAAACGGTCATTTACGAAGACGGCATGTTCGCCATGCCGGATGAGGCCAGGCCCTAGTCCGCGCAAAACCTGCGCATGGACTCAAGGGTCTGGTCGCAGACCCGGGACAGCTCCACGCGCAGGGCGTCGATCCGATCCTGCGACCCGGCCTTGGCGGCCTGCTCCAGATCGGCGGCAAGCCCGCAGAGCCGGGCCGCGCCCACCGTGGCAGAGGCGCCCTTCAGGGAATGGGCGGTGCGCTCGATCTGATAGAATTCCCCGGCGCCAGCGTATTCCTCGATGCCGCGCAGTTTTTTGGGCGCATCGTCGATGTAGAGCTGAAAGAGATTGACCAGCAATTCCCGGTCTCCGGACATGCGCTGAAGCGTTTCGTCAATGGAAAGCAGCGGTATATCAGACAAATTTCTCTCCTGTGGGTTCAAGCGACAACAATCAGCGATACGTACCCATTTTTTGGGTGTCTGAAAAGGGGCTGTCCGCCCCATCCCTCGGCCCATCTTCCTCTTGCCTCTTGCGTGCAAAATTACTAGTCGTAACTAACATTTTGTCCGCAACCGCAAAAGGAACACGCCATGGATCACATGTCCTCCAACCTGGAAGACTACCTCGAAGTCATATTCTCCCTGGAGTCGGTCAATTCCGAGGCCCGGGCCAAGGACATCGCCGACGCCATGGGCGTGCAGAGGGCTTCCGTCACCAACGCCCTGCAGAAACTTTCCCAGCGCGGGCTCATCAACTACCAGCCCTACAGTTCGGTGACCCTCACTCCCGAGGGATTCCGCACGGCCACCCGCATCGTGCACCGGCACAAGGTGCTCTACGACTTCCTGCACACCTTTCTGCAGATCAGGCCGGAAGTGGCCGAGGACACGGCCTGCAAGCTCGAACACCATATCGACGACGAGAGCCTGGAAACCCTGACCAAGTTCGCCCGCTTCATCATGACCTGCCCCCGCACGGGCAAGGACTGGCTGGAAGCCTTCACCCGATCCTGCAATGACCGCGGGACGTGCACCAACTGCTCCGAATGCATCAAATCCTGCCTCGAACGCCTTGACGACAAGTGCTCCGGACAGCCCTGAATCCCGCACGGAAAACCGGTTGCCGGCAGGGCGCGGCCACATGGCGGGACCTGTCAAATTTCGAACAAAAACAAGTTATTGAATTCCGTCACCAAGACCACGGACAGGTCTTGACGCTTGACAAATTAGACGTACTAAATAATCTCACTCGGTCTTCCATGCAAGACACACGAATTCACCAAGGAGAACCTGTGCCCATCACTGTCAATCTGCGTCAAATGCGTGTGGACCAGCACGGCATCATCAGAAGCATCGGCGCGCAGGGGGAGCTCGGCCGCCGCATCCGGGACATGGGCCTGGTGCCCGGCACGGAAATAGCCGTCATCGGCCGCGCCCCGCTCAAAGATCCTGTGGCCCTGCGCCTGAAAGGTTTCACGCTGACCCTGCGCAACAGCGAAGCCGACTTCATCACCGTCGAAATCCCGGATAACGACCTTGTCTGAACCAGTCGCAACCATCGCCCTGGCCGGCAATCCCAACGCTGGCAAGACCACCCTCTTCAACGCCCTGACGGGTTCGCGGCAGCATGTCGGCAATTATCCCGGCATCACCGTGGAAAAAAAGGAAGGATACGTCGAAACGCCGTCGGGTCTGACCCGCGTGGTGGACCTGCCCGGCACCTACTCCCTGACCGCCTATTCCCAGGAGGAGCTGGTGGCCCGGGATTTTCTCATCCATGAGCGGCCCCAGGGCGTCATCAATGTGCTCGATGCCACCAGCCTGGAGCGCAACCTGTACCTGACCGTTCAGTTTCTGGAGATCGGCATCCCCGTGACCGTGGCCCTGAACATGGTCGACGCCCTGGAAGCCAAGGGCATGCGCATCGACTCCGACCGGCTGGCGAACCTGATGCACGTGCCCGTGGTGCGCACGGTGGCCAGATCAGGCAAGGGCGTGCGGGCCGCGCTCGCGGCCGCCCTGGATCATCCGCAAAAATCCTGGCACCCCCTGCACATCTCCTACGGTCCGGACCTCGATCCGGTCTTGCAGGAAATGACGGAACTCATCGCGCAGCGCGGCTTTCTGACAAAAACATATCCGCCGCGCTGGCTGGCCCTCAAGTTTCTGGAAAACGACCTCGTCGTGCGCCAACTTTTCGAGGCCGACGCGGAACTGCATCGCCGCATGCGCGACATGGCCGACGCCGTCGCCAGGCACTGCGAGAAAACGCTCAAGACCCAGCCCGAATTCATCGTGGCCGACTACCGCTACGGATACATCTCCTCCATCCTGCGCCAGGGCGTGCTGACGACCACGCCCGACCTGCAGAACCGCGCCGATTTCTCGGACAAGATCGACAGCGTGCTGACCCACCAGGTGGCCGGACCGGTCATCATGCTGGCCATCCTCTACGGCCTCTTCAGCCTGACCTTCACCATCGGCCAGGTGCCCATGGGCTGGGTCGAAGCCTTTTTCGGCTGGCTCTCCTCCCTGGCCATGCGGATGCCGGAAGGCCTGACCAGATCCCTGATCGTGGACGGCGTCATCGCCGGCGTGGGCGGGGTGCTCGGTTTCGTTCCGCTGATCCTGATCATGTTCCTGGGCATCACCTTTCTTGAGGATTCGGGCTACATGGCGCGCATGGCCTACATGCTGGACCGGGTCTTCCGGGCCTTCGGACTGCACGGCAGTTCGGTGGTGCCCTTCATCATTTCCGGCGGCATCCCCGGCGGCTGCGCCGTGCCCGGCGTCATGGCCGCGCGCACCTTGCGCAGCCCCAAGGAAAAGCTGGCCACGCTCCTGACCGCGCCCTTCATGGCCTGCGGGGCCAAGGTGCCCGTGTTCATCCTGCTTGCCGCCGCCTTCTTCCCCGGCCACGGGGCCAGAGTCATGTTCCTCATCACCCTGGCCGGCTGGGCCGCCGCCCTGGTGGTGGCCAAACTGCTGCGCTCGTCGGTCATCCGCGGCCCTTCCACGCCCTTTGTCATGGAGCTTCCGCCCTACCGCATGCCCACGACCCTGGGCCTGGTCCTGCACACCTGGGAACGCGGCTGGCAGTATATCAAGAAGGCCGGAACGGTCATCCTGGCCATCTCCGTGCTGATCTGGACCATGATGACCTTCCCGGCCCTCTCGCCGCAGCTGGCCGCCCCCATCGAGGCCGATATCGAACGCCTGGAGACCCGGCTGGCCTCGGAACCCGTGGAGGAAATCCGTCTCGCGCTGCAAAACGACATCGCCGAACTGAACCTGCGTCTCAAGGAAGAAGCGCTGGCCAACTCCCTGGCCGGCCGTCTGGGGCGCAGCATCGAACCCGTCACCGCCTGGGCCGGGTTCGACTGGCGCACCAACATCGCCCTCCTGGGCGGCATCGCGGCCAAGGAGGTCATCATCTCCACCCTGGCCACGGCCCACTCCCTGAGCGACGACGCGGAACAGGGCTTCTCGACCCGCATCGCCTCCGCTCCCGGCTGGAACGCCAGCGTCGGCGTCAGCCTGATGCTCTTCGTGCTGCTCTACTCCCCCTGCTTCGTGACCGTGGTCGCCATCGCCCGCGAGGCGTCCTGGTGCTGGGCCGCGTTCAGCGTCGTCTTCAACACGGGTTTCGCCTTCGCCCTGGCCGTAGGGGTCTACCAACTCGGCATAAGGATGGGATGGTGAAGTTCTTCTGCAAACTCAAAGACACGGCGGGGGGAGCGCGCACCCTGTGCGACCTCAAGGACGGCGAAAAGGCCGTGGTCCGCTGCCTCGTCAAATCCCAGGGCTGCCACCTGAGCAAGCTCGCCGCCATGGGCATCACTCCGGGCACGGAGGTCGAGATGATCTCCAACGCCGGAGGCCCGCTCATGGTCCTGGTCCGCTCCTCGCGGCTGTGCCTGTGCCGCAGTCTGGGACAGTCCGTCGTGGTGGAATGAAAATCTCCGTCGTCATCCCCGTCTACCGGGAGGAAGCCGTGGCCGTGCTGCTCGACGATCTGTCGCGGCGCGCGGACGCGGGGGAGGCGGGGCGCAAAGACGAGGTGGAAATCATCGTCGTCGACGGCGCGCCCGAAGGCGACACCCTGCGGCGCATCCGCAACTATCCCGTCCTGGGGCTGGCTTCCCCGCCCGGCCGGGGCGTCCAGCTCAACGCGGGAGCGGCCGCCGCAAGCGGCGACATCCTGCTTTTCCTTCACGCCGACACCATCCTGCCCGACAACGCCTTCACCCTCATCCGCCAGACCTTGAACGACCCGGCCATTTCCGGCGGCGCCTTCAGTCTGGCCTACGAACCCCGCACGCCGGGGCTGGCCTTCATCGCCAGGGCCGCCAACCTCCGTTCCCGGTTCACCCGCGTTCCCTACGGGGACCAGGCCATTTTCGTGCGTGCGAGCGTCTTCGCCGAACTGGGCGGATTCCCGCCCGTTCCGATCATGGAGGATCTGGAGTTCATGACCCGACTGCGCAGGCAAGGCCGTGCGATCCGCATCCTGGCCATGCCGGTGCGCACCTCCGCCCGCCGCCAGCTGCGCGAAGGCCTGCTGCGCTGCACCCTGCGCAACCTCTGCCTGCGCCTGCTTCACCACCTGGGGGTCGCCCCGAAACTTCTATCCCGCCTGTACCGCAGGCATGGCGGCTGAACCATGCGCGTGCTCCTCTTCATCAAGTTCCCGCAGCCCGGCATGGTCAAGACCAGGCTCGCCCGGGGCGTGGGAGCGGAAAACGCCGCGAATCTGCAAGCAGCCTTCATCGAGGACGAGTTGCGCATGCTGGCCGGGATCGGCGCGGACGTGACCCTGTGCTGCGACCCTTTCCTTCCCCTGGCCGCCTACGAACGCCTCTTTCCCGGACTCCGATGCCTGCCGCAGCAGGGGGCCGACCTGGGCGAGCGCATGCTGCGCGCCCTGCGCCAAAGCCTCGCCGAGACAGGCGAAGCCGTCGTGCTCATCGGCAGCGACCTGCCCGACCTGCCGGGAGAGCGCATACGCGAAGCGTTCACGGCTCTGGGCGGCGCCCGGGTCTGTCTTGGGCCGGCCACCGACGGCGGCTTCTATCTTCTGGGAATGAGCGAGCCGCCGCCCCCGGACATTTTCGCGGGAGTGGCCTGGAGCGGCCCCGACGTGCTGCGGCAAACCCTGGCCAACTGCGCGTCGGCAGGCCTGACGCATCGCCTTCTGCCCGCCTGGCCGGATGTGGACACACTGGAAGACCTGCACGCCTACGCCGCCCGCAACCGAAACCGGCAAACACGCTCGATGGGCCTCATTCGCGCCCTGGGAGTGGTGGAGGAAGCATGGAAGAGCTGATCCGCTCTTTTCTGGTCGACCAGAAATGGGTGCAGGGCGAGCCGACAGTCAGCTTTCTGGCCGCCGGCGAATACAATCGGAATTTTCTGGTGCGAAGCGGGCAGACATCGCTGGTCTTTCGCGTCAACCATGGCAGCCAACTCGGTCTGGAAAAACAGATCGAATATGAATTCAATGTGTTGCGGTGCATCGAAGCTTCAGGGGTGACGCCGCGCCCTCTGCGCGTGCATCCTGACTCCCGGCCTTTCGGCGGTGGCGTCATGCTCATGGAGCATCTGCCGGGAAAGGCGCTGGACTACGGACGCGATCTGGAACGCGCGGCCGGCATCTTCGCCCGCATCCACGCCCTGCCGCCGTGTTCTGGACTGCTCGTCCAGGAAGATCCGGTGGCGGCCATCGCCGCCGAAAGCCTGGCCCTCATCAGGCGCTATCCCGGCCATGGCCTGACCCGGCAGCGCGAGATGCTTCTTGGCTACCACGAACGCATCGTCCGGCTCGGAGAGGACAACCGGGCCATCTTCGCAGCCGATCGGCTCTGCGTGGTCAACACGGAAGTCAATTCCGGGAATTTCCTGATTTCCCCGCGCAAGGCGTATCTGGTGGACTGGGAAAAAGCCGTGGTTTCCAGCAGATATCAGGATCTGGGACATTTCCTGTCACCCACGACCACGCTCTGGAAAACCGAGACGCTCCTGACCCCGGATCAAAAGACCATGTTCCTGAGGGCCTATCACCGCCAACTGCCCAATCCTCCCGCGCTGGAAGAACTCATGCGCCTCAGCGCGATCATGGAGCAGGTCATCATCCTGCGCGGCCTGTCCTGGTGCTTCATGGCCCACCACGAGTACGAAAACGCGTCCAAGTCCCTGATCGACGAGGGCACCCGGCAAAGGATCGCGCTCTACATGCGCGACATGGAGCGCATCATCCCCTCCGCCGCCCAGATCCGGCGTCGGCCCGGGCCATGAGCGCCTTGTCATGGCCCTGACTCTGCCGCATTGTGCCCGCGTTCAATGCCGGTCCCGCTGTGTCCGGCCATGCGCAAGGAAGATCCAATGACCGCCAAATCCTACATGACCGTCTATTCAACGGAAAAACCCGCCTGCCGCAAATGCGGACGGGTCGAATGCGCCTGCGATCACGCCAAACCCCAGGCCCGGGGCCCGGTGCGCGTGGGCCGGGAGACCAAGGGCCGCAAGGGCGCCGGCGTCACCGTCGTGACCGGCCTTGGGCTGACTGAAACCGAACTCAGGACCCTGCTTTCGGATTGCAAGAAGCGGCTGGGCTGCGGCGGCACCCTGCGCGACGGCGTTCTCGAATTCCAGGGCGAGCACCGCGACGTTCTGCTGGCCTTTCTCGCCCAGCGCGGCATAATCGCCAAAAAGTCGGGCGGCTGAAAAAAAAGCCCCCGCGGGAAACCCCGCGGAGGCCGTGCATCACGGTATGTTCGCGGCTACTTCAGCCCGGCGGTTCCCTGGAAGCTGACGGAAATCACTTCGTAGTCCACGCGGCCCTTGGGGACCTGCACGGAGATCTCGTCGCCCTCCTGCTTGCCGAGCAGGGCGCGGCCCACGGGGGATTCGATGGAGATGGTGCCCTTGGTGTGATCGGCCTCGTCGGGTCCGAGCAGGGTGTAGGTCTTCTGCTCCCCGCTCTCCATGTCCTCGACGGTGACCGTGGCCCCGAAGACGGCGCGGTCGCTTTCCAGGGTGTCGATGTCGATGACTTCGAAACGGATCATGCGCGATTCGATGTGGCTGATCCGGGCCTCCAGCATGCCCTGTCGCTCGCGGGCGGCGTCGTAGCCGGCGTTCTCGCGCAGATCTCCTTCCTCCCGGGCTTCCTTGATGGCCTGGATAATGGCTGGCCGTTCCTTCTTGAGATCTTCCAGTTCCTTTTCCAAACGCTTGTAGCCTTCGACTGAAATGGGAATCCTGTTCATCATCATCCTTTGTGCGTAAAAATAGCATTGAGCCAATAAAAAAAAAGATGCTTTGCCCACCAATTGGCTTGTGGCGGGCAAAGCGAAAGCGACATTTTCAAAAACAAACAGGTAAACCACTAGTGCATCCTCGGGGACGGGTCAAGGCCCCCGGCAGAACCATTCCGGCGTCGCGGCTC